>NZ_JAGXJW010000306.1 GCF_019091135.1 Cohnella sp. GbtcB17 | reverse complement strand
CCTCACTAGAGATCAGTTGGCTGTGTTCCACATCAACATTTAAAACTCTGAGTGTGCTGTTTGTGGGCGGGCGGTTGAAATACATCAACACTTATTCTTTGACTGTTTGTTTTCAAGGCAGGTGGAGCAAGACATTTTCAACTGGCTGGGTTTTCAAGCTTGGAGCACTCAATTTGGCTGCTGGAGGAATTTTTTGACAGCAACAGGTGACAGCTTAAGAGATAAAATTGTAGTCTCCTTGCTGGTTGCTGCTGTTTATTT
>NZ_JAGXJW010000305.1 GCF_019091135.1 Cohnella sp. GbtcB17 | reverse complement strand
AACGCGGCCTTCCGATGTCAGCTCGTCCTCGTAGCATGCGCCGTTCACCGTGATGTAGATCGGTACGTCGCCGTATTTCTCGTGCTCCCACGACAGCACTTTGTACTAACCGTCCGGGTATACGTTCCAATCCATGAACGTCTATTCGAACCCGACCTGCACTTCCTCGTAGTCGAACAGCCCCTCGCTTTCCTTGTATCGGCCGAAGTTGTTGCTGTAGTAGTTCACGCCGAGGAAGTCGTTCGGCTGCGCGATCGTCTC
>NZ_JAGXJW010000304.1 GCF_019091135.1 Cohnella sp. GbtcB17 | reverse complement strand
CTACTAAAACTCTTCATAGAGGAATGAATATCTGTTTTAGAAAGTTGGCTATCACAAAATGGCTCAAGTTTTTGTATGAGGGTATCCAAAACTATTACTACCACTGTGGCAAGCTTGATCACACTCACACTAAGTATGATAGGTTCCATCAGCACAATGACACTTATGCCTATCCCATATCTTTGAGCTACAAAGATGTTGGGATTTCATGCCCTAAATAAAACTCATTTCAATCTAATCTGATTTGTTATCAATGAAAGA
>NZ_JAGXJW010000303.1 GCF_019091135.1 Cohnella sp. GbtcB17 | reverse complement strand
GCCCGCCTCCCCTATTAATCGCGGCTGCATCGCCAGCGCTGTCCGGGCCTCGTCCTCGGTTAAACGCCGCAACGTCTGCCGGCCTCCCGCACTGCCGCTCCGCAAGTCCAAGGCGCCACGCTTCCCGAGCCGCTTCATACGCTGGCGGCAGCCGAAGCCCGGCCTCCACCCACCTCTCGGGTTGCTCCAGAAGCGCGGGCCGGCTGCTGTGCCGTAGCTCGCCGTCCTCACCTAGCAGCAGGAGTTCATCCGCGAGCGGCA
>NZ_JAGXJW010000302.1 GCF_019091135.1 Cohnella sp. GbtcB17 | reverse complement strand
ATGGAGTTGAATCCTTGAGCTAGAGCACAATCTTCTCGTAAGCAGTCTTAAACAAAATATTTGAAGAAGCCCCATGATCGATCCTGGTTCTGGACACCATTTTGTTTGCTATCTAGACTTCCACGACTAGCGGGTCGTTGTGCAAAAATCTTATCTGGAAAGCATCTTGGTTGGCTCTCCTGCTCGTGAAACTTTGGCCTTCCTTTCTTCCACGGCCAGGATGACTTCTTCTTGCTTATATTGAGCTGTGTGGGCATATCG
>NZ_JAGXJW010000301.1 GCF_019091135.1 Cohnella sp. GbtcB17 | reverse complement strand
AAATGGGGAGCGAATCAATACTGTAGTCGGATCGCCATTGGGCAATGTAGGGATGTTTGTCATAACTGATAAGAATAAAAATCCAGAAGCTACCGTACGTTGGATCGACCATTTCTATGGTGAAGAGGGCATAAAAATGTTCTTTATGGGATTTGAAGGTGTAACCTATACAGAAAAGAATGGTGAGTTCGCATATACGGATGAAATGACCAAAAACCCTGATGGACTGAATCTCGACCAAGCCTTAAGCCAATATTTAAC
>NZ_JAGXJW010000300.1 GCF_019091135.1 Cohnella sp. GbtcB17 | reverse complement strand
CCACCCTTTTCAAGTAATTTTCCTGCAGTTCTATGTGATCGAGTAGGGACTGAACTAGCCTTGGAATTAGTTTTTCTTGTTGAAATCTTCAGACAATGAGTTTCTAATCATGCAGATTGACTAATTAGTTATTTTCATACCACTGATCTGTCTCTCGATGTATTGGTTGTACAATTCATTTGAATTAAATTTGTGTTCAAGTATCATATATATGCATTTGTTCTTTAGTTTGTGAAAATTTACTCATGTGGCATACTGTTC
>NZ_JAGXJW010000299.1 GCF_019091135.1 Cohnella sp. GbtcB17 | reverse complement strand
GAAACCCTCCAGGCTGTACTGTCGCGATATGTACAATCACTGCAAAGCTCCAACTCACTGCTCCTCCATCTTAGTTTTACCTTTACCTACACAAGGTTGCAAACTGATGAGTCAACAGACTCAGTAAGATATGCATAATATATAAATAATGCCATACCGACTTTATGCCTAAGCCGACCTGAGCTCAACAACCGAGCTCATCAAATGGTTAAGAACGTTCTTAATGGAAGTACGACCACTGTACCATATGCACTAAAGTAC
>NZ_JAGXJW010000298.1 GCF_019091135.1 Cohnella sp. GbtcB17 | reverse complement strand
CGTTCCGATTTGGTAAGAATGCGAATCGAGCGTCACCGTCGTTTTGCTGTTATCGACCCCCGACAGGTTGTCGGTTAATGCAAACTTAGACGTCAAATCCACGGAATCTTCATAAATGCTGTTGTCTCCCAGTACGGTCATCTCGACCTCAGGAACTTACTTATCCACCGGCGCGATAAATTCCATTTCCGCCAAACCGACATTTGAACCACTTCCACCGGACACCTGGAATTTAACCCATGTCACCGTCTTTTCTGGAAA
>NZ_JAGXJW010000297.1 GCF_019091135.1 Cohnella sp. GbtcB17 | reverse complement strand
TGCAACAAAGTCAATGTAAAGATGGGAAATCATAATTGACTTTTCCTACTTCATTCCAACTAAAAAGATTCTAAGCTTACTTAACAAAAAGATTCAGAATATACTCTGCACCCATGAGGAAAGAAAAGTGCTCAGTAGAAAAATCAAATGATTAAGGAAACAACTGAAATAGCTTAACCTAACCGAAAATGCATGGCGCAACTAGTCGTGACCTTGGAGTTAAAAAACAATGCGAAAATCCATAGTTCACATTGTTATTCAT
>NZ_JAGXJW010000030.1 GCF_019091135.1 Cohnella sp. GbtcB17 | reverse complement strand
CGATTTGGGCCATGATGCAGGTCATCGCGACCTGCCGCATGTACGTGCTCTTGCCCGCCATATTCGGACCGGTGATGAGCAGGATCGGACCGCCTTCGCGCGTGAGCGAAGCGTCGTTCGAGATATAGGCGCTCCCCTCGGTGACGGCTTCGACGACGGGATGCCTCCCGCCCGTCACGTTCAGGTCGTAGCCGTCGCTCCAGGTCGGCCGGACATAACGCCGCTCCGCGCTGACCTCGGCGAGCGACTGGAGAACGTCCAGGCTCGCGACGCGCTCGGCCAGCCGCTGCAGCCTGGGGATATGGAGGGCGATCTCGTCGCGCAGGGCGGCGAACAGCTCGTACTCGAGATCCACCATGCGCTCCTCGGCTTCGAGGATGAGCGCTTCCTTCTCCTTCAGCTCCGGCGTGACATAGCGCTCGGCATTGGCCAGCGTCTGCTTGCGCTCGTAGCGGCCCTCGGGCAGCGTGCCGAGATTGGCCCGCGTCACCTCGAGATAGTAGCCGAACACTTTGTTGAAGCCGATCTTCAGCGACTTGATGCCCGTCGCCTCGCGCTCCCGCCGCTCGAGCTCGGCGATCCACGTCTTGCCGTTCTTGCTCGCTTCGCGCAGCTCGTCGAGACGTTCGTGGAAGCCGGGGCGGATCAATCCGCCCTCGCGCACGGACACCGGCGGCTCGGCCGCGATCGCGTCCGCGATCGCGAGCGCCAGATCCTCGCAGGCGTCGAGCGTTTGCGCCAGCGCGGACAGCGGCCCGGAGCCGAGCTCCGCGCAAATGTCCTTGAGCGCCGGAATGCGCGACAGCGACGCCCCGAGCGCGTTCAGGTCGCGCGCGTTGGCCGTACCGTAGGCGATCCGCCCGACGAGCCGCTCGAGATCGTAAATCTCAGACAGCGCGCCGCGCAAATCCTCGCGCAGCATCCAGTTGCCGTGCAGCGCCTCGACCGCGTCGAGCCGCTCGTCCGCCGCCGTCCGATCGAGCAGCGGCTGGTCGATCCAGCGCTTCAGCTGGCGCGCGCCCATCGCCGTGCGCGTGCGGTCGAGCAGCCAGAGCAGCGAGCCCTTGCGGGCGCGATCGCGCACCGTCTCGGTCAGCTCGAGATTGCGCCGCGTGAAGGCGTCGAGCGCCATGAACTGCTGCGGGTCGTAGCTCTTGACCGCGCGCACATGGGCGAGCGACCGCTTCTGCGTCTCGCCGAGATACTCTGCGAGGCGGGCGACGGCGAGTTTCCTTACCGGCTCGTGCCTGTCCCACCGCTCTTCGGGGAACTGCGCGGCCAGCCGCTCGTCGGGCGCCTCGGACTGCGACCTGACCGTCGTGACCAAAGTTCTGCCGGACGATCGGGACGCTCCTTCCAATATGGCAAGCGCCCGCTCGTCGCCGACCGCCTCGGCCGGGCGATATACGTTCAGCTCGTTTTTAACGGACTCCGCCGATGCGGCAAACGACGTCACGTACATCTCCCCGGTCGTCAGATCGCACGCGGCGAGCCCGAAGCGGCCGTCCTGCTCGGCGGCGCCTACGATAAAGTTGTTCGCGCCGCCCGCCAGCGACTTCGTCTCCATAACGGTGCCAGGCGTCACGATGCGCACGATCTCGCGCCGCACGACGCCTTTGGCCGCCTTCGGAGCCTCCACCTGTACGCAGATCGCGACCTTGTAGCCTTTGTCCACCAGTCTCGCTATGTAACCTTCCGCCGCGTGATAGGGAACGCCGCACATCGGAATGCGCTCTTCCTGACCCGCGCCCCTGCCCGTCAGCGTAATCTCGAGCTCGCGGGACGCCGTAAGCGCGTCTTCGAAACACATTTCATAGGAATCGCCCAATCGGAAGTACAAAAGCGCGTCCTTCGCTTCTTCCTTCACGGACAAATACTGCTGCATCATCGGGGTATAGCCAGCCATAGCATCCTCCATTGTCGCTCTGAACTCATCCATCTATTATACCAAGCTTTGCGAGGTTCGTCGTGGTCGGCGCGGAAACTGGCAGAAAGTAGGTCAGACGGTCCCGCGCGCATGAAAAAACGGCAGCGCCTTTTCGTAGGCCACCTGCCGCTTGCCTTGCGCGAAAGGCCGAGCGAACGGCGGGCGCCGATCCCGACCAAGTTCCGTCATTCGGGAATCCGCCATCCGCGCCGGATATCCGCGCTTTCGTTCCACACTTTGCCCGCTTCGATCGCATCGAACAGAAATCCGGCCGCCTCGCCGTATTTCGCATAAGCCGGCAGCGCTTCGAGCGCGGCGCGCACCGCTGCGGCCGCCTGACGCAGCGGCGTCAGGCTTCCATCGTAGAAGGCGTCGCGCAGCGCGTCGTCGTCGAGCGGGCGGCATCCGGCCAGCTCGCGGGAATGCTCGGCGGCCAGCTTGGCGAGCGACAATACGCCGAGCGCGAGCCGCGGCGACACGAGCCAGCTCGGCGGCGTCCGGTATTCGAAGCCGCCGTGCGACTTCGTCCGGAAGTCGCCGAGCGCGCCGTAGCGCGGACGCCGGCGCCCCGCGCCGTCCGGCTCGAGCAGCCGCAGCGGCAGCGCGAGCGCGTTGTCGAGCGCCCGCAGCCGCTCGGCCGTAAGGGCGACGCCGCTAAAGTGCAGGTGCCCGCCCAGCGGCAAGCCCTTGACCGGCGCGGCGCCCGCGCGCCAGCTCAGCCCTGCGCCCGCCGTCCGCGCGGACGCGTCAAGCAGCAGCCGCCGGATCCGCTCCGTCAGCACGGCCGGCTCCCGCGCCGGCCGCGGCCGCAGCTCGGCAAGCGGCCAGCGCTGCTCGCCCCGCACGACGACCGAGTCGCTGCCGGCGCGCTCTCCCGGACCGAAGTACCGGGACGCCGGCGCGATCCTGCCTGCGGCCGTGAGCATGACAAATTCCGGATCCGCGCCGATGAGCGCCTCCGGCTTGCCGATTGCCGCCTCCACAGGCCATCGGGCCGCAAATGCGGCGGCCGCCTCGGCCAAGCTGCGCGCGCCCGCCTCGTCGGGCTCGCCGATGGCCGCTTCCAGGCCGACGATGACGCCTCGCCGACCGGATGCGTCCACCTGCCACGTCACCGTGCCGAGCTCAAGCCCGAGCGCATAGATCGCGCGCGCCGAAGCTCTGCTGAGCCGGCGCGCCAGCTCGCGTCCCGCCGCATGCGGACCCGGCTCCGGGCGGACGATCGGCGCTTCGAGGCCGAACACGGCGACGACAAACGTCCGCGGCGGCATGCGGAGCGTTCCCGGCGCCCCGTGTCCGCGGCGCCAGCCTCCCTCAACGCCGCCGCCGTTTTTCCGGATCGCCGATGCCAGCCCCTCACGCGCGAGACGCCGATCGAGCTCCGCGGCCGGCAGCGATCCGACCGCGCCGGCGGCCGCATTCCAGGTCCAAGTCCCGGCATGTCCGGCACTTGCCGCCGAAGCCGAACGCACGCGCTCTCCCTTTTCGCCGGACAAGCGCACGACGACGTCGGAGGGTCCGGGAAGGCTGTCCGCGCCAAGCCGCTTAAGTCCGGCCGACGCAAGCAGCTCGCCGACCGCTCCTCCTCCTTCGACCCATACCGTCCCGGGCGCCGCCTGTCCGATCTCCCCGCGCTTGCCGGCCGCCGTCCGCGAGCCGATGACGACGGCATTTGCTGCGCCCATGCCGCGCTTCAAGCCGGATTCCCTCACCGCCATCCCCCCCGAACAACACGGGAAGGGCCGTCCCGCCGACGGTTGTACGTCGAAGCCGGATGACCCTTCCCTGATTCTGTCCTTGCCCCGGCGCCGGAACCGCAGGCGGCTTCGCAAACGGGCCTAGCCCTTAGCGTTGCGCGCGATTGAGCCGACGACAAAGCGATTTTACCGAACGAAGCAGGCATCCGCCCTCGACACTTCCATCGCTTCTGCATAGACATAAGTATCGGCCGCAGCGGGCCGCTTACAGATCGTCTTCAAGCAGGTCGGCATCGAGGTCTTCGTAATCGCCTTCGTCCAGCGCAAAGTCCGCGTCCTTGCCGTCTTCGAAGTAGTTCGGATCCACGACCACGCAAACTTTGGTTTCCGCGACCATCTCGACCGCGTATTCGCGCTCCACGCGAATAAGCACGGAAGTACCGCCTCCGCCGATCAACGCTTCCACGCAGTTCGGTTCCTGCGTCGCATCCGCAGACACCTCTTCCGTGGAGCTCCGATGACGGGGGTCTACATACGACAGCGGCACGAGCTCCGAATACGAGACCGTCTCCTTGGCGACGTCGGTCTGGGAGTTCTTGTCGTACGAATACCAGATGTTGATATCGTAAGACCCGACCACCTCGATGCCGTCACCCGAACGAACCGCTTCGTACTGGTGATTGATGATCCATGCCCCGAGAATGCTGGTGGGATGGTGCGGCGGCGTGACCGAATGGGTAATCGTCGAGAATTTGCGGCCCTTGCCGCAGACTGCCTTCGTGATGATTTCCCTTCGCTGCAGCCGTTTATCCGCGAGCGTCATGCAATGACCTCCTCCATACAATCAATTCAATTAAAGTCTATGCAGGACATTCGTCTAGAGTGACAAAAACGTATCCTTGCATTGACGCTTCGTCTCTATGATTGTATGCCGGTCCTTGTTCATGAAGACCTGCGCATTTTGCCTCTTCTCCCGACGGTCAAGTAGCGGCGAAGCTCCCGGCACAGGTGCAGCAGCGCAGCCCGGATCTCGAATTCTTCCCGTGTCGCCGGCAGCGGCATCGCTTTGAATTCCCGTTCGAGCGCGTCCAGCTCGCGTTCGGTCTTGCCCTCGTAAAATTCGGACCGCACGTCCCTTGTCAGCCGGTCGAGCAGCGAAGCGATCGCTTCGGACTGCGGCACGCTCGACGAGACGAACGCGATGTTTTCCATCATAAGCTGAATCATGTCGAGCTGCTCGCGCCGCATGCCGAAGTAGAGCAGCCAGGGCTCGTCCTGCCGGCTGAGCCGGTTTTCCTGCGAGCGCTTCGCCGCCTGCAAGCCTTCCTCGATCGCCGCTTCCGCCCGGAGCAGCTCGTCGCCGTTCCATACGGTCGCCGGGTCGCGCAGAAACTTGGCCAGCTCGCCGAGCGTCGCGACGAACATATCCTCGGTCGTCTGTCTCAATGATTCGAGCGACTTGCGCTGCTTCGGCATATACGCAAGGTTAAACGCCGTCGCCGAGCCGAGTCCGATGGCGAGCAGCGCAAGCTCCGTGCCGATCGTATGCCAGGACACAATCCCGTTGTGGAACAGATGGAAGACGATGACCGAACCGGTCACGATGCCTTCCTTCATCTTAATGCGCGTGAGCAACGGGAATGCGATCAGTATGTACAGCGCAAGCGTCCAGACGTGGAAGCCCGCCAGCAGGAACACGGCCGATGCGACGGCCAAACCGATGACGGACGCCGCGAACCGCGCGTATACCGTCATGATGCCCCGCCAGCGTGTCGTATCGACGCCCAGGATGGCGAGGATGCCGGCCGCCTGCGCATTTTCCACATTCAGCAGCATCGCGATATAAATGGCAGCCACAGTCGCGAGTGCCGTTTTCATCACGCGCAGTCCGACCAGGCGTCGCAGGTCGCTTGATTCCTTTGTCGCGCTCATGCCGTTTCCCCCGATTGTTACGCGAATCTGATGTCTTCATCGTAACCGTTCGGCAAAGAGACGTCAAAACAACGACCGGCGCGGCCAGCCGCTCGAATTCGAGATGCGGGTATCCGGTCCGCTCCTTCAGGCGGCGATGAAAATCAGCTTCGTCGGCGTATGGAACGGTTGCGTGCCGAATCTCGTGCCTCACTTCCGTCACGATTCGCACATGGCGTCGCCGAAACGATTGCAAACCGGACCGGAAATCTGTCCAGCCCACTAAGAGCCGCATCCATGAGGGGAGTTGTACGGAACTGCTCCGCATGGCAGCCTCATAAGGTATCGTCCCATACCAGGCCTACGGTAATGATCTGCCGGGGGCCGGCTTTGACGGCAACCTCGCTTCGATCGGTCTTCAGCTTTTCGAGCGTTTCCTCGTTCAAATTAAGCAGATGGACTTCGGCAAGCGCGCGATGGCAGATCAGTCTGCCGCTCGCCTCTAGATCGGTCGTGTTAAAAATTCTAACGATCCAGCGGTTATCCCCCTCTTCGGCCGCTTTGACCGCGCTGACCTGCAGACCGGCACCCGCTATGCCGAGAAAAGATGACGAGAGCGGCAGGTTCGCGTCTCTGCGATAAGGCGATTCTCTCCATACGCGGCCCGCCGGCCGTTCCGCAGTACGAATGCCGGCCGCATAGCGCTGATGAGCCAGCCAGAGCTTGCTCTCGAACTGTTCCTCGACGCGAAACGGTTCGATCGCATACTCGAAAGTCATCGTCCTCAACTGTTGGCCGCCGTCCCCCGGATCGGTGCCGACCTCTTTGGCCGTGCTTCGGAAAAGGGTCAACCAGAGCGCCCGGTCCTCGTCGTCGCGCAGGCATACCTCATAAAGCCCTTTGCTGTATATGGCAAGCCCCGCCTTGCCGTCGTTCGCGGCCAAAATGCCGTTGTGCGGAAAAGCTTCGTACGGCTTGCGCAAATAATCGGATCGGTCCGGCTCGCGGAACGGACGCTTCACCAGGTCGAACGGCGTGCTGGCGGCGTAACTGTCCGTATCGAGTCCAGTCGGGAACCAGACGCCGAAGCGATGGTCGCGCACCGCGTTATCGACGACGGTCCGGCAGTAAACCTTCGCATCGCCCTGAAGGAGCGTGATAAAAGTCGTAACGGCAAAGTCCGTCCACGCGTCGCTTCGCCTCGTCCCCGAAGCGTCGACGCCCGCCGGCAGCCGCATGCCAGACCGGATCCGAAGGCAAGTGGCATATGGACCGTCGTACACGACGGACAGCTGCGCTGGCGGGCCGGAGGAGGTAAAGCGTTCATTGCCGATCGGCGCCATATGCGTCCAGCCGTCCCCGATATCTCCTTCATCTTCGAAACGGAGCAGCCCGCGGAACGTATGGCCGGTCGCTGCCTCGGTAATATCGAGCGTGCCGTCCGGCCGTACCTCCAACCGGATCCGTCCGTTGTCCCAGGCGCGAGCGCCGATTCTTTGCGTCCCTGGATGGCGGACGGGCGCGACTAGCTTCGGCGCGCTGAACTCGAGCGGTCCGTGCCAATCGAGCTCGAAGGGCTCGACCGTGTAGGCCGTATAGCCGAACGAAGGTACTTTCGCATGGATCGCCAGCCGGTAAACATCGCTGACGCGGGCTCGCGGCAGCTCACGGTACGGCCGGTACATCTCCGCATGCTCGCGCTGCACCGACAGCACTTGATAGGCGATCTCGCGACGTTCCCCGTCGAATAGCCGGAAGGAGGTGCCTTGCAGATTATGATCCGCCATCCGCAGCGAGGCGTCCGACCCGGCCGGCAGCGAAAGCTCGATCTCCACGATGCCGTCAATCGCGCTTTGCGACATGTTGAACACGGCAAGCACTTGTTTACCGTCCACCTGCGTTTCGTTCAGATGGTTGACAACGTACTGCAAACTTTCCTTAACGAGTCCTTCGCCGATGAGTCTGGCCTGGTCGAACCGGTAGATCATATCCCGATGGACCTGGTTGATCGAGCAGCCGCAGATCGAATCGTGCGGATGATTTTGAAGCAGATGCGCCCAAGCCTCGGACAGGAAGCCAGCCGGGTATGGCTTGCCCAGCGCGGCGGTCATGACGCCGAGCGGTTCCGCCCATTTCTCCAGCAAATTTTCCCCATACTGATTATTCTGCTTTAGATGAATGCGGGAAGACAGCACGTTTTCCGGCACCCAGTTGTTAATGCCGCTGAAGCCGAGCGCGCGCTGCTCGCCTTTGTGCACCTTAAGATCATTGATTTTCGAACGCAGCTCGGCCGTATATTGCTCGATCGTGGCATGAACGAATTCAACGCCAGTTTCTTCCGTCAACATGCGCAGCAGCCATGCCAGCTGAGGTTCGATCTCGACATGGTCCACGCCGTCCATCCCGATCGCGATGTCGGTGGTAGCGCGTTCATTTTTAAACGCTAAATACTGCTGCGCCCGCTGGACCAGCTCCTCCGCATGGCCTGCGTAATCGTCGTCCCGCTCGAAAAACGGCCATCTCACGGCAAAGTAAAAATCGCTGTACGCCCGGTCCTCGTCAAGCTTCAGTCCCAGCACCCGGCTGCCGTCCGCGCCTTCCCACCACAGCTCGGACGGATCTTTGTCGCCGCGAAACCCTCTGAACATCACGGCATGATCGATTCCGAACCCCTGAAGCAGTTGCGGCAATTGACTGTTGTGGCCGAATATATCCGTTACGTAACCGGAGCGTACGGGCTCTGCCCCCCATTTGCGGGATTCGCGAATGCCTTTGAGCAAATTGCGGATCAACGACTCGCCGCTGACCAGAAATTCATCCGGCATGACGTACCAGGGTCCGATCTGTATTCTTCCGTCCGCGATCAGCTTGGCAAGCCGCTCCCTGCGCTCCGGCCGTATGCGGATGTAATCGTCCAGGATGATCGTCTGTCCGTCCAGCATGAAGTAACGGTACGCCTCGTCGCCTTCCATATGATCGATGAGTTCGTCCATCATGTATACGAGCCGCTGGCGAAAGCCCTGGAAATCCTGGTACCACTCCCGATCCCAATGCGTGTGCGACAATACGTATACCTTACTGATTTTTTTCTGCGAATCGCTCAATTTGAATCCCCCTCAAATGTTCAAATAATATATCATTATAAACGTCGAAAGAATGAACCACAACTATATGTTATATCATTATTTTCGATTGTGCATGACCGGAAATAACAGAAAAGCCGTCTCGAAGTCGGCTAACCGGCCTTGAGACGGCTCTTCTATGGAAACCGCATCTATAATGTTCAATTTTGCTGGGGAGCCGCGGTCGACTCGCGTATGACGAGCGTAGTGTCCAGCTGCCTGCCTGCAATGGGAATTCCGTCCCGGACGAGCCGGATGAGCGCTTCCGCGGCGCTTTCCCCCATTTCGTAGAAAGGCTGGCTGACCGTCGTCAGCGGCACCTCCAAATATTCAGTCATGGCGAGATTGTCGAAGCCCGCGACGGACAGCGCTTCGGGAACTGCGATTCCTGCCGTCAAAGCGGCCTTGATCAGATGAATAGCCAGAATATCGTTGCCGGCGAGCAGAGCAGTCGGCCGCGAATGGCCCGACAACCAACGCTGCAAAAGAGCGGACGCTTCCCTTAATAGGGCATCCGGTTTACTGACGTCGGTCCAGTCCGCGGACTCGATCCAGTCCGGACGCACGGGAATGCCGGCTTCGATCAGCGCGCGGCAATAGCCCTTGTACCGCTGACGAAGCGAGGGATGCAAATAAAGCCCCGGCGCAACGAATGCGATACGTTCGTGTCCCAGCCGGATCAAATGCCGGGTCATCTCGTAGCTGCCGCCCTCGTTGTCCGGCGAGAACAGCGGCACTTCGATGCCTTCCAGCGGATGATCGATGACGACATAGGGAAATTGCCGGATCGTCATGCCGCTGAACAGGTCGATGTTGTCCATGCCCGCGCAAGGATACACAATAATCCCCCGCGCGTCCTGCGCCAGCTTTTCCAGCAAGCTCCGTTCCACGCGCGGATCCATCATCGCGTTGTGAAAGCTCACGTAATAACCGTGCTTCCGCGCCGCATGCTCGATGCCGCGCAGCATATCCTGCCCCGCTTGCTCCAAATCGCTCATAATGACCGAGATGAGGGGAAGGGCGACATCGGCGGCCGTTTCTGCGTCGCTTGAATCTTGTCCCGTCCCGGACTTCGCTTGATCATGCATGCCCCGCTCGTTGCGAAGGTCCAGATCCTCGCGAACAAAAGTCCCTTTGCCTTTCACGCGATACAGCAGCTGCCGATGCTCCAGCTCCTTCATTGCGCGGATCACGGTGATCCGGCTCACGCCGAACCGTTCGGCGATCTCGAGCTCCGTCGGCAGCCGGTCTCCCGCCTTTAACCGCCGCTCGGCGATTTCTTCCAGGAAATAAGAGAAAATGGTGCGATATAGCGGCGTCCCCTGCGTCATTAATCTCATGCCCTTCAATGTCGTTGCAGTCATTATAGCAAATGACATATCATTCAACCAACTCTCCTATTGCCTTCCGTTCCATAAAAAACAGACCTGCCGCCCAAGAAGGACGTCAGGTCTATGTCCGAACAAAATGAAAGGCTGGCCTTTATTTCAAAGCGTATTCGGGCTGATAAGCCTTATAAACCGGATTTTCCCCGCAAACCATGAGCCCCTGCCCCCAGTTCACATGCACGTCTTCGGTCGGCAGGTCCGTCGGATCGCGGTACTGGAACAGCACGTTGCGCCGATTGCGCGTACTGCGGTTTATGTCGGAGCCGTGGATGGTCAAATAGTTGAAGAACAGCACGTCGCCCGCAGATGCCGGACAAGGCGTCGCCGCGGATAACGGATATTGCTTGTGATCGAGGTAATAGCGTCCGACATGGGGCAGCAGCCCTTGCTTGTGGGAGCCGGGAATGACGCACAGGCAGCCGTTTTCCATGTCCGAGTCGTCGAGATGGACGCTGGCCGCGAGCATCGTATGGTCGGCATGCGGGAAATATGGCGTGTCCTGATGCAGCGGGAATGCGGCGCCCTTCTCGGGCGGCTTGACCAGCATCTTGCTGTGATGAAGCTGGACGTTCGGACCGATGAGCTGCGACAGGACGGCCGTCATGTTCGGATGCACGGCTGCGCGGGTGAACGAGGCGTCGTGATAATGGACGTCGTGGAAGCCCTTGAGCACCAGCTTCTTTAACTCCTCGGGCGGCAAATAGTCTCCTTGCCAGGTCGCGTTGCCGTCGAATTTCGACCTGGCGGCGCGTTCGATGATGCCGGTCACGGCGCCTCGCATCTCCTCCACTTCTGCGAACGAGAATACGCCGCGAACGAGCAAATACCCGTTATCCTTGTAAAATTGTACGTCGTCTGCTTTAATCAGCTTATTCAATCAAAATCTCCTCCTTCGATGTAAACGCTTGTAATACGATCAGTATAGGAAATTTGGAGCCGCCTTGTATTTGCAGAAGCCGGACGCTCGTTTGCAAAATCGCGCCAAGAGGTGATTTCGGTGACGGAAGACAACTTTGTTCTCGCGACCCGGATTTTGAACGACTACAACCGAAGATTGGGCGAAGAGGACGGCGATGGCGTCGCCTTCCGAATTTACAACTGGGGACTCGTTTGGCAGCATTACGACAATCCCGTCCATCGGCATTCTTTTTATGAAATTTGCTACGTGCTGGACGGCGAAGGCGAATACGAGGACGACGAGATCACTTACAAGCTGGAAAGCGGCTCCCTCTTCGCTTCGCTGCCCGGACATTGGCATCAAATACGCAGCCGTACCGGCCTGATGCTGTTTTTTGTCGCCTTCGAAGTCGTCGCGGCAGAGACGTCGCCCGAGACCAGGCAGTATGAGAATGAAATGCTCGGCTGCCGCTTGCCGGTCGTCGTCGATCCGGAAGGCGTGACCGCGCTGCTGTGGCGTGCGTTGTATCGGCATGTCCTGCTGCACCGGGAGGACGGCGAGACGCAAACGAAACGCCTGTGCGCGATGCTTCTTCGCTCCTTTCCGGGAACGTTCGGCAAACGGGACGAAGCGCCCGCAGCCAAGTCGAGATCGTCCTCCCGCTCCCGCACGCATCTCGTCCAGCTGGCCAAGCGCTATATTCGCGACAACCTCGCGAGCTCGCTTCGACTGGAAGAGGTGTCGGCATATTTGAACATATCCGCGCGCCATCTGTCCCGCATCTTCAAGGAAGAGCTCGGCCAATCGCTCGTGGACTACGTCACCGAGGAACGAATGCGAACGGCGGAAGGCCTGCTCAAGACGACGATCTGCAGCGTCAAGGAAGTCGCGGATGTCACGGGGTACCAGTCCGTGCATTATTTCACCCGCGTCTTCTCCGATCGCCACGGCCTGCCGCCCGCCGAGTATCGCAAGGCCGCCTTGCCCGCCCGTACGTAACCAACGCAGTCCGCGCATAAGCGCATGCCAAAAAGGGATGAACGGAAAACCCGTTCATCCCTTCGGCAGTTGCGTTCTTCGTTAACGAAGCCGGTAGATGTGTTTGTACTTTTCTTCCAAGTAATCGCACAAATAATCCGACCGCAGCGCTTCTCCGGTGATCCGCTCGATGATCTCGCGCGGTTCGAGCATTTTGCCGTGGCGGTACACCTTCTCCGTGAGCCATTCCTTGAGCGGCAGCAGGCGGCCGGCAGCGATGTCCTCGTGCAGCGTCGGCAGCTCCCGCTCGGCCGTCTTCAGCATTTGCGCCGCGTACATATTGCCGAGCGAATACGACGGGAAGTAGCCGAACATGCCGCCCGACCAGTGGACGTCCTGCAGGACGCCTTCGCCCGCATTTGCAGGCTCGATGCCGAGCGCTTCTTTATACTTCGCATTCCACACTTCTTCGAGCCGTTCGGGATCGAGATCTTCGTTAAACAGCATCTTCTCGATCTCATAACGAATCATGATATGGAGGTTGTACGTCAATTCGTCCGCCTCGATGCGAATAAGCGACGGCTCGACGACGTTGATGCCGCGATAAAACGCCTCCGCCTCCACGCCTTCGAGCTGGGCGGGAAATTCCTTTTTGAGCTCCGGCAAATACCGCTCCCAAAAGCCGCGGCTGCGTCCGATCATATTTTCCCACAGACGCGACTGAGATTCGTGAATGCCCATCGACGTGCCGCCGCAAAGCGGCGTGCCGTTCAGCTTCGGATCGACGTTTTGCTCGTACAAGGCGTGCCCGCATTCGTGGATCGTGCCGAACAGCGCGCTCGTCAGATCGTCTTCGAGGTAACGCGTCGTAATCCGGACGTCGCCGGTGCTGAGGCCGGTCGCGAACGGATGCACGCTCTCGTCGAGTCTGCCCGCTTCGAAGTCGTAGCCCATCTGACCGAGCGTATACAGGCTGAAGCGCTTCTGCGCCGCTTTATCGAACGTACCCTGCAAAAATGCCGTGTCCGGCTTGTCCCCGCGCCCCGCGATGTCGGCCGCGAGCGGCACGAGCCTGTTGCGCAGCTCGCCGAACAGCCGGTCCAGGTCCGCCGTCGTCGTGCCTGGCTCGTACATGTCCAGCAGCGTGTCGTACGGCGTCCCCTTCACGCCCCATAGGGCGATAAAGCGGCGGTTGTAGTCTATAATTTGCTTCAGGTAGGGGAGAAAGCCTTTGAAGTCGCTTTTGGCCTTCGCTTCTTCCCATTCGGTCTCGGCCTGGGAGGTCAGCACGACGTATTCGCGGTACAGCTCCGGCGGAATCTTAAGGTTCCGCTCGTATTCCTTGCGCGTCTCCTTGATCAGCTTGCGGTCCACGTCGGTCAGTTCGACGTCTGCTCCCGCCCCATCCAGCTCGCCCAGCAGCTCGCCCATCTCTGCTGAAGTGGACAGCCTGAACATCTCCGACGACAGCGTGCCGACGGCCTCCGAGCGCTGGGCGATGCCCTTGCGCGGCGCGCCTGTCCGCATGTCCCAGTAAACGACGCCGAGCAGCTCCTCGTAATGCTTGATCTGGGTCGTCAGCGCACGAAACCGGGCGATCGCCGAATGCTTCGCTGCAGCATTTTCGCTCATGCCGATCTCATCCTTCCATTTCCTATTGAAAAGCAGACCCCTTGATCATACCTGCCCCGATCTCTATAATCAACATAACGGTCTTATAACGCTGGCCAAAGGGAGCGATGAGCGATGAGAATCGAATGGACGAGTGAGGCGGCCGCCGCGCTGCAAGCGAAGTTCGACCCGCCGGTCCGCGTCTGGAAGCTGGTCTCGGACAACGAAGGCTGCGGCTGCGCCGTGAACGGCGTACCGTTTCTGTGGGCGGTCGACGCGCCGGCCGAGGGCGATCTGCAGGCGGACAGCGAGCCGATCGAACTGTGGTACGAGCCGCAACACGCGGTTTATTTCGACGAATTGCTGCGCGTCTCCTACGACGGCGCAAACCGCAGCTTCAGGCTGTCAAGCGACGGCCAGATCTACACGAACGCGCTGGGCACGATCGACCTGAGAACTTCCGCAAGCACTCATATTCGCTGATAGGAGCCATCTACTATGACCAAATTGGAAGAAGTACTTAGCCACAACCGGGAGTTCGTCGCGAACAAAGAATTCGAAAAGTACGCGAACAACAATGCGATCGACCGGCGTCTCGTCGTCGTCACTTGCATGGACACGCGTCTGACGGAGCTGCTCCCGAAGGCGCTCAACATACGCAACGGCGACGCCAAGATCATTAAAAACGCAGGCGCCATCATCACCGCGCCGTTCGGCAACATTATGCGCAGCGTCATCGTCGCGCTTTACGAGCTGAAGGGCGATGAAGTCATGATCATCGGTCACAAGGACTGCGGCATGACGGGAATCGATCCGAAGGTCGTCGTCGGTCACATGATGAAGCGCGGCATCCGTCAGGATACGATTCGCATGCTGCACAATTCCGGCGTCGACTTCAACCGCTGGCTGACCGGCTTCGAAAACGTCAAGAGCAGCGTAGAAAACAGTGTCGACATCGTCCGCAACCATCCGCTGCTGCCGCCGGGCACGCCGGTCCACGGCCTCATCATCGATCCGGTAACCGGCGAGCTCGAGCTCGTCACGGACGGCTACGCTTACCTGTCGGCGCAAAACGACGCCAGCGCGCTGATCGATTAATCGGCATTGCCAAGGGTTCGGTCGCGCTGCCGGCTGCGAATCGCGGCCTCCCTCGCCTGGACGACGTCGGTCCGGTCTCTCGCGATATGGCGATGGACGACGCTCTCGTCCGCCGCCGCTCCGGGAGACAGCCAAGCCGCGCCAAGCGCCTCGCACCTGCGAACGGCAGCGTCCAGCAGATCGCGGTCGGCGATCGGCAAGTTGAAGTCGTCGTAGACGACGCTGCGCGCATCGGTCCAGCGCGCCATTCTTTGGCCCAGCATTCGCTTTAATTGCCCGCCGTCCAGGCCGAGCTCGTCCATGCGGTCCGGTTGGAGCTCCGAATCGGCCTTCGCGAGCAGCTTCAAGGCGCCGCTGCCGTTGCCCCTGCGCGCATGGTACTGCATGACGGCGATCCGAATAAGCACCAGCCAGCTGCCTTCAAAGGCGGCTTCTTTTTTTTGCTTCCAATATTCCTCCATAATCTCATGACACTCGAAGTAATCGCGGGTGCCATGGTATTCCGCCAAATAATGTACGAAAGGCTCGGGAATCGGGAATAATGACATCATGGCGACTGCGCGCTCCTTCCATCCATGCAACTACCGTCAGCCACTAGCATACGAAAAAACGCAAAAAAATGAAACCGCATGCGTTTTTCGCCGTATTACCGAACGCATCTCATATACACAGGAGGAATCGCAGCGTATGTGGAAAAAAATGTTGCTCGTGTTCACGCTGTTCGCCTTCACGGCAGCGGTCGTCATTCCGGCCGACGCGGCAGACGCCGCGCGCAAGGGGTTCAGCTCCAGCAAGCGCTCTTACACGAAGACGCCGGCTAAGGCGCAGGACAACGTATCCAGCAGCACGAACAAGAAACCCGGAACGACGGCGGGGGCCGCTGCAACGACGCAAAAGCGAGGATTCATGAGCGGAGGCAGCTTCATGAAGGGCCTCATGATCGGCGGCATCGCCGGCATGCTGTTCGGCGGCATGTTCGGCGGCATGGGCTTCTTCGGGGACATGCTTGGCCTGCTCGTCAATCTCGCCGCCATCTTCTTTGTCGTCGTCCTGATCATGGGTATCGTGAATTCTTTGCGCCGTCGCAGACAGCATCAGCCGCAAGGTCCGAACGATTCCCCTCGCCGCTGGTAATCCGATATGCGGCTGACGACGGACGAGATCGTAAACGCCGTATGCCTGCATACGGCGGAGCGGCAGCAGGTGCCCGTCACCGCCGTTGAAGTCGAGCTCTCGTGGGACGACGAGCAAGGCTTCACCGCCGAGGTGTGGGTTGAAGGACGCAGCCGCTACCTGGTCGAAGCCAATCTCAAGGAATCGATCGTTCGATATATGCTGACCGAGTACGAGCGCCGCGTCTACCCGTCGTCCATCACGATGGTGGCGGACGAAGAGCTTGAAGAGATATTCGCAGACGTAATCGAAGAGTAGCGGCAATAAGGAAGGGCCGGCGGTCATTGACCGCCGGCCCTTCTGTCGTAAGCGTCAAGCTCTCAGCTTGCCCTCGCGCAGCGGCTCGAAAAAGCTCCGTTCGATCTCGCTCGCCGGAATCGGCTTGCTGAAGTAGTAGCCTTGAATTTCCCTGCAAGACTGTTCGCGCAAAATATCGAGCTGCTCCTTCGTCTCGATGCCCTCGGCGATAATGTCGAGCTTCAAATGCTCGGCCATCGAGATGATCGTCGCGACGATCGCCCGATCGCTCTCGCTCACGGTGATGTCCCGGATGAAGGAACGGACGATCGTGAGCTTGTGGATCGGGAAGTGCTTCAGGTAGCTGAGCGAGCTGTAGCCCGTCCCGAAATCGTCCAGGCTGATGCGGACGCCAAGCGCGCTGAGCCGGTTCAGAATCGCCGTCGACACCTCCACGTCCATCATCATGCTCTCGGTAATTTCCAGGTCGAGAAACTGGGGCTCGAGCCCCGACTCGGACAGGATGTTCGCGATATGCTCGTCCAGATTCGATTGATAAAATTGCTGCGAGGACAGATTGACGGACACCGGCACGAGCGGCCCGCCGGCCTGATGCCACGCGCGCATCTGGCGGCATGCCTCGCGAAGCACCCAATCGCCGAGCGGACCGACGAGCGCGATCTCCTCCGCGAGCGGAATGAACACGCCCGGAGAGATCATGCCTTTGCGGGGATGATTCCAGCGGACAAGCGCCTCCACGCCGATCATGACGCCGTCAGAGGAACGCACCTGCGGCTGGTAAAAGAGCTCGAGCTCGTTGCGCGGCAGCGCCTGTCTGAAGTCGCGCTCGAGCTCGAGCTTCTCGTTCAGCTTGTCGTTCAGCTCGGGCTGGTAGAAGCGGAATCCGTTTTTCCCTTGCTTCTTGATCTCGTACATGGCAAGGTCCGCATGCCGGAGCAGCTGGTCGGGATCTTCGCCGTGCCCCGGGCAGACGGCGATGCCGATGCTGGCCGTTACGTAGTAGTCCTGGTGATGCAGCGGGTAAGGGCGCTGAATCTGATGCACGATCTCCTCGGCAAGCTCGGACAACTCCTCCCTGCTGCATGCGTTCATGACAAGAATTGCGAATTCGTCGCCGCCCAGACGCGCGAGCTCGGCGCTGCTCCCTTCGAGCGCCAGCAAGATCCGCTCCGACACGTCCTTCAGGAACTGGTCGCCGTATTGATGGCCGAGCGAATCGTTGATCAACTTGAAGCGGTCGATATCGAGCACCATGACGGCGAAGCAGCTCCGATGCTTGCCCCAACCGGATGCCGTCTCCGCGAGTCGTTCTTGCCACATGCGGCGGTTCGGCAAGCCCGTCAGGTCGTCCTCGTATGCCATTTTCCGAATATGCTCTTCCTTGGACTTGTCTTCCGTGATGTCCCTAAGCTTCATGTACATGCCGACGTCCCCCTCGCCCGAACGGACGGTCGCGATCGACACCATGAGACTTAATCGATCGCCCTTGGCATTCACAATGGTCGATTCGTATTGCTGGTGCCTGCCGCTTTTGGCAAGCGCGAGAATGTGTTCCGGATCTACGGAGCGCTCGGATACGGCGACGCGGAGCAGTTCCTCCAGCGACATGCCGATAAGCGCGGACTGGTTAACGCCGACGATGCGCTCGGCCGAAGGATTCAGACCGGTTATTTTATGATCGAGGCCGAGCGTGATGATGCCGTCGGTCATGCTGTCGTAGATCGCTTTGTACCAATTCTGGCTCTCTTCGATACGCAGTTGCTTGGCCGCGAACCGCTTGGCGATGACGATGCCCGCCAGCGACAGGCCCAGCGTCAGCAGCGTGCCGACGACGACGCCGTATGCCATGTACCGTTGATTCGAAAACATGTCCATGCTGCCGTGCATCGCGGAATGATCCATCTCGAAGGCGGCCGCGCTCATGCCCGTATAGTGCATGCCGGCGACCGCTGCGCCCATGATCAGCCCGCTCGCCAGCTTCTTGCGGATCGCGTACCGCTTCTGCTGACGGTGATAGACGAACGCAAGCCAAAGCGCTGCGACCGAAGCCAGCAACGCGATGACGACGGACAGCGTCACGATCAGAGGCGAATAGACGATCTGCATTTTCATGGCGTCCATGCCGATATAATGCATCGCGCAAATGCCCGTGGCCAGGAAAACGCCCGCCAGCAGCAGCCGGCGATACCCCAAATGAGGCTTGGCCGCGAGCAGGAGCGCGGCGAAGCAGCCGGCGATCGCAGCGGCGGCGGATATGAAGACGAGCATGCCGTCGTATTTGACGACCATCGGCAGGCGCAAGGCCAGCATGCCGACGAAGTGCACCGACCAGATGCCCATGCCCATAATGGCCGAGCTGAAGCCGATCCAGAGCGTTCGGTTGCCGGAGGTCGCCTTGCCGATACGGCCTGCGAGATCGAGCGTCGTGTAAGAGGCGAGCACGGCGATCAGATAGGAGAGCAAGACGAGAGAGAGATCGTAGGATCCGTGCGTGTGCATCATGAAGGGTCCTCCCTGACAAATCTTGCGCCGCAATAAGGCCGCGCTTTTACCCATTATACGTGGAATCGAACCATAATACACCCAAATGTTGGCGCAATTCATCATAATTCATCGATTTTTGTCGATCAAGTGTTCCATATTATACTTCTTAGCCGTAAAAAAACCGCCAGGGACAAGTTCGTTCCCTGACGGTCCTTAGAACAGCGTTGCTGCTGTCAAAAGCTTAATTCACGGTCAACACCGGTTTATTGGCTGTGTTTTCTTTGCTGTTCAAGCTTATGCTTGCACCATTGTTATTCTCGACCTGCAGCTTGAAGGTCACTTTTTTGTCTCCGCCAAACTGGCTGTTCACATAAGTTGTGGCATCGATCGTGTACCAGCCTGCCGCCGATACGTTAAGCGTACCAATCAGTACTGCGTTCGTACTGCCGGGCTGATTGTTCCAGGTGATCCCTCCGGTGCCCGATTCAATCCAGCTGTCGTTGCCTGCAAGTCCATATACCTTGACAGGCGTCGCTGCGGAGGCGGCGTTAACGTACACCTTCAGTAGCGCTGAAGCAACGGATGTGCCGGCGCGTCCGGTGAGATCGAATTTGACGAACCCTTTCCGGTTATATCCCGCATCGGGATCTCCCTTTATATCGATCGTCGATGCGGTACCGTAGTTTGTCGTCTCATAGGTGCCGTCTCTCACGTAGGCGTCGCCGTTCGTCGTGTAGTCGGTCGAAGCGCTCGAGCCTCCGCCCATAAACGCCACCATCGCCATGCCCGCCGCATTGCCCGAGATGGTCACTTCATTCGTGGCATAGTCTCTGCGGTTGTCGTGCCAGATCATTCGATTGTCATTGAACTGCACGATAGCAGGGTCTTCCTGGCCCGCCAGCAAGGGGTCCTGCTGATCGACCGCATATTGCGCGCTGGTCTCGAAGCCTTCGCTCCAGGATCCGCGAAGCTGATAGTTCGGATTGGTCACTCGGTTCAAGGTCGTGACGCGATGGCGAGGATTTTTAAACCAGGTCGTGCCCGCCCCGTTCAGCATGCTTACGCCCCAGGGATTTTTGCCCAGCATAAAATCGATCTGCTGCTGAGCCAGCGCGGCATACGTGGTATTGCCGGTCAGCTCCTGATACATCATCGCTTCAACCGCATTGTTGCTCATCGCTTCGTACGTTCCCCATTTGGGATCGCTGCTCGTATTCCAAAACTGTCCGTTCGCGTAGTTCTTCTTTAAGTTCAGATGGTTGTTGATCCGGCCGGCGGCCGTATTTTTGTAGGTCGGGTCCAGGGAGGCGATCTCATAGTTGGCCCAATGATAGGCTCTCGACCAGTTGAGGCTCGTATCGCTTTTGTTGTACCATTCCCCCGCGCTGTCGCTGTAAGCTTTGGCCTCCGTCAAGTATGAGGCCGTTCCTGTCGCCCGGTAGAGCTCGGCTGCCGCCCAGGCCATATCGTCTTTGTAATCGGTATCCACGTAAAATTCGTCAGCGTCCCCTGCGATCCCCGTCCTTGTCTTGCCCCAGGTGTAGATCTGCTGGGCGGCGGTCAGATAGCTGCTCGCCAATGCGGCGTTATAGCTCGGTCCGTTCGGATCTCCCCAAATTTTGGCGCCAAGCGCCAATGCGGCGGCTGCCTTTCCGGCCAGATTGGCGCCCGTACCGGCAGGAGACGGATGCACCGGGCGCGCCGCGCCGTAGATGGTATTGTCGTTCTGCGGCCAGGTTTTGCTGCGCGAATCCAGATCGTCATTTTCCACGTCATGATCCAGCCCGTCCGCGACTTCCATGTACAGCATCTGGTTCGTGTTGTCCCACATCTTCTGGATAAAATCGAGACCGACCTTGGCTTCCGTCAGTACGCCGTTTATGCTGCCGGGCTCGGGAAATACTTCCGGATGATGGACATACGTGGTCAGCATCACATCCGCGACATGACCGATGGTGCTCATGAATTTGATATAATCCGACGCATCGTGCCAGCCGCCGGTGAAGTCCTTCGTGCCGGACGCGCCGTCGGGCTTGCCGTCAACGGATGAATTCGATCCCGGGACATGGCAGACGAGATGACCGTCCGGATTCGTATTGCCGCATCGCTGCACCTTGAAAAACTTCATGGACAGGTCGGCAAGACTGCTGTACGCCGCAGGATCGATATTAAAGGTCGGGGATTTATAGGTGTTGATTTTAATATAATATCCGTTGCCAATCGTATTGAGCGAGCTGAAATCCAAAGCATAGGAATAAGGAATATTAGCGCCGCCCGCATCTCCCCAGCTCCCTTTGCTGGCGGAGGAGATGGTGCCGTTCAGTACCGAAGTATTGCTTGAATTGTATACATCGTATCGGACGCCGCTCAAATTCGTACTCGATAACACCATGCCAACTTTACTCGCGCCCGGGCTGTATCCGACCTGATTCACGCGGATAAATATGCCGCTTGCGTTGGCCTGCACCGAATTCTCCTCCCTCATCCCGCAGGCAGATAAAATGGCGGTCGTCAGGATCGCGACTGTCAGCAGAACCGTGTACGTTTTCAGAACCTTAAACATGGCGCTCAGCTCCTTTTCGTTCGCTTAGGTTTCTTGCTCGACGTAGCCGATGGATCAGCTCAGCTTAGACGAAGTTCAGCCCGCCGGCGTACGGCAGCGGCACGGGGAACAGACCGGGCATCGCAGCGCGCGCTTCGAACGCCGCAGGCTGCGTCGGCACGGGATCGAACATCAGAGAGACGAGTGTCTCGGCATCCAGCTCGAACGCCCCGCCATTGGGCGCTGTCAGCGCATAACGATGATGTGCCAGCGTGCGGATTCGAGGTACATCGCTCGCCGCGGCTGCATGCCAATACGGCGCCAGCGATTCGAACAGCCGCTCCGCGTCGGCGATATGGATCGTGCCGAGATTGCGGTCCTTGGCGGACGGCACGTCTGAGAGCGCCTGCAGCAGCTCGGTCTCGTGCCAGGCGACCGGCACGTCCAGCCGCGGCAATCCGTATGCGACGACGGCATGACCGAATATGGCGGCCAGTGCGCCGGCTTCGCCTGCCCATTCGACGGCGAATGGCTCCTGCCCGCTGCCGCGCCCGTCCGGCATCGCCACCACGGCGAACGCGGCGATGCGGTCGCCTTCGGTCGCGACGAGCGTGCGATGCCGCAGCTTGAAGCAGCTCGCATACGCTTCGCAGGCGATCAGCTCCGCCAGCTCGCGCACAGTCTGCGCGTAGGCGACAGGGCGCGAATCAGCGAGCGCTTGCATTGGAAGCCAGTCCGTCCGCGACAGCTCGCGAACCGCGATGCCGGAATGGATCCGAAGCAGTTCCTCTCCCTGAACCGGCCCGATCGTAAAGCGCGTGATCTCGCCGTACGAATGGCATTGATTGCGCAAATACAACGAGCGGGTGCCCGAGATCAATATAAGCGCACCGCCGGACGCCCGAATATGCGACTTTGCCGCCTGCAGCAGGCGGCCGGCATGACCGCGGCCGCGGTAGTCCGGCGTTGTGAATACCGAGCCGATCGAGAATATCGGCACATGGGCGGCCCCGATGCGCACAGTAGCGGGAACAAGCCCCATGAACGACACGAGCTTGCCGTCTTCAAAGGCGCCGAGCGATTGCGACAAGGCCGCCGAAAAAACGGATGAAAAAGCGATCCCCATCGAAGTTTGCTCCGTATCGCGGAACACGGCGTCGGACCCGCAGATCGCTTGCGCCATTTCCTCGGGCGCCAACGCTCGAATGCCGGTCATGCCCGAAGCGCCTTCTTCATCCACGTTCCTTCCCTCCCGTCAACGTCGACATACCGTTTACTTGGTGTCCAGTTTGATGCTTTGAACCCGCTTGTAAGCTTCTCTGTACGTATCGAGCAGCTTGTCGACGCCGAGGTTGTTCATTTCCTTCACGTACTGATCCCATTCGTCCAAGCTTCTCGATCCGGTGACGAACTTGGCGATGCTCTCATCCCGATGCTTGGTGACCGCCTGGCCGGTCAAGGCGACGATCTCGGTCTCTTGTTCCGTGAGCGCAGGACGCGGCTGCATGGCAGGCAGATCGTATTTGGCCGCTTCCTCGAACGCGTATTTGAGGTCATCCGAGGATAGCGACAAATCCGAATCGAAATCGATCCACGTGTAAGTGCCGCTCGTCTTCAGCCCGGTCGCCTTGCGCATTTCGATAATGTCCGTGTACTGCGGCTTGAATTTAAGCTGATCCCCGTCTTTTTCGTACGTTTCGCCTTCTTTTCCCCAACTGACAAGCGTTCGGCCTTCCTCCGAGTAAAAGAAATCCATATATTTCATAATGTCTTTAATATGCTTGGAGGTAGAAGCAACCGTTAGCCCGCTTTCGAGATAATGAAGATACGGATTGTGCTGCTTGCCGCCGGCTATGCCGGCTGGCGGCGCCATGAACTGCATGTTATATGCCGGATTCTCTTTCTGCATGGCCTTGTTGAAGAAGTCGATGCGACTGATGTAATCGATCGTGATGAACGATTTGCCAGTGGACAGCATGTCTTGCCATTGCTTCGTCTGAAGCGACAGGAAATCCGGCGGAATGAGCCCGTCGTCATAAAACTTTTTCCACATCGCAACCATCGATTTGTAATTAGCCTCCGTTGGGCCGAAGCGCCACTCCTGCTTGTCGAAGTCGTAATAGCCGTCTTCGCCTGTCTCGAAGTCCACCGTCATATTCGCCAGCATCTCGTCCTGGTTCTCGCCGTAGCGGAGCGTCAGCGGGTAGGAGTCGGGATACTTCGCTTTCAGCGTTTTCAGCGTTTCGTACAGCTCGTCGAAGGTCGAAGGGGTTTTAAGCCCTTCCTTGTCGAACACGTCTTTTCGATACATCCAGATCGAACGGTTCGTCTCGCCGAAGCCCTGATTCGGGAACATGTACATTTTTCCGTCTGCCGACAATGCCGCCTTCGCTTCTTCCGGATACTTATCCATCCAGGCCTTCAGATTCGGCATGTCGTCGATAAACGTCAAAATATCCACAAGCGCACCCTGCTGTCCGAACTTGTTCGATTCCTCGCGATTGGGCATATACATGAGGTCGGGCATTTCTTTGGAGGCGACCGCCAGGTTCAGCGATTCCCCCAGATTGCCCGATGGGGTTTGCACCTCAAGCGTGACCCCCGTTTTCTCCTTGATCCATTGCCATATCGGCCAATCCTTCGAATAGGGAAAGGTTGGGTTGTTGTCGAGCAGCGCCGTAAATTTCAAACTTGGCTTGCCCGACGCTTCCCCGCCGCTTGCGGAGGAAGCAGAGGAGCTTGCGCCGGCTGACGCGCCGTCTTTCGAGTCGTTACTGGCACAGGCAGCAAGTATCGTTGCCGTCACCGCGGCGCTCGCCAACAGAATGGCGGACTTTTTGAGGACGTTTGACAAATTCGTTCAGCTCCTAAGCGTTTGTATGTGCAACAACATCGATTTTGTTGCTCGTCTTCGAACATCTCGTACAGACCGGATCGCGTTCGGTCCCTTCGTGCTCAGCCCTTGATAGCCCCGATCATGGCCCCTTTGACGAAGTACTTTTGCACGAAAGGGTACACCACCAGAATCGGAAGCGTAGACACCATAATCGTGGCGTACTTCAGAGATTCTTCGACGATGAGGTTATCACCTCCTATTCGCGTCACATCGCCCGAGCTTGCGGTACCGGCGAGGATGAGGTTGCGCAGCAGCACTTGCAGCGGGAACGTGTCCGGCGTACGCAAGTACAGAAGCGGCAGTTGAAAGTTGTTCCATAAACCTACTGCGTAGAAAAGCGCAATGGTGGCGAACGACGCGGTTGACAGCGGTACCATAATCCGCAGGAAAATGCCGATGTCGTTCAGGCCGTCCAGACGGCCGGATTCCTCCAGCTCCTTGGGGATGCCGGAAAAAAAGGTGCGCATCAGAATGAGATTCCAAGTACTGACCGCGCCGGGAAGCACCATGCCCCAGATCGTGTCCACGAGCCCGAGGGACCGAACGACGAGATAGGTCGGAATCATGCCTCCGCCGAAAAACATCGTAAAAACGATTAACATCGTTAACGATTTTCGAAATGCCATCTGCGTACG
Source organism: Cohnella sp. GbtcB17 (assembly GCF_019091135.1). Lineage (GTDB taxonomy): Bacteria > Bacillota > Bacilli > Paenibacillales > Paenibacillaceae > Cohnella. Next base: position 72,190 of record NZ_JAGXJW010000030.1, on the reverse strand, counting down.
CGACAGCGCGTAAGCCCCCATCGAAGTGAGCGCAAGCGAGATGGCGGTTCCGAGCGCCGTATAGACGATCGTATTTTGAAATGCGGTCCAGATCTTGGGGTCCCCGAGCACAAGCTCGTACATTTTGACGTTAAAGCCTTTCGGCCAAACGGTAATCTCGTTCTGCATGACATAGATGTCGCCGCTGAACGAGACGGCAAGCATATGAACGAACGGATACAGCGTCACGACGACGACGATCGTCAAAATGACGGCACTGACGATCGGGAAAATGCCCGGCCGTTGCGAGTTGATCATACAGCGGCTCCTCTCACCATAAGCTGGTCTCGCTGACGCGCCGACTGATCCAGTTAGCGCCATAGATGAAGATCAAACTGATGATGCCCATGAAAAGATCGATCGCGGAACCGTAACTGAAGTTGCCCTGCACCAGTCCGATCCGGTAAACGTAGGTGCTGATGATATCAGCCGTATCGTAGATGGCCGGATTTTGCATCAAGTACACCTTTTCGAAGCCGATCTCCAGCACTTGGCCGATATTCAGAATGAGTGTGATGACGAGCGCCGAGGAAATGCCTGGAAGCGTGACATGCCACATTTTGCGCATCCGGCTGGCGCCGTCGATACTGGCGGCTTCGTACAGCTGGGGATCCACGGCTGTCAGCGCCGCCAGATAGATAATCGTTTCCCAGCCGATATGCTGCCAGATTTCCGAGATCACGTAGATCCCTCTGAACATCTCCGGCTTGTTCATAAAATTGATCGGCTCGAAACCGAGCCCCGTCAGCAGGTTGTTGACAAGCCCGCCGGTCGGTGACAGGAACATGATGACCATACTCGCAACGATAACGTTGGAAATAAAATGAGGCAGGTAACTGACCGTCTGCACGAACCGCTTGACCGCCGCCTTTCTCAGCTCGTTCAGCAGCAGCGCAAGTATAATCGGTGCGGGAAAGCCGAATAGGAGCCTGTACAGGCCCAGAAGAAACGTGTTCTTCATCAGCGGCCAAAAATCCGGATTGTTCAAAAACAAGCGGTAATACTTGAGGCCGACCCAATCGCTGGCCCAAATGCCTTTGAAAAGATTATAGTTTTTGAACGTAATCACCAGCCCGAACATGGGCGCATAGCGGAACACGAGATAATAGATCAGACAGGGCAGAAAAAGCAGCCATAAATATTTGTTGTTCTGCCAGAGCCGTTTGAACCGGGATGCCTTCGGCTCGGGTATCGGCTTCTCCTTTCCGATCGGACGTGTCGTCGCGCTTGCTTGAGCCATACGCATTTCCCCTTCTGTCAGTTAAAAGTCTGGAAGCAGCCGTGATGCCTGGAATCGGTGTACTCGCATCATATCCCGCTTTGTTCATGTAAATATATCTCCACGTATTCCTGCCGATCGTCACGATTGCGGAAAGCGGAAGAACTGAATACAAAAAAGTAAAAATGCATATTGTTGCTGTCAGATTTGAATCGGTATGATGATGTTAACGAAATGTAAAATACGAGATCGCGAGGCTGCTTGCCGGGGGGAATTCGAAGATGATCAAACGTGCCGGGCTCAAGCTTGCTTTTAACACGCTGTTCGTCAAGCTGATGGTCAGTTTCCTATGCGTGATTGTGTTGCTCGCTTCCTTCAATCTGTTCGCCTACCTCTATCTGAGCCGCAAGCTGTACAAAGAAATCGTACGCTATAACGAGCTCGGCATGAAGCAGACCGTCGACAGCTACGAGAATCAATTTCGGATGACGCAGACGATGCTAATCTCCCTGATGCGCTCCGACAGATGGATCGCCAATCTCGAGATTCTTAACCGCGTTAAAGACAACAAGCGCTATGACATCATCCCCGAAGTCAAAGACAATCTGGCCGCCTTGTACACGAATCCGTTCCTTCATTTGGACAACTTCATCCTTATCTTTCGAAAGGCCGGTTATGTGCTGGAAAAGGAAGGCACCAGCAGCATCGAAGACATGTTCGGCAAGTATTACGCCAGCAAGGATTACCCACCCGAATATTGGGCGCAGTCAACGGCCGGCAACACCTTTATGCAGGTATTGCCGGTTTCCGACTTTCAGGAGCATACGATGGGCCAAACGCGTCCGAAGGGTCCCTTGATGCCGATCTGGTTCAAGGCCGCATCGTATGGGGACGTCTACGGGCTCCTCCTGGTGAATCCGCAGCGGTTGTATGCCGCCTATGGCCAATCGGGCGATTCGACCTTTTCGATCTGGGACCGGGAAGGAGCGATGCTGTTTGCTTCCTCTCCCTTCGACGACATGCGTTCTCCCGTGCCGCTGCACCGCGATACGTATCATGAACGGAACGGCAACTTCTTTTATTTCTATAAAAAAGGGGCGGACACCGGCTTCACATATGAGCGCGTCGTCCCCATCGCCAGCATCGCCGCCGAGATGATGAGGCTAAACGTGCTGCTTGTCTCCCTGCTGTCCGCCGCCGTCGCGGTCGCCATCGTCACCTCCGTCCTGTTCAGCCTGCGGCTCAACCATCCGCTTCGCCGGCTCATCGCGATGCTCGAACGCAAATCCGCAGCAGCGGAGCCGATCAGCAACATTCGGGAGTATGCGATCTTGGGCGACCGGATGAGCAGCATTCTGCAGACCAATGAACGAATACGCACCGATCTCGACCGCAAAAATACGCTCGTTCAGCAGTACGCTTATACGAACAAGGTGAAAAATATACCGATGGCGCCCAATCTCGCCGATATCGAACAGCTTGTACAATCGGACAGACCTTTTGCAGCCGTTCTTTATGAAATTGTATTCAAAAATCCCGAACGGGCCTACGAAAGCGAGATGCTGATGCTCCGCAGGCTCATTCACAACCTCTTTTCTCCAAGGGATGGCGTTACGCTGCCGATTGAACAGAATCGGTTAATGTCATTAATTTTCGATCCGGATTCCCAAAGCGACCTTGTGCAAACGCTTGAGACCTTAAAGCAACTGCTGCTTGCAGACGATTATTTATACCTGACGATTGCGGCCAGCCCGGTTTATCCGGCTCACACTTCATTTACAGAAGCGTATGGTCAATTGGCCGAGCTGCTAAGCGAGCGAAAATTGAACGGAGATACCCAAATTATCACAGGTCCGAGGGCGTCGCTGTCGAATGCATCCCGCCTGAAGCTTACAGCCGGAGAGGATCTGCATACGCTGCTTGTGAACGGCAACGAAAATGCCGTTTTCGAGTGGGTCGACCGGCAGCTCGATGTGCTGAAGCGCAAAGATGCGGCCGTGAGAGAATATCGGGCATTTGCCCGGGGTGCGGCGGAGCAAGTTGAGATAACGCTCGCGAAGCTGAACATGCGCGCACGGACCGAAATGCTGCTCGATATCGAGAAAATCGGCCGGCTGTATAATGTGAAGCAGTACCAAGACTGGTTCCGAGAGCTGATCCGCCCGGCCCTGGCCGCCATAGCCGAGAAGAGCGTGACGAAGGATCCGATCGCCTCCTTCGTCCTCGACTATATGGAGAACCATTACTGCGAGGATATCAATCTCGATGCCATCGCCGACAAGCTCAATCTCACGCCGGGTTATCTGTCGGGGTACTTCAAGGAAAAAGTCGGAATCAACTTCAGCGATCATCTGAACGAGCTTAGAATCAATAGAGCCAAAGCGCTGCTCACGAATTTGGAGCTTCGCATTGCGGATGTGGCCGGTTATGTCGGTTATCAGAACGTCAACTCTTTTATTCGTATGTTCAAGCGTTGCTCGGGCGTTACGCCGGGCGAATACCGCAAAGCGCTGCCGCCCTCGGCACAGCGTTCGGATGCAAGCAATCTATAGGCTAAGCATTAGTGGGGCTTATCCTTTCCGCTCGTGAAAAAGCCGCTCGCGGTCGCGAGCGGCTTCAATCCGTTTATGCGTATTACCAGGCGTAGGCGCGCGGCGCTTCGCCTGGCCCCGGGAAGATCTCGTCCAGGCGCTTCAGCGTCGCCTCGTCAAGCGCGATGTCGACGACGCGCAGCGCGCCGTCGAGCTGCTCCATCGTGCGCGGGCCGATGATCGGCGCGGTCATCGCCGGATGCGCCAGCGTCCAGGCCAGCGCCAGATTCGCCTCGGACTCTCCGAGCTCGGCGGCCAGCTTGGCGAACGCTTCGAGCTGCGGACGATACTTGTCCACGCGCGTCTGATCGCTGGCCCGCTTCGAGCCCGGCGCCGGGTTCAGCGCGTGACCGCCGAGCAGCCCGCCGTCGAGCGGACTCCAGGCGATGACGCCGATGCCGTGCTCTTCCGCCGCGGGCAGCACTTCAAGCTCGGGAAGACGCGTGATGAGGCTGTACTTGTGCTGCTCGGACACAAGCCCGAGCATGCCCTTCGACTTCGCTTCGTACTGGGCTTTGACCAGGTCGCGGCCGGCGAAGTTGCTCGAGCCCACGTAGCCGATCTTGCCTTGATACTGTGCGATGCGGAACGCGTCCCACAGCTCGTCCCACGATACGTTGCGGTCGACGTGATGCATCTGGTACAGCTCGATATGGTCCGTCTGCAGACGGCGAAGCGAGCCTTCCAGATGGCGGCGCAGCTTGTACGCCGACAGGCCGGCTTCGCCGTTCGGGCCGTCGTGCGCGTCGCTCATATCGCCGTAGAACTTGGTCGCGAGCACGACGCGTTCCCTGCGGCCTCCGCCTTGGGCGAACCAGCGCCCGATAATTTCCTCGGTCCGGCCCGCATTCTTGCCCCAACCGTAAACATTCGCCGTGTCGAAGAAGTTGATGCCGGCATCGAGCGCCGCGTCCATCATCCGGAACGCTTCCTTCTCGTCCGTGTCCACGCCGAAGTTCATCGTTCCGAGGCAAAGCTTGCTGACCTTGAGTCCCGACTTGCCCAGTTGGCTGAATTTCACTAGCGAATCTCCTCCTCGACATATGAAGTTCGTCTCTATTGTAACCGATACCATAACAGTTTTGCCAATCCTGCCAATTGTCATCGATTTGCCATCTCGGAGAAGCTGCATAAAGACGCCGGACGGGTAAAGCTTATGGTAGTGGAGGTGCTGAAATGGTTATTACTTACACGATTATGTTCATCGTAATGATCCTTGCTGTAGGCTGGCTGATGTTCCGCGCGCGGCAGCTTAAACGCAAATCGGACAAGCGCTAATCCGCAAATGCCGCAAGTATGCGGAGCATGTCGGGCTTCGCCTGCGCGAATTGCCGGTGACGGTGTCCGTTCGCGCCTGAAGGATGCGGGAAGCCGCGCAGGCAACGATCTTCGCGAAGCGAGCCTTCCGCCACTAGCGCGGTGCATATGCACTCCACCGTTCGGCCGAGCGGGATGACGAGGACGCGCCCAAGCGAAGACAGCTCGGTTCGAAGCGAATCGACAGCGAATTCGTATAGCTTCGTGCCCGGTGTGAGCGGGGGACGATGTCCCGTATAATTCAGTCCGCCGACGAACACCGGCTGAGGCAATATGGCCGCAGTGTGCAGACCGGCATCCGCGGCTTCGAACCATTCGGCGGCGTCCGACCGTCCGAAGCGTTGTGCAAGCCCTAGCTCGTTCAGCATGCCGACCAGGTTGCGACGCATGCTGCCGGCGAACCGCGCGACCAGCTTGGCCTCGCGGCATGCGTCTTCCGCGGAACACCCGCGCCCGAGCGCAAGGCTCGCGGTCCGGTAGGCCAGCTCCATCTGCTGCCAGCCGGGCGTGAGTCCCACGACGACGACTCTGGCGTCGCGGCTTATGTATTCGTGGTGCGGCGCGTAATACATGTCGACCGGTCCTTCGCGCCAAAGTCTCGTTTCCGGGACGAGCAAATCTTCCTTTGCGTAACGCTCCTTCTTCGGCAGACTCCGGATAAACGGTTCCAGGCGATGCCAGTTATCGGATAACATAGGTCGGCTCCCTTCTTACCGCTTGGGGGATTCGTCTCGATGACCGGCTTTCGCCCCCGCGAACGAGCCCCCGTCGGCATTGAAGCGAACGCTTCGGTCCAACGGGGGCTTGCCTATTGCTCTATTTGGGCTATGCCGCAATACGTCATGCAGGACACATACAGTCTTGCCCGGCTGGTGGTTGCCGCTTAAGAAACCGCCTTGTTCGCCCGCTTGCATCCTTCGCGCTGGCAGCTTGCATAGGTGCCCGTGAATTCAAGACGATGGTCGGTCACCTGGAAGCCGTATTCCCGCGCCAGACGCAGTTCGAGCTCTCCGAGCCAGTCTTCCTTAATCTCCTTCAGCCGCCCGCAGACGGTGCAGATCAAATGGTGATGCATATGCGCGCTCTCGTCGCTCCGGAGATCGAACCGGGCGACCCCGTCTCCGAAATTCATTTTTTCGACGATATGAAGCTCGGCCAACAGCTCCAGGGTGCGGTAGACGGTCGCAAGGCCGATGTCCGGTTGCACTTCCCGCACAAGCATGAACACTTCCTCCGCGCTGAGATGGTCCTGCTCGTATTCGAGCAGCACGCGTACTGTCGCCTCGCGCTGCGAGGTCAGCTTGTAGCCTTTGCTGAGCAATTGCTTATTTATTTTAATGAGTTGATCTTCGAACGCCGCCATCGGGATTGCCCCCTTCGTCCGCAGGACGGATAAACGCCATGCAGATTATAATGATTCTAAACTATTATAACCGATGACTTCCATAAAAGAAATCGCCGCGTTTGAATGAAAACGCTTGACATGATACATATTGTATCATACAGTTATAAACAAATAGACCACTTAATATAGCAAGGAGCTACGCGCTATGAGCATGGGAGACCGCCTTCGGCAGCTTCGCCTCGAACGCCACCTGTCCCAAGAGGAAGTGGCGCGTCAGGTCGGCATTACGAGATCCGCTTACAGCCATTATGAAATCAACAACCGACACCCCGTTTACGAAACGCTCATCAAGCTTGCGAATTACTTCAATGTCTCGCTCGATTACATCATCGGTGGAGGAGGCGCGAAGCGCCCGGCGCATCCGACCGAGCCCCAAGAGCATAAAATGCTCGAACTGTTCAAGTCGATGGACCAGGAGCAGCGTCAGCAGTCGATCGGCCTCCTGATCGACATCGTCGAAGGCGAGCGCAAAAAAAACGTCAGGTCCGTCGCCAAAAGCAAATCATAGCGGCCAAAAGCGCGCACAGACTGCCGATGCAAAAGCCAGCGCATACATCCGAAAGATAATGAACGCTGAAGTAAATGCGGCTCCAGCCCGTCGCCGCAACGAGCGCGAACGATATTGCACCGACGACGATTTTCAGGACGCGTCCGCGCAGCGCGAGCCATCCGAGCAGCAGCCACCAGCCGTACAACGCCGCCGCGATCGTCGCGTTGCCGCTCGGATAGCCGAAGCCGTCATGCGCAATGCCCCAAGCGCCGTCCGGACGCTCGTAGCCGAACGCGGATTTGAGCGCCGACTGCAGGACGTAAGCGACCAGGACGACGCCGACGAACGAGACGCCGATCTTCCAGGAGCGCAGCAGCCACCAGCACGCCGCTGACAGCAGTGTGATCGCGGCGATGACGACCGTGGAGCCCATCTCGTTCATCGTGCGCCACAAGCTCGTCCAGCCGGGTGTGCGGGCGTCCGATGCCGCCGCAGCCGCCGCCCTGTCCCATCCGGCATAGCCGCCGGCCCTTAAGGACGTGATCGTCGCGAACAGCAGCGCCGCCAAGGCGATAGCGATGAAGATCGTTCTTTTTTGCGCGCTTGTTAATGTCATTGAGTGTCCTCCTCCTTCATGCGTTTGACGATCGGCAGCGTGATCATAAAGGCGCTGCCCCCTTCCGGGCGAATGCGCGCCTCGATGCGGCCGCCGTGCGTCTCCACAATCTCGCGCGCGATCGCAAGGCCCAGCCCGCTGCCGCCGGACGAATAATTTTTCGCCTTGTCGTTTTTGTAAAATCGCTCGAACAGCTTCGGCAAATCTTCGGGCAGCAGGCCCGCGCCGTTGTCGAGCACCGCGATCTCTGCCTCGAACGGTCTCGCCCCCCGCCGCGCTTCGATGCGAATCTCCCCGCCGCGAGGCGTCGCCTGAATGGCGTTGTAGATCAGATTGGACATGACCCGGTCCATTCGCCGCTCGTCGAGCTCCAGACAGACGGTCTCGATTCCCGGTCCGTCGGCCCGGCATTCGAAAGCGATGCCCTTCGTGACCATTTCCATGCCGTAGTTATCCGCGATCCGTTCGAGCCATGCGGTCAAAGGCACTAGCTCGTACGACATTTGCGCTTGCCGCGCCTCCAGCATGGACAGGTCGAACAAATCGCCGACCAGCTCGTTCAGCCCTTCCGCTTTCTTCAGCATGGCGCCGATGACTGCCTCCCGCTGCTGCGGATCGGAGATCACGCCGTCCCGCAGCGCCTCCAGGTAGCCTTGAATAAGCGTCATCGGCGTACGAAGATCGTGCGAAATGTTGCTGACGAGCCGTCTGCGCGACTGCTCCGCCGCGTGAAGCGCCTCCGTCCGCTCCGCGATGCGTTCCTCAAGCTGGCCGTTCCATCGGCGCAGCTCCGCGGACAGCTTCTCGGCCTTGGCGAACGTCCGCGAGAACCGCAGCGAAATGAGGAAGGAGTTCATGACGACGAGAAACAGCAGTCCGAACGGAACCATGTCCGGCGCGCGCCACCAGCCGTTGTAAAAAAAGATGTCGCTGAGCACCGTACCCACTAGGCCGGCGACGCCGATCAGGGACAGGGCCGCGCCTTCCCGCCCCCGAATGAGCGCCACGATCAGCAGGTACAGCGATGCGGCGCTCAAGACGACGACGAACGCTTGATAAAGCACGATAAGCGAGCTCGACGCGAGCAGCGGCAACCCCCACGTCAAAGCCAACAGGACGGCGGCCGCCGCGCTTGCGGCGATCGTCCACCGGCGCGTAATCTCCTTGCTGTACGTCCGCCTGAAATAGGCGTAGCCGCTGAGCGCGCTCAGCACGAAAAAGCTGTATTCGAGCCGCCCCGCCGCCGTCCACGTTATTTCCGGGACGAGCCTCGGCAGCAAGCCTTCGCCGATGACGCTCATCCGAAGCGCGACGCAAATGCAGAGCATGGCGAACAAGAGATTGTCCAGCTCTTTTCTGCGGAGCGCGTACAGCCCGATGTGATAGATGCCGATCATAAGCAGGCAGCCCAGCACGACGAACTCCCTGGCTTCGTGTCCGAAGGCGAGCCGCTTGATCTGCTCGGGCGTGCCGAGCACGAGCGCGCTGCGGATGCCGCCCGTCCGATGATGGAAATTCGCCAGTTCCAGCACAAGCGTCGCCGAGTCGCCGACGGTTTGAAAAAATACGGTGTCGGGCATCTGGTAAGGCGTCGTCGAAGCTTTGGCTTCGCCGGGCACGCCCTTCGAGCCGACGAGCGCGCCGTCGACGTACAGCGCATAGGCCGTCGATAAATTCGGCAGCCGGATGGCGAGCATACGCGATTCAGACGGCAGATTGCGCAGCTCCAGCCGGTACGTGCCGTAGCCTTGGCTCGGCAGCCGACCGCCAAGCCCGTCCGGCTGCCCGCTCCAAATGCCCGGGACGCGAATCGTCCGGTCGAAGTCCGCTGCTTGACGGAGCGAACCCCACGCGAAGCGCCATTCTCCCTCCAGCGGAACGGTGCCGTCCTTTTGGAACGAATAACCGTTCAGGTCGACGATGCCGTCCTTGGCCGCCGGCTTGCCCCGTTGTCCGCCCTCGCCAAGCGCGAAGCCGCCCGAGAGTCCCGCCAGCGCCATCACAAAGACGAAGACAAACAGCGCGCCCTGTCTCCGTCTTGTTTGATTTGCACTCATTTTCCAATCGCTCCTGCCAATGAAACGCTGTCCTCATCGTAAACGCGCATTGCTTATGCGTCAACGCTTTAAGTATAATAAGGTACAGTCGAACGTTGACATGGCATGGGAGGGAACTATCTTGAGCAAACCGATTGGCACCGTTCTCGTCGTCGACGACGAGCGCGAGATCACCGAACTGATCGGGTTGTTCCTGACTAAAGAAGGCTTCGCGGTGCATGCCGCGGAATGCGGGCAGGACGCGCTGCAGCTAGCGGATGCGTTAAGTCCGGATTTGGTCATCCTGGACGTGTCGCTGGGCGACATGGACGGCATCGAGGTTTGCAGGCGGCTGCGCGAAGGCAGCTGCGCGGAAGTGCCGATCCTCTTCCTCAGCTGCAAAAGCGAGGATGCGGACATCGTCCTGGGCCTCTCCGAGGGCGGCGACGATTATATTACGAAGCCGTTCAGTCCGAGGCAGCTCGTCGCGCGCGTGCAGGCCCATATTCGCCGGAGGCGCCGGCGCGACCGGCAGCAGGCGGAGGAGCAGCAGCGCCCGATGACGTTCGGGAGCCTCGAGATCGATCCCGGGCGGTTCCAGGTCCGGCGCGACGGCGAGCAGCTCACGCTCTCGGCCAAGGAGTTCGAGCTGCTGTGCGTCCTCGCGCGCCAGCCCAATCGTATATTCGCGATGAACGAGCTGTACCGGCTCGTCTGGCATACGGACAGCATGGGCGACACCCGAACGCTGATGGTGCATATCAGCAATCTCCGCAAAAAGATCGAGCCCGACCCGTCGAATCCGGTATACATCCATACGGTGCGGGGCTTCGGATATCGCTTCCTGGCTGAATGCTCATCGCTTCAAGACGCGCGCTGACCGATTAATTCGAATAGAAAAGGAAGTTAAACGGCAAATGAGAATGGCAACCGATTGGCAAGACTACGAGCTCATCGACACCGGCGCGGGGGACAAGCTGGAGCGCTGGGGCGACGTGATCTTAAGACGCCCCGACCCGCAGATCATCTGGCCGCTCGCCAAGGAATCCGCCGACTGGCAGCGACCCGACGGCCACTATTTTCGCAGCTCCTCCGGGGGCGGCCAGTGGCAGTTCAACAAGCAGTTGCCCGAGCGCTGGACGATCTCCTACGGTCCGCTCCGCTTCCACATCAAGCCGACCAACTTCAAACACACGGGCCTCTTCCCCGAGCAGGCGGTCAACTGGAGCTGGATGATGAAGCGGATCAAGGAAGCCGGCAGACCGATTCGCGTGCTCAATCTGTTCGCCTATACCGGCGGGGCGACCGTCGCGGCGGCGGCAGCCGGCGCCGAAGTGTGCCACGTCGACGCGGCCAAAGGGATGGTCCAGTGGGCCAAGGAAAACGCGGCGCTCTCCGGCCTCGAATCCGCGCCCGTGCGCTACATTACGGACGACGTATTCAAGTTCGTGCAGCGCGAGCAGCGCCGCGGCAAGCAGTACGACGCCATTATCATGGATCCTCCCTCCTACGGCCGCGGCCCCGGGGGCGAGACCTGGAAGCTCGAGGACAGCCTGTACCCGTTCCTCGAGGAGTGCAAGAGCATCCTCTCCGACGATCCGCTGTTCGTGCTCGTCAACTCGTACACGACCGGCCTGTCGCCGACCGTGCTGCACAATCTGCTGCACATGTCGATCGGCCGCCGGCACGGCGGCAAGATCGATGCCGGCGAGATCGGGCTGCCGATTACGCGCAGCGGGCTGACGCTGCCCTGCGGTATATACGGACGGTGGGAAAGCGCGGAATAAACGTTAAAAAGCCGAACAACCGCTCCAAGCCTCGGGCTAGGGCGGTTGTTCGGCTTCTATAAGCTTGTCTCGTCGGCCGACCACAGCTTCGTTCGGCCATGCTCCATCGTCCACAGCCTGCCTGCCGGCATCCCCCGTCGTTCCCATTCGGCGTTCAGCCGGTCGAGCGCCTCCTTCGGCGTATCGTCGGCCAGCCGGAACGATCCGTAATGCATCGGTACGAAAAAACGCGCGCCGACATCCTCAAAGGTCTGTACCGCTTCTTCGGGCGTCATATGCGAGCCTCCCATGAACCATTCCGGTTCATAAGCCCCGATCGGAATAAGCGCCACGCGGATGTCTCCGTACTTCGCGCCGATCTGGCGGAAAGCACCATCGTAGCCGCTGTCTCCGGCGAAATACAAACTGTCCGAACGATGCCGCATCACCCAGCCGCCCCAATGCGACGAATTGGTATCCCATGGCGTCCGCCTCGTCCAATGCTTGGCCGGCACGAAGCCGAACGTGACGTCGCCGATACGCGTCTCGGACCACCATGTAAGCTCTTCGACGCGCTTGAAGCCTTTGCGTCTGAACCATGCGGCCAGACCGTCGGGCACAAGTGCGATAAAATCGCCGGGCAAACGGCGCAGGCTGCCCAAGTGAAGATGATCGTAATGCGCATGGGAAAGGACGACGACGTCGATCGGCGGTAGTGACGCGATCGGCAGACCCGGAGGTGCCAGCCTTGGGGCGAACCCCATTCGAGACGCCCATACGGGGTCCGTCACGATATTAAGTCCGCCAAGCTGCACAAGAAAGGTGGAGTGTCCGATAAACGTCAAGCTCGGCTCGCTTCGGTTCGCGGACAGTAAGGCCATATTCGGTTCGATACGGGAAACGACAAAGGACAGGTCTTTCTTTTTGGACCGGCGTTCTTTCTGCCACTGTCGCAGCTCCGCAAACGATTTGACGTTCGAAGAGCCGTCGGCATTTTCGTACTTTTTCGCCATCTTAACTCAATGCTCCTTTTAGACGCCGTCCTTTTCCTTCCATTGTATCAAGCCCCGCGTCCAAGTGCCCAGTCTCGGCGAAAACTTGTCCATCTGTCCGCAAAAAAGACGGCGCCGGATCGGCGCCGTCCCGCACTGAAACGCCGTCCAAGACCGACATACATAAGATCAGCTTTTCGCTTGCTTGACGCGATCCGCCAATTGCACCAGGTCCATCCCTTTCAACGCGCCTTCGATCAGCTCGGGCAGTTTGTCCGGGGAGCAGCCGAAGCAAGGGATGCCGTACTGGGCGAGCCTGCGGGCGACCTCCTCGTCGTAAGCCGGCGCACCGTCGTCCGAGAGGGCGAGCAGGCACATCGTACGAACGCCCGACTCGTGCAGGTCGCGCAGCCTGCGGATCATCTCCGTGCGATTGCCGCCCTCGTACAGATCGGAAATGAGCAGAAACAATGTTTTCCTGGGCTCGGTCACGAACGATTCGCAGTAGGCGACCGACTTGTTGATGTCGGTTCCGCCGCCAAGCTGAATGCCGAAAAGCAGATCGACAGGATCGTTCGCGCACGCCTCGCTCAGATCGACGACCTCGGTGTCGAACGCGACGACGCGCGTCTCGAGCGCGGGCATGCTGGCGAAGATGGATCCCGCGATCGACGCATAGATGACCGAATTCGCCATCGAGCCGCTTTGGTCGATGTCGAGAATGACCGTCCACTCCTTGCTTTTTCGCGCCCGGTCGAAAAAGTAAACTTTTTCCGGGATAAGCAGTCGTCTCTCGACGTCGTAATTTTTCAAATTGCTGCGGATCGTCTTGTCCCAGTCGAGTCCCGTCAGCGAGGGCAGCGGGGAATGGCGCCTTTTGTTCAGCGAACCGGTCACCGCGCAGGTCAGCTCCTGGGCCAGCCGCCGGACGATCTCGTCCACAACCTCGCGCACCAGCGTCCGCGCCGTCTCCTTCGTGCGCTCGGGAATTTGTCCGCGCAGCGACATCAGCGTCGCCACCATCCCGATGTCCGGCTTTACCTTCGCGAGCAGCTCGGGCTCGAACAGCAGCTTGGTCAATCCTTTTCGATGCACGGCGTCCGCTTGAATGACCGAGACGATGTCCGACGGAAAAAAGGAGCGGACGTCGCCGAGCCACTTCGCGAGCTTAGGCGCGGACGCGCCCAGGCCGGCCGTCTTCGCGCCGCCGCCCGCCGCGCCGGCTCCAGCCCCCGAACCGTCGGCTCCCCCCGTCGTTCCGTCGTAGATCGCGGCGAGCGCTTCGTCCATCAGCAGGCTTTCCTCGTCCAGCCGCGCGCCGGCGCCCGCCGCACCGCCTGCGTCCGCCAGCTTATCCTCCGCCGCAGCGCCCAGGATGAGCCGCCAGCGTTTCGTTTGTTCCGCATCGATCGTCGTCATCGGCTACAGGTCCCCGAAGTCGAATTCGTTAAGCTCATCCAATCGCTCCTTTTCTTCCTCGTCCAGCGGACGCTGCAAGATTTCACCCGACTGCTCCGCCCCCGTCCCCCAGATCTCGCCGAGCAGCTCGGCGATCGCCGCCTTCTCCCGCGGCTCGAAGGCGCCGAAGGCGCGCCGGAGGTAGACGAGCGAGCGCTTGAACGGTTCGGGCTCCAGTCCGCCGATATATTCGTCGAGATGCCGCCATAAATAGTCGCGCGACAGCAGCGCGTACCGGTTGCGCATCGCCAAGCCTTCGAACCAACCCGCGCCGAGATCGACCTCCATGCCCGGCGACAACCGGCGCGCGACCTCGCTCGAAAACGTCTCTTCGCCGGCTTCGTTGCGCTCGAGCAATATGGAAAACGCATAGCCGGACAGTCTCGGATTGCGGTCGTCGCGGACGGCAAGCGCTTTGAGCTGCTCCAGCCAGAGCGGCTCGTCGACCTCCGTATCATGCTCCTGCGCAACCGCGTTCATGGCGCTCATGGCCGACATCATTTCCGTCGCCGCGTCGTCGTTGCAGCCCGCGGCTTCCAGCAGCATCAGGCAGCCGCGCAGAAACAGCTGACGCAAGATCGGGAGCAACGGCGCCGTATCGATGCGCCGCACCGAGCCGTATTGCATAAGCACCGACAGTTCGCGCTGCGTTTGCGCGATTTGCGCGAAGCTGCCCGCATCGACGGCGAGCCGCTGCAGCGCCGCAACCGCTTGGCCCGCGACTTGGGGCAGGCCGCATTCACCCGCCTGCCGAATGAGCCTAGCGGCATCCGCCATGTTGTCGCAGGCGAGCAATTGCTCGTGTATCGCATAGGCCGCCGCCAATTCCACCGTTTCTCCCTTGATCGTCGCTTCGACGATCTCGATCTCGGCTTCGGGCGACCATTGCAGCACCCAGTGCTCGGCCCAAGTCGCGTCCGTCTGCCGCCGATGCTGCTTGCGGGCGAAGCGAATGCCCAGTAGCGCCAGGCGATGGAGCAGAACGGACCGATTGAGGTCGAGAAAAGCGGAATCCGCGGACTTCACGCTCCGGTTCTCGCGAAGATCGAGCGCAAGGTCGGCAGCGACCAGCGATTTGTACTTGCCCAACTTCAGCCTCGCGAGCTCGCGGTTCAGATCGTCCTGGATCGGCGTCTGGCTGACGCCCTCGGGCAGGCTGCCGATCGCCGTGCCGATATCCGTCCTTGCGAGCGCCTCGGCGACGACGGACAGCTCGCCGTGTCCGAACAGGATCGTGGCCGCGTCCCGCAGATCCTTCCAGGTCGGGTGCTCGCCATCATGCATCGCGGAGAGCGCCCCGGCGAGCCGCACGCCTTCGATGACCGATGCCGTCGAACGGTACGTCCCCGCTTCTCTCAAGCGCGCTGCGACGGAAGACAAATACAAGGCCGGCAGGCGATCCAGCTCACGCTGCCGCATGCACTGCCACATCAGCTCGAAGTACGCGGGCGCCGCGTTGCCCGCGCCGTAGCCCGAATGCGAGGACAGCTTGTAATAGGAATAGGGCATCAACGTCATTTTGGTCGGCACGCGCGGTAAAAGCGCAAGCTCCTCGTCGGTCATCGCCGGCAGCGACGCATTCAGCGCCGACGTATGGTAGGCGCCGGTCAGGACGACGATCCGGCCAGGATCGTGGCCGCCTTCCAGCGTCTCGCGGATTTTGCGCCGCATGAAGGCTTCCCGTATCTCGTTGTACGCCGCTTCATGCGGAGCGCGGCGACGCTCCTCGCCTGCCGTCCATGCCCTCATTTCTTCGGAAAACCGCGAGATCGATTGCCGGTAAGCGCCGTGTCCCAGCCGATGCTCGAAATGACGCTCCCAGTAAGATTCGAAGTCCGGCTCTCCGGCAAGCTCGGCGATACGGGCGTAAAAATCCCTTTGCAGCTCACCGGTATTCGTCTCGCCGGGCAAGCCTTCAAAGGTGTCCTCCGTCGAAGCAGGCACGCCGTCGTCGCTCTTGTTCGGCAGATCGGCCTCAGTCGACCGATCTTGCCGCAGCGCGTTCAGCGCAAGCGACACGTCGGTCGGCAAGTCGATCCATTCGGCTTCGCTGCCGTTGCGCGCAGCCCAACGCAGCGCCTGGTACTCGGGAGAATATTCGGCGAACGGATACAGCAGCGTCCGCACGGGCAGTTGCGCCGTATAGGCGAGCAGCGCCACTGGCGGCACGACGCCGCGCGCGACGAGCTGGCTTGCCAGCGCGCCCGCGTCGCTCGGCCCCTCGATCAGCACCGCCGTGGGCCTCACCTCGTCCAGCAGCGCGAGCAAGTGATAAGACCCGGCCGGCGACAAATGCCGAATGCCGAAAAAATGAGGTTCCCGCGCCCCGTTCACCGGTTCATCTCCGCACAGGCGCCGTACAGGCTCCGCCAAGAGGCCCCCCGCTTTTTCATGACATTCTCCAAATATTCCTTCCAGGCGATACGATCCTTCTCTTCGTCCTTCACGATCGCGCCCTGCAAGCCTGCGGCCACATCCTCGTCGCTGATACGGCCGTCGCCGAAGCTGCCCGCCAGCGCCATGCTGCCGGTCAGCAGCGAGATCGCCTCCGCCGTAGAGATGACGCCCGTCGGCGGCTTCACCTTCTCCTTGCCCTCGAGCGTCGTGCCGCTCCTAAGCTCCCGGAAAATCGTGACGACCTTGCGGATCGTATCGTCGTCCGGCTGCGCCGCCCTAAGCTCATAGTTCGACGAGATCTCGCTTACGCGTCTGCGCACGATGTCGATCTCCGTCTCCAGGCTCGCCGGCGCGGGCAGGACGATGATATTGAAGCGGCGCTTGAGGGCCGCCGACATCTCGTTCACCCCGCGGTCGCGCGTGTTGGCCGTCGCAATGATCGAGAAGCCGCGCTCGGCCGACGCTTCCCTGTTCAGCTCGGGAATCGCGATCGTCTTTTCCGACAAAATGGAGATGAGCGCGTCCTGCACCTCGGAGGCGCAGCGTGAGATCTCTTCGAAGCGGGCGATGCCGCCGCATTCCATCGCGCGGAAAATCGGGCTGCGGATGAGCGCCTGATCCGACGGCCCCTGCGCCAGGAGCATCGCGTAGTTCCAGGAATAGCGAACATGCTCCTCGCTGGTGCCCGCCGTCCCTTGTATGACTTTGGACGAATCGCCGTGAATCGCCGCGGTCAAATTTTCCGACAGCCACGACTTGGCGGTGCCGGGCTCTCCGATGAGCAGCAGCGCCCGGTCGGTGAGCAGCGTCGCGATCGCCATCTCTACCAGTCGTTTGTTGCCGATATACTTGGGCTTGATCGTCGTCGAACCGACCTGACCGCCCGTAATGAACGTAAGGACGGATTTGGGAGACAACTGCCAGCCCGCAGGTTTGACTTCCCTGTCCGCTTCCTTAAGCGCTTCGAGTTCCTCCGCATACAGCCGCTCCGCCGGCAATCTCAAGACATCTTGCTTTTGAGCCATCCCCATAGTCCCCTTCCGTTGTCCTCATCGGCCGCTTCCGGCGCCTGTTCGATGTCTTCGATCAGCGTCATCCACTCGCTGCGCAGCGACTCGTACGTCAGTTGCTCTCCGAACGCCCGCAGGCGCGGCACATACGATTTGGGCATGCTGGCAACGATTCGCCTCAACTGGCCATGCATATAGTACATATTTCTGGCCGCTCCTCGTTCGAGCAGCTCCATGAAGCGCTCCGGCGCTTCCTTGTACCGGATCCGGAACAACGTCGCCAGCATATCGGCGACTTGATTGCCGCCCCATTTGGCTTCGCGCAGCTTGCCCGTCAAATACGAGACGATCTCTTTGTCGGCCCGCAGGGCGAACATGCACACGAGTCCGGGCTGATCGAGCCGGATCCATAACGATACCCATCGCGGGTCCCAGGCTCCCTCGCGAACGATCGGCTCGCCATATTTCCTCTCGTCTTCGTCGTTGCCATCGCGATAGACGACCTCGCGCACGGCCGCGAGCAGCTCCTTGGCCGCCTTGGACTTCGTACCGGTCAATTGGCCGGCATAAAGTTCGTACAACTCGGTCGGTGACAACCTGCGAAATGCCGCCTTGAAGCCGTACCGGACAAACGGCGCTAAGCCGCCGTTCCCGAGCTCGATGGCGAGCCGGTCCGCTTCGGGAGTTTCCATCTCGAGCAGCAGGCCGGCGGCCGCTTCCTGCGCATTTTCCGTCTCAGGAACAACATAGGCGGGCGTGGACAACAGCTTGTGCACAAACGGGTAAACAACGGCCGCCATCTGCTTGCCCGCCCCTTCCAGCGCTTGCAGCACGATCAGCAGCTGCTCGGACGCCTCCGCCTTTTGTTTGGCCTCTCCGTTTAAATAGTCCGACAGCGCTTGCTCGCCGTGCCGGATGAGTCGTTCCAGCAGCTGCGGCGAACCGCTCTGCCTGATCGGCTCGACGGCCATCGCGTCGTCCTTGGCGACGGCGGCTTCGTACAAACGGTCCAGCGCCGGCGTCGTGCCGATGCTCGCGAGGGACGCGAATGCGGCTGCGCGAACGTCCTTCCGCTTCTCCCGGCTGAGCGCCAACAGGAGCGGCTCTTGCTCGGGGTATGCGCCTAAAATCGAAATCGCCGCCACCTTGACCTCCGGCGAGCCGGAAGATGCGCCTTCTACGGCGAGCTCTAGCATCGAGGTGCCAAGCTGCCGGTGGAGAAGCAGCAGCCTGCGGCCGTCCGCTTTTCCGCCTTGCAGGTCGAGCTGGCTCTGCAGCACGGGGACGGCGCTTGCGCCAAAGGCGGGAACCAGCTTGTCTTGCGCGAAATCGGCGATCTCCGAATAGCTGTCCTCGAGCGCCGCGCACACTGCCGGCAGCGCGCGCAGGTCCAGAAAGCTGCCGTCCTCGAATGAAGTGCGGATTTGCTCCAGCCGGCCCTGGCCTTTGGTCGTCAGCGCCTCGATAAACGGATGAAGCTTGCGAAATGGAGCGTCCGTCGCAAGGTCCACCCCCGCGCCCTGTACCGGTTGCGGCTCCCCGGCCATATCCGTCTTGCCCTGCGTATAAAGCACCGCGACGAGCAGCGTCGACAGCTCGAGCAACTTGGCGGCGCTGTCTTCCCTGCTGGCGGCGAGCAGCTCCTCCGCCGCAGTCGCCAGACGACCAAATACGGGCGCTGTTTCGCCCAGCTTTTTAAGCCCGGGCAGCAGCTTGTTGATCCGCAGATCGTTCGCCGCCAAGGCGCTTCCCGCGATGAACAGACGCCGCGTCTCTTGCTGCAGTTCGAACAAAATATCGATGCTCATATCCGTTTCACCTCTAGTAAAGGAGCCGAATGATTCGGCTGTCCGTGACGATACTCATTAACTGCGCGCTCAGGCGGTTGTCGTCCAGCCGGTGACTAAACATGACCAGCGCCGCTTGATCCCTCAGCTCTTTTTCGCCGAGCAAAGCAATCAAGGAGGACGTCTTCCTCCCGTTCGAGGCGAGATCCGTTATCGGCAGCAACTTGCCTTGCGCATCCCGAAGGCAAAAACCGTCCGCCGTCTCGTCGATCGAGCGATACGCGACCAGCATGACGGGCGTTTTATCCGCCAGCGGATTTTTAATGATGTTTTTGACCTGCTTGACGACATCCGCATAGGACGAGGCCGCCGTCGCCTTGACCTTGGAGAAGTCGCCTTCATGCGCATCCCGCTGCGTCGACGACTCCCACCGCACTCTCGCGCCGGCCTCGCCCGGATAAACGAACAGCTCCTCCGTTCGAACGACCGCGCGGACGGTGTCCTCTTCCTTGAGTGCCCGGGCAGCCCGGAACGGACGCAAATGCCGCGTGCTGCGAATCGTGCCGTCGCCAAGGTCCGCCCACCAGCCCGCATCCACGAACTCGCCGCGCGCCGCATCCGCATACGACAAAAACGAGAGCTGCAGCAGCTCGACGTTCGGCTGTACACGGCCGTATTCGCGAAGCTCCGCCAGCTGCCAGGCATGGCCGAGCTGTTCCTCCAAAGAAGAGTCCGTTTCCATCGGCAGCTCCGGATCTTCCATTCTTTTTGTCAAATAGGAAACGCCCTTCTTCGCCAGCGAATGAAGAAACAGAAGCTGCTCCAACGCCCGCGAATAAATCGCTTCGCGATCTCCTTCCGCTTGCATCGTATGTATGAATTCCCTCAGCTTGGCCTGCACGCCGGGAATATAGTGGTTGCCAAGCTGCTTCGCCTGATCCTCGATCATCCGGACCGTCTTTTTGTCCACGCTGCCAAGCCCCGATTGAACGACCTGCTGAACGAGCTTTTCCAGCAAACGAAGCCCTTCAAGCTGGCTGGCGATTTTTTTGACGAGCGCGGACTTGTTTACTTTGCGTTTCGCTGCCGGCGCCTCCCCTTCGGAAGCTGCCGCGTCCTTCTTTTTTTCTTCGCGTTTTTCCGCCTTGTCTCGCTTGTCGGCGATATCGGGCGGGACAGCCGCGGCCGTAAACGGGCTGCCCATCGCGCGGGCATACAGCAATCCGAGCGCATGCTTGCACGGAAATTGCCGGCTCGGGCACGAGCAACGAAATACCGGGCTCGCCTCGTTGACGAAGTCGACGGAGCATCGGTACGGTTCCTTGCCGCTGCCCTTGCATTCTCCAAACAGCAAAGTCCCATCCGGACTTTCGTTCAGCAGAGGGAAACTGTTTTTCTTGACCAGGTCCCTGCCGTTCTTAATCGCGCCGGCGTTCGGCGCCAAGCTGTCTACGTAAGCTTCCGTAATGTTGGGCATCTTCGACCTCGCAATTCCGTTATGACTTTACTTTTCAATTATATGCTAAAAATGGTTGTCTGCCGTTATAACTTCTTCTATTACCCTCTAAATTGGAAAAATAATCAGTACTTTCGTACAAAAAAATAAGCCGAAGGCTCGGCTTGGAAATGAAAAATAACGTATTCGCATTGACATGAACGCTTCATGAACGCTTCATGCCCGACTTCGGCTTCAGGAAGTCGCTTGAATGGCGGTCGACTCTTCGCCGGACGCGATTCGCTTCTTGTCTCGTGTGCCGGACACCTTGCCGATCAGATAGACGAGCAGTTGGCGGTTGTGGGCTGACAGCCGGTCAAGCGAGCGGTTCACGATGTCGCTGCGGATGCGAAGACCGCGTTCGCGCTCGGTATGGCCGAAGTCGGTCGTGCTGATCCATACGATTCGGCGATCGTTCTCGTCGCGGGTGCGCTTGACAAGGCCATTGCGCTCCATACGGTCGAGCAGCGTCGTCACAGCCGCCGGCGTCGTCTCCAGATGCGGCAGCAGCTCGGAGGGCTTCATCGGCTCGTTCGCCTGCAACAGCTCCAATACTTGAAGCTGACCTCCTGTCAGCTGGGGGGACATTTCCGCCTCCATCTGCGATTGCCAATCCTTCGAAAGCTTCATCCAGCTTTTCACGAACTCTGCAGCCGGTTCCACCTCTGGATCACCTCTCCTCTTTGAAATTGATGCCGACGAATCTCTTCTCCTTTAATTATATGCAAACCCGATGTCGAAAGATAGATTAAGCGCATTAATGATTTACGTCATAAATCCGCACGGTATGGTACGGGACGACAGCCTATGACATATAATGCTGACAGTTGGCGGTACGCTGCCGCTGCGTGCGGTTGAAAAGAAGGAGAGGTCTTCATGGCTGTAGAGGACGAACGCATACGGATGATCGGCATCATGGCGCGCGAAGCCGGTATTATAGATGATCCGGGGTGGCTCAACCGGCTGACGGAGCCGGTCCCCCTCTGGTTCGTGTTGGAAATGATGCTGAAGTGGATTGACCGTTACGATCCGCAGGATGGCCCATATGATTGAGGCTGTATGAAAAAGCAGCACCGGACAAGAAACATCCGGTGCTGCCTTTTTTGGGGCTAAATCATCCCGCGAATGATTAACCCGCTGCTGCGATTTATTGCATTTGCGGCGGCAGCGGCTTGAGGAAAGTCTCGGCCAGCGGATCGTTCCGATCGATCGCGCCGACGAGCTTACCGGTGCCTCTGCGATCTTCGAGCGGCGTGCTGTCGGAGCGGAACTCGCCATACGAACCGCCGGCCGTCGCCGTCACGATGCCCACGTCGTCTTTGACGTAATAAGCGGAGACGATACGCGTGCCGTTCGGACGCACGCGCTTGCCCTCCTTGATCTCAAACGTCTGGATGCCTTTGCCCCCGCGGCCCTGCGGCGGATAATCGAGCAGCAGCGTGCGCTTGGCGTAGCCGTAGTCCGAGATGACGAGTATCTCGCCTTCGTCGCCCGATACGTGGAGTCCGTCGGTCACGGCATCGCCCTCGCGCAGCTGGATGCCCCTGACGCCGCCGGCGACGCGGCCTTGGAGGCTGACGTCCGCTTCCTGGATGCGGATGCTGAGCCCCTGTTCGGTCACGAGCAGAATCTCCTGCGGCGTATCGCTGCGGAACGCCGAGCGAACCTCGTCGCCCTCCGCGACCTTGACGGCCGCGATCGCCGCGCTCCGGTTGGTCGCGTATTCGGCCATGAGCGTGCGCTTGACCTGACCGCGTTTGGTGACGAACACGAGCGCCGGCCCCTGCTCGCCCAGATCGGCCAGCGTCTTCCACTCGCCGGCCTTAACCGGGATGACGGCCATGATCCGGTCGTCCTTCGGCAGCGCAATGAGATTGACGATCGCCGTCCCGTTTTCCTTCCACTTGAACTCGGAGATCTGATGCACGGGCAGCTGGTAATACATCCCCTTCTGCGTGAACAGCAGCAGCGAATCCAGCGTGTTCAGCTGCAGGCTCCAGCGCAGCTGGTCGCCTTCCCTGAGCCCGGTGCTGCCGAGATCGCCGCCGGACCGCGTGAACGACAGCATGCTTGTGCGCTTCACGTAGCCGTGGCGCGACAGCGTCACCAGCACTTCCTCGGCCGGCACGGTCACTTCGAGATTGACTTTGAGCTCCTCGACCTCGCCCTGGATGACGGAGCGCCGGTCGATGCCGAACTTGCCCCGGATCTCGCCGAGCTCGTCCTTGATGACGCCCATCAGCTTCTTCGGATTGTTCAAAATGCCGCGAAGCTGATTGATTTTTTTCATCGTGTCTGCATGTTCCTTCTGGAGCGAGTTGATCTCCAGATTGGTCAGCCGGTAAAGCTGCAAGGTCAGGATCGCATCAGCCTGGCGTTCGGAAAATTCGAACTTCGCGACCAGATTGTTTTGCGCATCCTGGCGGTTTTTGGATGCCTTGATGGTCTCGATGACGGCGTCGAGCAGGTTAAGCGCCTTGACGAGCCCTTCGAGCACGTGTGCACGGTCTTCCGCCTTCTCCAGATCGTACTGCGTCCGGTGCGTGACGACCTCGCGCTGGTGCGCGATGTACGCGTCCAGCATCGCCTTGACGCCAAGCTGGCGCGGCGCCTTGTTGACGATGGCGACCATGTTGAAGTTGTAAGCGACCTGGAGGTCGGTTTTTTTGAGCAAATAGGCGAGAATGCCTTCGGCGTCCGCGTCCTTCTTCAGCTCGATCACGATGCGCATGCCGGCTCTTCCGCTCTCGTCGCGAACCTCGGCGATGCCTTCGACCTTCTTCTCCAGCCGCAGCTGATCGATCGTATTGACGAGCTTGGACTTGACGACCTGGTACGGAATCTCGGTCACGACGATCTGCTGCTTGCCGCCGCGCATGTCCTCAATCGCCGTCTTGGACCGCACGTAGATGCGCCCTTTGCCGGTCTCGTATGCTTCGCGGATGCCGTCCTCGCCCATGATCCGGCCGCCGGTCGGGAAGTCCGGTCCGCGCATGATCTGCATCAGATCGGCGACCGTCATATCGGGATTGTCGATGAGTGCGGTACAAGCATCGATGACCTCACGCAGATTGTGCGGCGGAATCTCGGTGGCGAAGCCGGAGGAGATGCCGCTGACGCCGTTGACGAGCAGGTTCGGATACCGCGCGGGCAGCACGACCGGCTCCTTGGTCGTGTTGTCGAAGTTGTCCTTGAACAGGACGGTGCGTTTGTCGATGTCCCGCAGCAGCTCCATCGCGATCGCCGACAGGCGCGCTTCGGTGTACCGCATGGCTGCCGGCGGATCGTCGTCCATCGAGCCCCAGTTGCCGTGGCCGTCGACGAGCGTGTGCCCCATCTTCCACGGCTGCGCCATGCGCACCATGCCGTCGTAGATCGAAGAGTCGCCATGCGGGTGATAGTTGCCCATGACGTCGCCGACCGTCTTCGCCGATTTGCGATACGGTTTGTCCGGCGTGTTGCCGGAGTCGAACATCGCGTACAGGATCCGGCGCTGGACCGGCTTCAATCCGTCGCGAACGTCGGGAATCGCGCGGTCTTGAATGATGTATTTGGAATAGCGTCCGAAGCGGTCGCCAACGACCTCCTCCAAAAACGCAGGCAAGAAGTTCTCGAGCAAGCTCATAAAAGTCTCTCCGTTCTTATTCCTCGTATTCCGTGAAGTCGACGTTGTCGATGATCCAGCGCTTGCGCGGATCGACCTTGTCGCCCATCAGCGTGGACACGCGGCGCTCCGCCTTCGCGGCGTCCTCGATCTGCACCTGCAGCAGCGTGCGCGACTCCGGATTCATCGTCGTTTCCCACAGCTGCTCCGGATTCATCTCGCCAAGCCCCTTGTACCGCTGCAGCTCGGCGCCCTTGCCGATCTCCTTCAGGTAGTTCTGCAGCTGTTCGTCGGTCCAGGCATAGCGCACCGTCTCGAGCTTCCCGGACTTGCGCGTGAGCTTATACAGCGGCGGCTGGGCGATGAACACCTTGCCCGCATCGATGAGCGGTTTCATGTACCGGTAGAAAAACGTCAGGAGCAGCACCTGGATATGCGCGCCGTCCGTATCGGCATCCGTCATGATGATGATCTTGGAATAGTTGCATTCCTCGACGTCGAATTCGGGGCCGACGCCGGCGCCCGTCGCCGCGATGATCGCCTTATATTCCTCGTTCTTCAGGATGTCGATAAGCTTGGCCTTCTCCGGGTTCATCGGCTTGCCCTTGAGCGGCAGGATCGCCTGATACTTGGAATCCCGTCCCTGCTTGGCCGAGCCTCCGGCGGAGTCGCCTTCGACGATAAACAGCTCGTTGCGCGTATAATCCTTGGACTGCGCGGGCGATAGCTTGCCGCCGAGGCTCGCGCTCTCGCTGCGCTTCTTGCCGCTGCGAATCTCCTCGCGCGCCTTGCGCGCCGCTTCGCGCGCCTTGGACGCCTGCACCGACTTGCGGATGAGCTGCTGGCCGACCTGCGGATTCTCCTCAAGAAACACGGCCATCTTCTCCGCCACGACGGCGTCGACCGCGCTGCGCGCCGAGGCGCTGCCGAGCTGGTCCTTGGTCTGGCCGACGAACTCGACGTCCGACATCTTGATGTTGATGACGGCCATCATCCCTTCGCGCAGATCGCTGCCCTCGAGGTTCTTTTCCTTTTCCTTGAGCTGGCCGATCTTGCGGGCGTACTCGTTCATGACGCGCGTATACGCCGTCTTGAAGCCCGTCTCATGCGTGCCGCCGCCCCGCGTCGGAATGGCGTTGACGAACGAGGCGATCGTCTCGGTGTAGCCGTCGTTGTACTGCAGCGCCACTTCGACTTCGATCTCGTCGCGCTCCGCGGTGAAGTGGACGACGTCGTGCAGCACCGTCTTTTCCTCGTTCAGAAACTGCACGAACTGCTTGGCGCCGCCCTCGTAGTGGAACACGTCCTCCTTGCCCGAGCGCTGGTCCTTGACCGTCACCTTGAGGCCCGAATTCAGGAACGCGATCTCCTGCAGGCGCTCCGACAGCGTATCGTAATTGATCGAGACATTGCCGTGAAAAACTTTTGGGTCCGGCTTGAACGTCACCTTCGTACCGGTCTTGTTCGTATTGCCGAGCACCTCGAGGCCCGTGACGGGCTCGCCGACATGCTCTTTGCCGTTCTTGTCGATCCACGTCTCGAAGCGCATCCGATGCGTCTTGCCTTCGCGGTAAATCTCGACCTCGAGCCATTCCGACAAAGCGTTCGTGACGGAGGCGCCTACGCCGTGCAGGCCGCCCGACTTTTTGTACCCGCCGCCGCCGAATTTGCCTCCTGCGTGCAAAATGGTGAAGACGACTTGGGGCGTCGGCACGCCCGTCTTGTGAAGTCCGGTCGGAATGCCGCGCCCGTTGTCCTGCACGGTGACGGAGTTGTCGCCGTGAATGGTTACGTCGATCCGCGAGCAATGCTTGGCCAAATGCTCGTCGACTGCGTTGTCCACGATCTCCCAGACAAGATGGTGCAAGCCCGATGAGGTAGTGCTGCCGATGTACATACCGGGCCGCTTGCGGACGGCGGTCAGCCCTTCGAGCACCTGTATGTCGTCCGCTCCGTATGTCGTACCCGCCTGCGCCGCGCTCTCCGCATACAGGTCTGTTTGTTCGGTCACGAATGATCCTCCTTGCTGCTTCTAGCGTCCGTCAAGGACGCGCCTTCCGTTCATTTTAAGCTAAAAGGCAGAAAATGCACAAGGCGTCCGTAATGTAATGATGCCCCGCAAATAAAAATAACCGCCTGCGCGTTGCAGAAACGGTCATGAATGATGACGTATAGAGTTTAACCGGACTGGCCTTAACTGGCAACGACGATTTTTTTGAGCAGCCGGATATCCGTCGTATGCTCCGCCACCTTGGAGGCAAGATCGTTAAATGCGACTTCGTGCTCGGTGTTCTTCGCGACTTGTTCGAAAGCAGCGTCGAGCTTCGTGTCGATACGGTCAACCTTTTGCTCGACTCGCGCCAAACTCAGGTCCATTTGGTCCATTTTCTGCTCGAATTGATCCACCTTTTGCTCGACGCGTTCCAGCCTATTGTCGATCTGGTCCACCTTCTGCTCCATCCGATCCAGCCGTCCCACAACATCTCCAAGCTTCTCAGCGATCTGCCTTAACAACTCTTCGCTCATCGTGGCTCACCGTCCTTGAATCGATTATAGCATGGACAAGAACGATGTCGAACCCGCACTTAAAACTTCCAATTGCCATTGACAAATGGAATAACTATCCACCTGCATCAAGCTAAAATATCCTGTCTCGTGAATACGGCGAACGACACCCCGATCGCGGCCAGCGACCAAACGGCCAGCACGGCAAGGGAAAATCCGAGCGTCATCCCTTCGATCGGCGGGGGCGAGCCCTGCAAATAGACGGACAGATCGAGGTTGACGTTAAACAAGTATTTGGCGCTGTGCCAGGACGAGGCCATGTTGGCGAGAATCGAGCCCGAGATGACGGCGGCCATCATCGTCACAAGGCTCGCGGCCGTGCTGCGGACGAGCACCGATACCATAAAGGCGATCACCGCGACCGTCATCGCGGAAAACCATACAAGTCCGAGCTGCATCAGCATATA
This sequence comes from Cohnella sp. GbtcB17, assembly GCF_019091135.1. Taxonomy (GTDB): domain Bacteria; phylum Bacillota; class Bacilli; order Paenibacillales; family Paenibacillaceae; genus Cohnella. Next base: position 44,996 of record NZ_JAGXJW010000030.1, on the reverse strand, counting down.
AACGCCTTGCGCGATCGCATGGACGCCTGTCGTATCCATATTCGAGCCGTTCAGCTTAAAGCCGACGAACACCGGCTCGCGCCAGCCGCCGTAGCCGAACACAAGTCCCGATACGAGGTAGCTGACGGCGGCCGTCGTCACGAGAATAAGCGAGACGTACATCGAGAGCGTAACCAGCTTCGCGGCAAGGATGCGCCATCGTCGGACCGGACGGGTGAGCAGCATTTTGATCGTGCCGCCCGAGCGTTCGGAGGAGACGATGTCGGATGCGACGGCGAGCACCATAAGCGGAATAAACAAGCCGACGGCATTTTGCAAAAACGTGTTGGTAAAACGCACTGCATTCGGCGTATTCGGGTTGACGTCCCGGTCGAGGTAATACTGCAGCTGCTGCACGAGCGCGACGCGCCATTTTTTCCACTCCTCGGGAATCCGGTCGCTCGTGAGCGCGTTCGTATTGTCGGCGATGCGCTGCCGCAGCTCCGCCCTCCAGTCCGCATACTTGCCCTGGCTGCTCTGCGCGATTTTCATTTGCGCGTACACGAATACCGGTACGAGCGCAAGCAAAATAAGGACGATGACGGCAAACCGTTTTTTCTTCCACACTTTGACCGTTTCGTTGCGGATCAGTTCAAGATCCCGACGCATCGCGCTCGCCTCCCGTCAACGTGAGAAATAAAGACTCCAGCGTCGGTACGACGCGCTGCACCGCGAGCACGCCGACGCCTGCCGACGCGCAGCGGGCGACGACGTCCGGTATGTCCTCCTGACGCACGAGGGTAGGCACGGCGCCCGGCAGTGCGAGCAGAACGGACTCGTCTAGCAGCGCGCGGTCCCCGTCCGCCACCTCGACGCGCGGATCGTCCGTCAGCAGCCGCCGTCCCGCCTCCGGATCCTCGAACAGCCACAGCGTATGCGCCTCCGACTGCGCGATCATGTCATGCACGTCGCCCACCGCGATCACCCGTCCGCCGTCGATGATTGCCACGCGGTCGCACAGGAGCTGGATCTCGCTCAGCAGGTGACTGGACACGAACACGCTCATGCCACCGGCGGCGAGCTCGGCGATAAACGCCCGCAGCTCCTTGATGCCCTTCGGGTCAAGTCCGTTGGTCGGCTCGTCCAGAATGAGCAGCTTAGGCGCGCCGAGCAGCGCCTGCGCGATGCCGAGCCGCTGCCGCATGCCGAGGGAGTATGTCTTGACCTTGTCGTGGATGCGCGAATCCAGCCGCACGATCCTCGCCACCTCTTCGATGCGCGCTTCGCCGATGCCCTCCTGCATGCGGGCGAACAGATCGAGGTTTTCCCAGCCGGTCATAAAGCCGTACATTTCCGGATTTTCGACGATGCAGCCTACATGCCTGAGCGCCCGCTCGGGATGCTTGTTCACGTCCTCGCCGCAGACGAGCACGCGGCCCGAAGTCGGCTTGATGAGATCGACCAGCATGCGGATCGTCGTCGTCTTGCCAGAGCCGTTGGGACCGAGGAAGCCGTAGATCTCCCCGGCGCGGACGTCGAAGGAAATATCGTCGATGATCTTGCGGCCGCGGATCGTCTTGGACAGATGCTCCACGGAAAGCACGGGCGGCTCTCGTAGAACGCGGCTTTCGCGTTCCCGCTCCGTTTCGGCCGAACTCGAAACGCTAACGCTTGCATTCTCTGCCGTCATGCTCTTTTGCATCCCGCGGCCTCCTTTCTGTCAATCAAGCGCCTGCGCTACGCGTATCGCGATGCGGGCATAGCCCGCTCCGTTCGGGTGGAAATGATCCGAGGACAAATAGCGCGCTGACTGCGCCTCGAACAAATCGGCCGTAGGCACGACGACGATGTTGCCGTCGGCTTCGGCAAGCTTGACGGCGTAGCCGTTCCAATCGGCCAAGATGGACGCGATCGCAGGCCGCAGCTGCGCAAGCTCGTAAAACGGGTTATACAACGCGACATAAGCGATCTTCGCGGAAGGATTGATCGCGCGAAGCTTCGTCATCACGGCTTTGAGATGCGCCTCGGTCGTCGGCAGCAGCCGCTTCGCCAGCTCGGGATCGATGCCGCCGCCTTCCGCGATCGATCCACCCGATTGCTGCGAGGAGCGGAACAGATCGTTGCCGCCGATCGTGAGCAGCACGAGGTTTGCGCCGGCCACCGCATCCCGCATCGCTTTGCCGTCCAGCAGCTCGTTCAGCTTGGCGGCCTCCAGACCGCTCACCGCCAGATTGCCGCTCAGCTTAACCGGCTTGCCCATCGACTTGGAGAGCTCATCGAGGCTGTCCGCCACGTAGCCTTTGCCCGCGACGTCGCCGACGCCGCGCGTGAGCGAATCGCCGATCGCGATCGCCTTGATCTCCGGCAGGCTCGTCCATTCGCCGCCCGGCTGCGGCGTCGCCTGCGTCGGCGAAGGAAGCGCCAGCCCTCCCGACGGCGCCCACGCATCTTTCAGCGCCCAGCCGAATCCGAGCAGCAGCAGCGCCGTGCACAGCAGGCATACCGTGCCCAACACGGGCCATAGCCGATCCTTTTTGCCTCTCATGCCTCCCCCTCCTCTCGAAGCGGCGCCGCAGCCAGCTGCGTGCTGCCCGCGTCTGCTCGCTTCTTGCCCGCGCCTTCCCGTCATTTGCGTCTATTTCGTTTCCCTCAATTTACCGAATCAGAACCGCTTTTTCAAATCGGGCAAGCAAAGGATGCATGCTCCCATGCAAGCGACCGCGCGAGAGTCCCGCAAGCGCGCAAAAAGCTCCCGCCCGTTCACCGGGCGGGAGCGATATAAGCAGAACCGATCAGGCCGACAAAAACTTGTACTGCGCTTCGATCAGATTGCGATAATGCCCCGGCCTGCGCATGAGCTCCTCGTGGTTGCCCCGATCCACGATAACGCCGTGATCGAGTACAAGGATGAGGTCCGCATGGCGGATCGTAGACAGACGGTGGGCGACGATAAACGAGGTGCGGTGCTCGAGCAGCGTGCCGAGCGCCTCCTGAATGCGCACCTCGGTCTCGGTGTCGATGCTCGCGGTCGCCTCGTCCATGATCAGGATGCGCGGGTCCGCGAGCAGCGCGCGGGCGAACGACAGCAGCTGCCGCTGTCCCATGGACAGCGCCGTGCCGCGCTCCTGCACCTGCGTATCGTAGCCGTCGGGCAGCTTCACGATGAATTCGTGCGCGCGCACCGAGCGCGCGGCCGCTTCGACCTCCGCGTCGGTGGCATCCGGCCGGCCGCAGCGGATGTTGTCCCGGATCGAGCCGCAGAAGATGAACGTATCCTGCATGACGATGCCGATCTGCCTGCGCAGGCTGTCCAGCGTCGCGTCGCGGACGTCCATGCCGTCGATGAGGACGCGACCCGAGGTGACGTCGTAAAATCGGCAGAGCAGGTTCACGATCGTGCTCTTTCCCGAACCGGTATGGCCGACGAGCGCGACCGTCATGCCCGGCTTGATGTCGAAGCTGACGTCCTTCAGCGCCAGGCGATCCGGGTCGTAGCCGAAGACGACATGGTCGAACTGGACGCGTCCGCGGACGTTAGGCATCGGCTTCGCGTCCTCCTTTTCGGCGACGATCGGCTTCTCGTCCATATACTCGAAGATCCGCTCCGCCGAAGACATCGAGATGAGCAGCTGGGAGTACATCTGCCCGAGCCGGTTGATCGGCTCCCAGAAGTTGCTCACGTATGTGATGAACGCGACGAGCACTCCGACGGTCAGTTCGTCCTGCTTGATCAGATGCGTGCCGTACAGCAGCAGGATCAGCGTCCCGATCGCGGAGGTGACCTCGATCACCGGACCGAACAGCTGATTGAGCGCGGACGCGGTGTTCCAGGAGCGAATGCTGCTGCCGTTCAGGTTTTCGAAGAAGCGCTGATTTTCCTTCTCCTGCGCGAACGCCTGCGTTACCCGCATGCCCTGGATCGCCTCGTTCAGATGCGAGTTGATGCGGGATTGCTTGATGCGCACCGTCTGCCAGGCCATCCGCGTCCGCTTGCGAAGCGAGGAGGAGACGAAAATGAGCAGCGGCACGGTGATCATGACCGCGAGCGCCAGCTTCGGCTGCAGCACGAGCAGAATGACGACGATGCCCGCGAGCTGGGCGATGTCGATCACCGAGTTCACGACGCCGTTGGAGAGCAAGTCCTGCAGCGCGTTGACGTCGTTCGTGATCCGCACGAGAACGGAGCCTGCCGGACGCTTGTCGAAAAAGCGGAACGACAGCGTCTGCACATGCTTGAACAGCGCCGACCGCAGGTCGTAAATGACCTTTTGCCCGATGTCGTTCGTATGCCGGATCGTATAGTTTTGCGCCCACCAGCGCAGGCCGTACATGGCGGCCATCACGCCGAACACGATCGACAGGTAGCCCATGCTGCCGTTGCCGCCGTCCGGATCGATGACTTTGTCGATCGCCAGGCTGATCAGATAAGGAACCGCAAGCCGCGTCAGCATGCCGAATACCATCATGACGAACACGACGCGCGTCACCGCGCCTTTATACGGCTTCAAGTAGTCGAACAACCGGGCCATCTGCTTCCAGTTGAACGATTTTTCGATCAGGACGTCGTCCTGGTATTGAAACTGCCTGCTCATCCGCTCACCCTCCTGCCGCCTGCGGCGTCCTCGCCGAGTTCGTCGGGCCGGTCCGCGTATTGCGTGCGGTACGTCTCCCGGTACAGACCCGGCAGCCGCACCAGCTCCTCGTGCCTGCCGCGCTGAACGACATGCCCCTTATCCAGGACGACAATCTCGTCGGCGTGGCGAAGCGAGGAGATCCGGTGGGCGATAATGAACACCGTCCGCCCTTCCATCACCTGCCGCAGCGCCAGCTGGATGCGGTGCTCCGTCTCCATGTCGAGCGCGCTCGTGGAATCGTCGAGAATGAGTACCTGCGGACGGATCAGGAAGGCGCGGGCAAGCGCGATCCGCTGCTTCTGTCCGCCGGACAAGCCCATGCCGCGTTCCCCGACGATCGTGTCGTAGCCGCCCGGGAGCTCCATGATAAAGCCGTGCGCGTCCGCCAGCTTCGCGGCCTGTTCGATCTGCTCCTGCGTCGCTTCGGCGCAGCCGTAGCTGATGTTCTCCCGGATCGTCGTCGAGAACAGGAACGATTCCTGAAACACGATCGCAGTCCGGCTGCGCAGCGCGTTCAAGTCGAGCTGGCGAATGTCGGTGCCGTCGAGCGTGATCGACCCGCTCGTGACGTCGTACGCCCGCAGCAGCAGCTGAACGACGGTCGATTTGCCCGAACCCGTGCCCCCGAGCAGGCCGATGACCGACCCGGGACCCGCGGTCAGATCGAAATTAACGAGCGCGGAAGGCTGGTGCTCGTGATTCGGATAGCGGAAGGTAACGTCGTTGTAGCGAATGAGCCCGGTCCCGCCGGGCTTAGGCGCATGCGGGTGCGCCGGCGGCTGCACATCGACATGCCGGTTCAGCAGCTCCAGCAGCCGCTCTCCCGAAGCCTTGGACATCGTATAGTTGTTAATTTGGAAGCCCAGCGTCCATAGCGGCGCCACGATCATGCCGAGCATGCTATTCAGCGCTACGAGGTCGCCGAGGCTCATATGATGATGGATGACGCGCCAGCCGCCCACAAGCAGCAGGAGGGCGATGCTGAAGCTGGCTACGAATTCGATGATCGGAAAATAGGTGGCCCATACGGCCGCGATGGATAGATTGTTTTCTTTGTACTGGCTGTTGCCTTCGTCGAACTTCTTGTACTCGTGCTCCGCGCTGTCGTACGATTTGACGGTTCTTACGCCCATGATGTTTTCCTGGACGCTGATCGTGAGCCGACTGATCGCAATGCGGATGGCGCGGAAGATCGGGTGGATCTGCAGCTCAAAGCGAATGGCGAAGTAGCCGATAACCGGGATGATCGCAAGCGTCATAAGGCCCATCGTCCAGTCGACGTAGAACATCATGCCGAAGCCGAACAGCACCAGAAACAGCGTGTTGAGCAGCTGGGCGAAGCCGAACCCGACGAAGTTGCGGATGCCTTCGATGTCGGCGGTCAGCCGCGACATGAGGTCTCCTGTCCTTGCTTGGTCGTAAAACGAAAACGAAAGTTGCTGAAGCTTGTCGTAGCTGGCATTGCGCATGCGGTAAGCGAGTCTGTTGCCAAGACGTCCCCCGCAAAAGCCGTGCACGTACTGAAAAGCGGCTTTGACGACGATCAGCGCGACCGCAAGCAGCGCAAGCCCCATGATGCCGTCGAACTCCTTCGGCTTGATCACGTCGTCGATCAACGCCTTGAGGAGCAGCGGATACACGAGACCGATCGCCGTTGCGATTGCGAGTCCGAGCACCGAGCCCATCAAAAAACCTTTGTCCGGCCAGAAAAATTGCTTGAGGCCTTTGAAAATATCCAAGCGACAGTCCTCCCCTGTGAGCATCCCCACGGAAGTGTAACAGGATTGTCACAACCGTTCAAACGCCGTATGCCGGACGGAGAAACGCTGAGTACGTGCGAGAGCGATTAAGCATGGCAGGGAGACCGATATCTCTTAAATCATCCTGTTTAAGCCCTTACATCCCGGTATGCGGCAGTAAAACGGGGAAATCGGGAGCAAAGCCAAGAAAAGACCCTTCTCACATCTCGTGACGATGCGAGAAGAGTCGATATGCGGACATAATCCACTGGCGAAAAATCGTCTTAAATGCCCGATTTTAAGCCTTGCCAATCGCTTTGCAGACGTCTGAGCGCGTCGTCCGAGCCGGGCGTCTCGAGCGCGCGTCTGACGCCTTCGGCGTAGGCGGTCAGCTCCGACGCAAGACGGACCGCGACATCCTGAAGCTCGCTCTCGAAGGCGGCCGCGATCCGGCTCGCCCAGGCTTCCCGAACGCCGGCGAGCCAGGCGTCGGCCGCCTGGAAAAGCGCGGCCTCTGCCTCGCTCTTCAGCGCCGCGCTGCCCTCGCGCTCGAAGAAGTGCTTCGGGCTCTTGAAAGCCTGCCAGAGCTTGCGGCCGTCCCAATCCGGGCCGGCGCCGAAGGGCTCCGGCACCGGCAGGCCAAGCGCCGGCGCTGCGGGCGGCTCCGTCTCGAAGCCGCCAAGGCCCGCTTTTGCGATCCCGTCCTCGACCTGCCGGCCGATGACGCGGCCGAGCGCCGTCTCCATGCGAAGCCCGGCCGACCGCAGCTCCTGCTGAAGGTCCTCGCCGACGCCGCGCTTCAAGTCCAGCCAGCACGAGACGATCAGCTTGCGCAGATCGCGGCCGTCGTCCTGGAGCACGGACGGGTGGAACGCCGTCATGAAGTGCTCGCCGAATCGGTACTGCACCCTGCGGCGCATATGGTACAGCTGTTCCCCCAGCTCCTCGACAAGCGGCTGGATGGCCGCTTCGGGCGGCCCGGCCGACCAGGCTTCCCGCAGCGACTCGGCGGCCCGAAGCATGGCGGCGGCGGACGCTTGCCTGCTCGCCGCATCCTCGCTGGCGGCGCCGAGCAGGCCGTCGATGCGCGCGCCGATGCGATCGAGCTGCTTGCGCGCGGAGGCGAGCGCCAGGCTGCCGAGCTCCTCGTCCGCGAAGCGGCGGAAGGCGGCTTCGAAGTCGGCCAGCCCGGATTGTCTGCGTCCGGCAGCGTCGCCCGCCAGCTTCGCTTCGAGGCCGAGCAGGCTCGAGACGGGATAAATGCGGGGCTGCCGGATGCCGTGCTTGAGCAGCTGCGACTCGACGTGCGCGGCGACGCCCGCCAGCTCCTCGGCCGAAGCGGCGAGGTCCGCAGCGTTCAGCACGAAAAACATTTTGTCGAGCTCGAAGGCGTCCTTGACGCTGCCGAGCTGTTGCAGGAAGCTGCGGTCCGCTTCGGTAAAGGCGTGATTGTAATACGTAACGACCAGAACCGCGTCCGCGTTTTTGATGTACACGAAGGCGACGCCCGTATGGCGGGCGTTGATCGAATCCGCTCCGGGCGTGTCGACGAGCACCGCGCCGCTGCGAGTCAGCGGCGAGTCGACGTGCAGGTCGGCCGAGGCGACGAAGCAGGACGCTTCCTCGTCCGCCACATAGCGGCGGTAGTCGGCGCCCTCCGCCGTAAACGATGTGCCGAGCAGCGGACCGTAGCGGTCCCAGCCGCGTGCGGCGGCGCGCAGGAATGCCAAGTGCGGCCGCCCGCGCGGATGGATGTCGTCCGGCGACATGCGCGCCGCCAGGGCGAACAGCTCCGCAGGACCGGCAGCGGACGCGATATCGCGCTCGCGGACGCCGAGGCGCGCGAGCGAATGCGCGAGGTCGCTTTGCATGTCTTCCGCTTCCTTCATATAGATGCGGGCCGTGCCGTGAGGCGCATCGGGTTCTGGCGCGACGATCCGGTTGATCGTCGCCGTCGTCGGATTCGGCGACACGGGCAGCGCCGGCTGGCCGACGAGCGCGTTGGCGAAGGAAGACTTGCCTGCGCTGAAGGCCCCGAACAGCGCGATCGTGAAGCGGCTGTCCCGCAGCTGCGCCGCCTTGGCAGACAGCGCTTCGCGCTGCCGCGCGAGCTCGGGGAACGGCGCCAGCAGCGCCGAGCCGCGCTCGAGCAAGCTCGCGGCGCTTGCAGAGGCGCCGTAAGAGCCGCTCTCTCCGGCCTGGGCAGCCTCATCTGCCGCAGCTTCGACTCCGGCGCTCGACAGGCTGACGGCCGGCGCCGCGTCCGCCGACACCGGCTGCGACGCGGTCTGCGCTTCGAGCGGCGCCGGCGCCGGCAGCTTCAGCTCGGCGATGTCGGCGACACCCGCCGTCGGGAGCATCTCCACCAGACTGCGCTCTGCTTCAGCCGCCTCCGCGTCGAGCGCCTGAAGACGGTCGGCTGCCGCTTGCCTTTCGCTCAGCTCGCCGAGCGAGCTTGCGAGCGATGCGGCGTCCGCATCGCGCTCCGGCTGCCGGCTTGCGACGATTTCCTCGAAGCGTGCGAGCGCCGTTTTCCTCACCCTGCGCTTCCACTCCGAGCTAAGCTCGGACGCGTACTGGAGCGTCGCATCGCCGCCCGCTCCTGCGCCAGGCTTGACGAGCGACGCAATCCATGCGGCGTCCGGCGCGGGGAAGTCCGCCTCGAGCGACGCTTCCCAGGCCGCATCGCCGATGCCGGCATTTCTCGCCTCGCGGCGCAGCATCGCCCGCACGTGAACGTGCAGGTTCGCCTCCGCCTGCGCGGCGAAGTCCGCCGCGAGCTCGGCGAGCCTGCGCTCGCGCTCCGCCTCGGTCTTGGCGCCGCTGCCGAGCCAGCCGACCTTGAAGCCCGCCTGCCTGCTCTCCAGTACGGCGCGCGCCTTCTCGCGCGTCTCGGCCGGCGTGAGCCCGGCATTGCCCAGCAGCTGGTCGAGCTCGCGCTTCAAGCCGTCCAGCTGCCGCTCCCCCGCCGTCCTCGCCGCTTCCAGCTCGGCGGTCAGCGCGGCGCGCCGCTGCGCCAACTCCGCGAGGCCGCTCTCTCCGCCCGCCTGCGCGAGCAGCGTCTCTCGCAGCTGCGCCTGGCGCTGCAGCAGCCCTTCCCTGAACTCGCCCGCCAAATGCCGGGCCGAGCGGTCCGCGCTGTGCAGCAGCAACTTCTCCTTTTCGCCCTTCAGCGCTTCGATGACGCGCAGCAGCTCGCCCATCTGCGACAGCGGGTGATCGGGCCTGCGCATCGACAGAAACAGCAGGCCTGCCAGCTCGATGCGCCAAGCCTCTAACGCGCTGGCGAGCCCCGCCCGGAACGCTTCGAAGGACACTTCGCTCTCGCGGTGCTTGTCGATCTGGTTCACGATCAAGTAGGTCGGCTTCCCCCATTGGTGCAGCATGCGAAGGAAGCGGAAGTTCACATCGGACAATACATGGTTGTAGTCCGTCACGTAAAAAACGACGTCGGCCAGGTGCAGCGCGGATTCCGTCGCCGCGCGGTGCGCCCCGTCGGTGGAATCGACTCCCGGCGTATCGACGAGCGCTAGCGAATCGCCGAGCAGCGGGATCGGGTAGCGCACGTCGATCGACGATACGCCTTCTCCGTCCACGGCCAGGTCGCCTAGCCGCTCGACGGATACGTCCGGTATTTCCTTCACCGAGCCGTCCTTGCCGACGAACTCGACCTTGACCGCCGGCTTCCCGTTCGCGATCGTGACCACGTTCGCGCTCGTCGGGATCGGCGACGACGGCAGCAGCTGCGCACCGCACAGCGCGTTAACGAGCGTCGACTTGCCCGCGGAGAAGTGTCCGCAAAACGCCAGCGTGGCGATGTCCAGCGACAGCTTGCCCGCGAGCTCTGCCAGCTTGCCGCCCGCCTGGGCGTCGCCCGCTTGTGCGGCGGCTTGAGACATGCGCAGCAGCGCAGCGCTATAGCCGGTCAGGCTGCCGTCCGCCTCGACCGACCTATCGGTCACGGTATCCATTTTCGCCGCCATCATGATACTGCTCCTCCCCGCTTGCGAGCGGCCGCGGGCTTCATTCTTCGCTTGCCTTCCGGGCAAACGTCAAGCAGCGGGCATACTTCGCATTTCGGATTTTGCGCCTTGCAATGGTAGCGCCCGAGGAAGATGAGACGGTGATGCGTCAGCGTCCATTCTTCGCGCGGCACGAGCTTCATCAGTTTCTTTTCGACCTCGAGGACGGAGTCGTCCGGCTTCGCGACGGCGAGCCGCTTCGATACCCGCTCCACATGCGTGTCGACCGCGATGGCGGGCACGTCGAAGGCGTTGGACATGACGACGTTGGCCGTCTTCCTCCCGACGCCGGGCAGCTCGGTCAGTCCTTCGTGGCTGGCGGGCACTTCGCCGTCGTACTTGTCGATCAAAATCCGGCTCAGCTTCTGGATGTTCGCCGCCTTGTTGCGGAACAGGCCGATGCGCCGAATGTCGTTTTCCAGCTCCTCGAGCGGAACGTCCAGATAGTCCTGCGGCTTATTATATTTCTCGAACAGCGTCGCCGTGACGCGATTCACCGTCTCGTCCGTGCACTGCGCCGACAGCAGGACGGCGATCGTCAGCTCGAACGGGTTGCGGTGGTTCAGCTCGCAGTGCGCATCCGGGAACATTTTGGCGATCTCGTCCAAAATATATCGCATCTTCGTTTTATTCATCGCTTGCTTCCATCTCCCATGCTTCGTTTCCCTGTTTAAGCATTAACTTTCAGTTTAGCTGAAGATCCGCGATTCGACAAGAAAAACGGCCCCGCTTGTGAGCGGAGCCGTCGATCGTCTTGCAAGCTGGAGCGTTAAAAATCAAGCGTTAAGGCTTCACGATCTCGACCGCTTTGCCTCGCAGCACGTAAACGTTGATCGGATCGCCAAAGTTCAGGCTGTCGGTCGTGATCAGCGTATCGCCCTGGTGAATGTACGCTTGCGGCGACAGCGCGACCGAGTAGTTGTCGTCGCTGAGCGATTCCTTCTGATAGTAAAACGTGCTCGACGTCTTGTCCGTGCGCCAGTATGTTTTGCTGACCGGCGTCACGACGTTCAAAATCGTGCGGTCGTTCTCGTCCTTGCGCAGCTCGACACGATCGTCCAGCTGGATCGCCGAGAGCGTATTGGACGAGACGCCACCCCGAACGACGAGCGGCGTCGCGCCGACCGTCTGCTTCGTCGCTGCGCCGGTGCCCGTGCGAAGATCGATCGTGCCGGCGGCCGTATCGATGGCGACGACGCGTCCGAACGTCGACGGTACGATCTTCGCCAGCGTCGGCGTCGCGCCCTGCAGCGTCACGTTCAGCAGCGTGCCTGCCGCGAATCCGGACAGCTGCACGGCGTTGCCGCTTGCGTCCTGGAGCGCGAAGCCCGTGCCCACCGTCCATTCGGCGACCGAGCCGTCGGAAGCCTTGGCCTTAAGCTTGGCTGCGGCAGCGTCGACGGACACGACTTCGAATTGAACGGTCTTCACGACCTGCAGCGCAACCGCATAGTTCTGCCCGCCGTCGAGCAGCGCGACGATCTTGTCGCCCGCCTTGATGTCCGCGTAGGTGCGGTTCGTCTGTCCGTAAATCTCGACGGTCGGCGAGCTGTAAGGCACCGTGACGTTCGAATTGTTATCCAGCAGCAGCTGAAGCGTCTTTGTCGTCGTGTTGTTCGACGACACCGTGCCCTTGTACTGGGCGACAAACGAGATGGACACGATGTTGCTGCCCGAGTAGCCGATATCGACCTTGCGGCCTTTGTAAAGCATGCTCGCGCCCGCGTCTGCCGTAATCGTCGTGCCGTTCAGGTCATAGCGCACGCCTGCGCCGAGCGTGAAGGTTTTCACGTTGCCTGCGGCATCCTTCAGAATAAGCACCTTCGCGTCGAAGTCATAGGACGACACGACCAGTCCGTTCTGGACCTGGACGCTCCGCCCCGTCGCCTCGACCGCGGTAACTTTGCCTTCGGCGTTCAGCGTCAGCGTGACCGAATCGCCAGGATACAGATCCGCCAGCGTCGCGCTGTTCAATCCCGAGATTTTGACCGCTACGCCTGCGACGTATTCCTTGCCGATGATGTCGCTTGCGCCGGCGACCCGGTATTGGATCGTCTGAGCGGACGTATCGATCTTGAACAGCGTGCCCGTCGCGCTCGCGACGGCGGCGCTCTTCGTGACCGTTACCGACGTGTAGAGTCCGCCTTTGATCTCGTAGGCGACCGTGTCGCCGACCTTGATGTCGCCGATCGCAGCCGGCACGCCGCTGACCGTGCGCAGCACCGCGTTGGCGTCGAGCGCCCGCGTCTCCGCGATCGATGTGGCGTTGTCTTTGACCTGGAGCTTGCGGCCCGCCGCGTCGACGCTCAGCACCGTACCGGTGCCGGATTTTGCGACGGCCGACTGGCCGGTCTTGACGGCGATGACCTTGCCGGATTGCGTATACGTGTCGATTGTAAGCGTAAGTTCCGTGTTTTCCGGCAGATCGGCAAGCGCCACCTTGTTGTTCTCCGCGTCCGTCACGGACGGCAGCCGGGCCGGATCGTACGAATAGGACTGTACGTCTTCACCGCTCAGCAGCGTGATGGCGGACTTCGAAGCGCTGACGACGACGAGCTTGCCCTGCACCGTCTTGACCAGCGGCGTGTCGCTCGCCTGCTCAACGTATGCCGCGGATCCGTCAGCGGCCGCGATGACGCTGACCGTGCCGTAAACCTTGAGCGCGTCCTGCGCCGTCAGCGCTTCGCTGTCGAGACGCGAATACAGCGTGCCCGTGCCGACGGCGTAGGCGGTAGCCGTGCCGTTCTCTTGCAGTACAGTGACGGCGCCCGCGTCGGCGGCGAGCAGCATGCCGGTCGTTTGCTTCGGATAAGCGACCTGCTTGGTCGCTTCGGCGCGGCTGAACAGCGTCGCCGCCGTCGCGCGGGTCACGACGCCCTTGGGGGCGAACGTATTGCCGCTGAGTCCCTTCACAAGATTCAGATCGACGGCCGCTTTGACGTAGCCGACCAGGTCCTTGTCGATCGAAGCGTTGTCGGCGAAGGCAGTCGTGCCTGTCGCCGCCTTCTCGCCGATCGTGCGGACGAGCAGGCGCGCGATCCATTCGCGGGTCGCCGGCGCCTCGCCCCAATTGACCTTGGGCTGCGCTTCGGCGAGCGCAAACTCCTCGTTGCGGTCGAGCAAGCCTTCCTTCAGCGCATAGCTGACGTACAGGTTGGCATAGGAACTGACGTTAAACGTGCTCGGAAAAGCCGCTACGCCGGAGTCCAGCGCCTTCTGTTCAAGGCCGAGGAAGCGAATCGCGATGATGACCGCGTCCTGTCTCTTGACGCTGTCGTTCGGTGCGAACAGATTGGCGCCCTTGCCCGCGATCAAGCCTTGAAGCGCCAGCTTGGCGATATGCTTTTCCGCCCAGTGGCCGGCCGCGACGTCCGTGAACGGCGTCTTGGAGGCCGCGGAAGCGGTCTGTGCCGGACCGGCGGCTGCCGCGCCGGATACGATCAGCGCAAGGAATAGAATGGATAATAGCCAATTTCGTGGTTTGAACGACATCGTGTGATCTCCCCGATCGTGCGGCAAGCGGACTCGCGGGCCGTCACGCTAATTTAAGATAGGCTTTGACCGCGGCGGCAAGGCCGGCGGCCGTGCGGTTCTGGAAGTCTTCGGTGAACAGCTTCTTTTCTTCCGTCGCGTTCGAGAGGTAGCCGGCTTCGAACAGCACGGCGGGCATCTTCGTCTCGCGCGTCACGGCGAGGCTCTTCTTGATGACGCCACGATCCGCAAGTCCCGTCGCCGGCGTCGCGTATTGCTTGACGACGTTAGCGAAGGCAAGGCTCTCGGCGCGCGTATAGTAAACCTCGGTGCCGCTGACCGTGCTCTTTGTATTGCTGTTCGCGTGAACGGACAGGAACAGATCGGCGTTTATCGAGTTCGCCAAATTGTACCTGTCGCTAAGCGATGGGAACGTGTCGGCCGACCGGGTCATGACGATCTTGATGCGGGGTTCCGTCGCGAGCAGCGCCTGCACCTTCAGAATGACGGCCAGGTTGAAGTTTTTCTCGTACTTGCCGCTGACGCCGATCGCGCCGGAGTCCGATCCGCCGTGTCCCGCGTCGAGCACGACCGTATACACCTTGTCCTGCGAATCCTGTGGCGGTTCGTTAACCGGCGGCACCGCGTCCGCGCTCAGCCTGATGCGAAGCTCGCCTGCCGAGGCGTCGTTCTGAACCTCGTAGCCGTAGGCGGTGCTCAGATCGAGCACGAAGCGCAGCGCGTTCGGGTTGCTCTGGAACAGCGAATAGCGAACCTGCGTAAGCACGGGGTGCCCGGCTACCGGGAAGGTGCCGCTCTTCGCCGTCGCGCCGTTCACGACGAGATCCTGACCGAAGTCCGCAGCGAAGTCGGACTTGGGAATGTCGACCACGATGCGGTCGGGCCCCGCCAGCGAGGTGACTACCGGTTCGGCCGTTCCTTCGTAACTGAGGGTGACCGTATCGTTTTCGAAGCGGATGCCGTGAATGTAGGCGAGGCTCGCATACGGATCGGTGACGGTCGTGCCGTTGCCCGGATCGGCCGAGCCGGCCCCCCCGCCGGTCGAACCGTTGCCCGTACCGGTCGACCCGTCGGTAGCAGGCGGATCCTCGTCGACGACGCCGATCATGCCGCCGCCGGACGTCGAATCGCCGCTGCCGGCACTTCCGCTGCCCCCGTTCGTCCCGCCCGACGATTCGCCGGCGTCGGACTTCGACGTGTAGATGAACGCGGACTTCGTCTTGTTGTCCCAGACGATATCAGCGCCGAAGTTGTCCTTCACGAAGATGAGCGGTACCATCGTCGTGGCCGTGGCCGGCGTCGTCTGCTTGATGATGGGCGCCGCCTCGAGCACGCTCTCGATGCCGTTGATCGTCGCCTTTTTGCTGCCTACGGTCATGGAGATGACCGAATTGCCGTTCGTCACCGTGACCGTCTTTGTCGCGTTGTCGAACTTGACGGTGAACCCCAGGTTCTCCGTGACGGTGCGAATCGGCAGCATGACGCGGCTGTCGATCAGGGCAGGCGGCTCCTTCGGCGTCAGTACGACGCCGTCCAGAATCAACTGGGGCGTGACGGTCGCCGCGGAAGCGAGACCGGCGGCCGTTAGCAGCATCGATACGACAAACATCAGGGAAATCCAGTACCTCATGCTTCACCTCGGTGTCAATGATTGGGCCGTTCCAAAAGCGGCGCTTCCGCTAAAAAAGTCCTAAGCAGACCTTTCTATCGGAAGGGGCGCTTTTTGGCTTGTCCACCCTAATTTAGACGCCGGGCAATGTCAAAAGTTGCGAGTAAAAGCGGAAAAAAAGGCCTTCCTTCCCGAAAAGTGTCGACCCGGGAAAGAAGACCCATATTGCAAGCAAGATCGGCGATTAAAATACGTTCGCCAGTCTCTTTTCGTTCTTTGCCTCGTATGCTGCAATCTCGTCCGCATGCTGCAGCGTAAGGCCGATGTCGTCCAGCCCCTGAAGCAGGAATTGGCGGCGGTGCTCGTCGAGCTCGAACGGGATGCGCAGGCCTTGATCGTCGGTGATGACCTTGTTCTCCAGGTCGACGGTCAGCTTGTAGCCCTCGTTCGCCTCGGTGCGCTTGAACAGATCGTCGACCTGCTCCTCGCTCAGCTTGATCGGCAGGATGCCGTTCTTGAAGCAGTTGTTGTAGAAAATGTCCGCGAAGGACGGCGCGATAACGACGTTGAAGCCGTAGTCGAGAATCGCCCAAGGCGCGTGCTCGCGGGAGGAGCCGCAGCCGAAGTTGGCGCGCGACAGCAGGACGGTGGAGCCCTGGTAGCGCGGCTTATTCAGGTTGAACTCGGGGATGACGGCCCCCTGCTCGTCGAATCTCCATTCGAAGAACAGGAACTGGCCGAAACCGCTGCGCTCGATGCGCTTCAGGAATTGCTTAGGGATGATGGCGTCGGTATCGACGTTCACGCGGTCGACCGGCGCGACGAGACCCGTGGATTTGATAAATGGTTGCATATGCGTATGTCTCCCCTCTTAAGCCGTCACTTCGGACTTGAATTCCCAGTTGCGGACGTCGGTGAACTTGCCCTTGATCGCCGCTGCCGCAGCCATCTCCGGCGATACGAGATGCGTGCGTCCGCCGCGGCCCTGACGGCCTTCGAAGTTGCGGTTGGACGTCGACGCGCAGCGCTGTCCGGGCTGCAGGACGTCCGGATTCATCGCGAGGCACATCGAGCAGCCCGCTTCGCGCCATTCGAATCCGGCGGCGGTGAAAATTTGGTCCAGTCCTTCTTTCTCGGCCTGGATCTTGACGCGGCCGGAGCCCGGCACGACGATCGCGGTCACGTTCGGGCTCACGCTGTAGCCCTTGGCGACGGACGCGGCGGCGCGCAGATCCTCGATCCGGCCGTTCGTGCAGGAGCCGATGAACACATAGTCGATCGGAATCTCCGACATCGGGGTGCCCGGCGCCAGATCCATGTATTCGAGCGCCTTCTCGGCGGCTTTGCGTTCGTTCTCGGTCGGCAGCTGCTCCGGATACGGCACGATCGACGTGATGCCGGTGCCCATGCCCGGGCTCGTGCCCCAGGTCACTTGCGGTACGAGCGAAGCGACGTCCAGGTCGACTTCGGCATCGAATACGGCGCCTTCGTCCGTCGCGAGCGCCTTCCATTGCTCGACGGCGCGGTCGAAGTCGTCGCCTTGCGGCGCGTATTCGCGGCCGCGCAAGTAGTTGAACGTCGTCTCGTCCGGCGCGATCAGGCCGGCGCGCGCGCCGCCTTCGATGGACATGTTGCAGACGGTCATGCGCTCTTCCATCGTCAAGCCCGTGATCGCTTCGCCGGTGTACTCGATGACGTAGCCGGTCGCGAAGTCGGTGCCGTACTTGGCGATCAGGCCGAGGATGAGATCCTTCGCCGTGATGCCGGCCGGACGCTTGCCGATGAAGTTGACCTTCATCGTCTTCGCCTTCGATTGCTGCAGACACTGCGTCGCGAGCACGTGCTCGACCTCGCTCGTGCCGATGCCGAACGCCAGCGCGCCGAACGCGCCGTGCGTAGAGGTGTGGCTGTCGCCGCACACGATCGTCTTGCCCGGATGCGTCAGGCCGAGCTCAGGACCCATGACGTGAACGACGCCCTGGTCGATCGTGTTCAGGTCGTACAGCTTGACGCCGAACTCGGCCGCGTTGGTCGTGAGCGTGTCGATCTGCTGCTTGGAGATCGGATCGGAGATGTTGAAGCGATCCTTGGTCGGCACGTTGTGGTCCATCGTCGCAAACGTCAGGTCGGGACGGCGAACCTTGCGGCCGGTCATGCGCAGGCCTTCGAATGCCTGTGGGGACGTAACCTCGTGAACGAGGTGCAGGTCGATATACAAAATGCTGGGCTTGCCCGCTTCCGAATGAATCACGTGATTGTTCCAAATTTTCTCGAACATCGTTTGTTTGCTCATTTTACATTCACCCCGTGTAGATATCCTCGTCTAGAATGATTCTATAATAACATTGGTTCTATCATTGTTCCAAGATATAATATCTATAAAGTTGATAGTTCAGCCGAATAAGGAGACTCGTCTATGGAATTCCGATTGCTTCATTACGTCATTCAGATCGCCGCCGAGCGGAACTTCTCGCGCGCCGCCGAGAAGCTTCATATCGCGCAGCCTTCGCTCAGCCAGCAGCTGTCCAAGCTCGAAAAGGAGCTCGGCGTGCTGTTGTTCAAGCGCACGACCAACAGCGTCGAGCTGACCTACGCCGGCACCGTATTCGTCGAAAAGGCGCAGCGGATCGTCGACATGACCGAACAGCTGCGGCGCGAGATGGAAGATATCGCCGATCTGCGTAAAGGACGCATCGTCGTCGGCACGCTGCCGATTACGGGCTCGCATATTTTGCCGCATGTCCTTCCCGCGTTCCGCGAGGCGTATCCCGACATCGAGATCGCACTCGTCGAGGAGGCGTCGGCGACGCTGGAGTCGCTGACCGCGAGCGGCGGCACGGACGTCAGCCTGCTCACGCTGCCCCTGATCGAACCGTCGCTTGCCTACGACCCGATCCTCGAAGAGGAGATTTGCCTGGCGGTCCCCCGGGACCATCCGCTGGTGGCGGACGGTGCGGCTGAAGCAGACGTCGGGGCGCTCGCAGACGAAGCGTTCGTCATGCTGAAAAAGGGACAGGGCTTCCGCGCGATCGCGGTCGGTCTGTGCCGCCAGGCGGGCTTCGATCCGCGCGTCGCGGTGGAGAGCACCAATATCGAGACGGTGCAGTCCCTCGTCGCCGCCGGCATGGGTATCGCCTTCGTGCCGCAGATGATCACCCGCAGGGAGCATGACGGCTTACAGCCGGTCTATTTGCCGCTCAAGGGACGGCCGACGCGAACGCTGGTCATCGCCTACCGCAAAGGCAGGTATTTGTCCAACGCGGCCGAAGCCTTCATTTCCACGTTCAGGGATACGATGCGAAGGCTCGGCCCGTCGCCTGACTCGCGGACGCCTTCTTAATAGAGGGACGGCCTGCGATCCTCGAAAACGGGAATTCGCCCCCGAACCTCGTCCGTCAGCGACAGATCGATGTCCGCGCGCAGGATCGTCTCCTCCTCGCCCGCTTCGGCGACGATCTCGCCCCACGGGTCCACGACCATCGAGTGGCCGAAAAACCGCGTCTCGCCGCTCGTTCCGCTGCGATTGCAGGCGACGACGTACATCTGGTTCTCGATGGCGCGCGCCTGAAGCAGCGTCCGCCAGTGATGCAGGCGCGGATGCGGCCATTCGGCCGGCACGAACAGCACCTTGGCGCCGTCCAGCGCCAGCTTGCGCGCAAGCTCCGGGAAGCGGATGTCGTAGCAGATCATCGCGCCTGCCGGCACGCCTTCGAGCTCGAACCGCCCCGGCCGCTCGCCGGCCTCGAGATGCAGATGCTCGTCCATCAGCTTGAACAAGTGAATCTTGGCGTACTCCGAGATGACGCAGCCTTCCCGATCGAAGGCGTACGACGTATTGGTGACGCCGCCGTCCAGCGCGGCGCGGCTGGCCGCGATCGATCCCGCCACGACGTTGACGCCGTGCTTGCGGCTGAACGCGGAAATGAAATCGATCGTCCGGGTGCCCTCGGCGTCCGCGATCTCGCGGATGCGCGCCAGCTCGTACCCGGTGTTCCACATTTCCGGCACGACGATGACGTCGGGCTTGTCCCCTTCGCCCGCTGTGCGCTCAAGCAGCGCCGCCAAGCGTTCGAAATTGTCATCGGGATGCCCGGCATGGATGTCCATTTGAATAAGAGCCAGCTTCAGCTTGTCGCTCACTATTTAATCGCCCCTTCGCTAAGACGGCTCATGGCAACGCCCGAGCCTGCAAGTAGCCTCATCGTAACCGATTCGCGGCGGACCGACAAGGCGTCCCATCTCCCTCTTTTCCGATTGTCCTACTTGACGCCTTGTGCTATTGTTTTCGTAGACTGTATATTCAACCTATTGCGATAAAAGTTAGAAAACGTATTTTAATGAAAGCAACGGAGCGTGAAGCTGCATCATGTCCATCTCCATTCAACCGGCGGACCGCATGGCCGCACTGCCGGAGCAATTTTTCGCCGCGCTTGTCGGCAGGGCGAACGCCCGCGCCGCCACCGGACGCGACGTCATCAACCTCGGTCAAGGCAATCCCGACCTGCCCACTCCTTCGCATATCGTCGACAAGCTGAAGGAAGCGGCCGAAAATCCGCTCTACCACAAATATCCGCCGTTCCGCGGATTCCCGTTTTTAAAGGAAGCCGTAGCGAAGCGATATAAGGAAGATTACGGCGTCGATCTCGATCCCGCTACCGAGGTCGCGATTCTGTTCGGCGGCAAGACCGGGCTCGTCGAGATCAGCCAGTGTCTGCTCAATCCGGGCGACGTCTGTCTCGTTCCGGATCCCGGCTATCCCGACTATTGGTCGGGCGTGGCGCTCGCCGGCGCGCGGATGAGCCAGATGCCGCTGCTCGCGAAAAACGGCTTTCTCCCCGACTACGAGGCGATACCGGCCGAGGATCTGGCGCGCGCGAAGCTGATGTTCCTCAACTATCCGAACAATCCGACCTCTGCCGTCGCGACGCCCGAATTTTACGCGGACACCGTACGATTCGCCCAGCAGCACGGCGTCGTCGTGGCGAGCGATTTCGCCTACGGGGCGATCGGGTTCGACTGCCGCCGGCCGGTGAGCTTCCTCGAGACGCCGGGCGCCAAGGAAGTCGGCATCGAATTTTATACGTTATCCAAAACGTATAACATGGCCGGCTGGCGCGTCGGCTTCGCGCTCGGCAACCGCAAGATCGTCGAGCTGCTGAACCTGATCCAGGATCACTATTATTGCAGCCTGTTCGGCGGCATCCAGGAAGCGGCCGCGCTTGCGCTCACCGGTCCCCAGCAGGCCGTGACGGACCTTGTCGCCGTCTACGAACGCCGGCGCGACGCGTTTTACGACGCGCTCGCCTCGCACGGCTGGCAGGCGCCGAAGCCGGACGGCTCGTTTTTCTGCTGGCTGCCGGTGCCGGAGGGACACGACTCCGCGTCCTTCGCCGACCTGCTGCTCGAGGAAGCGGATATCGTCGTCGCGCCGGGCATCGGCTTCGGCACGCACGGCGAAGGGTATGTCCGCCTCGGACTGCTCGCGCCCGAGGAGCGGCTTCGCGAAGCCGCCGGCCGCATCGGCCGGCTCGGCTTGTTCCGCTAAAGCGGGCGCGCCCGGCGGACGTTCGCTTTCTTTACAAGCCACCGGGGCCGTGCTATTCTTAAACCAATCGGCATCGCCAGCCAAGGCGGCGCCTCCGTCCTTAATTTAAACGCGTCGACGGGAACCGAAGGATTATCGCACCGAACAGAGAGCAAATTCCATGGGCTGGAAGAATTTGCGCGGTCGCCCTCCTTCCCCCATCCCCGAGCGGCCGGCGAAGAGCCGGACGATGCCCGCCGTTACCGGGCGTTCAAGCGGACGTTTTCTCGCCTCGCGGCAGGGAGCGTCAACGAAGGTGGTACCGCGGGAGCCAGGCTCTCGTCCTTTGAACAGGACGGGGGCCTTTTTGCTTGCGCCCCAGCGCGATTCGTCTTCGAAGGTTCGATCATGTCAACGGAAAGGAAGCGGTAAAGATGCGTCGCATCGTCGTCAAGATCGGCAGCAGCTCGCTCGCCGGCGAAGCCGGTGGGCTTAACCGGGACAGCTTTGCGTACTTCGCCGCCGAGATCGCGTCCCTGCACCGCCAGGGCGTTCAGACGCTGCTCGTCAGCTCCGGCGCCATCGCGGCCGGCTACCGCGCGGTCGGGTACGAGACGAGGCCGAAGCTCGTTCACGAAAAACAGGCGGCTGCCGCCGTCGGCCAGGCACTGCTCATGCAGGCCTATCAGGAAGCGTTCGCGCCGTACGGCATCGCCGCGGCGCAAATTCTGCTCACGCGGCCCGACTTCAGCCAGCGCCAGCGCGCGTTAAACGCGCAGCGCACGATCGAGGAGCTGCTGCGCCAGGGAGTCGTGCCGATCATCAACGAGAACGACACCGTCGCCGTCGACGAGATCAAGTTCGGGGAAAACGACTCTCTCTCCGCCCTTGTCGCCAATCTCGTGAAGGCGACCGGCCTGTATATTTTGACGGACATCGAGGGGCTGTTCACCGCCGACCCGCGCAAGGACGCCTCGGCCGTCCGCATCGACCGCGTGGAGGTCATCTCCGATGAGCTGTATCGGATCGCGGGCGGCGCCGGCTCTTCGGTCGGTACGGGCGGCATGCGCTCCAAGATCGAAGCGGCGCGAATCGCCATGGGCGGCGGCGTGCCGACGTTCGTCGGACGCTCGACCGAGCCCGGCGATCTGCTTGCTGCCGTCGAGGGCCGCGGCAAAGGCACTTACTTCGCGGCTTCGCTCCACTCGCTGCCCGCGAAAAAGCAGTGGATCGGCTTTTTGTCGGTGCCCCAGGGCCGCGTCTTCGTCG
Source organism: Cohnella sp. GbtcB17 (assembly GCF_019091135.1). Taxonomy (GTDB): domain Bacteria; phylum Bacillota; class Bacilli; order Paenibacillales; family Paenibacillaceae; genus Cohnella. The sequence continues at coordinate 22,728 of NZ_JAGXJW010000030.1, read as the reverse complement.
ACCCCGGCGCCGAAGCGGCGCTGCTGAACGGCGGGCGAAGCCTGCTGCCCGCCGGCGTCACGCACGTCGAGGGGGAATTCCACCCCGGCGACGTGGTCGAGGTCGTCGGCGGCGGACGGACGCTCGGCCGGGGCGTATCGAATTACGACGCTTGGCAGATCACCGCGGTGGCCGGGCTGTCGAGCGAGGAAGCCGCCCGCCGCGTAGAGGTCGGGCGCATTGAGATCATACACAGAGACGAATGGGTCACCACCTACGTACCCAAGGAGGCGAAGGGATCATGAGCGAAGCGAGAAACAAGGCTATCGCGGCCGGTACGGCGACGGCCGCCTTGAACAACCTGACGACGGCGCAAAAAAACGAAGCGCTCGCCCTGATGGCGGACGCGCTCGTCGCAAGCCGGGAAGACATCATCGCCGGCAACGATATCGACATCGAACGCGGACGGGCCGGCGGCACGTCGGAATCGCTCCTCGACCGGCTGCGCCTCGACGACAAGCGCATCGAGGCGATCGCGCAGGGGCTGCGCGAGGTCATCGCCCTGCCCGATCCGGTCGGCGAGAAGATCGCCGAGTTCGATCGGCCGAACGGCCTGCATATCGAGCAGTACCGCGTACCGATCGGCGTCGTGGGCATCATTTATGAAGCGAGGCCGAACGTCACCGTGGACGCCGCCGGATTATGCCTGAAGACGGGCAATGCGGTCGTGCTTCGCGGCGGGTCCGCCGCCCTCGAATCGAACAAGCGCATCGTGGCCGCTCTGCGCGGCGCGCTGCGCCAAAGCGCCGTGCCCGAGGACGCGCTGCAGCTCGTCGAGGACGCGAGCCGAGCTTCGGCCAACGAAATGCTGAAGCTGAACGGACTGCTCGACGTTATCATTCCGCGCGGGGGCGCCTCGCTCATCCGCAACGTCGTCGAAAACGCGACCGTGCCGGTCATCGAGACCGGCGCGGGCATCTGCCACACGTATGTCGACGCTTCCGCCGACTACGAGATGGCCGAAGCGATCGCGCTGAACGCCAAGGTCCAGCGTCCCTCCGTCTGCAACTCGATGGAGACGCTGCTCGTCCACGCGGACTTCGCAAGCAAGCATCTCGAGCGGCTGGCGGACAGCTTCCGCCGCGCAAGCGTCGAGCTGCGCGCCGACGCGGCCGCCAAGGCCCGCGTCTCTTGGGCGCTCGATGCGACGGACGAAGATTATGCGACCGAGTACAACGACTATATATTGAACGTTCGCGTCGTGGGCGGCCTCGACGAAGCGCTGGCCCATATCGCCCGCTTCGGCACGAAGCATTCCGAATGCATCGTGACCGAAGACCGCGCGAACGCCGACCGCTTCCTGCAAGAGGTCGACGCGGCGGCCGTCTACCACAATGCTTCTACCCGGTTCACGGACGGCTTCGAGTTCGGCTTCGGCGCGGAGATCGGCATCAGCACCCAGAAGCTTCACGCGCGCGGGCCGATGGGTCTGCCTGCGCTGACTTCGACCAAGTATCGCATATGGGGCGACGGTCAAACGCGGGGATGATCGTTTGCGCCCTTAATCATTAATGACGTTAACTAGATGACGGGAGACGAAAAGCAATGAATACAACGCCTGCAACACTTGCGCAATCGAAAATTTGCTTTTACGGCGCCGGCTCGATGGCGGAGGCCATCGTCCGCGGACTCGTGGACACCGACGCCGCGCCGGCCGGCAACATCACAGTTGTCAACCGCTCGAACGCCGAGCGGCTGGCCGAGCTTCGCGCGCGTTACGGCGTCCTTGCCGCGGACAGCGAGGCCGCAAGACAAGACGCGCTGCTCACCGCGGACGTCATCGTGCTGGGGATGAAGCCGAAGGACGCCGCAGCTGCGCTCAAGGCGCTCGCGCCGGCGCTGCGCGCGGAGCAGCTGATCGTGTCCGTCATCGCGGGCTTGTCGATCGAAACGATCCGCGAATTGACGCGCGCGAGCCAGCCCGTCGTGCGCACGATGCCCAACACGTCGAGCAGCATCGGTCTCGGCGCGACCGGCATCGCCTTCTCCGAGGGCCTGGGCGACGACGCGCGGCGCCTCGCGCTCGATATGTTCGGCGCGGTCGGCATCGCGCAGGTCGTCGAGGAGCGCTTGCTGGAGGCGGTGACGGCCGTATCGGGCAGCGGACCGGCCTACATCTACTTCGTGATGGAAGCGATGATCGCCTCGGGCGTCGCGCAGGGCTTGACGCCGGAAGCGGCGCGCGAGCTGACCGTGCAGACGGTGCGCGGCGCGGCGGATATGGTCCGGCTGACCGGCGAGCAGCCGGAGGAGCTGCGGCGCAAGGTCACTTCGCCGAACGGCACGGCCCAGGCGGCGATCGAGACGCTGCAGCGTCTCGGCGTCGACGGAGCGATCGGCGCCGCCATGGATCGCTGCGCGGCGCGGGCCGGCGAGCTCGGACGCGCGATCGCCGAAGAGGCGCTGCAGCAAGGTTGACCCGGCCGCTGGCTCCCGGTTTTCTGCCGGCACGAAGCCAGTCGCCATCGATTTTTCAACAGAAAGAAGGTCATGCGAGATGAGCGTTAACAAAAGCCAGGCCACCTATCGCCTGTTCGACGACAAGGCGGACTTCGCCAAAAAAGCGGAAGACATCGCCGTCGGCCTCACGGTCGGCAGCTGGACCGAGCTGCCGGAAGTCGCAAAGCAAAAAATGGAGAAGCATCTCGGCCGCGTCGTCTCCGTCGAGACGTATGAGCCCGAAGGCGCGGGCCCCGGCGAACGCTACGCCGACATTACGATCGAATATCCGGACGTCAACTTCAGCAGGGACATCCCCGCGCTGCTCGTAACCGTATTCGGCAAGCTGTCGATGGACGGACGCATCAAGCTGACCGGCCTCGCGCCGTCCGCCGAGTTTCTGTCCGCCTTCCCCGGTCCCAAACTGGGACTCGCCGGCGTTCGGGACTATCTCGGCGTCCACGACCGCCCGCTGCTCATGAGCATTTTCAAATCCGTCATCGGCTACGACCTGGAGGGCCTTCGCGAGCAGTTCCTCCAGCAGGCGCTCGGCGGCGTCGACCTGATCAAGGACGACGAGATTTTGTTCGAAAATCCGCTGACGCCGCTTGAGCGCCGCGTCGAAGCCTGCATGTCCGCCGCACGCGAGGCGGAGAGCGTCACCGGTCAGAAGCTGATCTACTTCGCCAACCTGACGGGACCGACGTCCAAGCTGCGGGAAAACGCGCTGCGCGCGATCAACGCTGGTGTCAACGGCCTGCTGTTCAACGTGCTGGCCTACGGTTTCGACGCACTCGCCGAGCTCGCCGCCGATCCGGCCGTCAGCGTGCCGATCGCGGCGCATCCGGCGATGGCCGGCGCCTACTATCCGTCGCCGCATCACGGCATTTCCGCATCAGTCCTGCTCGGCACGCTCATCCGAATGGCCGGCGCAGACCTGTCCCTCTTCCCTTCGCCCTACGGCTCCGTCGTCATGCCGAAGGCCGAGAACCTGGCGGTCCAGGATGCGCTGGTGAACGCGGCGCTGCCTCAGAAGGCCGTCCTGCCCGTGCCTTCCGCAGGCATCCACCCCGGCCTCGTGCCGCTGATCGTGCATGACTTCGGACGGGACGTCGTCGTTAATGCGGGCGGCGGCGTTCACGGCCACCCGCTGGGCGCTGCCGCAGGCGGACAAGCCTTCCGCCAGGCGATCGACGCCGTGCTTGCCGGCGAAGACCTCGAAGCTTATGCGTCCGCCGTCGGCGGCCGCGAGCAGCTGTTGCTCGCGATCGAGCGCTGGGGGGTGCGCCGGCCGTGAGCAAGCGCGCCTTTAACAAGCCGCCGGTGCTGTTCTGCGACTTCGACGGCACGATCACCCTTAGCGACAACATCGTCGCCGTCATGAAGCAGTTCGATCCGCCCGGCTGGCGGCCGATCGTCGACGACATCGTCGCGCTGCGCAAGTCCGTGCGCCAGGGCGTCGGCGAGATGTTCGCCTTGATCCCCTCCTCGCGCAGGCAGGAGATCACGGATTACATTTTGTCCACGGCGGGCATCCGCCCCGGCTTCCAGTCGCTGCTCGACTGGTGCAAAGCCCACGGCGTCGAGTTTTACGTAACAAGCGGCGGCATCGACTTTTTCGTCTATCCGATGCTGGCGCCGTTCGATATTCCGCTCGATCATATTTATTGCAACGGCAGCAGCTTCGAGGGAGAACGCATCGAGATCCTGTGGCCGCACGCCTGCGACGACGAATGCGACAACGATTGCGGCATGTGCAAGACGACGGTCATCCGGCGCTTCCCGAAGGACCGATATACGCGGATTCTGATCGGGGACAGCGTGACGGACTTCGCGGGCGCGAAGCTGGCCGACCTCGTATTCTCCCGCTCCCATCTGACGGAGCGCTGCCGCGAGCTCGGTCTTCCGCACGTACCGTTCGAGACGTTCCACGACGTCGTCAGACATCTGGATGAAGGAGATTGGTAATCGATGAGCGATCTATTACTTGAAGACAAGCAGCGGGTATACCGCGAACTCGACGCCGTCAAATCGGACTTCGCCGCGCGCGGCTGGTTCCCCGGCACGAGCGGCAATCTGTCGATGCGGGTGGGCGGCTTCGAGCCCGACCGCTTCGCCTTCGCGGTGACGGCAAGCGGGAAGGACAAAGCCGCATCGACGCCTGAGGACTTCCTGCTCGTCGATCAGACGGGCGCGCCGATCGAGGCGACGCGGCTGAGGCCCTCTGCCGAGACGCTGATTCATTGCGAGATTTACCGGCAGACGGGCTGCGGCGCGATTTTCCACATTCACTCCGTATTTAACAGCATCGTGTCCGATCTCTTCTGGGAGCGCCGCGCCGTCCCCGTCGAAGGTGTCGAGCTGATCAAGGCGTTCAACATCTGGGACGAGGATGCCGTCATCGACGTGCCGATCGTCTCCAACTTCGCCGACATTCCGCGCATTGTACCTGAGGTCAAGGAACGCTTGGACAAGCGCATCCCAGGCATTTTGCTGCGCAAGCACGGCATTTACGCATGGGGACGCGATGCGTTCGAAGCTCGCAAGCATCTGGAGGCGTTCGAATTTTTGTTCGAATACGTGTACCGGATGGCGCTGCTGAAGCGCTGACCTGTTCTCTTCCGTCTCGAAGCAAAAACAGCAAAGGCCCGCCTTCCTCGACGGAAAGGCGGGCTTTTTTTTAACGGATGAAGTCGCTCACGACCTGCCGACGAGTCGCAGGCCTCTGTCTTTTTCCCGCTCGAAGCCGTAAAAGCGAGACCCTTGATACGTCAGCATGCCGGCATCCTGCTCCGCCAGCAGTCCATACTCGCCGCCGCTCAGCTTGAATTCGATGCGGACGCCGTCCGCAAGCTCGAACGTCGCGTAATAATACGTATCCGACTGGTGATGCGAGATGCCGTCGTCGTGATGATGGCGATAATGGACGAGCGAACGCTTCGCGACGACCCGGGAAGCGACGGACAACAGCGGCTGCTTGTTGTTGCGGCTCCACTCTCCGATGCTACGGACGCCGAAGATCGCGATGATGCCGAGTACTGCGCAGAACAGAACCGGAAGAATGACCTGCAGTTCGCCCAAAATGTCCAAATCGATCCGCTCCTCTCAGTTCCTGTCGCCGGCCTAGCCGCTTATACCTATATGTACGCGGCTCGGTCCGAAAACTTAACCGAAAAAAACGGAATCCCGTTCGGGTCGGGTTCGATGAGGTTGCGGGTCGATGAGGCTCAGGGCTTTGCTGACTTCACCTTGCTGACGTGACGGAAGCGGAGCGCCGACCAGACGACGTCGATCGCGACGTTGCTGACGACGCGGTAATCGGTTCGAGTCTCCATGATCCGCCACAGCAAATCGCGATTCAGATCGGTCTGTACCTTGGCCGACTGCTTCGGGTAAGAGATCCAGCAGACGGCGTCCGGCTGCAGCAGCGGAATGATTTTCGGCAGCGTCTTCAGCACGTCTTCGGTATTTTTGACGAACACGAGCACGAAGTCGAATCTGCCCTCCGCCTCGGTCTCGACGTCGACGCCAAGGTCGAAGCCTTCCGGCGCCCCGTATACGAGCGCCCTCCCGGTTTTGTAATACAATTTTTGATAAAGCGGCTTTTCCATCGTCGCATGCTCCTTCTTGTCGTCTGGCCGAAGCGGCCGTCTTCTCGTTTATCGTCCGGTCCGGAAGCGCTGGGCGTGCGCCCTCGCGTCCTCTACGCTGCGGACTCGATTGCGGCTCCATTCAAGCAATATTCTATCCATGTACCGAAAAGAAAGCTTGCCCGCGAACACCGATTCCTTGAGCGCGAACAGAATCAATTCCTCCGCGTACTTGTCCTGGTCGAGCCAGCCGGCGATCGTCTCCGCCTCCATCGGCGAGATCGGACGACCGAACTCCCGCTCGAAGACGGCGAACAGGCTCACCGTCTCGGCGCCCGGACCGTCCTCCCGCGCGTATCGGTCCCCGGCCCCGGCGAAGTCTGCGGCTCCTTGCGCTGCGGACGGCGCCTGCGCGCCCGCCGCCCGAACAGGCGCTTCGCCCGACACGACCAGCTGGGCGATCGCCTGGAACAGGCCGCCCAGGTTGTACCGCTCCGCCCTGATGCCGCTCGCCGGATCGCTCACCTCATCGATCGCGATCAGACCGCGGCGGATGAGCTTTTGCAGCGATTCGCCGATGACAGTGCCCGATGCTCCGAGCCGCTGCTGCAGCTGCTCCATCGTTGGAAAGTCGTTTTGTTCGAGCTGCCTGAAGGCGAGCACCTGGATGAGCAGCATGCAATCCGTGTCGGTCAGACCGAGCATCCGGTAGACGCGCAGCAGCGCGTACGGAATGCTGGCCGCGCCGTCCATATACGCTTCGGCCAGGCTGGCCGCCGTGCCGCCCGCATCATTCATCGGCTGCCGCCTCCTTGGCCGACCGCACAAGACTGTAAGTGTCGCGCGCGATGAGCAGCTCTTCGTTCGTCGGAACGACGAGCACCTCGACCTTCGAGGCGTCCGTCGAGATGCGCCGGGATTCGCCGGAGCGGATGCCGTTGCGCGCTTCGTCGAGCTCGATGCCGAGGAAGGTCAGTCCCTCGCACACCGCCTTGCGCAGCACGTCCGAATTTTCGCCGACGCCGGCGGTGAACAGCAGCACGTCGATGCCGTTCATCGCGGCCGCGTAGGCGCCGACATACTTGCGGATGCGGTATACATACATCTCGAACGCCGTTTTCGCCGGCTCGCTGCCTTCGTTCATCGCCTGCACGACCTCGCGCATGTCGCTGCTAATGCCGGAGATCGCGATCAGGCCGCTATGCTTGTTCAGCATCGAGTTGACCTCGGACAGCGTCAGCTCCTCCTTGTTCATCGCATAAGGCACGATCGCGGGATCCAGATCCCCGCTGCGCGTGCCCATCATGAGTCCCTCGAGCGGCGTCATCCCCATGCTCGTATCGAACGACTTGCCATCCATAATCGCCGTGCAGCTCGCGCCGTTGCCGATGTGGCAGCTGACGATTTTCAGCCCCTCGAGCGGTTTGCCCAAATATTCGGCGGCCCGCTTGCTCACATAATCGTGCGACGTGCCGTGGAAGCCGTAGCGCCGGATCTGGTGCTTGCGGTAGAGCACCATCGGAATCGCATACAAATACGAGGTCTTCGGCATCGTCTGGTGAAACGCCGTGTCGAACACGACCGCCTGCGGAACGTTCGGCAGGTTCGTCTCGACGGCGAGGATGCCCATCATATGGGCCGGATTGTGCAGCGGCGCCAGGTCGAACAGCTTGCGAATCTCCAGCTTTACGTTCGCGTCGATGAGCACCGACTCGCTGAACGTCTCGCCTCCGTGAACGATCCGGTGGCCGACCGCTTCGACCTCGTCGATGTTGCGCAGTACGCCGAAGCGGCGATGTGTCAGCATGTCTAGCACCTTGCGTACGGCCGTCGTATGCTCGAGAATCTCGCTCACCTCGCGCACCTCCGGCTGTCCCTCGACCTCGTGCGTCAGGATCGACGACTCCATGCCGATCCGCTCCACGCGGCCTTTGGCTAGCACGTTTTCCGTCCTCATGTCGTACAGCTGGTACTTCAGCGAGGAGCTCCCCGCGTTGATGACTAACACGTTCATGACTGGCGCTCACCGTCCTTCGTGTACTTGAAGAAGCCTTGCCCCGTCTTCACGCCGAGCTGTCCGGCGCGAACCTTCTTCTTCAGCAGGATCGACGGCCGGTACTTGAGCTCGCCGTAGTCCCTGAACATCCGGTCGAGCGCCGCCCATACCGAGTCCAGGCCGAACCGGTCCGCCATCTCGAGCGGTCCGTAGTGAAACTGGTAGCCGATCCGCATCGCCGAATCGATGTCCTCGGCCGAAGCTACGCCCTCCTGCAGCACGTTCAGCGATTCGTTAATGAGCAGGCAGATGAGCCGCGTTGTCACGAAGCCGGGAGACTCGAACACCATGACGCCCTTTTTGGACAGATCCCGCTCGATGAATTCCTTCGTCCGCTCGAACGTGTCGTCGGACGTCTGCAAGCCCCGGACGATCTCCACGACGTCGATCCGAAACGCCGGATAGACGAAGTGCATGCCGATCACCCGCTCGGGATGCTTAGTCACGCTGGCAAGCTCCGTGAGGCTGAGCGTCGACGTATTGCTCGCCAGCACGCGTCCCTCGGGTATAATGTCGTCCAGCTGCTGGAACACCGTTTTTTTGCTTTCCAGATCTTCGCTGATCGTCTCGATGATCAAGTCGCACTCGGCCAGATGCTCCAGCGAGGGCTCGGCATGAATCCGGTTCAATATGAGCTTTTTCTCCGCTTGCGTGATGGCCCAGCGCTCGATCTGACGGTCCAGATTTTTCTCGAGCGCGACCTGCGCCTGCTTCAGGCGAGCGCCGGAGCTGTCGGTCATATGCACGTCCAGCCCTTTGCCGGCCAGCATCTCCGCGATGCTCTGGCCCATCGTCCCCGCTCCCACTACGCCGATCGTCCGAAACATACGCCGTACCCCTTCCCCAATTGCACGTTCTGCATCCAACCTGACTTTCCCATATTAACATACCCGCTCACCGACATAAACCGACGCGGCCCGCGGAATCCGGGAATGGTTTGCGTCGGTTTTGCGTCGGGAATGTGACAAGCGCGGAAGGCGCCATCGATGGTGCGGGAAAGACGGCTTTAGCCGATCGTACGGCGCATTTTGGCGTTTGCCGCGCGTCTACTGCGCCGATCGCAATACGTCGGACAAGCTGGCGAGAAGCAGGTCGATCTCCTCCGTCGTTCCGACCGAGATGCGCAGCCAATCGGGCAGCCCCCAGCCTGCGCCGCCGCGGACGATGACGCCTCGCCGCAGCAGTCCTTCGTAGACGAGCGCCGCTCGATCGCCGAAGTGCGCGAGCATAAAGTTGGACTGCGACGTCACGGACCGCACGCCCAGCCGATCAAGTCCTTCGCGCAAATGCACGCGACCCGCCGCGTTCGTGTGCAGCGTCGCCTTCAGATGCGCCTCGTCGTCCAGCGCCGCCGCTGCCGCGACCTGGGCGAGCGCGTTGACGTTAAACGGCTCCTTGACGGCAAGCAGGTGAGCGACGATGTCCGCGGGACCCGCGGCATATCCGGCCCGGATGCCTGCCAGTCCGTAGGCTTTGGAAAAGGTCTGCAGCACGATGAGCCGCGCCCCCTCCCGCAGCAGCTCGAATCCGTCGGCATAATCCCGCGCGTCCGCGAAATGCGAGTAGGCGGCGTCCAGCACGAGCAGGCATCCGTCCGGCAGTCTGGAAAGGAGACGTTCCAGCTCCGTCTTCGGCAAGTACGTGCCGGTCGGATTGTTCGGTGAGCAGACAAAAACGAGCTTTGTGCGGTCGTCCACCGCGGTCAGCAGATCGTCCGCGTGCAGCGCGAACGAAATTGGAAGCGGAACCGAGACCGTCTCCGCGTTCATGAGCCGCGCGCCGAAGCTGTATTCGCTGAACGTCGGCGCGAACGTCGCGATTCGGTCGCCCGGCTCGAGATAAGCCTCGCAGATCAGCGTGATGAGCTCGTCTGCGCCGTTCGCGACGATGAGCTGTCCGGCTTGGAGCGACAGCTTCGCGGCCAGCTTGCTTCTAAGCTGCCCGGCACGATCGTCGGGGTACCGGTGCATGTCGGGCAGCGCCTCGCGTACGGCTTGAAGCGCCAGCGGGGACGGGCCGAGCGGATTTTCGTTCGATGCCAGCTTGACGACCCGTTCAAGTCCGAATTCCGCCCGGATGTCCGCGATCGAGCGTCCGGGTACGTAAGGCTGCATGTCTGCCAGCACGGCCCTAGGGGATGGGCTCGCCTCTTTGCGTGCATTTGCTGTGGGGACGGCTTGCTGTTTCCAGTGCAGGTCATGGTTTTCCATAGTAAAGATCAGCTCCTTGGCGATTTATATTCTTATATTATATCACCGCGTTAATATGGTAAAGCGTTAATGCAAAAAAATAACTGCAGTTCGCAAACTTACGGCGAATTGCAGTCATGACGGCGGAGCTACTTCACGCTTCGATCGAACGTGTCGTTTACGCTTCGATCAAACACGTCGTCCACGAGCACTGTGGCGAGCTGCTTTTTCCAGCTGTCCAGATATTTGTCTTCCTTCGCCCATTGAGCCATAATAAGCGACTCGTTCGATTGAAGCGGAATCCGGAGCGGGTTCTGATCTCCGCCCTGCATATGGTACGGGTAGACGACGAGCTCGTCGTCCAGGACGATGACGAGCATGTCCTCGTTCGGCGACGAAAACGCATCCTTGGCGCCCGGCTCGATCTCGAGAACCTGAGACCAAGTCGGATACAGCGTATCGAACTTGTTGATCGACTCGGGCAGCGGGGTCGGCAGCTCCGCAAGCGTCTTGTTCGCGAGGGGCGCGTAAGGCTGCCCGGACGTGTCGGGCGCAGCTGCCACCCAGCTGCCGGTGCGGCGGATGATGGACCACTGCTCGGTGCGTTCGGAAGGCTCCGGCGCATCCTTTAGCGCCACCGGCGTCTCGGTCGCCTCTGCGGTCTTCATCGCTTCCTCGAGCGACACATGAGGCTCGGACTCGGGCTCGAACGTCCTACGCAGCGCGCCTTTCGCAAGCTGGTCCATGTCCTTCACCCACCGGTAGACGCGGTTCGGAGCGTCCGAAGGATTTTGCTCCACCGATACGTATTTGTTGCCGACGAACAACAGCCGCTCGGCCAGCGGCGCGGCGGCCGCTTTGCGAAGCGCGTTCACGTCGGTCTTGGCCGCGTCCTTGCCCGTCACCGGGTAGGCGATCAGCTTCTGAGCGGGCGCGGCACTGCCGGGGTCGGACGATATGGCCTCGATCTTCCAGAAGTTCTGGCCGTACGGCATGACGATGCCGTCGCCCTGCGCCGAGAGCTCGAACTGCCCGTCCTCGGGCGCGATAAAAAGCGTGCGGTAGCTGCTGACGACGCTGCCATCTTCGCTCTTCGGGTCTTCGCGAAGGCCGAGCAGCAGCGCGGAATGCAGCTCCGCGTCGGCGTCGGCGAACAAAGGCGCCTCCGTGCCGGCGGTCTGTCCGGCCCGCTGCAGATTGATCGTGCCGGCGGGTCCGCCCGAGCCGAACGACCAGTGCCACAGGCCTGCGAACAGGAGCAGCATGGCCATCGCCGCGAGACCCGCGCCGTGCCAGCCGAATCGGAGGAGCGGATGGCGTCGCCGCTCGGGACGCTCGAGCGCCTCTTCGATGCGGGCGACGAGCCGGGCGTCAAAACCGTGTTTGATGAGCGGGCCGCGCGATAGCTGCTGCTTGAGGTCTTTATCATTCGGTTCCATGGCCGTTGCGCTCCTTCATTTTCGCGATTTTGCGACGAGCGTGAAACATCCGCGACTTGACGGTCCCCTCGGTCACGCCCAGCACGTCCGCAATCTCCTTCAGCGACAGCTGATGATGCGCGTACAGGATCAGCACCTCGCGGGATTTGACCGGCAGCTTCAGCACTTGCTTCCACAGGTCGTTCACGGCGTACTGTTCGATGACATCGTCCTCGACGGAGCGCCGCTGGCCCGTATCCAGACTCCAGTCCGTCAGCGACACCCGCCGAATGAATGCGGAGCGCTGATGATCGATCACCGTATTGCGCGTAATCGTCAGGAGCCAGGTGCGGATGGACGAGTCGCTGCGGAACGTGTCCAGATTTTTGAAAACCTTGATGAACACGTCCTGCGTCACGTCGTCCGCCACGTCCCACTTCCGCGTTAGGCTGTAGGCGAAGTTCCACACCTCTTTGCCGTATGCGGTCATCAGCTCGTGGAGCACCGTTTTTTTGTCGTCGGAATCGCTCATATATTTTAAGTACTCGAAATTGGCGTCGGAGTTCTGCAAACAACCACCTCATTATTGGACGAAGACAAATGACTTCCGGTTCAAATTATTATGTTACCACAATTATTTGGTTCGGTCATTTCCTGTCGTGCCTATGCGATGCAGGCAACTTTTTGCAGCAACGCCGCAGCTGCGCAATAAAAATGAGGCCGCCCCGCACAGCCTTGCTCGGCTGAGCGGGACGGCCTCTTCGATATCGGTCAGGCGGCTGCGGCGCTCAAGTGCGCGCGGAGCTCCTCGCCTGACAGCGTCTCTTCGCGGATCAAAATGTCGAGCAGCTTCGCGAAGGTGTCCATATGACCGGACAGCAGCTTGCGGGTCTGGTCCGTCAAGGCGTCCAGGATGCGGCCGTTTTCCTTGGACCACTGCTCCGCGGTGAGCGCTTCGGGATGAATGATGCCGAGATCCGTCATCCCCGACTCGATCAGCGTCTTGACGATGTTGGTCGCCTGATCGAAGTCGCCGCGCGAGCCGGTGCTGCGGCCGCCGTAGTGCAGCTCTTCGGCGACTGCGCCGCCGAGCGCAATCTGGATCTGCGCCTCCAGGTACGTCTTCGTATATAGATAGCTGTCCTTGCGCGGATGATGGCGTACATATCCAAGCGCTTGGCCGCGCGGCGTGAGCGATACCTGCGCGACGCTGCCCGGCCGCACGCTCTCGGCAACGATGGCGTGACCGAGCTCGTGAAGCGCCACGCGCTCCCGTTCCTCGCTCGTCGTCTCGCGGTCCATCCGCTCGCCCATCATGACCTTGTCGATCGCCTGCGCCAGATGCGCTGGACGCAGCGTCTCGCTCTCCTCGCGCATGGCGTAGATGGCGGCTTCGTTCATGACGCTCTCGAGCTGCGCGCCGGAGAAGCCGAATGTTTCCTCGGCGACCTTGGCCAGCGACACTTCTTCGGAGAGCGGCTTGTTCCTGGCATGCAGGCGAAGAATATGCTCGCGTCCGTGCCGGTCCGGCATGTCGACCTGAATATGTCGGTCAAAGCGTCCGGGGCGTGTCAGCGCATTGTCCAGCAGCTCCTTGCGGTTGGTGGCGGCGATGATCAGCACGCGGACCGACTCGTCGCCCTGGATGCCGTCCATTTCCGTCAACAGCTGGTTAAGCGTCTGGTCGTACTCCTTGTTCTGGCTGCCGTCGCGCTTGCCGCCGATCGCATCGATCTCGTCGATGAAGATGATCGCGCTGTCGCGCTTCTGCTTGGCCGCCAGCGAGCGCGCCTGGCGGAAAATATCGCGGATGCGGCCGGCGCCGACGCCGACGTACATCTCGACGAATTCGCTGCCCGACGCCGCCACGAACGCCGAGTTCGTATGCTTGGCGGCAGCCTTGGCAAGCAGCGTCTTGCCCGTTCCGGGAGGGCCCGTCAGCAGGATGCCCTTCAGCGGCCGGATGCCCAGCTTCGCGATCCGCTCGCGCTGAACGAGAAAGTCGAGCGCCTCGATGAGCTCGCGCTTGGCCTGCTCCTGTCCGCCGATATCTTCGAAGGTCAAATATGCGGGCGGACGCGACGGTCCCTTGCGTGCCGCGCCGCCGAACGCCATGCCGCTGCGCGATTTGGCCATGAACAGCAGGCCCGCGACGAGGCCGGCGCCGAGCAGCAGCGGAAGCGCCGGTACGCCAACGAATATCATGAACACGATAAATACAGGCAAGAAGCCGATCGCGATCTCTTTCCCGTAGGTTCTCCAATTACGCATTCGGCCACACCCCCATCTGTTCGCCCTGGCGAGGCAGAATCACGTACTTGGCGCTGCCGGCGAGACGCAGGCTGATATATACGTTTTCTTCGTCGATCTCCGTGGACGCGCTAAGCCCCGGCGTCTCCGACTCGAGCTTCGTCATCGCGTCGCGAATGTCGGTATATTCTTTGCGGTCCATCGCTTGGGCCACGTCGAACAGAGCCGAACGCCACACTTTTTCCAGCGCTTCGTTATCGGAATTCTCGGCGACGAGCGTGAGCGTCTTCGAGCCGATCGCGCGAGCGCCTTCTTTCTTCACCGATCTATATACATCCGCGAGATCCGCGGTATCGCTAAGCTTCACTTTGATCGTGACACCGTCCGCATTCATGTCCGAGCTGGCCGATTCGACGCCCTGTACGCTCGTCGCCGCGCGGTCGAGCGGCTGCTCCACGCCATAATGACGATAAGCAAACCAACCGCCGAACAACAGCGCCGCAGACAGAGCGGCCGTCGTCGCTATAGGCAGGATTCGCAATTTCATTTAGGCATTGGCCTCCTTTTATATGTTGTAAATTCGGCTGCAACGTCTCTGCATCAACAATACATCAGCTAGTATATCATAATTTGATAGACTAAATATATATCATTGCTTAAAAAGTTGTGTCAAATATTTGTGAGCGGGGTAAATGGTAGGTTATTTGCGTTTACTAGTCCCAACGAACAACTTAGTTTGTTAATGATACGATCACAAAAAAGACCTGCGCGGCAAGGGCGCAGGTCGGCGATGTAATAGGATGCTGGTGAACCTTGTACAACAAACGAACTATGAGACCAAATTATACGTCCTCAGCAGGCTTCCGTCCTTGAACGAATAAAAAACGATCGCTTGCCGCTTCGAAGCGGGATCGTCGAAGTAGCGGATTTCCCAGGCGGGCTGTTCCGAGAACCAGCCGGGCAGCAATCGCGCGATTTTTTTGCCCGGATGATCGGCGTTGAATCGGCTGCGGATGCGTTCGGCGTCGTATCCTTCCGATGCTTTTTCCTTGACTACGCCATCCTTGCGAAGCCATACGAACCAATCCGTATCCGAGGCATCTTTGCCTTCGACGACCCAAACCGAATCGTCCCATACGTGCTTGGATACGTTGTCGACCTCGGTCAGTCCCGCTTCCTGCTTCGCCTTCGCCGCAGCGGCCCGCTCTTCGCCGCGGTAATCCGCATCCGCGCTGCGAACGTAAACGACGAATACGACCGCGACGAATACGAGAAAGCCGAGCGCGATCAGCGTCAGCCGCCAGCCTGTCCACGGCGACTGGCGCCTCCGCTCGGCGATGCGGCTCGGCGTCATCCCCGCAGCCTCTCGAAGCTGCGCTGCGCTTCGAAGCGGATGCGCTCGACGTCCAGCGTCAGCAGCTCGCGATCGCGCAAAATGCGTCGACCGTCGACCCATACGTGCGCCACGTCCGCGCCGCTGGCCGAATACACGAGATGGGAAATATAATCGGTGCGCGGCATAAAATGCGGCTTGTCGATCGAGACGGCGGTAATGTCTGCCTTAAAGCCCGGACGCAGGCTGCCAGTCACGTCGCCTAGTCCGATCGAACGGGCGCCGTAAAGCGTACCCATCCTCAGCGCCTCTGCAGCAGGAACGGCCGTGGGATCGCCCGACACGCCTTTGTGCAGAAGCGCCGCGAGACGAATCTCCTCGAACAGGTCAAGATTGTTGTTGCTCGCCGCACTGTCCGTGCCGAGCGACACGGTCACGCCCGCACGCAGCAGCTCGGGTACTCTCGCCACGCCGCTGGCCAGCTTCAGGTTGCTGACCGGATTGTGCGAGACGGCGACGCGGCGCTCGGCGAGCAGCGCGACCTCGTCGTCGTTCAGATGGACGGCGTGAGCGACGAGCGAGGGACGGGAGAACAGCCCTAGCTTGTCCAGGTGCTCGACCGGGCGCGCGCCATACTGCTTGACGTTAAGCGCCACTTCGGCAGCAGTCTCGGACATGTGCGTATGGAGCGGCAAATTCAGTTCGTGAGCGGCAGCCACGATCCGTTCGATGTAGTCGGGCGGACAAGTGTATGGCGAATGCGGAGACATCATCACCTGGATGCGGCCGTCCGCCGCCCCCTGCCAGTCCTTCGCGAACTGAATCGCATCGTTCAGCTTCGCGGTCTGGACGTCGGGCGGGCAAAGGCCGATGACGCCGCGCGTCAGCGTCGCCCGCAGCCCCGCCTGGGCGACGACCTCGGCGACTTTGTCCATATGATCGTACATATCGACGAAGGTCGTCGTACCGCTCAATATCATCTCTGCCGCGGCAAGGGACGTTCCCCAATACACGTCATCGCCCGTAAATTTCGCTTCCATAGGCCACATATGGTTTTCAAGCCAATCCTGCAGCACGAGATCGTCAGCCAGCCCGCGCAGCAGCGACATCGCCGCATGGCCGTGCGTATTGATCAGGCCCGGCATGAACAGCAGCCCTCTTCCGTTCACGATCTCCTCCGCCTGGTCGCGAAGCTCCGGCGGCGCCTCGCCCTCGCCCGATGCGGCGATATAACCGTCCTCGACGCAGAGCCACCCTTCGAAAATTTGCCGCTCGGCGGTCAGCTCCGCGAAAATGCCGTTCTCGATCAGCCAACGTTTCATTGTTCCGCTCCTTCTGTATCGTCGGACGACACGGGCTCATTCGCCCCGTCCGAATCCGAATCGTGATCCATATAATAAGCCAGGCTTAGCAGGTCGCTCGTGAAGTCCGCATGGTGGATACGGATGCCCGCCGGAATCTTGAGCACCGTCGGCGCAAAATTCAGAATCGCCCGGATTCCCGCTTCGACGAAGCGATCCGCGACCTTCTGCGCTTCGCTGGCAGGCACGGTGATGATACCGATCGAGATATCCTTGTCCTTCACCTCGTCCGGCAGCATCTGTATCGGGTTGACGGTCAAATGACCGATCGCCACGCCTTTTTTGGCGGGATCGTCGTCAAACACCGAGACGATCTTCATGTTGTCCTTAAGATACATGTTGTAGTTGCATAGCGCTCGACCCAGGTTCCCCGCACCTACGAGCGCCACATGGATCGGACGGTCGAGATTGAGAATATGGCGAATTTTCTCGATCAGATAACCGACGTTGTAGCCGACGCCCTTGCGGCCGAATTCGCCGAAGTAGGCGAGATCCTTGCGAATTTGGGCGGGATTGAGGTCGAGCTTGTCTCCGAGATCCTGCGAGGACACCGTCTGAACGTCGCTGATGCTGAGCTCGTTCAAGTAGCGCAAGTAGATCGGAAGGCGCCTGACGACCGCTTCAGATATTTTGATTTGCTTCAACTGGAGACTTCTCCTTCCGTGGCGTCCTGCTTCGATTTTTTCGCTCGGGTTCGCTTCGGCTTGGCCTTGTCGGCCGGCGCCTCCTGCGAAGCGTTGGGTACGGCGTCCGGCACCGCACCCGAAGCGGGCGCCGCAGCCGGATCCGGCTCCGCGTCCGAAGCCGGCGTCGCCGAAGGCGGACGCTCCGCATCGGCGGCGGCTTCCGCGGTCGCCGCATCCGCCGGATGCAGCCATTCCCGCACGCGCGGCACCAGGCCCGCCAGCGGCAGATGCTCCATCTTCGGTCCGGGCAGCGAATACAAAAAGTATTTGCCGTAGCTCGTATCGATGACCCGCGTATCGTACAAAACCACGATGCCCTTGTCCGAGGCGGTGCGCACGAGCCGGCCGAAGCCTTGCTTGAATTTGATGACCGCCTGCGGGAGCGACAGCTTCATGAACGGGTTTTTGCGCTGCGCCGTCAAGCGCTCGCTCTTGGCCTCGGTCACCGGATGATTCGGCGGCTGAAACGGCAGCCGTACGATCGCCAGGCAAGTCAGCGCGTCGCCCGGCAGATCGACGCCTTCCCAGAAGCTGCTCGTGCCGAGCAGCACCGAGCGCGGCTGTTCCATAAACTGGTTCGTCAGCCGGCTTCGGCTGCTGCCGTCCATTCCCTGTCCGAGCACTTGAATGTCCACCGGAGCGAGCGCGGACTTAAGCGGCTCGTATACCGTTTTCAGCATCTTATGTGAGGTAAACAGCACGAGCATGCGTCCGCGCGTCTCGGTCGCGACCTCGGCGAGCGAGGTCGTCAGCGCCTGCAAAAACGCGGCTTCGCCGTCCCTGCCCTTGATCGACGGGAAGTCCCGCGGTATGAGCAGCAGCGCTTGCTGCCGGTAGTTGAACGGCGATGGGAGCTGCGCGGTGCGCAATCTGCCCTGCTGCTCCGCTTCGTCCAGCCCGAGCTGCTCCTTGACGTACTGGAACGACTTGTCCACCGTCAGCGTCGCCGACGTCAGAACGATGCTCTCCTTTTGACCGAACAAGCCGTCCTTCAGGAGGCCGCTGACGTCCGCCGGCACGATATACATCCAGAGTGATCGACTCTTGTACTGGGTATGCCCCTCGATCCAATAGACGCACTCCGTCTCGGACATCGAAACGAACGACTGCAGGTCGCTTCGGACGCTCGACAGCTCCTTCACCGAGCCGTTCATATCGGTCAACAGGCTCTGCAGGGCGAAATCTTCGCTGCGATCGCGAATCTCGGCGAGCAGCTTCTCGAGCGGCCGCACGAGATCCGAAAGACGGAGCACGACGTTGTCCCCGTCTACGCGGATCGACTCCCAATCTCTTGGCATGGCGTCGGGCTTCAGCCGGTAGCTGAGACCGCCCGTCTCGTCCGCGGCCGCGCCCGAAGCGAGCAAGCCGAACAGCCTGTCCGTCCATTGTTCCCACGATTCCCGCAGCTCGTGCACGCGCGGCAGCAGCTCCTCCAGCTTTTCCGCCCAAGTTCCGCTCGCGCTCTCGGCCGTGCCGGTCAGCTGCGAGATCAAGCTGGGCAGCTGCCCCGTCCGCGCGTCCTTCGCAAGCCTCGCGAGCGCGGAAGGAAGCGCGCCGTAGCCGATTCTGCGCCCGAGATGATTGCTCGCCACCTCTTCCATATGATGCGCTTCGTCGACGATGAGCCTGTCGTAGGCGGGAAGAAGCCGATGCTCCGCTCGCATGTCGGTGAACACCATCGCGTGGTTCGTGATGACCAGATCCGCCTTCAGCGCATCCTGCCTCGCGCGATGATAAAAGCATTTGCGGAACCAGGGACATTGCCGGTTCAGGCAGGAATCCGCGTCGCTTGCGACCGCGTTCCACTCCTCCTTGGCTCGGCTGCCGAGGTTCAGCTCCTCCGCCTCGCCCCGCTCGGTCTCCGACAGCCAGACGGCGAGCTGCCCGCGCGCCACGGCCTCCTCCCGGGACAGCGCGAACGCCGGCGTCTGCATCTGCTGCTCGAACTTGCGCAGACACATATAGTTGCTTCGCCCTTTGAACACCGCCGCCTTAAACGGCACCGGAAGCACGTCCTGCAGCAGCGGCAGGTCGCGCTGGCGCAGCTGCTCCTGCAGCTGGATCGTATGGGTCGTAACGACGATTTTTTTATTTTCTTTTAATCCATAATAAAGGGAGGGCAGCAAGTAGCCAAGCGACTTGCCCGTGCCGGTGCCCGCTTCGACGAGCAGGTGCAAATCTTCGCTGAGCGCCTGATGCACCTCGTCGTACATGATACGCTGCCCTTCTCTTGGCTCGTAGCCCGGAAAGAGCTCCTTCATGCGACCTTCGACGGCGTCCAGATACGACTCGAACGGCATGCCGGACAGCTCGCGCTCGGCCTTAAGCCGCTGGGCTTCGCGCCCTTCGTCGTCGTCCGTCCAATCGGCGATGCGCATCGCGAACTGACGGTAGTACTGATAGCCGTCAGGTTCTTCGAACCATGTCGTATCCCGCTCCGCGCGAAGCGAAGTCAGCAGCCAGCCAAGGTCGCTTCGCTCGCCGTCCGTGAGCTCGCACAGCCGCTCGAGCGTGAGCGTCGGCAGCGCCCGCAGCCGGCCGATGCAGGCCGTCAGCACCTCGGCGGTCGCAAGCGCGTCGCTGTCGGCCTGGTGGGGCCGGTCGTGCGCGATGCCGAGCCCGTGCGTGATCGCCGTCAGCCGGTACGAAGGCAAAAACGGGAAGACCAGTCTCGCCAGCTCGACCGTGTCCAGCACCCTGCCGGAAAACGGCAAATAGCCGCTCTTGTCGAGAGCGGCCTGCAAAAAAGCGGCGTCGAAGCCCGCGTTGTGCGCGACGAGCACGGCATCGTGAAGCAGCGGCACCATTTCGGCTACCGCGTCTTCGATGGCCGGCGCGTCGGCGACGTCCGCGTCCCCGATTCCCGTCAGGGTCGTGATGAAAGCCGGGATCGAACGCGTCGGCTTCACGAGCGATTGATATACGGAAGACACCGCGCCCGTGTCGTCCACGACCGCGATGCCGATTTGGATGATTTCATCGTGCTGGGACGACGTACCCGTCGTCTCAAAGTCGAGAACCGCGAATTTCATGAATGACTTCCTTTCTTGCATATCGCCTTCGCCGCGCCGCCCGGCAATCAGACAGGCGCGAGCGCCGTCAGTTCGGCGCTGCCGAAGGAGAGCTGTACGCTGTCGGCATCGCTTAGACAGGCGTCCAAGTTGTGCTTCGCGTCCGCGAAGCCGGGGTCGAGCTCCATCGCCTTGCGAAAAAAATGCTGGGCCTGCGCCAAATTCGCCTGAACCGCCTGTACGCAGCCCATCGCATTGAAGGCAATCGCCTGCAGCTTGGGTTCGTCGGCCGTGCCCGCTACAAGCTGGAAATGACGGTGCGCTTCGGCAAACTCGCCCAGATGCATCCGGCTCATCGCCAGGAACAGGCGCGCCAGCGACCATTCGGCGTACCGCGCGAGCACTTGCTCGAACTGGCAGGCGCATTCGCGGAACATGTACAGCTTAAAGTAACCTTGGCCCTTCACGAAGGAAGCGGGCCATTCGGCGGGCGGCGCGGGGACCGCCGGCATGACCTTGAAGCCGCCGGCATCGTCTGCCTGACGACGCCGCCTGTAATCGCCCATCTTTTCCTCAAGCGCAAGCCATGACTCAATGATATCATCACTCATCGATTTTAACACGTTCCATTGCTCTTCCAGCGCCAACTTTTCGTCCGGCGACGAATTCGGATAGCGTTCGATCATCTCGTCCAACACGTCGTTCATGGCGGAAAAAAAAGGCTGAATCACGGATGAAGGCCCCCAGTCGCAGACGAATTGTATTGCTCATTCTGCGTTTGCCGGAGGCCTTTCATACGCTTCAGACGACGGTCGAATGAGGCTCCTGCGCCATCATTTGAACGACCCGGTTGCCCTCGTCCAATATGGCGACCTTCGGCTTGTGCCGCTTCGCTTCTTCGTTTTCCATGTAGCCATAAGCGATAATGATTACCTTGTCTCCGGGCTGCACGAGCCGTGCCGCAGCGCCGTTCAGGCAGACGACGCCGGAGCCGCGCGGCCCAGGAATCGTGTATGTCTCGAAGCGGGCGCCGTTGTTGTTGTTCACGATTTGCACTTTTTCATCCGGCAATATATCGACCAGGTCGAGCAGGTCCTCGTCGATCGTGATGCTGCCGACGTAGTTCAGGTTGGCTTCGGTCACCGTCGCCCTATGAAGCTTGGACTTCATCATTTGTCTCATCATAGCGTCTCAAGCCTCCGGTTGGGTAATGAGAATATTGTCTATAAGGCGCGTGCGTCCGAACCGGACCGCCGCCGCGACGATGATTCGCTCGCTCAAAGCGGAGAGCGGCGCCTCCGGCGCGGGCGGCTGCAGCCCGGGATACGTCAGCGTCTCGACGTAGTCGATATCCGCCAAGGGAGAAGCCGATATGCCTTCCCTCACGGCGGAGGTCAATTGCGCGGCGTTCATGCCGGAGCCGATCCATGCGGGCACCTTGGCCAGCGTGCGGGAGATGACGAGCGCTTCGCGCCGCTCGTCTTCGGACAGATACACGTTGCGCGAGCTCATGGCCAGTCCGTCCGATTCCCGTACGATCGGGCAAGGGACGATCTCGACCGGTTGGTTCAATTCGGCGCCCATGCGTTCCACGACGGCGACCGGCTGGGCGTCCTTCAGGCCGAAGTACGCGCGATCGGGCTGCACGATGTTCAGCAGCTTCGTCACAACGATGCCGACGCCGTCGAAGTGGCCGGGCCGGCTCGCCCCGCACAGGCGCTCCGTGACGCCTGTGACGGTAATCTGCGTCGCGGCCGGCGTCGGATACATCTCGGCGACGCCCGGCATAAAGACGATGTCCGCCCCTGCACGGGCGGCTACGTCCAGGTCCCTGGCTTCGTCCCGCGGATACCGCTCGAAGTCTTCGTTCGGACCGAACTGAAGCGGATTGACGAAAATGCTGAGCACGGTCAACCCGTTGTCTTGGGCGGACCTGTCGATCAGGCTCGCATGACCGTCGTGCAGAAAGCCCATCGTCGGGACGAAGCCGACGGATGCGGCTGCGCCCGCCTTCGCCCGGTAGGCGCGGACTGCGTCGCGCATTTCCGCGATCGTGCGGACGACCGTTGGCGTCTTAGTTAAAGTTGCCGTCATTGGGCTTCGCCTCCGTACAATTTGGTGGTCGGCGCTTCCTTGGGCTGCGCTTGCATCGGGAACGCATGGGCTTCCTCGGGGAATCGCCCGGTCTTCACTTCATTTACGTATTGGGAAACGGCGCCGCGAATCGTCTCGCCGACGTCCGCGTAGGCTTTAACGAACCGTTTGTCGCGAATGCCCGAGCCGTACCGGATCAGGTCGTGGTAGACGAGCACCTGCCCGTCGCAGCCGCGACCGGCGCCGATGCCGAGCGCGATCG
>NZ_JAGXJW010000003.1:100563-242638 GCF_019091135.1 Cohnella sp. GbtcB17 | reverse complement strand
GATCGCGACAGCATCAGGCACGAAAAAGCTTATTTGGTTCGGATGGTCACCAACAGAAGCTTGAAACTGAAGCAATCCGCGCGCAAACGCCGCGAATTGTACGTCGGGCAGTGGCTCCCGGAGCCTGCCATTTCCGATAGAGGGGTCGGCGGTGCGCCCGCCGCGCTCGGATCCGCAACCGGAAAGAACGGAAATCCGGCCAATTACATCGAGCGGCAAGAGAACATCACGTATGTGATGCTCGTCATGCTGGAGAGGCTGACTGCCGTCGAGCGCGCGGTTTTCCTGCTTCGCGAGACACTCGACTTCAACTATGGTGAAATCGCGGACATCGTTCAGAAGTCCGAAGCGAATTGCCGCAAAATTTTGAGCCGGGCAAAGGAAAAGCTTCAAGGATCGGCGGAAGAAGACGGCGGCGCGGAAGCGATCGATCCCATGCGGCGCAACGAGGAACAAGCATGGGCTATCGCCAAGGCGTTCATGCAGGCGGCCGAGACCGGAAATTCGTCCGCGCTCGTGGACATGCTGGCGCATGACGCCGTACTCGTAACCGATGGCGGCGACAAAGCTCGCGCGGCGATCAATCCGATCGAGGGCAGCGAGCGCATCGCAGCATTCTTTATCGGTAACGCGCGCAAAGGCACGCTGGGCGATTCGTTCTTGCCGGTCGACGTGAGCGGCCAACCCGGCTTTATCGTTACCCGGAACGGCAAGCCGGCCATGGTCATGGTGTTCGGTTGGGACGTGGAAAAGCGGATCTCGCGCATTTTTATTGTTTTGAACCCTGACAAGCTTGCGGGTGTCACAAACCGATTCACCGATTGGTCTTAGATAGCGAAAGTCGATGCAAGCAGGTCGGCACTACTATTTAAGGAGCGATTGGCAATGGAACCAAGGATGTTGTTGAAGGAGGTTAACCCTGCGGCTTTCGCGGCGATGGTCGGACTCGAAAAATTTCTGGATGGCGCAAGTCTCGACAAAAAGCTGAAGGAGCTTGTAAAAATTCGCGCTTCGCAACTCAACAGATGCGCCTTCTGTCTCCAAATTCATGCAACCGACGCCCGCAAGCTGGGTGAAACGGAGGTTCGCATCTACACGCTTAACGCTTGGCGCGAAACGTCTTACTTCACTCCGCAAGAGCGCGCGGCGCTGGCGTTGACGGAAGCCGTGACATTGGTCGCATCCAATCACGTTCCGGACGACGTGTACGAAGAAGCAGCCCGTCACTTCAGCGAGCAGGAGATCAGCGAGCTGCTGATAGCCATTATCACGATCAACGGCTGGAACCGCATCGCAATCACGACAGGCTTGACCCCTCCGGCATAATGGATAGCATGGGGGAGGCGGTCCAGTCGCTCTACATTACGCAACAGAATCTGTAATCCCGACTGCCCGATCCACAAAAAAACGCATTCGGAACGCCTCCGCATGCGTTTTTTCGTATGATTCGCATTTTTTGTATCTTGACACCCCCTCCCCAAACTACCATGATAAGGTCAAACAAAAATAAGGGGGCGTCCCCTCTTATGGGTATCCTACGTCTGCTCCGAAGCCGCCGCTATTTGCAGCGCATTCTGCTCTACTTTAATCTGTCCGTCGTCGGGATGCTCGTTCTTTTTTCCTTCTCGTATTACTTCTATTCCAAGGACATCGTGCTGCAAACCCAGAAGGAAGCCAACGAGAAAGTACTGTCCCAGATCAAATACAACATTAATTATTTGAATCAAATCGTGCAAAATATCGCGATCATGATCAGCTTCGACAAGAGCATGATCTATTTGATGAACGCCCGGGAGCCCGACCCGTTCACGAAGTTCCAGACGCTGCGCATGCTGGATACGGTCGCCGATTCGACCTCTTTCGTCGATTCGATCTCCGTGTACAGCGGCGCAAGCGGCCAGCTGTATGTCGGAGGTTCCGGTCCCTGGACGCGGGATCATCTGCCGGAATTGAAAAAGATGACGCTGGACCGGCTGCAGGAAGCCGAACGTTCCCCGAGCGGCCGGCTGGTCCCGATGAAGACGGACAAGTCGAGTCCGAACGTGGATTTGTTCTCCTTCTTCGTCCTGGAGGGGCATCCGTCCAACGGTTCCATGCCGAACGCCGTTATCGTCAACATCCGGCCCCAGTGGATATTCGACAATATTACCAATCTGAACGAACTTGCCGACCATCGCGACGGGGGCGTATTGCTCGTTCAACACGGGCAGGCGCTGGCCTACAGCGGCGAGGACGCCGCGGCGCTCGGCGAGACGGAGCGGCGGCAGCTGTCGGAGATCATCGCGGCCGGGCAGCCGGACGAACTGGCGCCCTTCTCGGTCCGACGGCTGAATGGAGAGAAATACTTCATCTCCGAGACGGGCATCGGCTTCAACGATTGGCGGATCGTGAGCGCGCTGCGGTACGACCAGGTGATGGGCCGCGTGGAATCTTTCCGGGATATCTCGTTTATCCTGATCGGACTGGCGCTAGCCGCGTCGATCGTGCTGTCCGCCGCCATCGCGAACCGGCTGTACAAGCCGATCGGCCGGTTGACCGAGCTGTTCAAGCGGAATTCGCCCGATTCGGGGGCGGGGTCGGAGATTTCGAAGACGCAGGATGAGATGAGCTTCATCTCCGGTGTGTACGAGCTGACGCTTCATAAGCTTCAACTGGCCTATCGGGACGAGAGCCGCAATCAACAGATCGTGAACGATTATTATTTGAGGCGGTGGCTCACCGACAGCGAATCCATCACCGAGGAGGAGCTTAAAACGTGCGGCGAAGCGTATCCCGGCCTGTTCGAGGAGAACGGCGGGGAGGAACGGATTTGGCAAATGGCCGTGCTCGCGCTCGATCCGCTGCCGCAGTCCGGCGGCCTGCCGGCCGTTGCGGACGATCTGTACCGATTCGCGGTCGGCAACATTACAGAGGAGCTGCTCGCGCGGTCGTGTCCGGTTCGCGTGCTCGATATGAAGAACGATTTTATGGTCGTGATCACCCGCGTCTCGGCGAGAAGCGCGGACTCTGCCGCCTTGCGCGAATGTCTGGCCGAAGCGATCGAGACATGCCGCCAATATTACCGGCGGACATTCTCGGCGGCCGTAAGCGATCCCGTGACAGACGGAACGTCCATTAGCCGCGTTTATCACGCCACGGTGCAGCAGCTGATGTACCGCCTGCTGTTCGGTGCGGGCTCCATCATCACTTCTGCGGACGTCGCGGACAATATGTATCGTCAGGACGCCGCCATCCCGCTGGAATGGGAGAAGAAGCTGGGCGAGGGCATACGCGCGCGCGATCTCAAAGCGATCCAGGCCGCGCTGGACAAGTGGTTCGAAGCGATCGCCACGTTTCCTTACGACTATATGACATTCGCGGTTCAACAACTGGTCCTTGTCATCAAGCGGGTGCTGCGCGAGCCCGTCTTCGCTTCGCACTTCAACTCGGTGGAGATGCAGACGCTGGGCGACAAAGTGATCCGGTCCGATACGCTGGCGGAGATGAGGCAGAAGATCGAGCGCTTCCTGGAGCAAGTATGCCAGGCGGAGCGGGAAGCGCAGAAGGAAGACAAGAGCAAGATCGTCGTCGCCGCCATGAAGGAATTCATAGAGAAAAACGCGCTCGATGTTAATATCAGCCTGCAGTCCATCGCGGCGAACTTCAAGATGTCGCCGGCCTACATCGGTCGTATCTTCAAGCAGTGCGAGCATGTATCCGTAAGCGATTACATTACGGGATACCGGTTGGACAAGGCGCGGGATATGCTTCTTGGCAGCGACTTCAGCGTCAAGGAGATCGCCGATTATCTCGGCTTCAACAATGCGAGCTATTTTATCACCTTGTTCAAGAAGAGATTCGGCATCACGCCGAAGGAATTTCGGATGAATGCGACGCTGGAAGGGGAGAAGTCGTCGTGAAGCGGCGGGGTTTTGATACGATGTTCGGAATCTGACACGCCGCTTGTGACGATATCGCGTTTTTAGCATAGTTTGCAAAGCCTTCATTTGCCAGAATAAAAACCGCAAGGCCGCACTAAAACACGGAAAGGTGTGAAGGTGATGAGCAAGCGGATTCTGGCATTTTGTTTGGCTGTCGGATTGTTATTCGGGGTGTGGCCGCCGCCGAGCGGGCATGCGGAAGAGGGAGCGGGAACGGCGTTTTATGTGGCGCCGAATGGAAGCGATTCCAACTCCGGCGGAGAGAGCGATCCGTTCCGGACGCTCGAGGCGGCGCGGGACGCCGTTCGCTCGCTCAAGAGCGGCAGCGGGCTGCCCGACGGCGGCGTAACGGTGTATTTGCGGGAAGGCACGTACCCGAGGAGCTCGACGTTCGAGCTGACGGAACAGGATTCGGGCACGGCCGATTCCCCGATCGTGTACCGCGCTTATCCCGGCGAGACCGTCACGCTGTCCGGGGGCACGAATCTGGAGCGGTCCGGCTTCGCGGCCGTTACCGATCCATCCGTGCTGGAGCGAATCATCGATCCGGTCGCGCGCGGCAAGGTCGTGGCGTTCGATCTGGCCGCCCACGGCCTGACCGATTACGGGCAAATCAGCAGGCACGGATACTGGAAAGCGAGCGACATCAGCCTGCTGCCTCCGATGGAGCTGTATATCGACGGGCAAGGCATGACGCTGGCACGCTGGCCGAACGAGAGCACGGTGCAGATGGGGGATATCGTCGACCCCGGACCTACCGTGGACGATCCGGATCTGCAGGAGAGAGGAGGCACGTTCAAGTACGGATACGATCGTCCCGCGCTCTGGACGCAAGCGGACGATATTTGGCTGGACGGTATTTTCGGATACAGCTGGGAATGGTCCTATAATAAGATCGCTTCCATCGATCCCGCGAACAAGACGATTACGTTGAGGTACGGGGAGATGTCCGGCATTCAGAAGAACTGGTATCCCGACTTCCATTTCGCCGAAAATTTGCTGGAAGAGATCGATGCGCCGGGCGAGTATTACATCGACCGGACGAACGGCATGCTGTATTTGCTGCCGAATGCGGCTTTTGCGGCCGGGCATGGCGACATCACGGTGACGACGCTGAAGGACCCGATGATCGTCACCCGCGGCGCGTCCTACGTTCGCTTTGAGGAATTGACGATGACTTACGGCCGGGACACGGCTGCCGTTATCATCGGGGGCAGCCATGTGACGATTTCGCACGCCGATATCTCGAACTTCTCGGGCGGCGCGGTGTTCGTCAACGTCCCGTCCCGTTACATGGACCCGGTGCCCGACGCAGAGCTGAACGGTCACGACCACTTGATCGACAGCACCCACATTCACCATATCGGCGCACTGGCCGTTACGTTGAACGGCGGCAGCGCGACGACGCTGCAGCCCGGGAACAACAAGGTGTCCAATTCCCATATTCACGATTTCGCTTACTACAACAAAGCCTACAATCCCGGCATCGCCCTGCGGGGCGTCGGCAACCAGGCGATCGGCAACGAGATTCACGACGCGCCGCACCCGGCCTTCCTCATTTACGGCAACGACCATTTGGTGGAAAACAACGAAGTTTACGACATTTGCAAAATGTTCTCCGATCTCGGCGCGATCTATATGAACGCAGGCTCTACGCCGCAGGAGAGGGGAACGGTCATCCGACGCAATTACTTTCACCATATTGGGGAAAACAAGCCCGGCGTAGAGGGCGTATACCCCGACAACCTCACCATGGGGCTGAAGATCGAACAGAACATTTTCTACAAGATGGGGAACGCCGCCATTAAGAGCAACGCAGGCTCCTACATCAAGGCGGACAACAACCTGTTCATCGATACCTACGTGCCGTTCGACAACCAGGAGATGTTCATGGGCAACGCGCCCGGCAACAAGATCGACACGGATTACATGCCGCAATGGCATGCGCTGTTCGATCGCTACGACGATTTTGTCGGCACGCCGTATTTGACCAAGTATCCGGAGCTGGCGAACTTCTTCACGGAGAATCGGTATTACCCGGACAGCAACGACTTCACGAACAACGTCGTGTACAATCCGTCGCTGCAGCGGTCTTCGGAGGTGAACGCGCAAGGCGCGAGGGATGTGCACGATCTGCTGAATTACGCCGGCAACTGGGTGACCGCTTCGGACCCGGGCTTCGAGAACCTGGCCGCCGGCGACCTTCGCCTGCGGGACGATGCCGCGGTATTCAGCCATATCCCGGGCTTCGTCGACATCCCGTTCGAACAGATCGGCACGCAGGGGAAGGTAGGCATCTCCCATGCGCCGGATGTGGTGGAAGTCGTCGATATCGCATTTCCTTCCGGCGCGGTGACGCTCGAATTGGGCCAGGAGAAGATCGTCCGCGCCGAGGCGATTCCGTGGAACGCGACGAACGCCGCGGTGACGTACGAGAGCGGCGATCCGTCCGTGGCGACCGTGGATGCCGCGGGCAAAGTTCGGGCGCTCGCCCCGGGTACGACGGTGATCACGGCGGTATCGGCCGCGAATCCGGCGATTGCGGCTTCGTATGAATTGACCGTCGCGGACGGGGACGGGGTCATGGACTTCACCGACTTCGAGAATGGCGGCAACGGCTGGCCGGTAGACCCCAATCGAAGCATCGCCGAGGATGCCGAAGGCAACCATTGGTACCGCATAGTCGGAGGAGCGAATGCCCAATCGTCGCGGGAGTATGCCGATTACATGCTGGAGTATAAGCTCAAGACGCCGACAGATATGCCGATCGGCGCGAACTTCCTCATGTACGAGCGAAGCGGAGCGGCCGGAAGCGGATATGTTTTCTACAAGAAGACAGCGGCCGGCTCCCAGTGGGCACTCTTCGACTCGCAATGGCAAACGATGAAGCAAGTCGATCTCCCGGCGGACGATCTGCTTCCCGACCGGGTATATGCGATCAAGCTCGTCGTCCAGGGCGCGAGCGTCAGCCTTTACATCGACGGAGAGCTGCGTCTGCAGGGCGCTAACCCGACCCACAGTCCAAGCGGCAAAGTCGGCTTCTACGTGGAGGGCTTCACGGCGATGCAGTTCGACGACATCAAATTGTCGCTTGTACGGGAGCCGGTCACGGGAATCGAGATGAATCAAACCGCGTTGACGATGGATATGGGCGAGCGCCGGGAATTGACGGCCATGGTCGGGCCGCCGGGCGCCTCCAACCGAAGCGTTAAATGGACCTCCAGCGATACGGCCGTCGCGAGCGTGAGCGATACGGGCACGGTTACCGCGCATAAGAAGGGCAAGGCGGTCATTACGGCGGCTTCCGCCGAGAATGAAGGGATCAAGGCGGAGGCCGCCGTTACGGTCCGGTCTTGGCCGAACTATCCGGTTCAGTCGCTGGAGAAGGCATTAAAGGACAAGAAGCGCTGGACGGACTCGGACGCCGTTGATTTTCACAAGGGCGAGGTACGCATAAAGGGAGATGGCGTGTATGGCTACGAGGGACAGAAGTTCGGCAGCAAGCTGCTGAAGTTCAAAGCCAAGTTCGGAGCGTACGACGGCGGCTGGTACGGCTTCGCGCTGCGTTCCGACCGTACCGGCGATCCGACATGGGTGAACGGCAACAAGGGATATCTCGTCGTTATTAAAGAGGACCAGATCGAGTTCCAGACCTGGAAGCCGGGGCAGAAGATGGTCCGGATCGTTCCGAACACGGCATTCAAGGCCGGTCATGAATACGAGATCGAGATCGGCGTCATCCGGGGCGAGGGAGGGAATCGGTTTATTCTGAAGTCGGGCTCCACGGTCGTCCTGAACGAGTGGGATGCCGAACCGGACAATCCGATTGCGGCGGAAGGGTATTTTAACGTCTACAACTACGCCGGGAAGAACAATGCGATCGTGCTCAAGCCAGCCAAGGGCAAATCCAAGTAAACATAGGCAAGGAGCCGTTCCAGCGCGTACATCGCAGGGCGGCTCCTTTTTATCGCTCCGCTACGATTATTGATGCAATAAGCAAATCCGGCAATCGAAATTGATACGATGTTCGTATTTTGGGATTTCGGCGGCGTTCCGGTACGTGCCATGATGGGGATACGGATCGACGGGGTTCCGTATCATTCCGTATCATTCCATCAGACAGGGGGACAGACCGCATGCAGCAATCCGAAGCCGGCGTGCGCATCGCCGCCAAGGAAGGCAAAAGAAAAGTCCGACGCAAGCTCCGAAGCGGCGACAAAGAGCTCAGCCTTCTCGCGCTTCCGGCTGCCGTCTATATTTTTGTCTTCAGCTATTTGACGATGTTCGGGGTTATCATCGCGTTCAAGAACTACCGTTACGACAAGGGGATCTGGGGGAGCGAATGGATCGGGCTCGACAATTTCAGGTTCTTCTTTATCTCCGAGAAAGCGTTTATCGTGACCCGCAACACCGTTCTTTACAACATCTGGTTCTGGATCATCACGACATTCTGCGCCTTGCTCGTCGCCATTCTTCTGAATGAGATCTCGCGCAAATGGAGCAAGTACTACCAAACCGTCATGTTTCTCCCGACCTTCGTCTCCTGGGTCGTCATCATGTTCCTCGTACAGATGTTCCTGAACCACGATTACGGATTCGTCAACCGGATGCTGGAAGCGACCGGCGGGGAGCGGGTGCGCTGGTATCTGGAGCCGGCATACTGGCCGGGGATTCTGACGCTGGCGCATCTATGGAAATCGATCGGGTTCTCCGCCCTCGTCTACTATGCGGGCATCGTGGCGATCGATCCGTCGTATTACGAAGCCGCACGGATGGACGGGGCGACCCGGTTCCAGATGGTGCGCAAAATCACCATTCCCATGCTTGCCCCGCTGATCACGATTTTGCTCATCATGACGATCGGCAGCATGTTCCGGGGAGATTTCGGCCTGCATTTCTTCGTCTCGAACAATTCGCCGCTGCTGTACAACACGGTGGACATCATCGACACGTTCGTATACCGGGCGCTCAGCGTCAGCGGGGATACTTCGATGGCGGCGGCCGTCGGACTGTACCAGTCGCTCGTCGGGTTCGTGCTCGTAGTGGCGGCCAACTATACGGTTCGCAAAATAAACGATGAGAATTCGCTATGGTAGGAGGTCGAGCTTCCTCATGAACACTGCAACGACGTCGCTGAGCAACCGCAAAGGCAATATCGTGATCCATCTGTTCTTCGTTCTGCTCTCCGTCGCGATCATCGCGCCTTTCCTCTTGATCGTATCCGTCTCGTTGACGGACGAGAAAGCGCTTGCGGAGCACGGATACTCGTTCATCCCGGCGCGCTTCAGCGTTCTGGCCTACGAGTTCATTCTGCAGTCGCCCGGCGTTCTGCTGCGGGCCTACGGCAACACCATTTTCATCACGATCGTCGGCACCTTGCTCAGCCTGCTCCTCACCAGCATGATCGCCTACGTGATCTCGCGAAGGGACTACAAGTGGCGGGTGCAGCTCACGGTGTACATTTTCTTCACGATGCTGTTCTCGGGCGGATTGGTGCCCTTCTATATCTTGATGACGCAGTACTTGCATCTGAAGGATTCGCTCTGGGCGATCATCCTGCCAGGGATGCTGTCCCCCTTCTACGTCCTGATCATGAAGGGCTTCATGGGCAAAATCCCCTACGAGCTGATCGAATCCACGAAGGTGGACGGAGCCAGCGAATGGCGCATTTTCTTCATGATGATCCTGCCGCTGTCTACGCCGGCTCTGACGACGCTAGGCCTGTTCATCGCCTTCAACTACTGGAACGAATGGTTTAACGCGCTGCTGTTCATCGACAACGACAAGCTCGTACCGCTTCAGCTGCTGCTTGTGCGGATCATGAACACGCTCGATTTCCTCCGGAACAACAGCCAGTACATTCAGAGTTTGGGACTCGACATGAGCCAGCTCCCGGGCGAGTCGATGCGGATGGCGCTGGTCATTCTGGTCGCGGGTCCGATGATGTTCATCTTTCCGTTTTTCCAGAAGTACTTCGTGCAGGGCATGACGGTCGGTTCGTTAAAGGGATAATCCCTTTAATGTTATATTAAGAAGATGGAGGGGTTTGTATTGAAAAGATTGCGCAAGATGGGTCTTCCGGCATTAGGCCTGGTGTTGTTCCTGGCGGCATGCAGCGGCGGGGGCGACCCGAAACCCGCGGCAAGCGGCGGATCGTCGGAACCGGCTTCGTCGCCTTCCGCAAGCGAGTCCGGGGAAGCGGCACTCCCCGAAGTCAAGCTGACCTGGTATTACGGCGTGGCCCAGGTGCCGCCGGATCAGCAGCTCATTGAAGACGAAGTGAATAAGATCGTCAAATCCAAGATCAACGCGACCGTCAAGCTGAAGCCGATCGACTTCGGCAGCTATACGACGAAGCTTAACACGGCGAGCGCCGCGGGCGAGGAATACGATCTGGTGTGGACGGCCAACTGGGCGTTCAACTATGACGAGAACGTTAAGAAAGGCGCGTTCTTGCCCCTGGATCAACTGCTGGACAAATACGCGCCGGAAGCGAAGAAAGCCATTCCCGATTTCACCTGGGACGCAACCAAGTACAAGGGAGAGATCTACGCGGTCCCGAATTACCAGACCGTCACTTCCCACTACGGCGTCAACGTGATCAAGGAGTATGCGGACAAGTACGGACTGGACGTGAATGCGGTCAAAAAGTTCGAGGATCTGGAGCCGTTTCTCGAGAAGATCAAGCAGAACGAACCCGGCATCATTCCGTTTATGCTCGTCGGCCCGCTCACCAAGTTCCAGCCGATCGCCTACGGCTATGACGACTACGGCGTGAAGATCGGGGACGATTCGTACAAGTCGAATCCGCTCGAGCAATCGCCCGAATACAAGCAGTTCGCCGAGATGATGCACCGCTGGTTCGAGAAGGGCTACATCAACGAGGACGCGTCTACGGTGAAGCAGATCGACGCGAGCTATAACGGCAAATTCGCCGTATCTATCGAATACGCGATGAAGCCGGGATACGAGGCCGAGATCGAGTCCAAGAACGGGGGCCGGAAGATCGTCGGCATTCCGCTCGCGGACGTCACGACCAACCGGACTTCCAACATCACGACCTTGACGGCGATCAGCCGCACGTCCAAAAATCCGGAGCGCGCGATGATGCTCATCGAGCTCGTCAACAAGGACCGTGAGCTGTACAACCTGCTTAGCTTCGGCCTGGAAGGCAAGCACTACGAGAAGCTGGACGAAAATACGGTCAGAGTAAATCCCGCCGGCGGCTATACGGCCCCCAACTGGGTGTTCGGCAACGTGTTCAACGGCTATCTGATCGAAGGCCAGGCGCCGGACACTTGGGAAGTGACGCGGAAGCTGAACGAGTCCGCCGTCGTCCAGCCGACGTTCGGGTTTAACTTCGACGATACGGCGGTGAAGGCGGAGGCGGCCAACATCGCGGCGCTCAAGGCCGAATACGAGCCACTGCTGCTCACGGGCACGGTGGATCCCGCGGAGTATCTGCCGGATTACCTGAACAAGCTGAAGAAGGCGGGCAGCGACAAAGTGCAGGCCGAGCTGCAGAAGCAGCTGGACGCCTGGGTGGCGGAGAAGAAGCAGCAGTGAGGATGCGGGGATAAATCCGAATATGAACATGCGGCCCATGCGTATCGTGCATGGGCCGTTTTTCTGGCGTCCGTCCTTCTGCGCCCGCCGGACTGACCGGCTGCTTAAGGCCCGCTCGAGACGCGACATGGCGAATCTACCGTCTGATTAGTCATATTCCGGACGAGCAATTCAAGACCCTTCGTTATTACGGCATCTATTCTCGGAGAACCAAGGGAATGAGCAAGAGATTCATTCGCGCGTGGCAGGAAGTCAGCCGGAAATGGGTGGTGCTGATGGAGCGTTTGCGGAAGCGGAGGAACTGGCGTGAACACGTGAGGCAGATGACGAGAGAAGACCCTCTTGCCCGTTCTCGGACCGCTCACGCCTGTATGGAGAGGATGATTGACCATTTCACCGGTATCTAAAAAAGAAAACCAGCCAAAAAGAAAACCAGCCAAAAAGAAAACCAGCCAAAAAGAAAACCAGCCAAAAAGAAAACCAGCCAAAAAGAAAAAGCACCGCCCGCTTACAACCGGGCAAGTTCAGTTCATCTGTTTGAGTTGCAATGAAAAAGAACTTGTTCCCCTAAAAGTGGTGCGAGATTTCGATCGTATGAACGCTAGGGATTCTTGTGTGCCGCCGCAGTTTACATGTGAATCCTGTGGAGGCAAGATGTATTCTGAGCATTACAAAGGTATTTATGAGATTGAATACAACATTTCGGATATCCGCCAAACCTAAAAGACCGTCAGGGTGATTTCCCCTAACGGATTTCTTATGCAGTCTTATATCTTAAAGGAATATTTTGTATAATAAAAAATATGAATTAAATTTGCTTAAAGCAAAACAAAATTAGAAGGATGAGTTAAATGTATCTTGATACCTTGAATATAACAAACTGGAGGAAGTTCGGAGAGCGCGCGAACGAGCAACCCGGGCTCTCTATCACTTTTAATGCCAACTTAAATGTGATTGTAGGAGAGAATGATTCTGGAAAAACAGCTATTATTGACGCAATAAAGCTTGGACTGAATACAAATAGTCAGGATTCATTATGGATTAGAGAGACAGACTTTTTTAATATCAATAAACCGATAAAAATTAAATATATTTTTAAAGGTCTTTCGGAAGACGAAGAGGCTTACTTTTTTGAATGGATATACTTTAAAGATGGTATTTCCCACCTGAGATTATTATTAGAAGCGGAACAAACAATAGATATTAATAAGAAGTCAAAAATAAGTAGGACTGTAACAGGGGGAGAGGAAGGGAGAGAGCAAGCTTTAAGTGATAATGTAAAGCAACTTTTAGCAGTTACTTATTTGAAGCCGTTGAGGGACGCCGAGTTAGAATTGAGCTCAGGGAATAAATCTAGGTTGGCTCAGATATTGAAGAATCTAAATTATTTTCAAAAGGATAGTGGGGCTGCAAAAAAAGAAATTGAAGAAATCCTTTCAAAGGCTTTTGGCGATGTCCAAGAGATTATCGATCAACCTGTTCTTGGCAAAATGAGTGGAATTATTGATTCCTTTTTTGAGAAAAATAGAAGAAAGACTCCAAGAATTAATCCTAAAACAATGAAATTTGAAGAGGCTTTAAAAAAATTAGAATTGGGATTGGGTGATATAGGTACGGGATTAGGAAGTTCTAACTTATTATTTATGGCAGCAGAATTATTATTGCTAAGTGAAAATACAGTTGGGGCAAAGATTGCATTAATAGAAGAAATAGAAGCCCATA
The DNA here is from genome assembly GCF_019091135.1 of Cohnella sp. GbtcB17. Classification (GTDB taxonomy): domain Bacteria; phylum Bacillota; class Bacilli; order Paenibacillales; family Paenibacillaceae; genus Cohnella. The sequence continues at coordinate 229,430 of NZ_JAGXJW010000003.1, read as the reverse complement.
TACATCCTCAATCTCAATTAAGATTGATCAAATATTTTGAAAAAAAGAGTAAAGATGAAGGGGTTCAGTATATTTTAACTTCCCATAGTCCGATACTAGCTTCATCCATATCCCTTGAACATATAATATTAATTTATAATAACGCCTCATTCCCCATGAGATCGGGTTTAACTTGTTTAGAAAAAGACGACTACAAATTTCTGGAACGATTCTTGGATGCTACTAAATCAAATATGTTTTTTGCTCAGGGGATTATTTGCGTGGAAGGTGATGCAGAAAATCTATTAATTCCGACTTTAGCAGAGGTATTAAATAGACCGCTTTATGATTATGGAGTTTCGATTATTAATGTAGGTAATTTAGCGTTTAAGAGATATGCTTCAATTTTTCTTAGAAAAGAGGAATTTAAACTCAACTTTCCAATTTCTATTGTTACTGATTTAGATTTAAAACCAAAAGCATATTATGCAGATGAGCAATTGTGTTATTTTGAAGTTGATAAGAAGGATATACAAGAAATAAATAAAACACTTGGTTCTTCACTGAAAAATGAAATTTTAGTAGGACTCTATAATAATTTTGAGAATTTAATAAAGAAAATAAACAAAACTATTGGAACAAAATTAAGTTTAGAAAAGGAGTTAGAAATAGAAAGCATTCTAGTTAGTAAAGATACCAAGAAGTATGGAAAATTCCTAACGGATAGAACCGAATTGCTAAATAAAAACTATTTTAATGAAGTAGAAAAAACTATGGTATTCCTTAGTTCTCCGTGGACCCTAGAGTTTGCTATAGCCGAAAGTGGAATATCATCTTTGTTACAAGATTCAATACTTGAAGCACAATATAAAGAAGAAAAAAATCGTAAGTTAAGAAAGAATAAGTGGGAAAAGATTTTGGATAGTGAAAAACGCGCTGTATCAATATACCAATTTATGCTGGACAACGAAGTGTCTAAAACTGTAGTATCACAACTCCTTTCTGCAAAGATACTTGAAAGAAAAGAGGAGCTATCAAAAAAAATCATTAATGACCCAAAACTAAGTTACTTAGTAAAGGCAATATTGCATGTTACAGGCGGTGAGTAAATGTTTTTTAATAAGGCTGATTTTAATTTAGTTGAGAAGTCTATGCTGAATGGAAAAAGTTTTAATGATAATCAACGAGATTTTATTGAATTAATGGAATCGAAATATATTATTGCAGGGCCGGGAGTTGGAAAGACAACTTGTTTGGCCGCTAAAATCGTTCTGCTTTTAATGAAGCTGGCAAGTGAAAATTCAAAAGATACAATATGTATAATTACTCAAACTAACGTTGCAGTAGATGAGATAAATAGGATTCTTAGGAGATTAGGACTTTCACAAATCAACCATCCTCATTTTGTAGGAACGGTTCATCAATTTTTTAATACTTTTCTTGCTATTCCTTATATAAAAAAGCATCTCAACCCTATCAGTTTGCGATTTGCCGATGAGGAGGATTATTCATCAGTTATTTCTGGATTGGTCCACAAAAGCTCTTACTTCGGCGGTTGGAGTAGCGGACCCAAGGAAGCTGTTATCAGAATAATAAAGAGATGTAATTTGGTCTACGATAAAGATTCTCATAAAATAGTTTTAGAAAACACACCAAATTGGAGCCGGTTTGAAAATCACAGTACCCATATGTTTAATATTATGTGGGAGTTGAAGAGGTTAGGGTACTTTACTTTTAATGACACATTTTTGTTTGCAGAAGCAGCTATGGGAAATAAAAGAACCATATCGCTTCTAAGAAAAAGATTTAAATACTTATTTATCGATGAATTTCAAGATACACAATTAAGTAGTTTATCTATATTAAAAGAAATTTACGCCGTCGATACGAATATAATGCAGGTCGTAGGTGATCCCAATCAAACACTAGACTTTGATGGCGAAATGCCAGTTTTAGAAGATAACATATTTGAACTGAATGTATGTAATAGATTTGGGATCGAACTTGCAAGCCATCTTCCTAATATTATCAAGGGAATAAAGGTCGAATGTATTAAAGAAAATAAGTCATACAATCCAATATTAATTATTTATAAGAAGAAGGAGCAACTGTTACCTCATTACAAAAAAATAGTATTAAGTCATCTAAAGAAGGATGAAACATTCTCACAAAATACAAAAAAAGATAGCATCTTATCCATAAGGAAAGTTGCTATTAATGCATATGAACTTGAGGAAAAGCGACAAGAATCTGGATATAGAATTAAAATGAACGAGTCCTATACGACTCATATCATTAAATTAGTGTATGATCTTTTATTTCAAAGGCTTTCCTATGGAGAAACCATTGGTTACGATGTTAAAAAGTGGATAAGGGAGCATCCGAAACAAGATAGTCTTAAGAAGAGTTTGTTAAAGAGCATAAAGAGTGGGCAGTTAAATGTCGCTAGTTTAAAAGACAATATAAATTCTATTTTGAAAGAAAAAGACTCAGAGTTAGTGAGTTCTGCCAATTCTCTTTTTAAAAAGATTGCCAGCATAATAAATATAATAAATAGTCCTTCTCAAGTTAAAACTAAAGAGCCTGATAATTTTTCTCCAGAGTTTAGTAGCATACATTCTGCAAAGGGTGAAACGCACAGGTCAGTTTTATTGATCGACTCTGATGACTCAGACCGAATACATACTAAAATGCTAAAATCATTTTATTGTCTTGATGGTGCTAACTATGAAAATCAATGGGTTGCTCGTAACCTGCTTTACGTTGCGATGAGTAGGCCAACACATTTGTTTGCTTTTGGTATGGATCATAATCTTGTAAATCAAAATGAAATTCAGATTTTCAAAAACAAAGGTTGGACCATTGAATTTGCATATGATGGTCTTGAAGAAACGGATCCAGTTTTTGATATTATGTAAGTAAAAGTGTCTTAGCCGATTCCATTTTCGTAATGTTCAAGTTGGCCTAATCATTGTTCATCCTATTGGAAAGGTCTTTAGGATAATGACGTATTAACTTGAGATTTGTAAAGTCTCAATGAGCATTCCATGGAATAAATAAATTTTGAAGTCTGGCTGGCTATTATATTTTCTTGGGTCGTTAAGGAGAAGTGAGTATGGTATATAAAGGTGCCTTAGGCAATCAGTCACTGGCAGCCACACCGATTGATTTTTATAAAGCCACTCTCTTATACCGCTTGCAGTCAGAGGGGAAATTCTTATTAAAAGTATATCAAGAAATTATCTCTATTCCCATTCAGGAATTAGCTTTATCTAAAATAGAAACGAACAATAGACAAGAGATACAAAATATATTTAATAAACTAATAGAATGGGTTTCGAAGAAGTTGGAAAATAAAATTATAAATACAAAAAGAAGAGATATGGCATTATGCCTGTATTCTTTAGCTACGTATATGACAAAACTACATTATTATATGGATTTTGTCGTGCGAGGACAATTAAGTGCTGAAAGAATTTACTCGGCTAAAAGTTTTGATGAAAAAGAAAAAAATATTTTATTTTATGTTTTTGCTAATAAAGATAAATGGTCACATGTATTCTATACATGGAGAGGACTAGACAAGGCAGTAATACAAACATTATTTTATCATCAGGGTTTAAATAAAGATGAGGGCCTCACTACCATTAATATGGATTATTTAACGGAAATATATAACTATGCAACGGCATTGGTATCGTTGGTGAACGAAAGAGAATTTGTGACAAGTGGATACTATCAAAACCCGGTTTTAAGTGTTCAAGAGAATAAGATTGAAATTATAGGGGTCGACGAAGCAACTCGTATAAACAATTTATTAAAAAATGCCAGCGATAGCCACTATGAAGTTGAATCTATCCATAATGATATTAAGCTTTTAAGTGCTTTAGATGCTGGACTATTCAATCAGTACGGTTTTAGGGTGAGGATGCTTGACAAGGCGTTTGGTGGGAAATTCTCTTCCTTGGACTTAGGGGTAGTAAAAGCAGATGTGGTGATAATTGAACATAAAAAGTTTGTTGATTTGTTAAGGAGAGAGGGGAATTGTTCTAGGCAGGAAGCAGAAAAGGCAATAGCGTATTTAAAGTTACGCGATAATGTGGGGAATAATAGGTTTGGTTCAATTGAGACCTACGAGAGTCGACTACTCGAACAACCTGTTGTAGACTATGATGCTAATCATTATTTATTTTCTTTCTATTTAATGATGTATGCTATTACGCTTTTAAAACATAAGATGGTATATGATTTGATCGAATTGAAAAATAATCCAAACTCAAAATTTATCAAGAAGAAAATAAAGGCTGTATTCGAGAAAAAAGTTTTTGATGCCGTGACACCTTATATGGATCATTTTGCACTTAATTTCAGGCGCCTTAGATTCACGAATAGTGAAAAAAGTATAGAGATTAATTTAAAGTACGAATTCGATATTGTAGCATTGAAAGATAAAAAGTTATATGTGTTCGAATGTAAAGATGTAACACACAAATTTACTTCTTATGGATTAAGGCATGATATAAACAAAACAATGAAGTTTATAAACAAAATTTCAAATAAATTAATTGAGATTCGTAGATACCAAAAAGAGATTGAGCATTTCTTTGGATCACCGTTCAATGATATAGTTCCAGTTCTTGTATTTAAGCATTATAACGCTATAGAAGAATCGGATATTAGTACAAATGGCATTAGAGTCCTTTCTTTTTCTGAACTTAATGATTGGCTAATTACTTCTGGGAGTGCATGAAGTAAGGAAAGGCTTGGTCATGGGACTGCTATGTTTTATGTTTCAGTATTTCGAAATATAGATTCGCAGCAATATTGCTGATAATTCGGTGATCTGAGTACACAACTTTAATCCCGAATATCAATTGTGTTCTGTGACATTAAAGTTGGTGTCTAGCCAACAATGTTGGTGTCCCATTGCTGATCTGGAGCCAATGAATATTATTTAGAAGTGGTCCCGATGATTAATCATTCGGGACCATTTTTATAGCGGAGGAAATATGGATACCACGGTGAACGGATAAAGTACGTCAGAAAACGGCGGGAACTAAATCAAGTAGCATTTGCTCAGTCAATTGGTATTTCACAAGGAACGCTAAGTGAATTAGAGAGCAACAAGTTTTATCCTTCTGTAGAAACACTATTATAGCTTCTTTTAGGAAATAGGGCTAATCAAAATGTGTAATTTACCAGTTCGTTTGCCGTAAATGATACTTACCCCCTAATTTAAAATTGTAGAAATAACGGGAGACGTTAGCTTCATCTCTGGTACCGCACGGATAGTCATGAAACAGTCTTGCTTCCGATACATATTATGTCGTTGTTGCGTGCTATTCTTTTTAGGTGGCGAAGCTACCATCAGCGGTCCCTTTCTGGAAAGGGATAATCGGTTCCATTTAGGCAGCCGATATAGTGTTGATGATATCGCATGTAAAATAGGAGGGTTTTCATTATGCAAAACAAATTCATGGAGCTTCTTCAATACTTTTCAACAGAGCCGCTGGAAGGCAGCATTAACGGCGCTAATAGTTTCGAAGAAGTTGTGCGGCGAATGGATCCCATACTCAATCCGAAAGATAATGAAGCGTTTAGATTGGTTTCTCATAAAGTATGTCCGCTGGTCAGCTCGGGAGCGCGAATGAAATACATAATCCTTGGATTAAATCCGCACGACGACGGGGAAAAGGGAGACCTGAATCACCTGAAGACTTGGGAGGAACTGGCTAAGTATCATACGCCGTCCGCGCTGTCCGGCGACCATATTTTTAACAGAGTGTTGTCCCCGACTGTAGTGCCCTACTATCGGAGAATTGGCATACTAATTCATTCTCTAGAAATGGAAAGGTATGTAAGGTGGTCTGAATTCCGAGAGGGACTGAGAGGGAAGCCAGCTATAACAGAAAAATACATTCAAATGATCGAAAAAACGCCGATCGGCGTGGCGGAGTTAATTCCATTCGCTTCTAAAAAGATATCTGTGGACGAGGACAAATTGAAGCGACTCATCAACGAAGTGGATGAGTACCGCAGTTATTTGCGTGCCCTTCTGGACACGATCTTGACCGATACGACGGATGACGGTTGGATTATATGCAACGGGAAGGGCGCCTGCAGCGCTTTTGAAGTGATTTTAAACAACGAAAGCGATGTAACGACACTGATTTCGGCTTCCGACGGGAGAAAGTACGCATTCCATATTTATAAGGGGAAAAAGGTCCTTATGCTCTATCATTTTTTGAACACGCAGGGAGGGGCCTTTAATACGCACATTCAAATTCAGGATATGCTCGACGACGTCATACGTCACAAGAAGAAGCTAGATGAAGAGGGCGATGCAGAGGGAATGCCGCAATAGGCGGATGCAGCAAAGGAGCGTGAATCCTCTTGAACGCACTCGTTCCCAATTCGCTGACGCGTATAATCGAGCTCTATGAGCTGCTTCTCACTGAAGGAGAAGTGGATGCACGTGAACAGGCGCTTAAATATGACAAATCCGTAGAGACGATCAAGCGGGACATCAAGGCGATACGCAATGCGCTGCCGAACGGGCCCGATATCCGGTACGACAGAATCCACAAGATCTACCGGATGGAACGGGATGCAAAGGCTGACGATTTCTTTTTGAATTTTATGATGCTTATCATCCTGTATGGATCCAGAAGCTTGCAAAAGGAAGAGTTGAACAAGCTTGCCGGCAAAATTTTCGATAGGCTGGATTCCTCGAATCGCAGGAGCGCCCGCAAAGTAACCGAGTCTTACGCCGTCAACTATGTCCCTATGATTGACAAGGAGCTGCTGCCGCTGATTCGCGTCATCTTTGACTGCATTCTCGAGCAGCGGGTGCTGCAATTCGAGTATACGACGTCGGGAATGGAGAAAACCGAGGCCATGGTTGCGCCGTTATCCATTGCCTACGACCGAGGATTTTTTTATATGATCGCCAGCAAGAGCCTGAACGCGGACCATGCGGAGCGGCGCAACTATCGGATAGACCGGATGCAACGGCCCCGGAAATTGCGAAGGGGCTTCGCCAAGGAACAGAGCGGCAGCGGATTTTTCGAGGCGGGCCGATATTACAATCAGTCTTATCTGATGCATTCCGGAAGTGCCGAAATCGAAGCGACAATCCGAATTAAACCATCTATCGCGCAGTATCTGGAGCCGGCTTTCCCAACACATCGGTTGATACGGGAGGAAGACGGCTGCCTGGTGTACAAGGTGACAGTCGCGCATGAGGATAGCCTGCTGTTCTGGCTGCTTCCACAACGCACCTGGGCAGAGGTGCTCGCCCCGCAGAGCTTGCGAAACAAGCTGAAGGAGACGATCGCCGATATGGCCCGGCTGTACGGCGACGATTAATCAAGGCGCGCTGCGCCCGTTCAACAGGCTGTACAGCTCGTGCTTGCCGTGCCGGGAGGCATAGGTCAGCGCGCTCTCGCCGTCGCAGTCCTGCTGGTCGGGCTTCGCGCCGTATCGCATCAGCAGACGGATCATACGCGGCGATCCATGCAGCAGCGCGTACATCAACGGAGTAATGCCCGCTTCATTCGATTCGTTGGCATCCACACCGCGCAGGAGCAGCAGCTGGGCATGAGCATAACGGTTACTGCGAACGGCGCTGGACAGGGCCAGATCCATGCAGGCGCCCGAATCAAGAATGGCTTTCAACACTTCCGTCGATGTTTCGCGCGCTGCGAGCATCGCCGCGGAATGGCCGTTCCGATCGATAGCCCCGACGTCTGCTCCGCAGTCCAACAAACGCCGCACCATGGCCAGGCTTCCGGACCGAATCGCCGAGCCCAAGGCGGAGAAGCCGCAGATATTGGCTCCGGAGGGGCTGGCACCTTGCTCGAGCAGCCATTCGGCGATCGGCTCGCGACCCATTTTAAGCGCCAGACACAGGTAATGATCCAGATTCACGTCTGCTCCGTCTGTTCGCCGATCCTCCAGCAGCATCCTGGCGATCGGCTCGTGTCCCGCCGTGATCGCTTTATGTAGCCCGACGCTGCGTTCCCGATTGGACACCGCTTTTTGATCCAGCATGTGCCGAATGATAACGGCGTTATTCTTCTGTACGGCCACCTTGAACAGGGAGACGAGTATTGGATTCTCTCTCACGGGATTCATTCGCCCTCCTTCGCATTTTCGGAACATCGCGACTTATTATATCGCGTATCCGCTACATAATAAGTCGCGATTCCCTTTTAAAATGAAATTCAGTTCGATTAGAGGGAGGTATCGCGATGGGGATATGGGGAGGAAGTCAGCAAGTGTGTGCTTCGTGCAGGTATTGGTCGGGCCGACGCGAGATGGACTTCGCGGCCAGCCATCTGGAGGCGATAGAGCCGGAAGGAAGGTGCAACGGGCCGGAAGGCAGCTTCAGGGGGCTCACGCTTAACGAGGGCGCTTCATGCAGCGAGTGGGACAAGTACCGCTAGTGCGACAGGGTGAAGAGGAGGTTTGCGAATTTGAGATCAGGGATAGATGAAGCGGCAAGGTTTGTTAAGGGAGCGAGCAAAGCCGTTGTGTTAACCGGCGCGGGAATGAGCACCGAAGCGGGCATCCCGGATTTTCGTTCGAAAGCGGGTTGGTGGAATCAGGTCGATCCGATGACGCTCGCCACGCCGGATGCGGTGGAATTGAACTATGATCAGTTTCATGCCTTTTATGCCGACCGCGTTCGGCGATTAGAAGGCATCGTTCCTACGCCGGGACATGTTATACTTGCGAACTGGGAACTGGCGGGGCGAGTCGCACTCACTGCGACACAAAACGTAGACGGTCTTCACCAGGCAGCCGGTAGCCGGAACGTGAAGGAACTGCATGGCTCGATCGCTGGTTTTTGTTGTCATTTGTGCAGGGCAAGGGCGGATAGGACATCGTTTCTTTGCCGCGAGAACTGTTCGTGCGGCGGGCCGCTCCGGCCGGAAGTCGTATTGTTCGGGGAATCACTGCCGCAGTTGGCCTGGGATTCGACCGTGCAGGCGATAGAAGAAGCGGACCTGGTGATTGTAATCGGCACAAGCCTGCAGGTCTATCCCGTCAATTCGCTGCCGTCGCTGACGGATGGTCATCTGATCCTCATCAATGCGGAACCGACGGGACAGGAGTCCGCCTTTGATGTCTTTATTCAGGGGAAGGCCGGCGCCTCGCTCAGAGCGATCGATGATTTACTGTAGGAGGGCAGAGCGCAGATAGGTGCTGCTAGTGCGCGAATGGTAACCTTTGATTTATTTAAAAGAATAGCATTGTAAAATTAACCGTCCGGCGGTCAAAGTAGAAGAATCTCGAATGTTAAAAACATCGTTCCATTAAAAGCCGCAGCCACGCGGTTTTTTTTATTATATGGGATCAAGGTCTTGTCATAAATAACAATTACAAAGTGGGGATTCAAGACTTTTAACCCGCGCCTGTGTTTGGGAGGATTTTGTGAATGCGGTCCTGTACAATGCAGCGTAATGTGACTAAATTCGGATACCGGGAGGAAGCGAAGCGATGGCCGCACACGAATACTACATGCCGACGAATTGGCGGGTGAAGGCGGATATATGGGAGGTATACGAGATTTGCTCCGACTTCGAGGGCTATGCGCGTTGGTGGCCCGAAGTCTACTTGGGCATTCACGTTGCCGGCAAGGATGCGGAGACGGGCAACGACGTGTTCGCGATTCTGTCAAAAGGGAAGCTGCCGTACAAGCTGCGCTGGACATCGTGCAAGACGGCCGAAAACGCCCCGCATGCCTTGTCCCTGAAGGCAGCGGGGGATCTGGCGGGCCGCGGCACCTGGAAGTTCGAGCAGGACGGCGAATATGTGAACATACGCTTCGATTGGTACGTGAACGCCGATAAGCCGCTGCTCAAATATTTGTCGCCGATCCTGAAGCCGGTATTTCGGTCGAACCACTACTGGGCGATGGATCGCGGTAAGGAGAGCCTCGATAGAGAGCTGGCAAGGCGGCATAAGGCCAAGGTCTCTAATTTGTGAGATTCGCTCCCGAGCCACGGACTCGCAGAATAAAGCTACGCTACCGATGCCCGGCGCTGTTAACGCGCCGGGTTTTTCGGCATGGCCAGGGCTCTCTCGCCAATCGACTGTCCGGGTGACTGGATGAGCAAGGCGCTCACCACGCCTGCGGCCATCATTCCCGCAAAGACGAGGAAGGGCAGTGGCGCTGAGCCAAGCTCGATCAGCCGAGTGGAAGCGATGGGGCCGCCGCTTGCTCCGATAAATAAGATAAACGTATAGAGCGAGGTTGCGGCGGCTCTATAGGCGCTGCCGATCTCGCCGATCAGCGCGATAAGAGCGGGAACAGCTACAGCGATCCCGGCCACGAAAATAATGCTGGTGACGATATAGGCGGCGACCGAATGCGCCAGGCTGAGCGAGACCAGCCCCGCCGCGGCCAGCAGCAGCCCGCCCCGAAGCACGGGCAGTTTCCCCCATGCCGCACACAGCTTGCCGGAGATCAAACAGCCCGCCATCCCGATTAATCCGAAGGCCCGTACTCCTATAATCTGCATGCCGGTCAAGGCGTACGGCGACCGGCCAAGGAATTCGCCCAGCACGCTGTACATGCCGACGAAGCAAAACAGCAACAAAAAAGCAATGATATAACACAGCCATAAATACGGATTCGACAACGGGCGGATCCAAGGCAGAAGCCGGCTCTTGCGATTGCCGGCAGCCATAGCTCCGGTTCCCGGCACGACGCGAGCGGCCGGCAAATAGAAGGCCATCAGGATCGCAATGGCAGCGTACAGAACGGCGAGCAGGATAAAGACGGCCACCCATCCGAACAGCTCGGAGATGAAGCCCGCCCACAGCTGGCCGAAGATACCGGCCATTAAAAACCCGGTGCTGATCATGCTGATCGCCGCGATTCTTCGGCCGGGCGGGAAGGCTTCGCCTGCATAGGTGAGCGCGACCGGCGAAAAGGTGGCGGCAGCCGCGCCTTGCAGACAACGGATCGCCAGCAGCGCGCCGAAGCTCTGCGCAAACCCCGCAGCCAATGTGGTGGCTGCGAGAACGACGAGCCCGGCGAGCATTACTCTTTTTCTTCCCAACCGGTCCGACAACGGACCGAAAACCAAACAGCCGAAAGCGAAAAAGAGGGAAAATCCGCTGCCGGCCCAGGAGGCCCGTCCGGTAGAGAGGCGAAAGTGTTCGGCGAGTATCGGGACCAAGGGTACGGTCAAATAGAGCGATGAGAGAATCAACAGCGCCGCAGCGAACAGCAAGGCGATGGTCGCCCGGTCGTTGGCCGGCGTACTTGAAGGAGAAGGCTTGCTCTTGTTCATGACTGCTCCTTTATCGATCGGGACATAGTGGCACATGACGTAAACATTAGATCATCAGATGTTTGGCTCTATCAACGTAACGGGTCTTTACTATAGAAGTCAAGTTCTATGTCATATAACATAACGTATATTTAAAATTTGTGCTTGTTTTTCAGAAAACACGCCTATATAATGTGTAACATAACATGACAAACATCAGATGTTTGACGATTGTGTCGATTAATCTAACATCAAATAGGGGGTGCAACGTCATAAGCTCGCAGCCGCTAACGGGAATCAAACCGATTCAAGGCAGAAAATTGGTTGACGAAGTGTTGGACCAGCTGCAGGCGCTGATTCAGTCCGGTCAATACCGAAGCGGAGAGAAGCTGCCGCCGGAGCCGGAACTGATGAAGCTGCTGTCGGTCGGCCGATCGACCGTACGGGAGGCGGTCAAAATATTGGTGCATGCCGGCCTGCTGGAGGTGCGGCAGGGAGACGGCACTTATGTAAGGTCGATGTCCGGAGCGATGGCGACGCTGCAAACTGCCTTGATCCCTCAAAACGATGGACAAATGCTCGAAATGCGCCGCATTCTCGAGATTGAAGCCGCTGGCCTCGCCGCTCTCCGAAGAACCGAGCACGATCTTCAAGCGATGCGCGATAGTCTGGACCGGCGAAGTGAGGCGCTTCGGGACGGGAAGTACTCGGCATACGTCGAAGCGGATATTGCCTTCCACTTGGCCGTAGCCGAGGCGAGCCATAACGATGTGTTCCTCGCATTTTACAAAATGATCGCCTCCGGTCTTCGGGAGCTGCTGAGCCAGCTGATTCTGGATACGAGCCGTTATCAGGACAATACGATTTACCACGAGGCCATTTATATGGCGATCAAGGCCGGCGACAGCGAAGGGGCCAGGAAGTACACGGTGCAGAACCTGGATACGGTCGCGGCCGCCACCCATACGCAAGCGGATCGGGATAACAAATAGTCAACAGGGAGTGGATGGGGCATGCAAGATACGCATTCCGAGGAACAGCAGCTTCAAGTCGGAATCGAAGACAAGCTTACGATCGGGGCCAACATTACTTACGGTATCCAGCATTTGCTTGCGCTGACGGGCATCTTTCTGTTTCCCGTACTCATCGGGCAGGCGCTGGGGCTGGATTCCGGCAAGATCGGCTATATGATCCAGGCCTGCTTCCTGACGACCGGCATCGTGACGATTCTGCAGTCTGGGAAGATGCTGCGTCTCCCCGTCGTTCAGGGGCCTACGGCCGCCTTCTTCGTGGCCGTCATGTCCGCGGGCGCCAGCGTTGGCTTGGGAACCGCGTTCGGTTCGATGGCCGTAGCTGGCATCATCTTCATGCTGCTCGCGATTCCGATCCGCCGGTTCGGACTGATCGGCTATGTGAACCGGTTTATCGCGCCTCCGATCGTGTACGGTACCTTGCTTATTATTATTGGAGCGCAGCTCGCCGACATCGGCTTAAAAAACTGGTTCGGAAGCGCCAACTCCGGCATGAACTTCGCCGCATCCGTCGTCACCGTCGTCTGCGTGCTGGCCTTGATGATATTCGGCGGTAAAACGATTATGCGGCGCGGGGCGCTGCTGTGGGGCATTATCGCAGGTACGATTTTTTATGCGCTGTTCGGCTCCGCCAATTTCTCTGCTGTATCGCATGCCGGCTGGTTCAGCCTGCCGGACCTGTTCCCGTTCGGATTCGGCGTATCCGTACCCGTCGTCATCCTGATGCTGTTAGCCTTTCTGCAGGCGTCGGCCGAAGCGGTCGGCATGTATACGCTGCTGACGAAGTGGGGCAAGCAGAAGCTCGATCCCGAGCGCGTCAACCGCGGTCTGTTCGGCGAATTTCTGGGCTGTACGCTCGGCGCGGTATTCGGCGGACTCGGCACCACCTCCTATCCGGAAAATATCGGCATCGTCCGCGTATCCGGAATCGGCAGCCGTTTCGTAACGATGACGGCCGGTATCATGGCCGTGATCCTCGGCCTGATCCCGAAGGTTGGCATGTTTATCGCCTCCCTGCCGGGACCGGTACTGTCGGCGGCCTCCACTATTCTGTTCGGCATCATCGCCATCAGCGGTATCCAAATGGTGAGCAAAGTCGTCTGGGACGAACTGAACCTCGTAGTGGCGGGTTCTTCCTTCATTATCTCGCTCGGGACGATGTATCTGCCCGCCGACCTCACGGCCGGACTCCCGCTGGCCGTCCAAAGCGTCGTCACGCAGCCGATGCTGATCGGCGTCGTCATGCTGATCGTCCTCAATACGATCGTCAACGTCTGGGTGCGTCCTCGTCTTGCGAAGCGCGAGGCCGGGCATTCAGCGCAGACCGAAGTGACCGCAGAAGCGGTCTAAACCAACTATAACTTTCAGGGAGGCGCTACGATGAAACCACGCGTAAAATGGGACATTCAGCCCGAACGAACAGCCGTTATCGTCGTCGATATGCAAAACGTATTTTGCAAGCCCGACGGCGCGCTCTATGTGCCTCGCGCCGAAGGAATTGTCGGCAACATCAAGGCGCTCAGCGAAGCTGCGAGGGAGGCCGGCATGCCTGTCGTCTATTTGCGGCATATCGTGCGGGGCGACGGCAGCGATACGGGCAGAATGCGGGACATGTACCCGAACGTGAACGAAATCTTGAAGCGGGGAACGCCCGGCGTTGAAATTATCGACGAGCTGGCGCCGCTTCCGCAGGATATTATCGTCGACAAGTTGTTCTACAGCGGCTTCCATGACACCGACCTGGATACGATTCTGCGCAAGCATGACGTCAACACGATCATCATCTGCGGGACTGTCACGAACGTATGCTGCGAGACAACCGTACGCGACGGGGCTCATCTTGAATACAAAGTGATCTTTCTGAGCGACGCGAACGCGGCAATGGATTATCCTGACCTGGGATGGGGAGATATCTCGGCTGAGGAGATCCAGCGTGTCGCCTTGACCGTCATCGCCTACGAATTCGGCCAAGTGTCTCCGACCGCCGAGATCGTGAAGGAGATCCGGTCGAAGACGCGGCTGAAGCAGGCGACTTGACGGAAAGCGGCAATAACAAAAAATACAAAACCCCTTATTCCACTCAATCCCCGGAATAAGGGGTTTTCGCGCTGCGCAGCTCAGCCCCTCCGGAACAGCTCCGGGAAAGCTTCTCCCGCGAACAGATCTCCGTCGCGTCCGCCCAGCAGGCCCACGTTCATGTGGCTGTCGCTGCGCGTGCCGGACTTGTAACGCGTGTCTCCGGTCATCAGATGGACGGCCAGCGAGCGGCGCGGCCGCGAGGTTGTGTTGGGACCGCTGCCGTGGATGGCGAGCGCGTGATGGAAGCTCACCTGGCCGGCCTTCATGGCCATCGGGACGGGCTCGAACGAGGCATCCTCCGGAAGGTCCATGCCCTGGCGCTGCTTTTCCATATCCTGCTCGAAGAAGTCGTTCACGTTCAGCAAGCCCCAGCGGTGGCTTCGGGGAACGACTTGCATGCAGCCGTTGTCGGGATTGACGTCGTCGAAGGCGACCCAGGCGGTGATGAGCGTCGGCTCGGCCGCGCACTGCCAATAGGCGTAATCCTGGTGCCAGCCTACGTTGCCGCCCGCCCTGCGGTCGGGGTTGCCCGGCTTGAACAGCAGCTGGTCATGCCACAGGCGAATGGCGTCGGCCCCCGTCAGAAGAGCGGCGATCTCGCCGATGACGGGATCGGTGGCCAGTGCGCGAAGCTCCAGGTCGGCCCAGTGGGAATTGTCTGTTTTGCGCAGTCCGTTGCCCTTCTCAGGCGTCCAATAGCCGTCGAACGGCGCGCGTCCCGTCTCGAATTGGCCGGCAAATACCCGTTCCATATGCTCGCGCAGCCGTTCCAGCCGAGCTTCGTCGATGAGCTGCGGCGCGATCCAGTACCCGTTCTGTTCGTAAAAAGCGATGTCTGCCTCCGTCGGCAGCAAGTGGTTCCGATCCGACATGTCCGATGCCTCCCGCTAGGATGGTTGCCGCACGTTGTTCCCGTGCGATGCTTCCATCTTAACGCGGGAGATCGGCTGCCGGCTTTGTTCGGCTTCCACCGGAAGTTAACGTTTTTCGTCATTCGGCGACGAGGGATGCCGATAGGCGTAAGGCGATATTCCCGTCTGCCGCTTGAAGAATACGCTGAAGGCATGCAGCGACGAGAATCCTAATTTCTCCGCAATCGACGTGATCGTCTCGCTCGTCTCGGCCAGCCAATACTTGGCGCGGTCGGTGCACAGCATGCGGACGTACTTGCCGAGCGGTATGCCGAACGCGCGCTTGAATTCCCGTTCCAGATGCGTCCGGCTGAGATGCTGTCTCTTGGCCAGGTCCGTCGCGTTGAAGTCGATGCTTGCATGCTCGTGAAGGTATCGAAGCAGCTCCTTCATCGCCGGAGCGAGCGGACCGCCACCCGGATCGCCACCTGGATCGCCGTCAGGCAGGGCGGCTGCGCGATAAAGACGGATGACGCGAACGAGCAGCTGCTGGAACAGGCTCTCCGCCATCAGCGCCGAATGCGGGCCGGGATCTTCGATCTCGGCGAAGACGGCATCGAACAACCGCTTCACCTCGCCGCTGATGTCCTTTACGGTGCGGGCCCGACCGAGCCGGTAAAAATCCGCTTCGAGCTTCTGACGGTATGCCAGCCGGAACCCGGTGTAGTACAACCGGTAGGACGCTCCGAGGGAGGCGCCTTGATGTCCTTCTCCCGGCTTCGTCAAGAACAGGTCCCCCTCACGCACGCGATACATATCTCCGTCGATCGAGAACCAGCCCTGCCCTTCATCCACATAGCACAGCTCGAAGTGCTCGTGCGTATGCCTGTCCACCTGCCAGGTGCTCAGCATCTGGATGCCGATGTACGAAAGGTTGTCGAAATCATGCTGAAAAGGCCGTTCCTCCCGCCGTTCCGAAGAGCCCTGGCTGCCATGGCGCGAGGCGGAAAGCGGCGTTTGATGTGCGGTCATCCCGGTCCCCTCCTAGTCGTGAGGTTCAGCGGTTCAATTATAGGCTTCGGCCAGTCGGACGAGCAAGATGGAATGTTCCCCGGCAGTTGATAGAGAAGGCGTCGTCTGCCCGCCAACTACGCTAAGATCGTCAGGAAAAGTTTTGTATCGACTCGTCGCCGCGAGGGGCATCGCTGAGGTACGCTAGGGTTAAAAATATTACCATATCAACCACTTGAGGAGGTAATTATGAAGAAGACGAAGCTCGGCAAGCTGTTGCTGTCCGGAACGATGTTGACATCGGTCTTATTCGGCTTCACATCGGCCTCGTCGGCCGCGGATCCCGTTGTCATGTCGGGCAATCCGATCATTACGAGCATCTTCACGGCGGATCCTTCCGCCCATGTTTGGAGCGACGGCAGAATCTACCTGTATCCGTCGCACGATATTTTCCCGTCCCGGGGCAGCGATCTGATGGACAAATATCACGTCTACTCGTCGGATAACATGGTCGACTGGGTGGACGAGGGAGAGATTCTGAGCGCGGACGACGTGCCGTGGGGAAGGCCGGAGGGCGGCTTCATGTGGGCGCCGGACGCGGCGTACAAGAACGGGACGTACTACTTCTACTTCCCGCATCCGAGCGACACGAACTGGAACAGCTCATGGAAGATCGGCGTCGCGACGAGCAGCCAGCCCGACTCCGGCTTCACCGTGCAAGGCTATATACCGGGGCTGCCGGGCAGCAACATGATCGATCCGAACGTGTTCCGGGACGACGACGGCACCTACTACTTGTACGCGGGCGGCGGCGGGGTCAGCTACGGGGCGAAGCTCGGGGCCGACATGATGTCGATCGACGGCCCGATCGCGCAGTTCACGGAGCTTCAGGATTATCACGAGGCGCCGTGGGTATTCAAAAAGGACGGCCTGTACTACATGACTTACGCCGACGGCAATCCGGGCGCGAACCGGATGCGGTACGCGACCAGCGCCAATCCGCTCGGCCCGTGGACGAACCGCGGCGTTTTGCTGGATCCGGTCGCGGGCAGCGAGACGACGCATGGCTCGGTCGTGGCGTACAAAGGCAATTGGTACTTGTTCTACCATACCGCCAAAGTGTCGAACAACGGCACGCTGCGCAGCACGAGCGTGGACCGGCTGTACTTCAACGCCGACGGCACGATCCAGAAGGTCGTGCAGACGGAGGGCGGCGTGCCGGCGGTCGGACCGCGTTCGACGGCAACCGAGGTCAAGTACTACGATATCGTCAATGCGAACTATAGCGAATATACCCAGAAGACGGATTACGCGATGAACGCGGGCAACGTGACCTTCGGAGGCGGAGCGACGCGGTCGGGCAGCACGATCGAAAATTTGCATCTAACGGGGTCTTATATTCAACTTAACGGCATTAATGGAGGCGCGAGCGGAGGGAAGGCGCTGTTAACGGTGGAGTATGCATCGGCCGACGGAGGGCCCGCCTTCAAGGTCGACGCCAGCGGAGATCCGTACGGCGACGGCTACTATCTCGGCATGTCCAATACGGGGGGCTGGGGCAGTTATACCGGCGTCGCAAAGCGGCTCATCGACCTCAATCCGGGCGCAAACAACGTGGTGAAGCTGACCGGGGGCATGGGCGGGGTCAACGTATCCAAAGTGAGCATTTCGCTCAAATCGTCTGTCCCGCAGACGGTGACGGAATATCCGGTGACCGGCAGCAATGTGACTGTGGGAGGCGGGGCGACGAAGAGCGGCTCCAGCATCGAGAACATGCACCTTTCGGGCGCATACTTCCAGGTGTCCGGCGTGAACGGCGGCATGGGAGGCAATGCGCAAGTGACCGTCGTCTACGGCTCTGCAGACGCGACATCGACGTTCGGCATGGCGATCGGCAGCAACACATATTCGTTGACTTTGCCTGGAACCGGGGGCTGGAGCAATTACACCGGCAGCGTCAGCAAGCAAGTCGTACTCGCCGCCGGGACGAACAACGTCATCCGGTTTAACGGCGGCGCGGGCGGGGCGAATGTTACGAAGGTGATCGTTACTTTGAATTCGTAAACGGCATTAATCGTACTAGTAACCGATCGCGCATCCGTCTTTCCGCGGATCGGATCCGCCCTGGAACAGTCCGGTTTCCGGATCGACGAATATCCCTTGGTAGCCGCCAACCGCGAAGTCGTCGCCGTCGGACTGTTCCAGGAGCGTATACCCTTGATCGGCAAGCGCTTGGCGGGTCGATTGGCCGATCTCCGATTCCAGGAAGACGCCATGCCCGTAATGGCGGAATCGGGGGGCGTCGCCCGCCGCCTGAATATTCATGCCAAAGTCGATCAGGTTCGCCAGCGTCTGGACTTGCCCCTGAGGCTGCATGTCGGCACCCATTACACCGAAAGAAATTAAAGGTTTCCGGTCTTTCAGCACCATTCCGGGGATGATCGTATGGAAAGGACGTTTACCGGGGTGAAGGACATTGGGATGATTGCGGTCCAGCGAAAATAATGAGCCGCGGTTATGCATAAATATGCCGGTGTCAGGAATGAGGATTCCGCTGCCGAACAAGCTGAAGATGCTGTTGGTCACAGAAGCGATGTTTCCTTTTTTGTCGGCCACGGTCAAGTAGACCGTATCGCCGCCCAGTTGAATGCCGGGTTCGTTGTTCTTCGATCCGGATTGAATGGAATCGGCTAATTGCAGGGCATATGCCTTGGAGAGAAGACGGTCGACCGGAAGGTCGGAAAATTCCGAATCGGCAATATACCGGTCCCGATCGGCGTAAGCAAGCTTTTTGGCTTCAATCAGCAACCGGATATATTCTGCAGAATTATGCCCAATCGCTTTCAGATCGTAGTTCTCCAGTATATTCAGCATTTGAAGCACGACAAGGCCCTGGCCGTTCGGGGGAATCTCCAGGACTTCGTATCCGCGGTAATTGGTCGATATCGGCGCCACCCATTGGGAACGATGTTCCCGCAGGTCCTCCTTGCGCAGCAGTCCCTGGTGTCTCTTCATGTATTCGTCGATTCTAGCGGCAATATCGCCCTCGTAGAAGGCGTCTCTGCCGTCCTTGGCGATTCGATGGAGGGACCGAGCCAAGCCGGGCTGCTTAAAAAGCGTTCCTTCTGCGGGGGCCTTGCCGTCGATTAAGTAGTTTCGGCTGGCCTCCTCGGACTGCAGAAGAAGCCGTTCCGCCTTTTTCCAATAGTAGGCGACCATCTCCGTGACGGGAAAACCTTCTTCGGCATATCGAATGGCGGGGGCCAATACCTCTTTAAAGGTAAGCGTTCCATAGTTTTCAAGGAACTGTGACCAGCCATCGACGACGCCTGGGACTGTAGCGGACAGGATACCGGTGGAGGGGATGCTGGAGAAGCCGTTTTGTTCGTAAAAATCGGGGGTCGCCGCCCGCGGAGCGCGTCCGCTGGCATTCAGGCCTTTGACCTCCTGGTTGTCGGCATCGTAAATCAAGGCGAACATGTCCCCGCCCAAGCCTGTCATCATGGGCTCGACCACGCATAACACGGAGGCGGTTGCGACTGCCGCATCAAAGGCGTTGCCTCCTTGCTGCAAAATGTGCAGCCCGGCCATGGCGGCCAGGGGATGGCTGGTCGCCACCATTCCATTTTGCGCATGCACGACAGAGCGGGTTTGTTTGCGATTGCCCGATGGCCGATCCGCCATGTTCAGTTCCCCCTAAGATTACCAACTGTTGTGACATTCAGCCCTCTAATTTCCGCGTAATATCGATTTACTGTATAGAAGGTATATTAGTGGTTGCGAATGAGGAAGTCATTGGACATGACAAATAAAGATGAGTCGATCTATTATGCACTTTGAATAATCGGATGGCTTAGCTTACGTCTTCAACAGGGTGCGAACCATGAGCGCGACCCTTAATTTCAACACTTCATTCGGATCCTTCAAGCTTCTGCCGAGAATCTCCTCGCACTTGTTCAACCGATAGGACACGGTGTTTCGATGAATATAAAGCTGCTTCGCCGTCTCCGAGATCAGACAGTTGTTCTCCATATAAACGGCGATCGTTTGAATTAAATTCATATCTTCCCTGTCGTTCGAATCGGCCAGACCTTTGAGCGTATTGTCGTAAAATTGCTTTAAATTTTTGTGCGGAATCATCCGCAGCAATTCGGCCAGTTCCTTAACGCGATAGGATTGAACAAATCGTTTTTTCCTGGATTCGTAGCCGGACCGCAACGATTCCAGCGCTTTATGGAAGCATGCCGGAATATCCGTTAATTGTTCGGCATAATTGCCCACGCCAAATGACAGGCTTACCTCCAGATCCTCATAAAGCCGATCTTGAATGCTCCGCAAGATCCCGTTCCAGTCCTGCTCCTCGGATTCCGGTTCTGCATGTGCGTCCTCGACCGGAAGCAGCATCACAAATTGATGGGCTTTCGTAAACAGTATGTACGGCTTTTTTAAGCGGGTAAACCGATCGTCCAGATACTCGTAGATTTGATCCTTGAACTGATTAAAGGAGTCTTCCTGGCCCACAAACTTCTTGCTGTAAATTTCCGTGCTATCGTCGATTCCCGCTACGATACATTTGTAAGCTTGCCTTTTTTGAAGGCCGTAGTACTTTCCGCGATTGATGATTTCCTCATCCGAAGTGATCTGTTCATCCAGAAAATCCGCAAAAAACTCGTTTTTAATCCGTCTCGAGCTTTCTTCCAACGCATACTGCTTCATAAACTCAAACCGCGCCACATTGGCCGCTTGTTCGACGGCTAACACGGAAAAGGGATCGTCCAGCATCGCCCCGAGAACGAGTATAAATCCTTGACGCTGTCGATAGATTTCAATGGGAAATGCGCTCACTGGTTCTTGGTCGGCCAACAGCGAGAAATAGCGGGCGCCATTCGTGCGAATCGACTTCGAGAGGTCGGATAACGTCTTCTTTTTTTGTTGGGAGATCGGATGGGGGGAGCGCGATTGTACCGTCACCTGTCCCCAGTGGTCGATAAGAAGGACCGGGTGCTGAATTAACGTGCTTAAGCTGTTCATCACGCCGGTCATCCCTTTCCCCTCCATGACGATTCGGGAAAAGGCTTGGTGGGTTTCCAGCGCGTAACGTAATTCGTCGGTGCGCTTTTCTAAAATATAGCTGAGAATTTGAGTAGTCAATTCGCCTAACGGAGAATCGAGCGGGATTTCAACGATCGGGAAGTTCAATTCATCGGCCAATTGACGGACGGAGGCGGGAATCTCGGAGATAAAGCGTTTGGTTTTGATGCCGAGTCCGGCACATTGCTTGTCGGCCATCTGCCGCACTAATTCCAGCAGGTCGTTCGGCGATTCCTTAATGGCATAAGCGGTCGTCAGCAATAATTCATTCGGCTTCAAATAATGGATAATATCGGGCGCATCCATCATATTGACGCTTGCTACGCTTCTGTTCATACCGAGCTGACCTGCGGCGATTTTGGCATGCTTGAGAAGAGGCATATGCATGACTTCCGCCATTTTCATAACCGTGTCCCCCCACTGTGCAGGATAGGTTTCCCCTGAATGAATATATCCGATTGTACAACGCGCATGAATATATAGCTATATTTTATTCAAAGCATACAATGACTTCTGAAAAAGGATTCACTACAATGGGGATTATCTTTCAAGTGAATTCTCCCGCAGCGTCAACAAAGCGATATGGAAAGGGGCTCTCGGATGAACATACCGGTTCTCCAGCAGCAGGTCGAAGAATGGGTGCATTGGCTGGCGGCTTACGGCGCTGATCCGGCAGGCGGAGTGACACGGCTATTATATACAGCCTCCTGGGCGGAGGCTCAGCAGGCATTGGAGCAAAAAATGAAAGAAAACGGACTGGACACCTATTACGACGAGGCGGGGAATTTATACGGCAGATTGGCTTCGGCGGATGCTGAGGAAGGGACGATTCTAACCGGATCGCATGTCGATACGGTCAAGCGCGGCGGAAAATACGACGGCGCATTCGGAATTGTCGCAGGTTTATTGGCGCTGCGTTATTTAAAAGAAAACTATGGGCCTCCCGCGCGGAATATTGAAATGGTGTCGTTGTGCGAGGAGGAAGGCAGCCGGTTCCCGCTCACCTTCTGGGGATCGACCAATATTACGGGCACAGCCCCGTTCCATAAAATCAAGCAGATCCGCGATGAAAAGGGGATTTCCTTCGTGGAGGCGATGAACGAGGCCGGCTTCGGTCTGGGGCGATACCGGAACCCCCGGAGAGAAGATATTGTATCGTTCATTGAGCTTCACATCGAACAAGGCGCCATTCTGGAGCGTGAGTCCATACCGATCGGCATTGTCGAACAGATCGTAGGACAAAAACGCTACAGCATTTCGTGCATCGGGGAAGCGAACCATGCAGGGACGACACCGATGGCCTGGCGGGCCGACGCTTTGCGGGGAGCGAGCGAAATGATCGTCGCGATCATGGATGCTGCAGACCGGGTCGGTGCGCCGCTGGTCGCCACGGCGGGGAAGATCGAAGCGGAACCGAACGTATCCAACGTAATCCCGAACAAAACGACCTTCACGCTGGATATCCGGCATCCGCAAGGCGATGCGTTGGACGCTTTCTGCGAAGCTTCGATCGCAGCATGCGATACGATTGCCCGGAATCGCGGCTTGCGGCTGCAGGTTGAAAAACAACTGGATGCGCGTCCGATAGACATGGATGCAGCGCTCGCTCGCCGGATTGAAGCGATCTGTCGGGAGCAAGGTCTTTCTTATAAGCGGATGCCAAGCGGCGCGGGGCACGATGCGCAAATTATGGCCGGACAGTACCCTTCTTCATTGATTTTTGTGCCGAGTCATCGGGGGCTCAGCCACCATCCCGCCGAATATACGGCAGAAAAAGACTTGGCGGCGGGCGTGCGCGTCCTGATTCAATTGCTATACGAGCTGGGCTACGAAAAGGAGGCGAAATAAATGAAATACAGAGACCTCAATCCATCGACGCGAACCATTATGACGCCCGGTCCTGTGGAGGCGGAGCCCCGCGTGCTCCGCGCGATGGCAGCGCCGATCCTGGGACAATTCGATCCCGAGTTCACCACGCTCATGAATGAAACGATGGAGATGATCCGCGAGCTGTTCCGGACGAAAAACCGTTGGGCGTTTCCGGTCGACGGAACGTCGCGCGCCGGAATCGAAGCGGTATTGGCGAGTATCGTCGAGCCGGGAGACCGGGTGCTGATTCCTATTTACGGCAGGTTCGGACATCTTCTTTCCGAGATCGCGGAACGGTACGGCGCGGAAGTTCATAACATCGAAACGTCATGGGGAACTGTTTTTCAACCGGAGGCGATCCTCCGTGCCATCGATCGCGTCAAACCCAAAATCGTCGCTGTGGTTCATGGGGAAACGTCTACGGGATGCATGCAGCCTCTGAAAGAAATCGGCGAAGCTTGCCGCGAACGCGACATTCTTTTTGTAGTCGATGCGGTCGCCTCCATCGGGGGAGCCGATGTAAGGGTGGACGAATGGAAAATCGACGCCGCCATCGGCGGTACGCAAAAATGCTTGTCCGTACCGGCCGGCATGGCGCCGATCACCTTCAATTCGCGCGTAGAGGCGCTTCTTCTGGAACGAAAAAAAATCGAACGAGGACTGGTCGATCCGGGTTCGCCAAAGAGCGCCCATGCGCGGGCCATTCGAACGAACTACTTCGATCTGAGCCAATTGATGGACTATTGGGGCCCCGCCCGCTTAAATCATCATACAGAAGCGACTTCGATGCTTTATGCGCTGCGCGAAGGGCTGCGCATTGTTTTGGAGGAGGGCTTGGAAAATCGGATCGACAGGCACCGGCTGCACGAAAAAGCGCTCGTTCACGGCATCGGGGCGATGGGGCTGGACATATACGGGAATCCGGCTTGCAAGCTCCCGGTCGTTACCTGCATTGCCATTCCGGAAGGGATTGACGGCGAATCTGTCCGTGCCATGCTGCTGAATGATTTTGATATTGAAATCGCGAGCTCCTTCGGTCCGCTGAAGGGTAAAATCTGGAGAATCGGTACGATGGGATACAGCTGCCGAAAGAAAAACGTGCTCCACGTCCTGGCGGCGCTTGAAGCAGTACTTCTGCGACATGGAGCTTCCCTTCAGGCCGGTCGGGCTGTTCAAGCGGCATTGGATATTTATCATGCGCAAGCTTGAGAACAGGAGGAGATAAGCGTGGGCGCCTTTAAAGAGCTGATCATCGGCATGCTGCGAACCGGAATATTCGGGTTTGGCGGCGGTCCTTCCGTAATCCCGCTCATCCGCTACGAGGCGGTTTCCCGTTATCGCTGGCTGGAGGACGATGAATTCGGAGAAACGTTGGCGATTGCCAACGCGCTGCCTGGTCCGATCGCCACCAAAATGGCCGCGTATTTAGGATATAAACTGAAGGGGGCGGTCGGGGCGATCGTCGGCGTGGTCGCGCATATTTTGCCGACATGCCTGGCCATGGTCGCGCTGCTCGCGCTTGTTAATGTAGTCGATTACTCCAATACAGTTGCCGACATGATCGCTGCCGTCACGCCTGTTATTGCGGTCATGCTCGGTCAGATGGCCTATGAATTTGCCGAGAAGGCGGTGAAAGGGTTGGGCAAGCTGGCGGGCTGCCTGCTTTTTGTCGCAGCCTTTCTCCTGCTGCAAACGATATCCGTTCATCCGGCTATCGTCATTTTAATATTCCTGGCCTACGGCGCTAGCCATTTTCCATTAAAAAATAAAATGGCTCGTCTGAAGACGAAAAATAAGGGGACGTCCGCATGACGATCTGGATAAGCATCCTTCTGGGTTTCTTTATGGCGAACGTTCTCGGCTACGGCGGAGGCCCTGCATCGATCCCTCTGATGTACGAAGAGGTGGTGAATCATTATCGCTGGCTGACGAACGGCGAATTTTCCAATATGCTCGCGCTCGGGAATGCGCTGCCGGGGCCAATAGCAACTAAAATTGCAGCCTATGTGGGGTACCATGTTTACGGATGGACCGGTTTGTTCCTTGCGTTGTTCGCTGCCGTCTTTCCATCCGCGGTTGCCCTTATTTTGATTTTGAAAGTCATTCAGCGGCATCGGCAATCGGTCGTCGTCAAAGGGATGACTTTATTTGTGCAGCCTGTCATCGCGGTAATGATGTTGGTGCTGACCTGGAAAATGGGGGAGGATTCGATCGCCTCTCTGGGCATTTGGCAATCTCTTGGGATTGCGCTCCTTTCTTTTCTGGCACTGGTCAAGTGGAAGGTGCACCCTGCTTTGCTTATCGTAGCTGCGTTTGCTTACGGCGGGCTTATACTCCCTCATATTAAATGAATGGGAGGCACTCTAGCGCCATGGCCAAAAACAAACCGGCCGCCGTTTCTCCCCTAATGGGAGGAGCGGCGGCTGGTTTGTTTTTAGGCGCATAGGCGGGCGTCCGGGACGAATATGACGCAGCCTGTCATAGGGGGTGACAACAATGGGTGACAATTCCAGTGACGCGTCTAGTCGGATGGATGCTTACGCGCGGGGGGGGGCGGCCGCTATACTATGTCAAACAGTTGGGGTGAGGAGGCTCGGAAATGGTTAGGAAGCTGATCAAACGGTGTACGCCGCTGCTCCTGACAGCGGTGCTTGTCGTGCAGCCGCTCGTGCCGGCGGGCGCTGTGGAGACTGCGGCGGGGCCGGGGAGCATGGAAAGCGCGAGCGGCGGCGAAAGCGCAGGCAGCGGCACTGCGGGATGGAGCGACAGCTTGCCCGCGTGGGCTTCGGCCGAGGTTGAGGAGCTGGCGGACGCGGGCGTAGTGAGCGGCTATGAAGACGGAACCTTCCGGCCGGACCGGGCCGTGACCCGGGCGGAGTTCACCGTGATGCTGAACCGGCTGCTGGCCCAGCTGCCGAAGAACGGGCTGGTCGAAGGCGATCAGTCGCAGGAAGCGATTTTTACCGATGTCAAGGATGAATGGTTTGCGGAGGACGTGAAAAAGGCGGCGCGTCTCGGGCTGGTGCAGGGGGATGCGACCGGCGCCTTCCGGCCGCAGGCGCTCTTGAACCGCCAGGAGACGGCTGTCATGCTGGGACGGCTGACGGGCCGGAAGGCTGAACGGGCGGTCGAATTCACCGACAGCGGCCGGATTCCGGCCTGGGCGGCTCCGGCGATCTCGGCTCTGCATGAGGCCGGCATTGTTCGAGGCTATGAGGACGGCGCATTCCGCGGCGAGAAGAGCCTCACCCGCGCGGAAGCGGCGGTGGCGCTCCATCGCACCTTGAAGCTGCTGAAAGGTCCGGACCAGGCGGCTCCGCTGACAGTTGCAGTCAAGTCGGACGAAGGGCAGCCGCTGGCCCATGCGCTCGTGCGCGTTCACGCAAAGGGCAAGCGGGCTCAGCTCGCCGCGGGGCGGACGGATGCGCAAGGCAGCTTTGAGCTGCCTGGAGCGTGGGAGAGCGGGTCGTACGATATCTATGCGACAAGCGACGGCGTCGCCGGCTTCCGAAGCGTGGATTGGATGCCGGGTACGCCCGCTTATGATCTGGTCGCAAGCAAGGCAGCCGTGCTGGAAGGCAAGCTGACGGGGGACGACGGCAAGGCGGCGGGCGGCATTGTGCTGGCGTTTACGACCAATCCGACTTATTATGCGATCACGAGGGCCGACGGTTCCTTCACCGCATATGTCGAGCCGGAGCGTACGTACCAGCTGTCGTATATCGCGGACGAGAGCATCCGCGAAGCGGCCGCGAAGGCGGGGACGGCCGAGCCGGAGCTGCTGCAGACCGAGCAGGCGAAGCAGGCGCTGGCCTTGCTGGACAGCGAGGCGGCGAAGTCGGACAGCTGCAAATGCGTCCGAACGGACGCACCGGGGAGCTACACGGCCCCCAAGGCGGGAGCCAAGCTGGATCTGGGCATGCTTCGCCTGAACGGAGGAGTGCCAAGCGGTGGGGGCGGCGGAGGTGGAGGCGGCACGCAAACGCCGGATGTGACGCCGCCCGCGGTGCCGAGCGGACTGAGAGCGGAGCCCGGAGACGGCCTGATCGCGCTGGCCTGGACGGCGAACGCGGAGAGCGACTTGGCCGGCTACCGGATCTACGGGCGCGAGGAAGGGACCGAGGCATGGACCATCCAGGCCGATGCGGGCGTATCCGTGTCGTATACGGCGAAAGGGCTGACGAACGGCCGGACCTACGAATTCGCGGTAGCGGCCTACGACAAAAGCGGCAATGCGTCCGCGAGGTCGGAGCTCGTTAGGGCGAAGCCTAAAGCTGGCGTTCCGCCGCCGGACGTGACGCCGCCTGCGGTTCCGGGCGGGGTGAGGACAGAGGCGGGGGACGGCAAAGTAATCCTGACCTGGGATATGAGTTCAGAGGAAGATCTGGCCGGCTACCGAATCTACTGGCGCGTGTCCGACGGAGCGGCCTGGAGCCAATTCGACAAGCCTGGACGCGAGAGCGGATATACGATTACCGGACTGACGAACGGCACGACGTACGATTTTGCCGTGACCGCCTACGATGCGAGCGGCAACGAGTCGGCCAAATCCCAGACGAGGCGCGAAACGCCGCGGGACGATCAGACGCAGGATCGTGACCCTCCGGCCGTGCCGAGCGGGCTGAAGGCAGAGCCGGGCGTCCGTAAAATTGAACTGAGCTGGACGGCCAACACCGAAGCCGATCTGGACAGCTATCGGATCTACAGCCGCGTACAGGGAAGCCAAACGTGGAGCGGAGGCGTCGACGTCGGCCTGGACACGACGTATACAGTCCTTGACGTCTGGCATGACCGGACGTACGAGCTCGCCATTGCGGCGTACGACACGAGCGGCAATAGCTCTCACATGTCGGCGATCGTCAGCGCGACGCCGCTTGAAGAAGAGCAGCCGGACACGACGCCGCCGGCCGTGCCGGCCGGGCTGACGGCCGGCGCGGGAGAAGGACGGATCGCGCTGAACTGGACGGCGAACGGGGAGGACGATCTGGCTGGCTACCGGGTCTACGTTCGGGCGGTAGGGGCAAGCTCGTGGGGCGCGGCACTTGAAGCCGGAAAAACTGCCTCTTACACGGCGACCGGCCTGACGGGCGGCATCGCTTATGAGCTGGCCGTATCGGCCTACGACGAGAGCGGCAACGAGTCGGCCAAGTCGGGCGCGGTGCAAGCGACGCCGACCGGTGACGGCAGCAATCTGCCGCCCGATCCGGGCAGCGTAGCGACGGAGCTGCCGGCCTCGGGCCAGGCGAGCTTCCAGGAGATGACGGACTTCCTGTACACGGGACCGAATCCGATTCAGACGGGCGTGCAGCCGGGCGCGATCGAAGCGGAGCGCGCAGGCGTGCTGAGAGGGCGCGTACTGGACACGGCCCAGGCGCCGGTCGGCGGCGTACGCATCACAGTGTTGGACCATCCGGAATGGGGGCAGACGCTGAGCCGGGCGGACGGGATGTTCGACCTGGCCGTGAACGGCGACGGCATTTGGACGTTGCAATACGAGAAGGACGGATATATGACCGTGCAGCGGAAAAAGCAGGCGACGCCGGGAGATTACGAGCATCTGGAAGACGTCGTGCTGACGGCGTACGACAGCAAGGTGACGCAGGTGCAGCTGGAGGACAGCACGGAGATCCAGGCAGCGCAGGGTACGCCGGTAACGGATGAGGATGGAACCCGCCAGTCGACGGTGCTGTTCCCGGTGGGGACGACGGCGACGATGAGGCTGCCGGACGGGACCCAGCAGCCGTTGCCGAGCATCAGCTTCCGCTCGACGGAGTATACGGCCGGTCCGGAAGGACCGAAGGCGATGCCGGGCGAGCTGCCGCCGTACGTGGCGTATACGTATGCGGTGGAGCTGTCGGCGGACGAAGCGGTGCAGGCGGGAGCGACGGAGGTGACCTTCGACCGGGAGGTGTACCATTACCTGGACAACTTCATTGGCTTCCCGGTCGGGGAAGCGGTGCCGAATGCATACTATGACCGGGAGAAAGGGCAATGGATCGCGGCGCCGAACGGCAAGGTGATCGAGATCGTCTCGGTGAAGAACGGCCTGGCCGGGATCGATGCGGACGGAGACGGCGAGGCGGACGGCGAGGAGCAGTTGGCGAAGCTGGGCGTGACGGAGGAGGAGCTGCGCAAGCTCGCGGAGCTGTATGAACCGGGGAAAACGCTGTGGCGGGTGCCGATCACCCATTTCACGCCATATGACCACAACTGGCCGTACGGACCTCCGGGAGACGCCGAATCGCCGCCGGATCGGGAGCCCTGGGAGAAGCGCAAGAAGGAAGACGATCCGTGCAAGAAGAAGGGCTCGATCATCGGCTGCCAGAATCAGACGTTGGGACAGCAGATTCCGATCGCAGGAACGCCGTATATGCTGAACTACATGAGCGAGCGGGAGGAAGGCTACAAGGCGAAGTCGACGCTGGAAATTCCGGTGAGCGACGGCGAGCCGCTGCCGGCTTCGCTGCGGAGGATGAACGTGAGCATCCAGATCGGCGGCAAGCTGCACCGGGCGAGCTTCGCCCCGTCTCCGAACAAGACGTATACGTTCGAGTGGGACGGCAAGGACGCTTACGGCCGCGAGCTGACGGGCTCTCATCCTTACACGGTCCGCGTCGATTATGTGTACAAGGCTCAGTATTATCCGTCAAACGGCGAATTCGAGCGCAGCTTCGGCCGGATCTCGGCCGCTCCATCCTCCGTATACGGGCAGATGAGAGACACCTCCGAGGTCAGCGTGGGCCAGGAATGGCACGGAGCGCTGGAGAGTCCGCGGAATCCATACGCATCCGCCGGCGTTGCAGGCTGGAGTCTTGATCCGCATCATATTTACGATGACGGCTCGAAGAGACTGCTGCTGGGAGACGGCACGACACAGACCAAGACCAGGTCGATGCGTGGCGAAGTGGACTTCTCGTTCGAAGGGCATACCATAGAATACGGTACAATGACAACCGGCATGGACGGGTGGATCTATTATGCCGCAGTCAACTTCTTCACTCGGAGCAAAGTGATTTTAGGTCTCGATCCGAGCGGAAAAGTCGTCAAGGTGGCGGATGTTCCGCTGTCCAACTGGAACGTCATCGCGGTTGACGCGCAAGGGACGATCTATTGCTACAATCCTGATAAATACCAGCTGCTTCGCAAAACGAAGAGGCAGACCGACTGGGAGGTTATAGCGGGCACGGGCAGAGGAGGTCCGCAAGCCCCGTTGCCGGACGGCGCGGAGGCGAAGAACGTACCGCTGCCAGGCATCATCGAGCTGGCTGCGGGTATGGACGGTTCCGTCTACTTCACGTCCTACCCGACTCGACCGGGCGATCAAAACTTGGTTCCGTACCGAACCACCCTGTACAAGATCGGTCCGGACGGCATCCTCCAGACGCTGGGGGATCATACGGCCAAAGGCAAGGATAGCGGTCCCGGCGACAAGGCGGGGATCGGCGCGGTGGAGCAGATCCGGATGGGCAGCGACGGCTCTCTGTATATGACAGATACGAATGCGGCTACGTTGTTTGGCGACTATCGCGCGTTCACGCGGATACGCAAGCTAAGCCCGGACGGCACCTTGTCCCGGGTGGCGGGCGTGTTGCTCGATGAGCCTGGGAGCAGGCCGGCCGCTCATGGCATGAAGGCGACGGAAGCCGAGTTTTTCTTCCTTTCGAGTTACTATGCGGGCGGACTTAGCAGGCTTTTCCTGGACGCGCAGGACCGGCTTTATTTCAGAGCCGGAGGCAGGGACGTTTACCGTGTTGCGCAGGACGGACTTATGGAGAAGCTGGAGACTCCGTCATGGGTCATGGACCAGGCGACGCAAAAGTTTAACCTGACGGCCGTTACCGCCGACGGCGGACGTGTAGTTGAAACACAGAATGATCGGGTCGGCTATTTTCTGGTGAAAGAGGCTGATAGCCTGCTTGAGACGCCCGACGAAGGCGGCCAGGTCGTCTACGAGTTCGAGGCCGGAGACCAAACGCATGCGCAAACGACGGACGCCTTGACGGGTGCTGTATTGACCAAGCTGGATTATGACGAGGAAGGCCGTCTGGTGCGAGTTACCGACCGGAGCGGCAACGAGATGTCGATCGAACGGGATAGCGCAGGCAAGCCGTTGGCGATTATCGGAGCCGGCGGGCAGCGGACGGAGCTGACGACGGATGAGCAAGGGCGTCTGGTTGCGGTGACAAGTCCGGCCGGAGAAACGTATCGGATGACGTACGATGCCGGCGGACTGCTGCAAACCTTCGTCGATCCGCTGGAGCAGACCAGTACCTACGCTTATGACGAAGACGGACTGCTGATTCGTGCCGAGAACGGGGCGGGAGGCGTGCAGACGCTGAGCCGCGCCGACACGGCCGACGGGACGATCGTCACCTTTACCGATGCGGAGGGCCGTGCGACCGTGTACGAGACGAAGCGGATCGAAGGCGGCGTGCAGCGGACGACGACCGGTCCGGACGGCACGCGTCTGGTCGCTGCGGTACGGCCGGGCAGCGAACGGATCGAGCTTCCGGACGGAAGCGTCATGACGAAGACGATGACGGGCGATCCGCGCTGGGATATGGATGTCCCGGTCATGAAGGAAGCGACGCTGACGCAGCCTGACGGGAAGAAGGCGACCTTCAACGAATCCCGCGCGGTGGAGTGGAATGAGGACGGCAGCTTGAAATCGTTGACGCATACGAACAAAACGGGGACTTCCGTAACCGAGTCGAAGTACGAAGCGGCGACGCGGCAATTGACCGAGACGGGGCCTGACGGGTTGAAGCAGGTTTTCACCTACGATGAATACGGCCGGGTCGTACAGGTGGAATGGCCAGGGCAGCAGCTTGCTCCAATCGTATACACGTACGACGAGAAAGGACGGCTGGCCCAGTCAACGCAAGGGGAACAGCTCGCCAAGTATACGTACGACGAACGGAATCGGCTCACCGCATTGACGGATGCGGCCGGACGGACAAGGTCGTTCGCTTATGACGAAGCCGACCGGTTGATCTCCTCGACGACGCCGGGCGGCAAAGTATACGGCAGCTCGTACGACGAGCTGGGGCAGTTGACCGGTCTGACGATGCCGGACGGCACGACTTACCGGCAAAGCTACAATGAACTGGGCCAGTTTGATGGATTTGCGTCCGCGGAAGGGCCGGATTGGATCAGCCTGGCGCATGGCGACGGCGGCAAATTGGAGCGGTCGACGCTGCGCGGCGGCCGTCAGATCGACTATGTCTACGATACAGGAGGCGGCAAGCGGATTGCCGGCATGAACGATGCGGATATCCTGCGCACGTTCGAATATGCGGACAATACAGACCGGGCGAAAAAACTGGAAAGCGTCGGTCAAATCCCCGGATCGCTGCCGCAAACCAACGAGTTCGCGTATGTCGGCGATCTGGTGAGCAGGCAGACGATCACGGGCAAGGCAAAAGGCGTTTACGATTACTCGTACGACGTATTGGCCAATCTGACCAAGATCCAGACTTCCGTGACCAGAATGGTCTATGGCGTGTCGCAGACGGCTAACGTGACAACCGATATGCGCAGGGACGACATGGGCCGGCTTGTCAAGTACGGACCGTTCACGTTCGACCGAACCGGCCCGAACGGAAGCGTAGCGGGGATGAACGACGGCAAGCTGCAGGTGACGCAGACCTACGACGAGCTGGGCCGGCAGAAGGAGCGGATCTATACGCTGGCTGGTAGGGAAGTCTACCGCATCGCGCCTGAATACGATTTGAGCGGCAACATCACGCGCTTGACGGTGACGACGCCGGAAGGCACGGAGACGACCGTCTATACGTTCGATCTGGACGGACAGCTGACGAATGCGCAGCGCAGCGGTCCGGAAGGCGCGACGGCGGAGACGTATGAATACGATGCGAACAAAAACCGGATCGTCCGCGAAGTAACGGGTTCGGAACGGATGGCTAGCAGCTACGGCTCGCATGACGTACTGACGGCTGTGGGCGGTACGGCGTACAGCTTCGACGAAGACGGCTATCTTCGTCAGCGCGGCGCGGACACGTTCAAGTACGGCGCTCGCGGGGAGCTGCTGACAGCGTCGGTAAGCGGCGTAACTTACAGTTATGCGTACGACGCGCTGGGCAGACAAACGTACCGCGAGGATGGCGCCGGGCATTCAACCCAGTATTTTTACGGAGACCCGACCTCGCTGCAGCTGGTGACGAGCACGGTGAACGAAAACGGGGAGCTGACGAATTATCTGTACGACGAAGACGGCCTGCTAATCGGGCTGGAGCGGGGCAACGTACGCTATTATGTGATCACGGACGGCGTCGGGACGCCGCAGCAGGTGCTGGACGTTCAGGGGAAGGTCGTCAAGCGGCTGAAGTACGACAGTTATGGCGGCGTGCTGTCGGATTCGAATCCGGGCTTCGCGCTGGCGATCGGATATGCGGGCGGATTGGAGGACAGGGGCACGGGACTTGTAAGGTTCGGTGCGCGGGATCTTGATACGCTGTCGGGCAGGTGGACGGCGCGCGATCCAATTCTGTTCGAGAGCGGCCAGGCGAATCTGTATGCCTATGTCAACAACAATCCGGTGCAGTACCGCGATCCGTGCGGGACCATGTGCATCGGGGCAACCGCCTATGACGGAATCGGCGGGGGCGGGCGCGTTTGTATTAACAACGAAGGTTTTTCCTCCTGCCTGGAGGCAGGCTTTGGCGTAGGGGGCGGTCTGGATATTGCGCCGCTCGAGGGCTTGACCGCAGACGGATTGTCGGTCGAAGCGACCGCCAAAATCGTCAAAGGACCGTTGGCCCTGACGGTCGGCGTCAAGCTGAAGGATCGATGGGAAGGCGGGTGCTTGGAGGTCGAGCCGATCGGAAAATTCGAAGCGGGGCCATTCAAGACCGACCTGTTCAATCCGTTAGAGAAATTTTCGGTGAAAGGAAAGGAAGAGAATCTGGGCAAAAATATTCTCGATCTTTTCACGCCGAGTAAACCCGAGCTGGCCCTGAAGGCCAAAGGCTGCAAGTCTTATAAGTGGTAAGCCGGATCAATCATACCCTGCCGGCATTGACGGCACGGAGCCGCTTCTCTTCCCTGAATGGGAGGAGGAGCGGCTTTTCGTTTCAGGCATAAAAAGTATATTTAGTTGTGGTATTTTCTAATAAAGTATATTATATAAAGAATGAAAGAATACTTTTATATTTGCCATAAACGAAAGAACATTCATTCAAATCAAGTGCGGGGAGAAGAGCATGCGTTCACAACAACAATGGACGGCAAAGTGGATATGGGTCTCGGGAGCAAAGGATCTAAACGACGTCTACGCAGAGGCTAGAAAGGTTTTCGAGGTCGGACCGTCAATCAAGCGCGCGAGGCTTCGGATTTCTGCGAACCAGGCCTACAAGCTTTATTTGAACGGCGAGGAATTGGGAAGGGGCCCTGCCCCCTCGGACCTGGCTTGGATGTCGTTCGACACGTATGAGGTTGCGGACCGCCTCTCCAGAGGGTCGAATGTGCTCGCGATCGTGGCAAATAACTTCGGTGCGGGAGAAATCGTGACGAATCAGCTTCAAGGACCCGGCGGGCTCATCTGCCAGTTGGATCTGTACGATTCCGAAGCGGCGCACAAGAAGCCGTTGCAGACGATCGCGAGCGGAACCGAGTGGAAGTGCAGGCGTTCTCCGCGTTGGAAGGCGAACGCGAGCCGGCTGCATCTCTGGGGCGGCTACCGGGAGATCTTCGATGTCGCTCGGGAGGATGGCTGGGAGCGGATCGATTACGACGATTCCGATTGGCCCGATGCCGAGGTTGTCGCCGGAGCGGAGGAACCGGGCTCTCCCTGGCCGCGGCTGCTGCCGCGCGAGATTCCGTTTCTGCGGCGCACGCTCGTCCGACCTGCTTCGGTCGTCTCGTCGGAGCCGTTTCTTGGCGGGCTTGCGTTCGCTGAAGCTGTGTTGACGGATTCGCCTGAAAATGCGCTGACGATGGATGCTTCGAAGCCGGGGAGCTTTCCGCAGGTTACCTACGACTTCGGTGCGGAAGTGGTCGGCTACCCGAAGCTTAGGGTTGAAGCGCCGGAAGGGGGCGTCCTTCAACTTTATTGCGGAGAGTCGCTGGAGGTATCGCTGACAGATACGTATCTGCTGCGCCCGGGGGAGAATCTCCTCGAACCGTTCGGCCGCCGCGCGTTCCGTTATCTGAAGCTGGCGGCGATGGCAACGCCGGTACCGCTTCGCGTTCAACGCTTAGAGATGGAATTCGTGCGTTATCCGTTTACGGAGGCGGGCTCGTTCCGCTGCAGCGACGAGAGGCTAAACCGAATATGGGAGACGGGCCGCTATACGACGTTCGTGAACAGCCAGCATCACTTCGAGGATTGTCCGTACCGCGAGGCGGCTTTGTGGGTCGCAGATGCCGTGATTATGGCGAAGGTCGTCTATCAGGTCTCCGACGACTCCGCCCTCGTTCGCAAGTCTCTCTTGCAAGGGGCGCGAATCCAGAACGAGGATGGCTCGATTCCGGGCAACGGCCCCGTGCGTAACTCGTTTATGCTGCCCGATTTTTGCGCGCATTGGCTTTTTGGCGTGAAGGCGTATTACGATTACAGCCATGACAAGTCCTTCTTGGAGGAAATCTGGCCGACGATCGTTCGCCTTGCCAGGTGGTTCGCCGACCAGGAGGACGAAACCGGGCTGTTCGCCAGGGCGGACCGCGACGGCTGGTGGTGTTTCATCGATTGGTCGGACGATATCGAGCGGAAGGACCGGGTGACGGCGCTCTCCTGTTTCTACTATAAATTTTTGGTGACGGCAGCGTCCCTGGCCGACACTGCGGGAGAGTCCGGCTTTGGGAAGGAGCTGCAGGAGAGAGCGGAAAGGACGAAAGCATCGATCCGAAGAATGCTCCGGGAGCCGGATAAGGGAATGTACGTCGATTGCCGGACAGACAAAGGTTTATCGTCCAGCATCACCGCGCAGACGAATTTCGCTGCAGCCTGGTCCGGCATTATGGAGAAGAGCGAGGTCATGGCCTTTGTCGAGGGCGAGTTTTTGGCCGGCAGGCTGCCTCCGATTCGCGGATCCTTCTTCTACCATATCGTGCTGGAGACGCTATTTGACAATGGCTACGCGACAGACGCGATTCGCATTATTCGGTCGTATTGGGGAGCCATGCTGGACCGGGGAGCGACGACTTGGTGGGAAACGTTCGATCCTTCTCTGCCGTTCTCGACGACGCCGAGTCCATATATGGGCCATACGCCTACGTATCTTCAGGATTTCATTCCGGTCAGCCTGTCCCACGGATGGGGGGCCTCGCCTACGTACTTGTTAAGCAAAGAGCTGCTGGGCATCGATGTCTCCCATATGGGAGCGAACAGAGTCGTGCTGCAGCCGATCGCGGCCCAAGGGATCGACTGGGCTGAAGGCGTCGTTCCCACCAAGCGCGGAGAGATCCGCGTCCGGTGGGGGCGGCAGTCGAATGGAGAGATCAGCTACCAGGCGGAACTGCCGAAAGGGATCTTCTGGTCGGCGCCGAGCGTAGAGTCGGCGACTGCTTCGGCGAACGAAGACGGCGTTCGCATTACAGGTACGCTGCCGGCAATGAATGCGGCGGCGGCTTGGATTACAACCGTATAATGTAATAATTCCTTTGTTTTGGCGGCTGGTTCTCAAGGAAGCGAGCCGCCTTTTTGTGTTGCGAAAAATCGCGAGCTTAAGTATACTTAATCCATTCAGGGGAGTGGATTCATATGGATACGGACAAATTTGACAAAATGCCCATGTACCAATATATCGTGAACGATCTCAGGCGTAAGATCGAAAGAGGCGAGCTCAAGCCTCACGATCCGCTGCCCACGCAAATCGAACTGGCAAAAGAATATAACACGAGCGAGATTACATCCCGCCGGGCGATGTCGGAGCTCGTGCAGGAAGGATATGTCTATCGAATCCGGGGCAAGGGGAGCTTCATTCAAGAGAAAGCGAACGCGGAAGGCGGCGTCAAACCGATTCGCACCCTTTATTTCGTATACCAGATTCAGACCGACAGCTTTAATCATCCTTTCTTTAACGATATGTTCGACGGGATCAAAGAGGTATGCGAGGAGAACGGAGTCGACTTCTATCTTTGGAATATCGGCAAAGATTATGTGCTTCCCGATGATCCTCAGGCAGGCATCATTCTTCTGACAGGGCAGGAGGACTTCGATCTAATGCGCCTGAGCAAATGGCAGCAAGAGCGCAGGCGGATTGCGACGGTTCACTTTTATTATCCGCATTTGGGCATCCCGTATGTGATCGTGGACAACCTGACCGGGGGTTATCTGGCTACGCAGCATTTGCTTTCACTGGGGCATAGGCGAATCGGAGTCATCCTCACGGGCAACTCCGTTCTAGACATGAATCAGGAGTTTTCTCTCCGTCTGCAAGGGTACCGATTAGCGCTGTCGCAGCACCAGATCGCGTTTGAGCCTGAGCTCGTCGCCGTTGTGAGCGGAAGTCAGGAGCGGACCGAGATGGGCGCGGATGGCTTTCGGCGATTAATGAGCCTGGATCATCCGCCGACCGCGGTATTTGCCACAAGCGACTACAAGGCAATCGGTGCGATGGAGGCGGCCAGGAAGATGATGCTGAATGTGCCGAACGACATCAGCATCATCGGTTTTGACGATATTCAGGTGAGCCAGTATACGTATCCGCCCCTTACCACCGTCAATCAGAATACGAAGAAGCTCGGTCAGCGGGCTGCGGAGATCCTGCTGTTTGAATTGAAGGACGGACAGAATCAGCTTCTTAAGGATGAGATCGTACCGACCTTAAAGCTGCGGAACAGCACGGGACCGGTGGTGAAGTAAGGGCCGGACCAATAAAAAGAGATTTTATATTCGTTAATTAAAGGAAAGGCTGTCGGCTCAAGACGACAGCCTTTTCTTGTGTTTTCGCCAACTTTTCAAAAAGGCTATTGCACGGCGGAGAGAATTTATTGTATACTTTGATAAGTAAAGTATATTAATTTAGTATAATAATACTTTGCCGAGAAAGTCCTTTTAATGGGGGAAATCAGCGCTTCAAAACGTTTGAAATGAGAGAGGAGATTGACATGAACATTAAAAAAAGCTCGGCTATCCTCGCTAGCGCGCTGTTAACCGCGACTGTGCTGGCGGCATGCAGCAACAACAACAAAGCGGCAGAGCCAGAGTCGAGTGCGTCCGCAAGCTCGACCGAATCGGCGGCTTCCCAGCTGTCGGGCACGTTTAACATCTCGCTTTCGAACGGATCGTCCGCCGTTTGGAACGCGGTCGCAGACGCCTACATGAAAAAGAATCCCGGCGTGAAGGTTAACGTCGACATCAAACCGGCGGATAACTACAAAGAATGGCTGACTGCCCAGTTCGCGGCGGGGACGCCGGATGCCGACCTCGTCACGAACAACGAAGTGGCGAACCTGTTGGCGGATAAGAAATTCGTCGATTATTATCCGTACTTAGACCAGGTGAATCCTTATACCAACAAGCCCTGGAAGGATTCGCTCGATCTCGGCGCGATGGGCATCAACCTGGATAGCGTGGGAACCGAAGACCACTTGTACAATCTGAATTTCGAATCTGTGCAGATCGTCTGGATGTACAACAAGGAGATCTTCGACAAGATTGGCATTTCGGAAGTGCCCAAGACCTTCAGCGAACTGACGGCGGACTTTGACAAGATCAAGGCCGCAGGCTACACGCCGCTTGCCCTGGCAGGGGACGCTAACTCGATGTGGAGCGGTCAGGCCGGCTGGCTCGTGCGGATCTATGCCGACCAATACTTGCGCGATTATATTAATGTCATTCGGTCGCAAGAACAGGATTACACCTATTTGCCGAGCGTAGACGGCATTTGGAAGTACGACCCGACGGATCCGTTCAACGATGCAAACAGCAACGTCACCAAGAACCCGCTTCGCCAATGGAAAGCCGTACAAGACAAGACGGGACCGTACAAGATCGCGGGCAACCCGGCGTGGACGGCCTATGCGGATAACTTGAAGAAGCTGTTCTCCTATACGCCGGACGGATTCTTCGGCGTAAAGGATGACCAGGCATACCAGATGTTCCTGACGGGCAAGGCGGCGACGATGGTCTCTACGCCCGCTTCCTACTGGCAGCTGCCGAAGGATTTCGCCGATGAGGCGAAGACGGGCGCCACTGGCGGCGTCAAGGCTTTCGACTATGGATTTTTCAACATGCCGTCGATGGAAGGCGAAGGCGTCATCGCCCCGGCCCGCACGATCCAGATTCCGATCGGTTTCTACGGTCTTGTAAGCAAAGATGCAGAGCAGAACGCGCTCGGCATGGATTTTATGATGTATCTGACTAGTCCCGAAGGGTACAAGGTCTATGCCGAAGCCATTCAAAACAGTAAGGACGCGTCACTCTCCGGAGCGCCGGCGCTAAAGGACATCACGCTTCCGGCCGAGATGACCGCCGCGTTCGCCAACTTCGAACCGATCGGCAATACAGAAGGCTATGAGAGCCCGGGCAACAATCTGGCGCGCGGCATCAACGATTACCAGCCTTCCGTGCAGGATTGGGTCGGCAGCGTGCAGCGCTTCTTCGCGGGCAAGCTTACGACGGAGCAATACCTGAGCGAGCTTCAAGCCAATATCGACAAGTACCTCGAGCCGATGCTGAAGCAGAGCAAGAAGGAGCTGTCCGATCTGGATACGCCGGAGAGAAGACCGCCCGAACGCAAGTAAGACAATGAGTTTCAACCGCGCAGGCGCCGAGCCTGCGCGGTTGAGTTTGCACGTTGACGAAGGAGCATCCCTTTTTATGAACATGGAAGGCCAAGCACAGGCAAGGAGGAGCACGATGAGAAAAATCCCTTGGATCCTATTGACGCTGTTGCTCCTGTTGGGACTCGTGCCGAGCGCCGTCTCTGCGAATTCAGAATGGACCATCGAAGGTGCCGGAGGGATTACATCCATCAGCGCCTCGGAGGACGGAAGCCGGTTAGCGGTCGGCACCCATGGCTCCAAGACGAATGTCTACAATCAAGAGGGGAAGCTGCTGCATGAGACGCTGGCGAAAAATGTCGTCACCGACGTTTCGCTGCTAAATGACGGTACCTTGTACGTTGCTTCGGACGATCGGCATCTTTACGCCTACGATGCCGAAGGCAGCCTTCGTTGGGACGTCGATATGAAGCGTCAGGTGAAGAGCGTCTCGGCCTCGAGCGACGGTTCGGTCCTGGCCGTCGTCATTCAGCGGAGCAACGATCTGTTGTTCGTGAATGCGCTAACCGGAGAGACGACGGGCACGGCCGAGATCGGCACGGTTATGAAGACGGTCAGGATATCCGGGAATGGGGAATGGATCGCCGTTGCGACTGCGGACCAATATGTGCATCTGGTCGCGAAGGACGGGAAGGTTCTGCGCAAGTTCGGCGCCGATGGTCAGATCGCTTCCATTGCCGTGACGAACGACGGCTACACGGCCGTCGGGACGAACGCCGACCATGTCGAGCTATTCGACGCGAATGGGAATAAGGCGAAAGCCTACGACACGCGGGACAGCGTCTCTGCCGTTACCTTTTCGAAGGACGGCGAGCTTGTGGGGGCTGCGGATCTGTCGGGCAACTTCTATATTTACAACCGTGGCGGCAAGAAACTGTGGGAAGCGAAGGAAGGCAAGGCTGGACGTGCCGTGGAGTTCGCCCCGGACGGCAAGACCCTCTACGCGGGAACGGACGTCGGCCGAGTTCTGAAGCTGGACGTCGGCAGCGTCGTGAAAAGCGCGGAGAGCGAAGCGAGATTAAAAAACATCCTGTGGACGGCGTTGGCTGCTGCAGTCGTTGCGGCCTTTCTGCTGCTCCTGCTTTATATGAAGAAGCGCAATAGGCTGGGGATATTCAAAGACATGTGGCGAGCCAAATGGATTTATGTGGGACTCGCTCCGAGCTTCCTGCTCCTCTTCGTGTTCTTGTACTTCCCGGCGTCCTCGGGACTGTTCCACTCGCTGTACAAGTGGCAGCCGGGCGGAACGACGACCTTCATCGGTCTGGACAACTTCAAGCGCATGATCGACGACCCTTATGTAACGAAAGGATTCGGCAACCTGCTGATTCTGATCGTGACAGGACTTATCAAGACGCTCATTCCTCCGCTTGTCGTCGCCGAACTGATCTACCACCTGAGAAGCAAAAGGCTCCAGTACGGCTCGCGGACGGCCTTTACGGCTTCGATGGTCATTCCCTCGGTCGCAGGGTTGCTCATATGGCAGAACTTCTATGATCCGAACACGGGACTGTTTAACAACTTCCTGGAGCTGATCGGGCTCGGTTCCTGGACGCACGGGTGGTTGGGCGATCCGAATACGGCGCTCTGGGCGCTGATCTTTATCGGTTTTCCGTTTGTAGGTATCCTTCAATTGCTTGTTCTGTATGCGGGCCTGCTGGCCATCCCGGGAGAACTCACCGAATCGGCTAAGATGGACGGTGCGGGATTGTGGAGGATCATTCGCTCGATTCATCTGCCGATGCTGTCCAGCCAGTTCAAGTTCCTGATTATTCTTGGCCTGATCGGCATCATCCAGGACTTCAACGGGATCTTGATCGTCACGGGCGGCGGTCCCATGGATTCGACCTACGTTCCCGCGCTGCAAATGTACTATGCCGCTACGAAGTTCAACGATCTTGGCTACGCGTCGGCGCTCGGCGTCAGCATGTTCGCCGTCATATTGGTCATTACCGTCATCAATATGAAGCTCATCAAATCGGCGAGCGATTAGGGAGGCACGACGATGAATATTCGCCAGCACCTCAACTTTCGACAGATAGGCATCATCGCGATACTTGCTTTGCTGGTTTTCCTTACGCTTGTGCCGATCCTCTTTATGATGATCAGCTCCCTGAAGAGCAACGCTCAGATTCTCGGCAACTTCTGGGGGATGCCGTCCCCCGCGAGATGGGGCAACTATGCCGAAGCATTCCGCGTCGTCTGGCGCTACATCGTGAACACGGTCGGCTATGCGGTCGCCGGCAGCGTCTGCGTTATGCTGCTGTCTTCGGTGTCGGGTTATCTGTTCGCCAAAAAGACGTTTCCCGGCAAGGAAATGCTTTTTCTGATGATGCTCGCAATCATGATGATACCGGGCATTCTGACCCTCATTCCTTCTTACGTGCTGTACGAAAACATGGGTCTCACAAATACGCCCTGGGCAATCATTGTCTCCAGCGCGGCGGGCGGGCAGATCTTCGGAACCTTCCTCTGCCGAACGTATATGGCGGGCTTGCCGGGCGAGCTGTTCGAAGCGGCTCGAATAGACGGAGCGACGGAGAGGCGGGTCTTCCTTCAGATCGTCGTGCCGCTCTCGCTGCCCATTCTCGCCACGCTTTTTATTATGCAATCCGTAGGCGTATATAACGATTACATCTGGCCGCTGCTCACGATTCGCGACAGCAATCTCCAGGTCATCTCCGTCGGCCTCACGCTCTTCACCAAGCAGTTCGGGGTTACCGATCTCGGAACGCGGTTTGCGGCATATGCGATCTCATCCGTTCCCCTGCTGTTCATTTTCTCCTTCGGCATGAAGTACTACATTCAGGGGATGACGCAGGGCGCCCTGAAGATGTAACTGCTTTCTTGTTCCGATCGACATGAAATGGAAGCAAACCGGCATGCTTAAGGGCTTTTCCGCTTTGACAATCGAAGGGAGATGCGATCGTGAACATCAAGAAAATGGCCTTATTATCGGTTGCGCTAGCCAGCATTGCAGGGGGGGCATCCGCACAAGCCGCGGTCCCCGCCGTGGATCCGTTTCCGATCGGAATTTTTTGGTCGCCTGGCCCTACGGAAACGACGAGCGCCAAGTACCAGGAGATTAAAGATATGAACGCGACCTTCGTGCTGCTGTCCAACGGCGTGGACACCTATGCGGAGAACGATGCGTCGCTTGCGCAATGCGCGGCAAAAGGCTTGAAGTGCGTCGTCCAGGACGACAGGCTCGGCTCGTATAAATTCACGTTCGGCCAAACAGCCGGCAACGACGGCAAATACGTCTCCAGCGGCAATTCACTGGGACAGACGTTTACGACGCCCGCCGATCCGGACATTGCGATCGATACGATTCAGCTTTATATCGACAGGACACAATGGACGGCGGGGAGAAAACTTACATTGAGCCTCTATACTTCGCCCAGCAAAACCAATTTGCTCGGCTCATCCTCCATCACGGGACCGGTAGCGGACGATTACCCCGTTTTTAAGCTGTATCAGTGGCTCACGCCCGGCACGACTTATTATTTCGAGCTGACGAGCGATAACGCTTCAAATATTGGCTGGGTCGTCGGCCAAACCTCGAACGTATATGCCGGAGGAACGGCGTATCAGAACGGTACGGCGCTGGCCAATTACGACTTCTGGTTCAGGCTGAACTATGGACAGAAAATGTACAGCGGCGGCACGCAGCCTTCGACGACGTTAATAAACGATATTGCGGCACATTACGCCGCGAACCCGGGTGTGCT
Organism: Cohnella sp. GbtcB17; assembly: GCF_019091135.1. Classification (GTDB taxonomy): domain Bacteria; phylum Bacillota; class Bacilli; order Paenibacillales; family Paenibacillaceae; genus Cohnella. The sequence continues at coordinate 185,757 of NZ_JAGXJW010000003.1, read as the reverse complement.
GGGTTACAGCCTCATGGACGAACCTTCCGCGGCGGCGATGGTCGGACTGCAAGGGACGATGGAAAAGTTCAGGCAGGCCGATCCGAATCATTTGACTTACGTTAATTTGCTGCCGACCTATGCTTCAAATCTCGGCTTCGGCGCCCAGGCCGGCGATTACGTCACCACAAGCAGCGCCTTGGGTCAATCGTTCAAGACGAATTCAGGTACGACTCATATTTCGACGATTCAACTTTATATCGACAAGAGCCAGTGGGGAAGCAATGAACCGTTGACGCTTAAACTATGGAATTCGCCAGCTAAAACGACGCTTTTGGGCCAGAGTACCTTATCGGGCTCGTCAACGAATTTTCCTATATTTACGGTTAATGCGGCGGTCAGTCCAAATACGGTATATTACTGGGAGTTGACGCATGGCGGGGGAGGAGACAACTCCGTTGGCTGGGTCATTCGCACCACAGGCGGCGTGAAATTGGAAAAGGACGTAACCGCTTACGCGTCCGGCGTCCCGATCAACGGGGATTATTGGTTCGCCCTGAATCAGAGCCTGAACCCTTTCTCTTATGAAGACTACGTATACCGATGGGCGAGCAAGAAACCCGACTTTCTCATCTACGATCATTATCCATTTGATGCAGGCAGCGGTTTTAGCAACGAATACTATACGAATCTGGAAATCATCCGGCGGCAAACGCTGGCAGCTTCGATCGATTTCTGGACCTATATCCAGTCGGTCGGGATAACGGGGGCACTGCGTCTGCCGACCGAGAACGAGCTTAGGTATCAGATCTATACCAGCCTTGCTTACGGTGCAAAAGGAATCAATTATTTTACGTACGAAACGCCGAGCGGGCAGGGAGAGTCGTTCCATGACGGAATCATTCTCCCCGACGGTTCCAAAGGCCCCTTATACGCATCTGCGCAAACGATAAACGGGGGCTTGCTTAAACTCGGCCCCACGCTCAAGACGCTCGTCTCCCAGGCCGTATATCATACCGGAACGTTGCCGCCGTCGGGATCGGCGCTGCCGGCGAACTTTTTCTGGAGGCCCGTCGATACGACGCAGCCGTTGATTATCGGCTATTTTAAAAACGCGAGCGGAAGGAAATATGTGATGGTCGTCAACCGGGATTACGCGAACGCGAGAACCGTCTCGTTTGCGATATCGCCGAAACCGGCCAACGTTGCCGAAGTATCCAAATCGACCGGTTTGGAGACGAGTACGGATTATAATGCAACGACGGGAATGTTGACTTCGTCGCTCGCTCCCGGCGAGGGCAGGCTTTACGCTTTGCCTTTAACTACAGATTAAGACTTCAAAAAAGAAGCGAGCACAAGCATTCGAGGTGGAAACCATGAAGACAGCGCATATCGATAAGTACTATACGGCCATGGCCAGTTTGGCGGACAGGTTCGATCGGGTTGCCCGCAAGCTGCGATACAATGCCGCGGATCTGAAGGCGCACGAAGCTTGGAAGACGAGCGTTCGATCCAAGCTTGGCGATATCACCGGCCTGACGAGGATGGAAACGTGCGACTTGCAGCCTGAACGGCTGGAAACCGTACAGCTGGACGGGTATCGTCGCGAGAAATGGCTCATCCAGACGGAACCGGGCGTGTGGATGCCTTTTTATACGCTGATACCGGACGATCTGCAGCCGGACGAGAAAAGACGCTGCATGATCGCAGCGCACGGTCACGGCAGTGCCGGGAAATTTTCTCCGGCAGGCCGAACGGATATACCGGCTCTTAAAGAAAAGATCGAAAACGATCGTTACGATTACGGCGTTCAATTTGTACGCAGGGGTTATATCGTTTTTTGCCCCGACGCCCGGGGGTTCGGGGAGCGCCGGGAATCGTCGGGACAAGGCGATGAGGAGGATGTGTTCATTTCCAGCACCTGCAATCATTTGAACGTCATGGCGATCGGTCTTGGACTGTCTCTTACGGGGATGTGGACATGGGATTTGATGCGTCTCATCGACTACATCGAGACCCGCGAAGATTGCGCGCAGGACCGAATCGGGTGTTGCGGTTTGTCGGGTGGCGGACTGCAAACGCTCTGGCTGACGGCTCTCGACGAGCGGGTGAGCTGCGCGGTCGTCAGCGGCTATTTTTACGGCTACAAGGACGCTTTGTTGAATCTATACAACTGCTCGTGCAATTACGTGCCCCACTTGTGGGAAAACGTCGATATGGGCGATATTGCGGCCTTGATCGCCCCGCGCGCATTGTTGATCGAGACCGGAGATCAAGATCCGCTCAACGGCGAACGGGGATTGGATAACGTGACCGAACAGGTCGAGATCGCTGCGGGGGCCTATAGACTGATGGAGGCGGAGGAACGATTCGTTCACCATGTATTTAAAGGCGGGCATGTGTGGGACGGCGAAAAAACGTACGCTTTCGCGGATCGGTGGCTCGGCGAATAAGGAGGAGTCGAAGTCGGCTCATTCCGCAAGATCGTAAATCGTGGCTCGCCGACAGGCGGGCCATTTCGCGTGACCGGGCAGGCTTAGGCCTGCCTCAGCATAAACGCTTTGCCGTATTCTCCGTGATCGTGCAGGATCGGGTGTTCGATCTGGATCGTCGAATGCTCGATTCCGTACTTATTTTTCAAAATCTCATTGATCGCCAAAATGGCGCAGAAGGGCTCGATCCCTTGCTTCACGAAAACATGCGCGGTCAGCGAGTAGTGCTCCGTCGTCACCGCCCACAGATGAAGCTCGTGTACGTCCACGACGATGTCCAGGTCGTTAAGATCTTGGCGAATGGCGTCCAGATCGAACTTGTCGGGGACCGATTCCATCAGTACGAGATACGATTCGCGAATGATCCTGGACCCTCCCGTGAAAATAATCGCGCCCACGACCATGCTGATCAGCGGGTCCAACAGGAAGAAGCCGGTAAAGTGGATGACGATCGCGGAAACGATAATACCGACGGAGCTAAGCAGATCGCCGATAAAGTGCCATAGCGCGCTTTTTACGTTCAGATTGTCTTCTTCCTTCATGCTGCGGCTGAGTACGATCGTCAGAACGACGTTCACGACCAGGCCGATGGATGCGATCGTTAACATAATGGGCATATCGACGGTTTGAGGATGAACGATGCGCTTGATCCCTTCCACGAAAATGCCGGCGGCAATGATGGCGAGCGCCAGCCCGTTCAGAAACGACGCGATAATCTCAAACCGGAGGAAGCCGAACGTGTACTTCCGGTTGGGCTTACGGGTGGCCATGTAAATGGCGACCATGCTGAGGCCCAGAGCCAGCACGTCCGAGATCATATGCGCCGAATCGGAGAGCAGGGCAAGGGAGTTGGACACAAGCCCGCCCACAATTTCTACGATGGTGAAAAACAAAGTCAAAGTCAGCGTAATCCAAAGCGTCTTTTTGGAGGTGTTTTGCTCTTTGACGTGGTCAAGGTGATGGAAATCGTATTGGTTCATGCCCATCTTCCTTTCGTTCTACATTAGAATAATTATTATCTAATAATTAATTAAAACTTATCACGATTCGTTCCTGCGCGCAAATGAACATTTTATGGATCCTATAAAAGATTTTCATTATCAATAGGGCGAAGTAGGCCGCGGCTGAAGTGCAGGCGCGGCCGGGAGAGGCGATGGGAGCGAGGACGTCGCGTCACGGACGTGGCGAGGGAGCGAGGATGTCGCAGCGCGGAGGACAACATACGAAAACCGCACATTTTTTGTGCGGTTCCGGTGTCGCGCGCGAGGCGAAGGAGTTAACTTGCTCAGGATAGCATTGTGACAATGCTGCTGCTATTCTCTGAAGGGCCTGCAAAATTCACGAATGTCGTCTGCCATCTGCTCGGGCTCTTCCATTGCCGTGAAGTGACCGCCCGCAGACATCTCACTCCAGCGAACGACATTCAGATTGCGCATAACCCATGATTTGGGCGGCAGCGCGACATCGGCCGGAAAAATGGCGATGCCGGTAGGAACTTCGATTCGACCGATCGGCGGCAGCGTATGGGTATTCTCATAATAAATTTGATTGGCGGACCCGATCGTATTCGTTACCCAATACAGCATGATCGCAGTTACCAGTTCGTCCTTGCTATACTTTTGGAACAGATCGCCTTTACAGTCGCTCCAAGCATGGAATTTTTCCAGAAGCCAACCGGCCAAACCCGCCGGAGAATCGGTAAGCCCATAAGCAAGCGTTTGAGGCTTCGTCGATTGAATCGACATGTAGCCTCCTTCTTGCGCGATCCACTTCGAGACTTCTTTTTTATATTGCTCCTCTTCATCGGTTCCTGGTTCGCTGGAGGAGAGCAAACTCCTTAAAATGCCCACATCCGTCAGATGGATGCCGTACAGCAGCTCCGGGCGACGAAAGGCCAAATACCGGGTAACGCCGGAGCCGAGATCCCCGCCTGCTGCTACAAAGCGGCTGTAGCCCAATTCCGCTGTCATGAGTTTGGCCCACATGTCGGATACGATTAAATTGTTGACGCCAGAACGAAGGGGACGACCCGAGAAGCCAAAGCCCGGAATCGAAGGGACGATCACATCGAAAGCGTCCTCCGGACGACCGCCATATTTCGCGGGATCCGCGAGCAAAGGAATCAACTTTTGATAGCGAAGATAACTGTCGGGCCACCCATGCGTAAGAAGAATGGGGATCGGGTTAGGACCTTTGCCGCGCTCATGGACGAAATGAATGTCTACGCCGTCAATGTTGCACCGATACTGAGAAAAACGGTTCAACTCAGCCTCTTGCGCCCGCCATTTATAATGATCCTTCCAATAAGAGAGCAGCGACTGCAGCTCGCCCATGTCTGTCCCTCGTTCCCAGCCGGAACCCAGTATGGCATCCGGCCAACGCGTACGTTGAAGTCTGGCTTTCAGGTCGTTAAGGATGTCGTCGGCGATCTGAATATGGAATCTTTCAACAGGCATCTTCGTTTCCTCCTATCCGATTTATAATGATATATTAAGGTGAACACCTCTGAATTTCACTGATAGATGTGCAACAGTTAACTATACTATTTGACGGGTGATCGAATGCCGCAGCTGGATCGGCACAAGAAGCGGGTCGTAAACATTGAATTTGTTCCCGTGGAGGCGTTTCGGTTTTTTCCGTATCCGGAACGGTATACGCTGACATATATCACTTCCGGCAGCTTAAAGGGGAGACTGAACGGGCGGCCCATCGCCGTCGACGCCCCTGCTATTTTCTGCCTGACCGGGGAAGATCGGCTGCAGGTGACGGATGCAAGCGACCTATGTGCGCAGTCCTTCTGCTTTCATGACGATTTTTTAAAGTCGAACAAGCTCACCGATTCTCCCTTTTCCGCAGCCTCCCGCATACAGATCGGTCTTTCCCTGTTTCAGCGCAACGGGAAACATGACGGCATTCCGCGCGTAACGGGAAAAGCTTATCCTTTATTGTTTGAATGGTTCTTCATACTGGGCACCGAAGTGCAGGCGCAAAGCGACACGCTATGGGCATGCCGGATCAAAAAGTACCTCATTCAAATTATGGGGCTGCTGGAGGAGCTGAGTCGGACGCATGAACATTCGCCTGTAGAGGCTGTGCTGGATTATATTCACACCAATTACGCGCGCAAAATAACGCTCCAGGATTTGACGAACTGCGCGCATCTGAATCGGGTGACGCTGAACAAGTTGTTTCAGGAAAGATGCGGAAAAACGGCGATGGGGTACCTGCTGTCTTATCGAGTGAAGATGGCAAGCGAGATGCTTACGCATACGGATATGAGTCTGAATGAGATTGCGCAAGCGACGGGATATGAGTATGACACCTATTTGATTAAGCACTTTACCGCTAAAATAGGGATGTCGCCCACGACGTACCGGATATCGTCGCGACAATATAGCGAGGTTCAATGAGCGGTCGCGGGCGAGCAAGCGCACAACGCAAAAACGGGACGAAGCAGAAACGACTCTGCTTCATCCCGTTTTTTGCTGTACGCGTGCTTTACAAAGAGTGGCTTTCCAATACAGGCTCGTGCAGCTTGGCCCAGCTCCGCTCGATATCCGCGAGCAGCTCGTCCGGGTCCTCGATGCCGATATAGAGGCGCACGCTCGCCAGCGCGACGCCTTCTTCGACATCTTTGGCGGGGGCGGAGCCGACGGTGACGAGACTTTCGTAGCCACCCCAGCTGACGCCGATGCGGAAGTAGTCGAGGTCGGTCGCCCATTGCTTCATTTTCTCGACGCTGTGGCGCGTCACGAACGAGAACAATCCCCCGTACCCGCTCAGCAGGCGGTCGGCCAACTCCTTTTGCGGGTAGCCCTCCAGCCCCGGATGGTTGACGCGGGCGACGTCCGGCTTGGACGCCAGATGCGCCGCGATCTTGAGCGCGCTGGCATTGTGACGCTCGAGTCTAAGGGGAAGCGTGCGCAGGCCGCGCGTGATCAGTGCCGCAGTCTGCGGCGCCATCGCGGCGCCGAGATTCAGGTAGCTGCGGTGGCCGATCAGGCCGATCAGCTCGCGGCTGCCGACGACGACGCCGCCGAGGCTGTCGCTGTGGCCGGAGAAGTATTTCGTCAGCGAGTGCATGACCAGATCGATGCCCATCGCGAGCGGCTTCTGGAAGTACGGCGTCGCCCAGGAGTTGTCGATCGCCGTGACAATGCCGTGTTCCTTGGCCAGGGAGGCAAGCGCCGGGATGTCCTGCATTTCGAACATACCCGAGGTCGGGCTCTCCAGGTAGAACAGCTTGGTATTGGGACGGATCGCGTTCGCGAAGCCTTCCGTATCCTTGCCGTCGATGAAGGAGACTTCGACGCCGAAGCGCGCCGACAGATCGGCGAGCAGCTCGCGGGTCGGTCCATAGGCCTGGTCGACGCAGACGATGTGATCGCCGGAGCCGGCCAGGGCGAAGATCACGGCGGAGATGGCGCCCATGCCGGAGGCGAAGCAGCGTGCGCTATCCCCGCCTTCGAGCCGTGCGATTTTATCCTCCAGGTACATGACCGTCGGGTTGTTGCCCCGCGAGTAGACGGAGGCGGCGAGCACATCCTTCATCGCTTCGTCGAACTTCTGATGCGTCTCGAACGCGAACAGGCTGCTCTGGTAGACCGGCATCGAGATGGCGCCTTGATGGCGGCTGTCGACGGCGTCGTGCGATACTTCCGTATAAAAACGATTTTTGTCTCTTTCGCTAGTTGTCATGATTACCTGCTCCTATCCCGCAAGAAACTTGCTCAGCCTTTCTCTGCCCCTTGCGTCAGGCCTTCAACGATGTACCGTTGGGCGAAGGCAAACATGATGATCGTAGGGATGACGGAGATAACGGTTCCGGCCGACATGGATCCCCAATCGATATCGAACTTCAAGACGAAGGAGTTCATCCCGACGGGAAGCGTCTTAAGCGAATTCGTATCGATAAACATGACCGCCTGGAACAATTCGTTCCAATTCTGAACGAAGGCAAAAATAAATGTCGAAGCGATGCCCGGCAGCATGACCGGGATGATGATGCGGAACAGCGACGTAATCCGCGAGCAGCCGTCGATCATCGCCGCTTCCTCGAGACTGGCCGGTATGCGCTGGAAGAAGCCCCGGAGCATAATGGTCGAAAAGGCGATGGAGCCGGTCGTGTACAGCAGGATGAGCGACAGTCGGGTGTTCGTCAGCCCCATGTTCGACATCATCAGGTACAGCGGCGCCAGCGATACGAAGCCCGGCAGCATCTGCGTGAGGAAAAAGGCGAGCATGATCTGCTTGTGACCGCGGAACGTGAATCGCGCCATGACGTACGCGCACAAGATCGAGATGATAATGACGGCGACGGCGGACACGATGGATACGATCAAGCTGTTCATGATATATACGTGAAACTTGGATACCGTAAAGATGCGGTCGAAATTGCTCAAGGAAAAATGACTCGGCCAGTACGAAATCGGCAGCTTGAAGATATCGCCCTTCGGCTTGAACGCCGTGATCACGATCCAGTACAGCGGGAACACCATCACGACCAGGTGGAGCGTCAGATACAAAACTTTTAAGCCTTTAAGCGTCGCTTTGGCGGCCATCAGAAGTCACCCACTTTCTCGGACTTCGTCACGAACAGATAAAATACGGTGTACAGCATCAGAATGACGAGCATGATGACGCCGATCGAGGATGCTGCGCCGTAGTTGCCCGCGAGCAGTCTTTCCATCAAGAGGGAGGACAGGACGTGCGTGCTGCCGGCAGGTCCGCCGTTGGTCATGCCGTAGACGAGCGCCGGATCGTTGAAGATCCAGATGACCCGCAGCAGCGTCGTGGCGATGATCGTCGGCATGATGTAAGGCAAGGTAACATTGAAAAATTTGCGGAACGCGTTCGCGCCGTCGATATCCGCCGCCTCGTACTGCTCGCCGGGCACCGGCTGCAACGCGGCCAGCAGCATGATGGCGAAGAAAGCGATGCCGTACCAGACGTTCGCGACGATAACCGAGAACATCGCCCAGGAAGGGTCGGAGAGAAAACCGATTCGATCGTCGATGAGGCCTATTCTGAGCAGCAAGTCGTTGATAACGCCGTACTGGGAGTTAAACAACCACTTCCAGATCAGACCGATCAGGAATCCGGACAGCGCCCAGGAGTAGAACACGAAGCCCTGATAGACGCCTCTTCCGCGGAACTGCTTTTTGAGCATGAGCGCGAGCGCAAGTCCGATGATGAATTGAAAGATGAGCGAGAAAAATACCCAGTAGACGCTGTGCTCGAGGGCGGAGAGGAATTTGCTGTCTTTGAACGCGGCCTCGAAGTTATCCAAGCCTACGAATGAGGTGTCGTTGAGGTTAAACAATTCGTAATGCTGGAACGCCATAACGACGCCCCGCAAAAACGGGTAAAACGTAAAGACCGCAAGCAGCAGAAAAGCGGGGAACAGGCTAAGCCAGATAAATGTACGCTGTTTCAATCGGATTCACCGCCTTTAGATGCAGGGAACATGGCAGACAGCCTGCGCTGTCCGCCATATTCGCTTGTGTTTAACCGATGCATGGCCGTTTCTTATTTAGCCGCTCCAAGCTCTGCCTTGGCATCCACCCAGAACTTGTCCCATTTCGCAAGCGTTTCTTCTACCGTCGCCTTGCCGAGCAGCATTTGCTGACCGGTCTCCATGGACACCGTGCCGAACTTGCTGTTCGCCGGGTAGTTGAACGGAGGCTTGTAGTTGACGAATGTCTTGGCGTCTGCCGTCATATCCAGCAGCGTCTTGTACGGACCGTCGTTGAAGTATGGGTCTTGGGTGGCGGTGCTGTGAATCGGAATCGTGCCGTAGCTCTTCGACCATTCGATGTTCTGTTCGTTGGAGCTCAGGAATTCGATCAGCTTCCAAGCCGCTTCCTTCTTAGTGGAGAAGGAAGTAATACCCCAGCCTGCGCCGCCTGCGCTGATCAGCGCGACGCCGCTCGGACCGGTCGGCATCGGCGCCGTTGCCCAGGTGCCTTCTTCCATGCTGTCCTTCAGCGTGTTGATGACGTCGGGATCCTGAAGCAGGAAGGCCGTCACGCCGGATGTGAACGCTTGTACTTGCTCGGAGAAGCCCCAGGCGACGGAGTCGGCAGGCGAGCCTTCCTTGAAGAGCTTCAGGTACAGATCGAGCGCTTGCTTGGCTTCCGGAGAAGAGTAGATCGACTTGCCGTCGTTCAGGAACATGGCATCGCTCGTATTAACGTTGGCGCCGTTGTAAGCCAGCACCATCGTGTCCGGTACGGAGTTCGCGCCGGAGCCGCCGCGGAACGAGAAGCCGTAACGGTTTTTCGACTTGTCGGTCAGCTTGATCGAGGCATCGACCAGCTCCTGGTAGGTCTTCGGCACCGCGATGCCTGCGTCCTTCAGCCAATCGGCGCGGTAGAACATTTGACGCTGATACAGGCCGTTGGAGATAAAGTACAGCTTGTCGCCGATGCTGCCGACGTCGAGGGCCGTTTTCGTTACCGTGGAGAATTCGCTCCAGTTTTTCGTGTACTCGTTGAGCGGTTCAAGGTAGCCGTTGTTGACGAACTCCGCTACGTTCAGGTCGCGCGCCTCGACGATGTCGATATCTTCCTTGGCGGAGAGCATCGTGCGGATCTTGTTGTCCACATGGTCGAACGGAGGCGAGAGCAATTCAACATCGATATTGGAATTGGCTTTCTTGAATGCGTCGATCATCTTCTGAAGCTCAGCCGTGCGGGTGTCCGAGGTCAAGCTCTCGATCATGCGAAGCTTCACCTTTTCTCCGCCGGCAGAACTGCCCGCCGAAGCGCCGGCCGAAGCGCCCGACGAATTGTTGTTGTTATTGCCGCCGCAAGCGGACAGCACCAGAGCGAGCGCAACCGACGATACTGCCAATTTTGAAATCGTTTTCATTCCGTTTTGCGTAGACATTTAAATTCCCCTCCCTCTATGGATATCATACCGGCAGGCTAGCTGTCTCACTATCTAACTATCAACCTGTATGATAGGTATAATGGTATGTGCAGACCTATTTTTTGTCAACACTTTTGTTACCTGTGTGTTAATAATTCTTACAAAAAATTTTGCGATCGCTGACGCGCCTGTTCATGCCGTTTTAGGTTTCGTAATTTTTAATAATCTCTTCCAGGGAATCCATCAGCTTGTTGAATTCGGACAGCGCTCCTGGTACGTCGTGGGCCTTGATGGCATCGAACATCGTAAAGTGGAAGGGGTAGGTCGCATCGAACAATTTCGTATTCCCGAGCGGCATATCGAAAAATTTATTGTAGAGAACGGAAAAAGATTCTAAGACGCTTTCCAGAATCGGATTCGCCGCCGCTTTATTGACGAGCTGATGAAAGGTAAAATCAATTTTGGACGTGCTTACGCCTAGTTCCTTTAACCTGCGATACTCGTTCAGGCATGCTTCGATTTCTTTGATTTGCTTCGGCGTTATACGCTTCGCGGCCAATTCGATCGCCTTGCCTTCGAGCGCGCGGCGGACGTCGAGGGTCGCGAGGAGCGAATTGCGCTCCACTTCGATTTTGATCTTGCCCGAGAAACGGAACGTATCCATGTCTCTCACGAAAACGCCTTTGCCGTTCTCGATTCGGACCACTTCGTTCGCTTCCAGATAACGAAGCGCTTCGCGAAGCGAGGAGCGGCCGACGCCGAACATTTCCGTCAATCGTTCTACCGAAGGGAGCTTGTCGCCTTCTTTCAGCTCTTTTTCCTGAATATAGTTTTGAAGCTCCTCAGACACCTGCTCATACAGATGGATTTTCTGTATTTTTTTCATGAACCTTTCCTTCTTCCCTATTCACCTATCAGACAGGTCAATCATAGTTAAAAGACCGTTTAATGTCAATGACAAAATGGGCACCGACACAAGCGAATATCCATGGCGAAGGGGTAGACAGATGAAGAAAATAGCGTTGATCGTTTCGATTTTATTAAACCTTGTCTTGATTACTTACGGATATCTTCAATCCAGGCATCTGGCCAACGTTTATTCCAATCTCTCCTTTGGACTGCAAGGCGATTTAGTCCAACTGGCAACCGCGATCGAAGAGCAAAATAATAACAATTGGCCATCGGAATCATAACCAAATCCCAGGAAGACGATCTGTGGAAATTGAGCAACCTTTTTCTGAAGTATGCGACGTCTTCAGATTTTTCAAATCCGACATTGGACAGCGATCGCAGGAAAAAGCTGAAGGATCTGGGGGACGCTCTCCAATCGGTCGGATGGGGGCCGGGCGCGGGATACGGAGGCGACTGGGACAGTTTTTCCGATAAAGTTGGCGCCTTAATCAATCAGAGACAAAAATAATGCTTGAAGCCGTAAGACTTTAGTTGTTTTTTTCTAAAATCGAACGGGTATTTAGGGTGATTTTTTCGACATGATCCTGCGAAAGTCTTCTTTGACAGCGCTCTCTTGCTCCTTCCCGCCGCAATTCCGGGTCTTTGGCCGCTAGAGGTCCATGCTTGATGACTCTACGTCTCTGGTTGAGATTTCGGCCTTTTATTAAGGTAGGAGGGATAGCATGCTGGAAGGAGTAATAGCGCGTGAAATGGTGGAATGGAATATGGAATCGACGGAAGCGGCCCTCATGGCGGCGAAAGCTTGCCGCGCTGTTGACGCTCGCGGTGCTGGCCACGAGCTTTCAGTTGTCCGTATTTGCGGAGTCGGCGACTGAAGAGGGAGGACAAGGACTGGATCATTCGCTTCAAGCGATGATAGAGCAGCTTGTCGCGAGCGGCGAGCTGCCGGAGACGGCTGGCGATGCGCCGGAAAAGGACACCGTTGCCGAGGCCGTATACGGGACCGAAAAAGCCGGCTTGGCCGCGTTGCTTGCGCTTCGCGAGGCTGAGAAGATCAGCGTCGGCTGGAGCGGCGCCGAAGCAAGCGGCGACAGCCGGGCAGCCTCGGTGAGCGGCGACGGCCGTTATGTCGCCTTCGCGTCGGCGTCTGCTTCTTTGGCGGAAGGCGATACGAACGGCTTCCAGGATATATTCGTGAGGGATCGCGCAGCCGGCGCGACGAAACGTATCAGTCTGGGCGCCCTCGGCGAACAGGCGAACGGCGACAGCTACGCGCCGATGATCAGCATGGACGGAACGTACGTGCTGTTCAGCTCGAAGGCGACGAATCTGGTGGCCGGCGATACGAATCTGCAGGAGGATCTGTTCCTGTACGATGCTACGACGGAGCAGATCCGGCTTGTCGCGGAGCGCGTACCCGGCTCCGAATACGCGGGACAAGGCAGTCCCTACCAGATCAGCGAGGACGGCCGTTATGCGGCGTATGTCGGCTCACGCGGCGCCCAGACCGCGGGCTACGATATTTTGCTAAAGGATCTCCGTACGGGAACGGTCAAGGTCGTCGCGGCACAGACCTACCTGTACGACAACTCGCGCGCGCGCATCTCGATGAGCGCGGATGCGAGATTCCTCGCGTTTGATTCGTTCCAGCGCGAGCTGACGCTGGACGACTACGGTCCTTATCATGAAAATTACCGCGATATTTTCTTGTACGATACCGCGCTGGACGAGTTGAAGCGAATCAGTCGTTCGCCTGCAAGCGAGAGCGCGAGCGAGAACAGCCAGTACCCGGTCATCAGCGCGAACGGGCAATTCGTCGCCTATCAATCGCTGGCCGACAATCTGGGACCGGCGGATACGAACGGCAAGCTGGACGTTTATGTCTACGACCGCGTCCTAGGTACGACGGAGCTCGGCAGCGTGAGCAGCGACGGCATGCAAGCGCAGGGCGACGCGTTCGGCGCTTCGCTTAGCGGCGACGGGCGGTTTTTGTCGTTTCATACGAACGGCGCTTACGAAGAGGACGATACCGGGGACGCGACGGACGTCTATGTGCGCGATCGCTTGACCGGCACGACCAAGCGGGTCAGCCTCGCGCATGGGGGCGGCAGCGCGAACGGGGAGAGCGCACGGGCGACGCTCGCGGCGGACGGGCGGTCGATCGCCTTCGAATCCGACGCGACGAACCTGCTGGAGACGGCGGATGCCGACGCCTTCTCCGATATCTATGTCGCCGCGTTGGATGGATCGGGCGGTTCGGCGCCGGCGTGGCCGGCCGCGACCGTCCCGGCTGCCGAGCCCGGCGCGGCTTATGTCGCGCTGAGCTGGCCGGCGGTTCCCGGCGCTGCGTACTACAAGGTGCTGCAGGACGGCAAGCTGGCCGGCATCGCGAAGGAACCGCGGTTCGCCGCAGCGGGCCTGCTGCCGGGATCGGCGCATACGTATCGCGTCGCGGCGGGAAGCGAGGACTACCGCTGGTCCGACTGGTCGGACGAGACGGCCGTGCGAACGCTGGCGGAGCCGGAGACGACGCCGCCGGGCAGGGGGAGCCTGACGGCGACCGCCTTGCCCGGCGCGATCGAAGCGGCTTGGCAGCTGCCGGACGATCCGGACGTCATCGGCGCGCGGCTGATCTGGCGAATGCCGGGGCAGTCCGAGCGTCAATCCGCCATGTATCCGCCTTCCGTCGCCGGGGCGACGATCCCGAACGCGATGAACGGCGAGCGCTATGAGGTGGCCGTCGCGGTATTCGACGGCGACGGGAACCGCTCGCTCGGCGACTGGCAGCCGGTCGTCATTCCGCAGGGGCCTGCGATCGTCCGGATCGATACCCGGGCGGAAGACGGCCGCGCGGCGCCAGGAGAAGCCCTTATCGAAGACATGAGCGATGACGGACGATACACGGTGTTTCTGTCGAACGCGAGCGACCTTGTCGCATCGGACGCGAACGGCAAGCGGGACTTGTTCCTGTACGACCGGCTCGGCGGCAAGACGCAGCTCGTCAGCCGCACGGCGTCGGGAGCGGCCGGCGACGGCGAGAGCCGGGACGCCTCGATCAGCGGCGACGGACGTTACGTCGTTTTCACTTCGAACGCGAGCGATCTGACGGCGGACGCCGATACGAACGGTCAGTACGACGTTTTCCTGTACGACCGGGATACGAACGGCAATGGCGTGTTTGACGAAGAGGGCGAAGCGTCGCTCAGCCGAATCAGCACGACCTGGGACGGCAAGCAAGCGGACAGCTACAGCTACGGCCCGGATATCAGCGGCGACGGAAGCAAGGTCGTGTTTTTCACACGAGCCACGAACCTGCTTCCTGCGCCGCCGGACAGCACGGCTTACAACGTCAGCTACGATATGGAAACGGGAGCGTTGGCGCCGATCGTGCTGCCGAACGGTACGCCGCTTTCCGCGCAGGAGCTGGAGCTGAGCCGCGACGGCAAGGTGGCGGTGTTCACCGCGTACGACGACCTGCTGCCGGAGGACAACAACGGCGACGACGATATTTATCTATACGATACGGAAGGCGACATGTCGGGCGATACGCCTGCGTCCACGCTTGAGCTGGTGACGGATCGGGGCGCGCTGGGCCATGCCTCCGCGGAGCGTCCCGCCGTCGACGACAGCGGCCGTTACGTGGCCTTTACCGTCAATCGCAATGCCCGGCCGTATACGCAGGTTTATGTCTACGACCGCAAGGCGGCCGGCGATGCGAAGTACGAGCTGATCAGCGTCGTGCGGCCGGACAGCCAGGCTTCGATGCTAAGCTCGGATGCGGACATCAGCGGCGACGGCAGGTACGTTGCCTTCCATTCGGACGAACCGGGACTATTGGAGCACGATGGCCAGCCGCAAAGCATCTTTATCCGGGACCGGACCGAGGGAACGACGAGGCTGGCCAGCCGCGCCTACGATCAGGCGGTCGCTCCGAACGACTTTGCGAGCCGGGCGCGGATCAGCGGCGACGGCAAGTGGATCGCGTACGACAGCAACGCCGCCAATCTTGTGCGCGGGACGGAGCGCTACCGTCCCGGTCTCTACGTGCAGAAGGCGCTCGAGAAAATGCCGCAGGCCTCCTGGCCGGCAGGCAGCGCATTGACCGTAAAGGCTTCCGGCGACGATTTCGTGACCTTGTCGTGGACGTCTGCGACCGGCGCCAAAGCGTACCGGATCTTGGGTGCAGGCTCGCCTGTCGACCTGGATGCGGATGTCCTCGAGAAGACGATCACGGGACTGGCGCCGGGCAAGGACTACCTCTTTAAAGTAGAGGCGATGGACGAGGACGACTTGTGGACGACGAACGGACCGTCCGTCCCGTTCTCGACGCCCGGGGCGACCGATCTGGCCGAGCTTGCGGTGACGCAGCAGGGAAGCAAGGCGGTTCTCGTATGGGGAGAACGCGCGGGCGGATCCGCCGAGATTCGCGGGTTCCGCATCGTTCGCAGAACGGCGAACGAGCCGGCCGAGGCGCTGGCTACGATTAAGGACCCTGCGGTCCGAACCTATACGGACGAAACGGCGGAGCCGGGCAAGTCGTACATCTACGCCGTTCTGGCGCTCGACGCCGGCGGGTCCGAGTCGCCGTATTCGGTCGAACGAAGCGTTACGCTGTCTTCTTTCGTCATCGATTCGTTTTCCCACACCCTGCCGCTTTATTTCCGCAAATACGCGGCGGTCGGCGATCAGGTGCGACTCGCGATGAAAGCCAAAGGAGCCGACGCGGCGCGAGCGGAGCTCTCGATTGAGCTGCAGGATGGCAGCGAGACGACGGTGAAGGCCGAGCTGGCCGCCCAGCCGGGCGCAGACACGTTCGCCGGCCAAGCGGCGATACCCGCGCATGCCGTCCGGCTGCTGCAGATCCGGGGCTTCGCGGAGCGCGACGGCGAATCGGCGGAGGCATCCAGCCTGAAGGCGCCGATTCAGGTCGGCGGCTCGGTCCGGGTTGCCTTGAGCGGCGATCTCGCGCTGCCACGCGACGCGACGCTGACGATCGGCAGCGCCGGACAGCGTGCCTATCAGACGGCAACGGTCGGAGAGGCGCGGCAATTCACGTTCGTCGGTCTCCCTGCCGGCGACGATTATTCGCTCCGATTGCTGTCGGCGGAAGGCGCGGACATGCTGGAGGAAGCCGGCGTACCGCCAATCGCCGTATCCTGGGGAGAAGCGGCCGAGGTCGACGCGGAGCCGATGCAGCCCGCCAGCCTCAGCGTCCAGGTCGTCAATCCGCAAGGTACGGGACTTCGAGGCGTGAACGTGCTGGTCTCGGATAAAAGCGGGCGCCCGCTTGCGTCCGGCGTCACGCCGGAGAGCGGCCAGCTGGACCTCGGCATTTTAAGAGGCATGGTCGGCAAGACGGCGGTTATTCGGGTCGAACGGCAGGACGGATACGACGAGCCTGCGGAACTCGCGGTTCCCTTGGCTTCCGGGATCAATCGGCAGGAGATTACACTGTCGCGGACCATGAATGCCGTGCTGGAAGGCAAAGTCTATCAAGCGAACGGGAGCCCCGTTAAAGGTGCCGTCGTCACGGTCGTTCAGGGCGAGGCCAGGTATACGGCTGCAACCGACGGGGAAGGCGCGTACGCGCTTAGCGTTCCGAGTCTTGCTTCGTACGTGCAGGCCGCGGCCGACGGCGCGTTTCCGTCCGCGCCGCAGTGGGTAAGCATCGTGCCCGGCCGGCAAACGGTCGACATTCAAGTCGGCGCGAAGCTGCCGGCGGTCGTCAAGGTCGACCTGTATACGCAATCCGGAGACGATGCGTGGGTCGGACCTTACGCGCTGGACTGGACGGAACGGATTCACTTCCGTCTCCAGGCCGACAAGCCAATCTGGTCGCAGTCCGAAAACGGCACGATGCAGCTGGTCGCCGAACCCGGCGAGAAGGTTCGCATTTGTGCGGATGGGAATGAGGGAGGCTATTCGCAATCGTGCGCGGAGACGGTCGTCGGCGAAGATCGTAGGGGAACGGTCGAGCTGA
The DNA here is from genome assembly GCF_019091135.1 of Cohnella sp. GbtcB17. Taxonomy (GTDB): domain Bacteria; phylum Bacillota; class Bacilli; order Paenibacillales; family Paenibacillaceae; genus Cohnella. Next base: position 168,522 of record NZ_JAGXJW010000003.1, on the reverse strand, counting down.
GGCTCCGGGATACGGCAGCCACCGTCGGCGGCAGGCTGACCAACCTGCCGGAAGGCATCGACCGGTATGACTACACCCTCTACGAGGTGACGGATGAGGGCCGCCGAAGAGCCGAGCGGTCGGGCTCCTTCTATAACCCGGCGTTTTCGCTGAAGGTGAAGGGAAGCCCCGCCTATGAGCTGGAGGTCAGAAGCCCGGACGGCAGCCAGAGCTTCGTGCGGCGCTTCGAGGCGCTGGCGGGCAGCCGCGTGGACCTCGGTGCGCTGCCGCTCGGCGCGGCGGGCATTCTGGCCGGCAAGCCGGGCAACGTCGTCTGGCTCGGCAGCGGCAATCCGATGGCCGGCGGCACGACTCAGGTCCGCGCGACCTATTCCAATTCGAGCGACGATCAACTAAGCGACGCGGTCGCCGTGCTGAATGTGCCGGCGGATGCGGAGCTGATCCCGGGCACGGTCATTGTGAACGGAGCGGCGGTCGAGCCCGAGCTTCAGGATGGACGCTATACCGTGCAGCTCGGCACGATCGGGGGCGGGAAAGGGGGCTCGCTGCAGTATAAGCTGCGCATCGCCGCCGCTCCCAAGGCGGAAAAAATGACGTTCGAGCCGTCGATTGGCTATAAGCTGGGCGGCGCTGAAAGGGAGGAGACGATCGGGCGGGCAGAGGCCGATCTGACGCCGGTGACGATGAAGGCCCCCGGCCGGACGGGCCGGCGCGATTTGACCGTCACCGGCACGGCGCCGCCGGGCAGCCATGTCGCCTTGTATGAGGGCGGCGTCGTCCTCGGCGAGACGGAAGCGTCCCCGACCGGGCAATGGGACGTTAGCGTTCATATTCCGGGCGAAGGCTCGACCGCCGTCTGGCGGCTCCGCGCCGATGCGGAGAGCGAGGCGGGAAGGTGGAGCAGCAGCGTCGTCGGCGTCCGCTACGACAAGGGACTGCCTGAGCCGGTCTCGTTCACGATGCGTCAGGCGGACGGGCGCCTCATGACCTTGGATCCGAGAGGCGGCGAAGCCAGATTCCCCTACGTGTTCGTGCCGGGCATGCCGTTTACGCTGACGGTCGCGTTCACCGATCCGCAGCTGGTGAGCGATGTCGCATTCCTGTTCGGCGAGCAGCGCATCCCGGCGAGCCTGCAGGACGGCGTTTACCAAGCGGTGATCCCTGTTCAAACAAAGGGCGGTCCGATCGGGCTCGATTATACGGAGAAGGAGTCGATGGACAGCATCGACGCTCCGCCTCCGCCGCCGGAGGAGATCAGGGAGCAGCTGCCGCCCAGCTTCAGGGACGCCGTGACCGGCGACATCTCCATCTCGCCGCGACAGAATAACGGGACGAAGCAGTCGGCTTCGTACAACGGCACGCTCCCGAATCCGAACGGTGACGCGCGAATGGATATTCATGCGACGCTGGAGGAGATGAAGTATACGCCGACCCAGGCCGACCTGGATCAGGCCGAGCGTACGGGCATCCCCCTCTACGGCTTTACGAACAGCGTGGACTTCAGCAACGGGGTGCTGCGTGCCGAGTTGACGGGTTACCTGCCGGCCGACCGGTTCGGTCACGGGCTGGATGCGAGAAGAGCGATCGCGGATCTGATGGCGGCGGCGGAGCTGAACGCCGTTCCCATGCCATCGTCCGGCAAAGCTTCGAAAGGAGAGGTCGGCGCGCTGTCGGTTGCCAACGCGATGCAGGCAGTCAAAGTGACCGTGAATCTCGCGATGCGTTCGGCAGCCGGCGAAAATACGTGGAAAACGATCGACGCCGCCTATAGCTTGGTCGACGGGATGGGCGTCAACGACACGCTGGCGGATCTCGAGAAGCTGATGGACAAGATCGCGTTGAACTGCCGTCCCGAGCTTGTCCCGATTTATCTGGATTGGGTCATGAACATCCGGAACAAGCTTATCGTTGCGGAGCTGCTGAAGGCAGGCATGATGGTCGCCGGCGCGGTATTCGGTCCCGCCACGTTCGGGTTGAGCACGGTCGGTCTGTTCCTCGCGACGAATATGATGGGCAAGGTGCTGGACGCTTCAGTGGCGGGTTCTATCGCCAAGCTGGATGCGAACGTAAACGAGATATGCGAGATCGAGAAGAAGCCGAAGAAGCCGCTTGCCGATCCGGAGTGGATCTACGATCCTAGCGGGTATGCGTACGAGGTGACGGAAGACAACCGGATCGAAGGCGTTAAAACGACCGTGCTGCGCTGGGATGAGGCGGCGAAGCGCTGGAACGTCTGGGATGCCGGACCCTACGGGCAGGCGAATCCGCTATATACCGATCCGCAGGGGCGCTATGCCTGGGATGTGCCGGAAGGCAAATGGAAGGTGCTCTACGAAAAGGAAGGCTATCTGCCGGCCGAGAGCGAGGAGCTCGTCGTGCTGCCGCCGCACTTCGACGTCAACATCGCGATGATATCCACGCTTCCGGCGAAGCCGATCAAGGTATCGGCCGCGCCGGGCGGGGAGGGAATCGAGCTGCTGTTCGACCGTCCCGTGCGAATCGACGCGGCGGAGAGCGGTCTGCTGGCGGTCGTATCTGCGGACTCGGGCGAGGAAGCGGCGGGCGAATGGCAGGCGCTGGAGCCGGTCGACGCAAACGGGACGCAGGCTTCCGCAAGGCTCCGGTTTACGCCGGACGAGCCGCTGGCGATTGGCGCGGTCTATCGCGTGACGGCGGAGGCGGCGCTGCAATCGTACGCCGGCGTGCCGATGGGCGAGCGCTACGAAGCCGAAGTTACCGTGACCGCCGAGGATACGGCGCCGCCGGTCCGGGTTGAAGGGCTGCGGGCTGAAGCCGACGCGGAGCGGGCGCTGCTGACCTGGCGGTTGCCCAGGGATCCGGAGCTTGCGAAGGTAGAATTGCGCTACAAGGAGCAAGCCGTTTCGGGCGAGGGGACGACGTTCGAGATTCCAGACGGGCAGTCATACGCGCTGATCGAGGGGCTGAACGAATCGACGAAATATGTATTCCAGCTTCGCGCTTACGATGCGGCGGGCAACTATAGTACGGCGGAAATCACCGCAGGCACGGGCAGTCCGGGGAACGTCGGACCGGATAGGACGCCCCCTGACGGTATTCGGGAGCTGGCTGCGGAGCTCGCCTCCACAGGAGTGGAATTGACCTGGAGCGACCCGGAGGATCCGGATCTTGCCGCCGTGAGGCTGCAATGGACGAAGGCAGGGCAGCCGTTCGAAGGCGAACCCGCCGAAGTGAAGAAAGGCGTAGGCCGGTACGCGATAACGGGGTTGGCCCCGTCCACCAAATACGAGATTCGTCATTGGACGGTCGACGCGAACGGCAATGCCTCCACTGCGGAAACGCTGGTCATTATGACGAGGAATGGCGGAGGCGGCCCAACAGATCCGCCGGGCCCAACAGATCCGCCGGGCCCGACAGAACCGCCGGGCCCGACAGACCCGCCGGGCCCGACAGACCCGCCGGGCCCGACAGAACCGCCGGGCCCGACGGACCCGCCAGGCCCAGGCCCAACCGGTCCTAACGGCCCGACCGGCCCTGTCGGCGACCCGGATGCCGATGACGCGGCGCTCGGCACAGAGGCGGCATCCTTCAGCCTGTTCGACGGCAAGCTTCGATTCGAGCTGCCGGCGGGCAGCGCCGGAACCGCGCGCAAGCTGACGGCCTTGCGCATCGCCGACCCTGCAAAGCCGAGCGACAAGCGGCTGCGCCTGCTGTCGGATGCATATGAGTGGAAGCTCGACAACGGCGGCGCGCTGGCGAAGCCGGGACGGCTGTCGCTGACGTACGACAAGGCCGCGCTCGGCTCGGGCGATCCGCGCAAGCTGGGCGTCTATCGGCTGGACCAAGCGAGCGCCGTCTGGCGTTATGCGGGCGGCATCGTAGACGCAGGAGGAGGCGCCGTGGAGCTTGCGACGGCTCAGCCGGGCGTGTATGCGGTCCTGATCGCCGAGTACAGCTTCAGCGATCTGAATGCCCATTGGGGACGCGCCGATATCGAAGCGCTGGCCGCCCATGGCATCGTGACCGGCGATCCGGGCGGAACGTTCCGCCCGAACGGCAGCGTCACGCGCGCCGAGTTCGTGAAGCTGCTTGCTTCGCTCATCGATGCGAATCCGTCCGCGGCATCCGGATCGTTCGACGACGTACCGGCGGATGCCTGGTATGCCGAAGCGGTCGCCCGGGCGAGAGCGGCGGGTATCGTCGTCGGCAACGGCGGCAAGTTCAGACCGAACGACTCGATTACGCGCGAAGAAATGGCCGTTATGCTCTACCGCGCGAGCGTTCCTGGCGGCGCCGCAAATCCGGACACGGCTCCGCTGAGCCAATATCGGGACGGCTCCAAGGTGTCCGCGTGGGCCCGCGAAGCGGTCGCTTACGAAGTCGAGAGCGGCACGCTTCGGGGGAGCGGCGGGCTGCTGAAGCCGGCTTCGACCGCCACAAGGGCGGAAGCGGCGGCGGTGATCGCGCGGAAGCTCGACGCGCTTGGCCTGCTGATAAAGCATTAAGAAACGAAAAGCCTGCGGACCGGATATGGTGCCGCAGGCTTCTTCATGGGCTTGGACAGAACCCAATCGCCCTAGAAACTGCCGTTCAGATTAACCAGAATCAGACGTCCCGAGAAGAAGTAGAGATGGACGCTCGCCTCTTCTTTAAAGAGACGAAACCGTTCTTTATACAAAAATACCTGATACCGCGTGTTGTGAATATTGCGCTGGGAGAGCAGCTCCGGCTTCTTGCCGACCACTTCGGTCACATCTTCTAGGGTCATTCCTTTCTGCAGCTGCCGATATTCCGATTCGTTAATGTCGGGGATATTCGCTTCCTTTAAAAACGCCGCGAAAATTGACCACATGAACGCAATCCCGGCAATTGTAGCGATCACTAGCAGGATGGAAAGAAAATGCCTCACGATCATCAACCTCGCTAATTATTGATATGAAAAGTTTGCGAATCTGCCTAATGATACTTATAGTCCGTTGACCTTTTTCTGCCTTGCTCAGTACGATTAAGGTACTTAAAAAAACGATGTCGCACAACGTTTTGATTCAGTATATAGGAAAAGAAAATATTTTAAAATATGGAACATTTTAATATGCAGGTACGTCTAAGAGTTGAAATTCATCATGGGAGGTATCATCGTGAAAAAGAAAACGAAGCTCTTGACACTCGGACTTGCGGCGTTGTTGGCGGTAGGAAGCGCTGCGGGCATTCAATCGAAACCGGCTCAGGCGGCGGCCAAAACGTATCCGGCTCTGCTTAAGATCAATGATTATTACGTGCTTTACACGTCGCCGAAGGCGCCGTATGTGGACAAGCAGTCGCGCATCATGATCCCGCTGCGCTCGATCAGCGAGTTAGTCGGCGCCAAGGTGGGCTATGAGGCCAAGGCCAAAAAGGCGACCATCGTTCTAAACGGCAAGACGGTTCAATTTACGATCGGCTCCAAGACGGTCACGGTCGACGGCAGTTCCGCTCAGATGGATACCGTGCCGGTATTGGACAAGGGTTCGATCTTTATCCCGGTCAGCGTGCTGTCCAAACATCTCGGCATCAAGAGCAGCATCGATCCGAAGACCAAGATTTATTCGATGACGGGCGATAACCTCATGCAGACCGATATGATCAAATACGCGCTCGAAGACACCGAGACCGGTGCGATGGTCACGCCTCCGGGCAAAATTGCGAGCAACAACGCGTTTGCGCCCGTCTCCTACACGTACGACGATAAAAAGGACAGCTTCACGATTAAAGCCAAGAACATCACGGGTACCGATGTGCCGAAGGGCGAGGCAGACGTAGCCGCTTACCTTGTCACCGACGCGGGCGTTCAGTTCCTGAACCCGAAGCGGGAAAGGCCGGCCGTCAAAAAGGACGGTATCGTCACGGAGAGCATCCAGAACGGAGCGATCGGGGAAGACGTGAATTATTTGCTCGTGAAAGGTCGTTTGTTGGACCGCTAAGACCCCGTAAAGAATGAACGGCGTCAATGACAGAGAGCCGCTGGCGAGGTCGACACTCGCCAGCGGTTATTTTAACGGAAGGAGTTCGCTGCGCTTGGCGTTGCGTATGATTGTTTTCGCTCTATCTATCATTAACTACAGACAAAGATGAATCAAAATTCAGGAGGGAAAATCATGCACGGCTGTCACCTATTGTCGATTGAAGTAATCACTTACGGCGCGAGTCAAATGATTACACCTGTATTACTGCAGGACGGCAATGAATGTATTCTTGTCGATTGCGGGTACCCGGATTCCATTCCCCAGCTTGCACAAGCGGTGGCGGACGCCGGATTCACGTTGGAACGCATTACGAAGATCATAGCGACGCATCATGACATCGACCACATCGGGTCGCTCGGGGCATTAAAGCGAATGTTGCCTAACGCCGACATTATCGCGCATGAAATCGAAGCTCCTTATCTCGAGGGGACGCTTAAGTCTCAACGACAAGCCCAAGCAGAATCGACGCTGCATGAACTGCCTCGGGAGGCGGTGCCCGGGGCAGAGCAATTCATCGCGTTGCTCGCATCCGTCGAGAAGGCGGCGGTCGATCGCCAGGTTCGTCATGGCGATGTGCTGCCGTGGTGCGGCGGCGTCGAGGTCGTTCATACGCCCGGTCATATGTCGGGCCATATCTCGCTCTATTTGCCTGCTAGCAGGACGATGATCGCGGGCGATGCCGTCGTGATCGAAGAAGGCGAGCTTCGCATTGCCAATCCGCAGTACACCCTAGACTTGGAAGAAGCGGTCGCATCGGTGCGACGGCTCATGTCTTATGAGATCGATACGCTGATCTGTTACCATGGCGGATGCTTCCAAGGGGACGTACAGGAGGCTTTGAGGGATTTGGCAAGTCGCTATTAGACGTGAAGGAGAAGAAACGCATGAAGACCCGTCCAAGAACCCTGATACTGCTATTGATCTGTTTCTTTATTTCGTTAGCGGCAAGCGCCAATGGATATGCGGCTCAATCCGCGGTTATCAAGTCCTCTTCGACAAGCCGTCAGTTCGGCGGGGCGCCTTTTGATCCCGAGCGGACGTTCCAAGAGAATAACACGGAGTTAAAAGTACAGGAAAAAGGCGACTACACCATCGTGACCTGGTCGAAAATATACTCGCCCGACGGTCAGCATATCTATATGAGCGTGGCGAAAAATAATAAGTGGCTCTTCCGCGGGAAAGAGGTGCTTACCTTTAGTAAAGCCGGCGACAGTCCATCGAAAACGATCGTTTTCGCGAACAACTATATTTTTTTCGGCGATAAAAAGAGCCTTCAAGTCGCAACGATTAATCTGGAAGATGGTCAGCTCACTAGCCAAAAAACGCTGCATGTCTGGGATAAGCCTGCAAGTTCCTATGCCACGACGAGGAAGTTTTTCCCGATCGAAACGAACGACCGTTCAGGCGTCATCTATGAAACTGAAAAGGGGAAATACGAGATTGTCTTTGAGGGTGAGCTTTCGAAGCCTTTAAAGATAGACGATCCAAAAAATAAGATCAAACACAACATCGGCTCGGAATTCGTTTTGACCTCCAAACGAGACCGTCTTATTTTCGCCAGCCCGACCGTTACAACCGTCTTCAATATCAAGAAAAAAGACATGCAATACGATGCGCGGGGATACGATTGGATCTATCGGGGGATTTCATTTTATGACAGCGGAAGATTCTACGCTCGCGAATACAGCGATCCTTTTTCCATTCAAGCCATAGACGAAAATTTTAAAGTGCTTTCCAAAACGACATTTAAGGCTCCTGCCGCGTCCGCCGGTTATTTTGCGGGCATAACCGTAAAAAACAACGTTGTGAGGGACTGGAACTTTAACGCTTTCCAGGGCACGAATTCGCTGCAAGTGACGAACTTCAATCTTGGCAAGTAGATCGGAAAGATAACAAGTGCGATCCAAAATTGTATTGACTACGTTAAATGAGATAAGATATAGTAATATTAATTATAAACGCATCGGCGTGTTACCGTTTTACGGGCATGAGCCAAGGATCGAATCTCCTCCGGGGGATTTGGGTCTTTGGCTTTTTTTGTTTCCTGCATGGGGGATTGATGAGAGAGGGGACGCTGGAGATCCGTGTCGGCACGAGGCCGAAGACACGAACAAGATAGAGAAATCGGATGACAGATCGGGGAAAGGGGATGAAAGAACGTGCTGGTGTTTTTGCAGAAAATCGGAAAGGCCCTTATGCTTCCCATCGCTTCATTGCCTGCAGCTTCGCTCTTGCTGAGGTTCGGAAATATCGACTACGTCAAGGATCTGGGTCTGGGCAGCAATGTCGGGGGATGGTTGAACCATTATCTTGCGCCATTCCTTAATGCCGGAGGCTCGGCGATCTTCGGGAATCTTCCGCTGATCTTCGCCATCGGCGTGGCGATCGGACTAGCGGGGGACGCCGTCGCCGCGCTGGCGGCGGTCATTGCTTATCAAGTGCTGGCGAATGTACTAAAGGCCGTGCCTGTAGCTTTCTCATTCGTTGGCGAAGATGCCGATATTAATATGGGGGTGATCGGCGGTATTGTAGCAGGTCTTGTATCCGCCTTCCTGTACGCCCGGTATCACAAAATCAAGCTGCCCGACTGGCTCGGATTTTTCAGCGGCAAACGGTTCGTGCCCATCGTGACTTCGTTCGTCATGGTGATCGTCGGTCTCGTATTGGGCGTCATCTGGATCCCGATTCAACAAGGCCTGGACGTCTTCGGCAGATGGGTCGTCGATTTGGGCGGCATCGGATCCATGATCTATTTGACTTCGAACCGTCTGCTCATTCCATTCGGTCTCCATCATATTCTGAACTCCATTGCATGGTTTCAAATCGGCTCCTATACGGATGCGGCTGGCAATGTCGTCCATGGCGATCTGACGCGGTTCTTTGCCGGCGACAAGACGGCAGGCATGTTTATTACGGGTTTCTTCCCGATCATGATGTTTGCGCTCCCGGGCGCCGCATTGGCGATTATTCACACGGCCAGGCCGGAGCGAAGGAAAGATATCGCTTCCGTCTTCGGAGGGGCCGCACTCGTGTCCTTCCTCACTGGGATTACGGAGCCCATCGAGTTTGCCTTTATGTTTGCAGCACCGTTTTTGTTCGTGATCCATGCCATCCTGACCGGGGTCAGCGGACTTATTATGGCAGCCCTGGGCGTGAAGCTCGGAGCGGGATTCTCCCAAGGGCTGATCGATTACCTCATCAATTTCCCGCTCGGCACAAAGCCGATTCTTATCCTGCCCGTCGGAATCGCTTTCGGACTGGTGTATTATGCGATGTTCCGCTTTATCATCGTAAAATTCGACTTGAAGACGCCCGGACGCGAGAACGCCGAGGAACAATCCGAACCGCGGGATACGGCCGCGGGAAGTTTGCAGGCTAAAGCGGTCGACGTATTGGCTTCCGTGGGCGGGGCGGACAACCTTCATGCGATCGATGCCTGCATTACGCGGCTGCGCCTTGTGGTGAAGGACGAGAAGGCCGTCGACGACCGCAAGCTAAAGGGACTGGGAGCAAGCGGCGTGATGCGGCTGGGGCAGGGCGCCGTGCAAATTGTGTTCGGCGTGCAGTCCGAAATGTTGAAGGATGAAATCAAAAAAATCATATAGCGCCCAAGATGAAGGAGAGGAAACGAAAATGACGACATGGCTGATTTCGAATGTGAGGGCCGTCCTGCGCGACCGAATCGTCGAAGACGCGGAGGTGCTGATCGAGGACGGAAAAATCGTCGGCATTTCGGAAAAAATGGAAGGCGGCGCAGCTTCTTCCGCCCTGCAGCATCTGGACGGTCAAGGACAGCTGCTCATTCCCGGGATGATCGACGTGCATATACACGGCGCCAAGGGCTTCGATATGATGGACGGTTCGACCCGAAGCGTGGAGGAAGTATCCCGGGCGTGCGTGGAGACGGGCTGTACCTCCTTCCTGGCCACCTCCGTCAGCTCTACGCTGGAGCAATTCCTCGGAATGGCCAAAAGCGTAGGGGAGGTAGCCGGACGCGAGCCCGGCGCGGCGATTGCGGGCATCCATATGGAAGGGCCTTACCTTCATCCGAAGCGCAAAGGGATGCAAAACGAGGCGTATTTACGCCATCCCGACCTGAATGAGCTGGAGACGATCCTCGCGACTACCGGTGACCAATTAAAAATGGTAACGCTGGCGCCCGAGCTGCCTGGCGGGCTGGAAATGATCGAGAGGCTGGTCGCCAAAGGCATTGTCGTCGCGGTTGCCCATTCCGACGCTACCTATGAGCAGGCCAAAACGGCATTTGCCGCAGGAGCGAGCCATATTACGCATTGCTTCAACGGCATGCGTCCGATCCATCACCGGGATCCGGGGGTGATCGTGGCCGCTTTTGAGGAGGACAAGGTAAGTTTGCAAGCGATCGTGGACGGCGTCCATCTGCATCCGGCGATCGTGCGGCTCATGTATCGGCTGAAAGGGCCTGAAGGCGTCGTCCTGATCACGGATGCGCTGCAGGCGATGGGGATGGGAGACGGCACTTATCTGTTCGGCGGCCATCAAACCCGCGTGGAGGACGGCGTGGCCAGGCTGCAGGACGGAACGCTGGCCTCCAGTACGGTGACCATGAACTTGGCCTTGCGCAATACCGTTGAATTGGGCGTACCGCTTTGCGAGGCGGTCGCCATGGCGACGAGAACGCCCGCCGACGTATTGGGATTATCAGGCAAAGGTCGAATCGAGCCGGACTGCGACGCGGATCTGGTGCTCCTGGACGAATCGTATGGCGTGGTATGGAGCATGGTCGGGGGCGAGCTTCGCTATCAACGATGAGCTAAAGTGAGGGATGATCGATGGGTTCCGGGGGCCGCCTGAAAATCGAACGCGTCATTGGAAACAACGTGTTACTAGTTTTGGATGAAGCGACCGGCCAGGAGCTGGTTCTGCTGGGCAAAGGAATCGGCTTCGCTTCCAAAGACGCTTCTCCGCTGCTTGCAGACGATCCCCGAATCGAGAAGCGGTTTCGTCTGGACGATCGGGATCAGATGAAGGACTATCAGACGCTTCTTGAAGGCATACCCGCAGAGGCGATCCGGATTTCCGAGCGGATCATCGAGTTGGCGGCCGAGCGTTTTGAGCGCCAGATGAACTACAAGCTCTACCTGGCCCTGCCGAGCCATATCCATTTCGCTGTCTATCGACTGAAGAACGGCATGGACATCGTAAACCCCTTTTTGTATGAAACGAAAATGATTTTTACGAGGGAGTATGAAATTGCCTGCGAAGCTGCAGCCATGATCCGCGAAACTTATCGCGTCGACATTCCGGAGGATGAGATCGGGTTTTTGTCCTATCATATTCACTCCGGCATCGCCGACGTGTCCGTCGGACAAATTATTAAATATACCCATTTAATCAATAGTCTCGTAGCCGCCATCGAGCAGCGTGGCCGGATCCGGATTCCCCGGGAAGGGACGGATTATGCCCGGCTCATCGCTCACTTCCGCTACATGATCGAAAGAATCGTGAACCGGAAGACGACGCCCAATCCTTTTATGCGGGAGATCAAAAAGACGAGGCGTCAGGAGTATGCGCTGGCTGTGGAATTGAGCAAGTTGATGCAGGAACAGCTTCATACGAAAATTCCGGAAGACGAGATCGGCTATATGGTCATGCACTTGTATCGTTTGTTTCAGGCCTTGTCGTCTACCCCATAAAAGAGCAGGAGGAAGGCCAACATGCTGTCCAAATGGCTGAAGCCCAAAACAAATCGCCAGAAAATAACGCTGCTTGCTCCGCTAAGCGGGCAATCCGTGCCCCTCTCCGAAGTTCCCGATGCGGCATTCTCGCAGGGACATATCGGGAAAGGGCTTGCTATTCTCCCTTCGTCCGGGAGATTAATCTCGCCCTTGTCCGGAACGGTGGTGCATGTCATCGATACCGCTCATGCCGTTATCCTGGAGCACGCATCCGGCGTGCAGATTTTGATCCATATCGGCATCAATACGGTTAGCCTGCGGGGCAGAGGCTTCAGCGCGCGGGTCAAGACCGGAGACCGGGTGGTGGCCGGTCAGGTATTGATCGAATTCGATCTCGGCTTGCTGAGAAGCGAAGGATATTCGGCCGTTACGCCGGTCGTCATCGTTAACGAACATTTGCTGGCCGCAGACCCGGAATGCCATTACGGTGCGGTCAATGTCGGCGAGATGGGTTTGCTTGCTTTTGAGACAGAAAGATAACCGCGCCAGACAGGAAGGGATGGAATGGATAGAGATGCAAAAACAATTCGTCATTCAAAATTTGCTCGGTCTTCACGTACGCCCGGCCAAAGCCGTGGTCGCGTCGGCTTCGCAGTTTAATTGCACGATTCAAATCGAGAAGGAGGGCGTCCAATTTAATGCGAAGAGTCTGGTCGGCGTCCTTTCGGCGGGCATCAAATTCGGCGATACGGTAACTTTGATCGCCGAAGGAGAAGGGGAGGCGGAAGCGATGAAGACGATCGGCGACCTGCTTGCATCGCCGATCGAAGAGAATCCAGCCAAGAAGGTGCAGCCATGATTCTGCAGGGCGTCCCCGCTTCCGCGGGATACGCAATAGGCAAAGCGCGCATCATTCGCGAGGAGGTCTCGCATCAGCCCGTCGCCAAGATCGATCCGTCTACTGTAGCGGGGGAGCTTGAACGGCTCGAAGCGGCGTTAGCGCGCGCCGCGGATGAGCTTTCCCGATTGCATGCGAAGTGGATCGGCGACGGCCGGGAACAAGAAGCGGAAATTTTCGAGGGCCATCTGTATTTGATACGCGATGAAGAACTGACATCATTAATCCGGTCAAAAATCGCAGACGATTATTTTCAGGCCGAATTTGCCGTTCGTGAGGCCGCGGAAGACATTGCCTCCAGATTGAGCCGATTGGACGATCCCTATCTTCAATTGCGCAGCGCGGACATTCGGGATATCGGCGATCGCATCTGCCGCTGTTTATCGAATAAACAGGAGGAGCGGGCTGCGCCGGGCAGCGAGCGGGAGATTCTGATCGCCGAAGATTTGCTGCCTACTTACATCGCGCAGCTGGATAACGAGGTTGTCGTCGGATTCGCCACATCGCTGGGAGGGGCGACCTCGCACACTGCGATTATCGCCCGTTCCCTGGGGCTGCCCGCCGTCATCGGAGCCGTCACGAATCTGGAGCGGATCGAGGAAGGCCAGACGATTATTGTGGACGGCGTCGAAGGAAAAGTGATAGTGGACCCGTCCGAAGAGGATCTTGCGTCGTATGGCGAGTTAAGGGAACGGTATCTTCGCCGGTTGAACGAGCTGCGCGCGTTTGGGAATCGACCGACGCGAACGAGCGACGGTCACCTTGTTGAATTGACGGCGAATATCGGGTCGGTCAAGGAGGCTTCGTCCGCCGCCGATTGCGGAGCCGAAGGCATTGGCTTGTTCCGGACCGAGTTTCTGTTCATGGAGCGCAACGATCTGCCGGACGAAGACGAGCAGTTTGAGGTCTATCGGGACATCGTACAGGCGATCGGCCCCGAAGCTCCCGTTGTCATCCGAACGATGGATATTGGCGGAGACAAGGAACTGCCTGCGCTGAATTTGCCCAAAGAACAAAACCCGTTTCTCGGATTCCGGGCCATTCGGATCAGCTTGGAGAAGATGGACCTCTTTAAAACGCAGCTTCGCGCGATCCTGCGCGCAAGCGCCCTGGGAAACATCAGCATCATGTTCCCTATGATCTCGACGATGCAGGAGTTAAGCCGCGCGATGGAGGCGGTGGAGGCAGCAAAAAGGGAACTCGCAGAACAAGGAGTACCGTTCGACCGCGCCGTTCCGATCGGCATCATGATCGAGGTGCCGGCCGCGGCGATCCTGGCCGACCGCTTTGCCAAGGTTGTCGATTTCTTCAGTATCGGAACGAACGATCTCGTTCAATATACGATGGCGGCCGACCGCATGAACGCGAAGGTTATGCATATGAATAACGGCTTGGAGCCGGCCGTATTGAGGCTGATCTATAACGTCATTCAAGCCGCCGTCGCCGAGCGGATACCGGTGGGCATGTGCGGGGAAATGGCGGGGCAGCCGCTGGCGATTCCGCTGTTGCTAGGGATGGGATTGCAAAAATTCAGCGTGAGCGGCGGGTCCATATTGGCCACGCGCGAACTCATCTCGCGGATCGATCGGCGCGAAGCGCAAGAGCTGTTGAAGGATGCGCTGGAGCTTGACGATCCGGACAAAATCAAAGCGTGTGTAGAGAAGTGGTATGCGAACCGGCAAGCGTCGATTATGATGGAGGTAGCGCTTGGGAAATCGCAATGAAGGATGTTGTCCGATGAGTGTGTTAGATGACTTTGGCTTGCGATTAAAAGAGCTGCGGCTTAGATCGAACATGTCGCAGGACACGCTCGCCGCCCGCTCGGGATTAGACCGCACCTACATCGGCGGCGTAGAGCGCGGCGTTCGCAATATTTCGCTCAAAAACATCGAACTGATTTGCAATACGCTGGATGTCGACATCGGCTATTTTTTTGATCACGAGCGCTTCTCCCTGCATGCGGCTTCTCTCAAAAAAGAGCTGGAGCGGCCATTCCAGGATCGCTTCAATTATCGTGTCGAGACAGCGGACAATCTCATCGCTTGGCAAGTAACCGGCGCGATCAGCTCAGATGAGATTATACAAATCTCCGCGGATCTGAAAAACGCCTGTCTGCGGCTTGCGTCCGGCAAAGTCAAATTGCTGGTCGACAATCGAAAGATGATCGTTCACGGGCAACCGATTGTGTTCCAACAGGAGGTCAGAGAGAAATGGGAGGAGCTCCAGCGGTGGTTCCTGCCTCATTGCGAGCAAGTCGTCGTCCTGTGCAACTCCAGGCTGATGCAAAACCAAATGAACCGGCTGGCCAAGCGGAGCGGGATTATCAAAGTGCAAAAAAGCTTATTCGTCGAGGGAGAAGCATGGTTGAACGAGAAGCTTGAACCGGCCTCATTGTTCGAGATGCGTTAAGCATCCATGTTTCTGTTCTGACGGATTAACGGGAAGGAGGAGAATCAATCTGAATCGAGACCCTTTGATTGTTCTGTTTAACGAAGAGATGCGAAAAAAGGCGGTTTATCCGGGACTCTATAACGAGGCGGCCGGTCCCGTGATTCGTTGCTTATCGTCTAATGGCGGAGATAACCTCGTTGTCTACTCCGAGCTCGATGCGGCCAATGCGGATGATGTTATCGATGAACAACTGCGATATTTTCGGCAGACCGGCAAAGCGTTCGAGTGGAAAATGTACGATTTCGACAGTCCTCCTGATCTAAGAGAGCGCCTGATCGCCAAAGGGTTTGAGCAGGGAGAAGCGGAAGCCCTCATGATTTTGCCGTTGCGGGACGACCATGAGTTATTGCGTATTGGCGCATCTTCGTTTGTACGCCGTATCGCCAAGCCGCAAGAAATAGATGCTGTAGTTCGTTTAGAAAATGCCGTATGGCAGGAATCCCATGCCGAATTGGGTGTGCGACTGAAAGAAGAACTGGCCGCTTACGCCGATCAGATGGCCGTCTTCGTTGCAGAAGAGAACGGGCAAACGGTATCGGTCGGCTGGATGTATCTGCATGAAGGTACTTCGTTCTGCAGTCTGTTCGGAGGCGCGACGCATGCGGAATTCCGTGGCCGCGGTTATTACGCCGCTCTTTTAGCTGCGCGCGCCCGGTTGGCATGGGAACGCGGATTCCGAACTTTAATGGTGGATGCGAGTGCGGCATCGCGTCCCATATTGGAGCGGAAAGGATTTGTTTTTACGGGTTACTCTTACCCTTATTATTCTCCCGCTCCATAACTTTCATATTTCCGAAGATCCTTGATCCTGTCACGGGTCTTCTTTTTACTGGTCAATTCTAAAAAGTATGGTGATATGAGTCATGCCCATTATTCGTTTAACCACGCTAATCCATGCCCCCATTCAGATATGCTTTGACTTGTCGCGGAGCATAGATGTCCATATGGAATCAACTTCACATACAGGGGAAGTTGCCATTAGGGGGCGAACAAGCGGTCTTATGGAGCTTGGGGAGACTGTTACATGGGAGGCGACCCACTTTCTCGTTCGCCAACAGCTTACATCGAAGATCACGGCGTTTGAACCTCCTTATCGGTTTGTAGACGAGATGGTAAGCGGCATTTTTAAGAGATTCAGGCACGAGCACATCTTTGAGTCAACTGCCGACGGCACATGGATGACGGATATTTTTGACTACACCTCACCGTGCGGGGGACTTGGCAGATTGGCGGATGTGATCTTTTTACGGTCGTATATGCAGCGATTGCTTATAAAGAGGAATAACCACATTAAATATAAGGCTGAACAACATTTGCTTGATACCAATGTACGAGGAGGTTGACCGATGGGTCCTGTCGAGGTCACTTTCTACAGAAGACCTCTTCAAGAGATTCTTAACGTAACGTCGGCTTCGTTCATTATCGATCAAATCGTCGAGCCAAAACCAAGCCTGGCGTTCAAAAATGTACCCGGGGCGCAGGAGTGGTATACGAAGTGGTTTGATCGTCTGGCAACGAATCCTCATTTTTTGATCGTAAAAGCCTATAAGCCGCGATAAACCTCCCGCCATCGTCCAATAAACATTGGAATAACCAGAGAAGACGCGTGATCCGCCACGGGTCTTCTATTTATTTTCGTCCGGCCTCCCGCATTTTCGTGTCGACGTCATACATGATGACTGTACGTATCTGGTAGAGATTTCGACATTCCTCTATTGTAGGAGGATAGCGCGTCTGTATGCTTGGCGGGTCTCCGAGCGTTCAATAAGGGAGCATAGACAGAATGGAAAAAAACGCGGCAACAGGCAAGGAGACACATCGTGAATTGAAATCTAAACCCAGCAATGTGGTGCCGCTTGTACAAAGGGATGCGGAGCTTGCGTACCAGGCGCCTGAACAACTGATGAAAGTAGCTTATCTTCTATGGAAAATCATCGAATTGGGGGACCTCTTGGAGCATCCGGTGCCGCTCGAACAACTGGAAAGAATTATGGAAGAAATGGAACAGATCCGTATGGAGTTAGAGCGGCTTAACGGGTCCTTCCGGATCGTGAACGCGGACCTGCAGCGACTGTCGGAAAAGCTGGACGGGCTAATCCGACGTCAGCGAATGGGTCCGGACGCTCCTTTCACCGGATTATAAATGCGGAAGCTCCTCTAATCGTTCATAAACAAGCAGCCCTTTCTCTCTTGCGATGCGAACCATTTCATCGGCCCCCGCAGATGCGCCCCCGACTCGGAGCACGGCATCGCAGTGGTCCAACAAGCGAATCGAAGAGGGATGGAAGATGCGCGTGAAAATCTCGTCGCCGAGCGCTTGCGATCCCGCCGCAGCGATCAAAGGCAATGCGTACCACTCTCCCAGCACCGGCAGGTGACCGGCTTGATACACTTGCAAGGCGATCTCGTTCATGCGCTTCATATTTTCTTGTATTTTTGCAGGGTCGTCGTTCGTTCCCGAACGGTAGGGGCCGGCAATAAGAACGTGCAGCGACTTAGCCGCCGTCGTCTGCAGAAGACCATGAATCCGGGCGTATTGAAGCAGCATGATCGTCTTGGCGTCGCGGATCTCTCCGTTTTCGACCATCTGCAAGGCTTGGCGGTAAGGGAGCTCCATCACCTCGATGTTCTCCTGCTCCTCGTCGAGTCCGCCGCCCGTACCGATTGCCATATCGTCATCGTATTCCGCGACGAAGAAGTGCAGGATTTCCGTCACGGAGCCTGGCGACATATAGGCCTCTCCGATCTTCTGCACGCCCTTGATGCGATATCCCGTTTCTTCCTCCGTCTCCCGCAGAATGCTTCTTTCCGGCGTCTCCTTGTCGAGCAGCCCGGCACAGGCTTCGATTAACAGGCCCGTCCGGTTCCCGTTCTTGTAGGTCGGCATGCGAAATTGCCGCGTTAACACGACCGTTTGTTTTTTTCGGTTATAGAGCAGGATCGTCGCGACGTTGCCGCGGTCGTATACTTCGCGGGATTGGGTCTCCCATTGTCCGTTGCCCTTCTCGTATTCGAACGTGACCTTCTTTAACACATACCAGTTGTCCGACAGCAGCTCTTCCTTGACGATTCGCACCTGCGGATGCGGCTTCGTTGCGTTCATGAACGTTTCCTCCCCGTGAATATTCCGTTTTCTTTGGTCATACGAAAGGTTCCGGCTTGTTCCAACAACTTCTCGACATGGTCGCGGAAGTACTCCAAGGAAGGGCCGACCAGCTTTTCTCTCGCGTTCATAGGTGTCGAGGTCATATATTCAATGAGAGGTTCCGCCTCGTTGACAAGCAGCTGGTCCTGATATTGGAGCAAGCGAAGCTCGGTAAAATAGGGGGCGAGATAGGCCGCCCCGTTGTCGAAATGGAACCTGAATATGGCTTGGTCCAGGACACGAAGATCAGGATCGAAGGAAACGGCTATGTCCTCCAGCTCTTGCAGATGCCGCGTGCTCATGGTAGAAGCGCAAAGCAAGCCCCCCGGCTTTAGGACGCGATGGATTTCCTCCACGGCAAGCGGGAGATCGGCGACATGGTAGAGCATGTTGTTGGCGAGCACGAGGTCGAATTGTTCCTCGTGAAAGGGAAGTCGCTGGACGTCGGCCGGCAAAAACACGAAGCGGGGCTCGTTGCCTAACCGGGAGCGTGCCGCCTCGACCATGCCGTTCGACAGGTCGGTCAGCGTCACGCGCCAGCCCGCCGGAATCCGGTCGGCGTTGCGCTGCCAGAAGGTCCCGTCGCCGCAGCCGACCTCGAGTATGCGGGCATCCGGAGACTGCTCCAGCTTATCGAACAACCAACGATGCCACCCTTGCGGATTCGTGCTGAATTTGTCGTAGAGGTGAATGCGGGATTGCAGACGCGTCGACGTCCGATATTGCTCGCCCCAGTTTTCTTCCGTTTGGGCGGCTCGAATCAGTTCTTCGATATGCGCCCAATCGGTTTCGTTTCCCAACGTTCCCAGCGTCTCGCGAATCGCGTGCGCGAGATGTTCCGCATGCGCGATCTTCTTCTGCAAGACGTCAAGCTGTGCTTCCAGGGAACGGCGCATTCCCGCCTCGGATAAGGATTCCTGATGTAAAATGTTTTTGATTTCTTCAAGCGGCAGTCCTACGTACTTCAAGGTTTGTATCCGCTGCAGGCGTTCCAGGTTGCGGAGCGTGTATTTGCGCGCGTCGCCCTTCAGATGCTCTTGCGGCGACAGGAGCCCGATCTGATCGTAATATCTCAACGTTCTTAGCGTGATCCCCGTGCGTCTGGCGAGTTCGCCGGTAGTCAGATACTCTTCATGGGTCAAAGGCTTTCTTCCTTTCTGGCGTGCTGATCCTGCTTAATCTAAGTATATCGGGTGACGTTACGTAACCTGCAAGCTATTATTTACCGTGTCCATGCCGTTTTCGCTATTTATCGAAAATATTCATTTCTATCGATGCAGGCACGAGAAAAAGTGAACGATAGCGATACGCATCGATGGATATTTGAATGGTGGCCCCTCTCCCAACTTATATAATGGATGTAAGCTCCAGGGTATGGGAGGATTGAATTTATGAAATTAAAGGTGCAAGTCTGCGATAAAAACAAAGAGTCGATTCCTTGTAAAATCGACTTATATCCGTTGACCGGCGAGGACGATTCGGTCGCGGACCGGGATCGAGCGGAGACCGTATACAGCGGCGGACGGCATGAATTCGAAGTGGAAGCGGGCGCTTATGCGATCGAATGCCAAAAAGGCAAGCTGTTCGTGCCGGCGCGAGAATCGGTGATCGTCTTGAATGAGGACGTTGCGGTGGATCTCGTTCTGGAGGAGATCATCGATACGAGAAGTCTGGGCCTATACGCGTTTGACGCGCATTCACACGTTACAAGGAACGAGAGAAGCGGCTGCAACCCTATGCGCGCCGCCGACGTCATGAAAGCCGAAGGCTTTCATTTCTTTTTTGCCGGCTCTCCTTACGACGCCGAGACGCTGCTGGAAGATCGCGAGCCGCCGCTCTCAGGGGGAAACGTACCGTA
Organism: Cohnella sp. GbtcB17; assembly: GCF_019091135.1. Lineage (GTDB taxonomy): Bacteria > Bacillota > Bacilli > Paenibacillales > Paenibacillaceae > Cohnella. The sequence goes on along the minus strand of NZ_JAGXJW010000003.1, from coordinate 148,532 downwards.
TCGGGAGAGATTCCGCGATCTCCTTGAAGCCTCGAACAATGAAAACTTTACGATGGACATCGGCAACGAGATCGTAAAATGCCGGTACGGTCATACGTTCCTCATGAATTACGAGCAGAAGCCCCCGTTCAGCAAATATTACGACCGTGCCTGGGATCCCTGGCTGTTCACCAAGATCGGCGACGAGCCGAGTTACGAGATTTTGTATCCGTACGAGGCGCTGGCCGAGGAAAGAGGGAACAACTCGGTCGCGGTAGCCGCGCATCCGACGAGCTGGTGGGACCACAAGGGCGAGTTCATCACGAATATCGCGACGACGTTAGGCTTCGATATTCTGGCGCGATCGATCGACGCGATGGTCGTTATGGGCTACGACGCGGATCACGTTCATTACCAGAAGCTATGGTACGAGGTGCTGAATCAGGGATACTTCATGCCCGGCGTCGCGGAGATGGATCTGACGTTCGATGCCCTCTCGCAGAAGCATCTCCGGTTTAAGACGTATGCGTATGCGGATTCGTTCCATATCGACGCTTTATGCACCGCGGTCAAGGCAGGCAGAAACATTGTCACGACCGGCCCGATCGTCCAGTTATTTGCGAACGGCCAAGGCCCGGGCTCTGTGTTCCCGTACGCGGCAAGCGAGACATTCCGCCTTCGCGTCGAAGCCGTCGCCTGCTATCAGGCGCCGCTAAGCCGGGTTCAGCTCATCGTGGGCGGCGAGGTTTGGAAGGAATACGAAGCGAACGATGCCCGTTTTGAAGCGATCGAAACGCTGAGCGTCGACGGGGACAGCTTCGTGCTCGCGAAGGTTTATGACGGCGCAGGCAACGTCGCGATGACGAATCCCGTGTACTTCCGGAACAAGCCGTTCGAAAACGAAGCCTTCAAGTCGAACCTGACCGTGCACGTAGCCAAGGACGGACAGCCGGCAGAAGGCGCGTTCTGGATCGGCGGGCAGCCGGAAAAAACGCCGTTCTCGGAACGAATCGACTGCCGGATCGACGTCGCGGCCGACGTGCATATCGAGGTCGACGGCGTGGTGCGGATCGTCAAGCTGTTCGAGCTGGAGGAGCTGCAGGCCATCTTTAAAAACTTGTACTTCGGCTACTTTAACGAGGACCGCCGTTATGCGCCTGGAGAGGTGCCTGCCTCCGCCTTCGAATTGGGACGAATCAAAGAGATGCTGAGCAAGGTCGACCTTCGGATTAGCTTCTAGCCCGGCCCGGTACGCTCGAACGTCCCGGCCTCCGATTATTTTTATATCCCTTTTAAATTTGTTTGTTATATTTAATGGCATAACGATTGAACGACAAACGAAAAGGAATCGGGGCCCATGATTAAACTGCTGATCGTCGAAGACAACGATTTTGAGCGGAATGCTTTGCAAAACTACATGAATTGGGACATCCTTGGCATTCGGCAGGTGGAGACCGCGTTCAACGGGCTGGACGGATTGGAAAAGGCGCGCGCGCTCATGCCCGATATTATTATTAGCGACGTTAAAATGCCCGGCATGAGCGGGATCGAGATGGCCAAGCAGATCATTCAATTTTGCCCGCAGGTGAAGATCATCTTCTCCAGCGGGCATGAGGACGTCAGCCTCATGCAGGAAGCGATGGAGGTCAGGGCGTTCAGCTACTTGATCAAGCCGCTCAAGCAGGAGGAGCTGACCGCGCTCATCAAGAAGACGACCTCGATCCTCGTCGACGAGAAGCTCTCCCATGTCGAGAACAACAAGATGATCGAGCAATTCAACAACAACCTGCGCTACCTGCAATCCAGGTTTCTGGAAGAGCTGATCGTGTCGGGCCGAAGCGCCGACGATTCCCGGTCGATCTACGTGCAGGCGAACGACTTGAAGCTGAGAATGATCGGCATGTACAGGCTTGCCCTGATCGAGTTCGACTTCGGCGAGGATGCGGACATTTTTGAAAATGCCAACATTTTGAACGTCATTTTGTACGGACTCGAGAGCGCCCAGCGTTTTAAAAACGCGATCTTTCTGAAGAAGTCGGGCAAAGGCGTCATCGCGCTCCTTCATACGCTGGTCAACGGAGACGAAGAGAGCGCCAAGGCAGTCGGGGAGATCGAGGCGGAAATCGAACGCTTGTCCAAGGAAAACAGCTACAAGTACATCATCGGCGTCAGCGATCTGTTCGCCAATCTGGACGAGCTGCACCTGGCTTACAAGCAAGCGCGGACGGCAGCGAGAAAAAGGGTCGAGCTGGGCTACGGGCGAATCGTCTATTATGCGGACGACAAGGAAGCGGCCGCCGCTTCGTCCGGGTCGGAGCCGCTGAATCCGAAGGCGGCCATCTCGCAAATGATCGACCGGGTATGCGAGGGAGACAGCAACGAGGAAGAGACCAACCGTCTCATTCAGTGCATGCTCGTCGAACCGAATAAAAATATCGACTACGTGCAAAGCTTGTTTATTTATCTGTTCTCCAATCTGTCCAAGCGGATGACGGGCATGGACGAGAGCTTCGAAAAAATCGCCGAAAACGAGATCGACATTTTCAAAAACATCATTAATGCCAAGACGATACCCGATATGATCGTGTATACGAGCAAAATCCTGGTCTCCGTATCCTCTTATATGGGCCGGAAAAGGCTTAATAAAGACGACTACATCATCAAAGAAATATTAGACATCCTGAATCGCGAGTACCGGGAGCCGATCACGCTGACCTATCTGTCCGACCGCGTCTATTTGAGTCCGAACTACCTTCGGATCCTGTTCAAGGAGAAGATGGAGATCAGCATTCAGGAATACCTGACCCGCCTGCGGATCGGCAAGGCCAAGGAGCTGCTCAAGGAAACGCGTTACAAAATCCACGAGGTAGGCGAGAAGGTCGGCTACGAGAACAGCACCTACTTTAACATCGTCTTTAAAAACTACGTTCAAATGACGCCCGGGGAATACCGGAACAAGCATATGTAACGAACGGCACGGCGCATAGAGGGTGATGAGGGAGAATGGAGCTCGCATTAAGAAAAATGGATTTTAAATTTTTTCACATCCTGCTGGCCATCAATATCGTGATCGTCCTCGTATGCTCCGTCACGATCAGCTCGATCATCTCCGGCAGATTGAACCGGACGCTGAACAGCCAGAACGAGGAATTCATGCGCTACGCCACTTCGCAGGCGCTGAACGGCATCGAGAATATCATGAAAAACTGCGAGCTCACCGCCCGAAACCTTTACTCCGACAGCACGATCGCCAGACTTTTTTTGGGCAAAAGATCAGGCAACGTCGATTATGCGCTTTTCCAGCAGTTTATCGACATCAACAATCTTTTTGAAAACTACGTGACGACGAACAACGATATTAAAAGCATCGCCCTCTATAAAATCGATCCGGACCTCATCACGGACGGCAAAAACGTAAGGAGCATCGAGAGCTTCAGCCGGCAGGACCTGATGAAAAAGGCGATCGACGCCCGCGGCAAAGACGTCTGGGTCACGTTCGACGAGGACGGCGCGGGCACGAAGATCGTATTGCTCAAATACATCAATATCAACCGGCCGGGCGGCGTGCTGGCCATCGAATTGAATCAAGACAGACTCAGCAGTCTGTATAAAGCGGACGGCGACGCGAAGTACTTGATCTACCTGCTGAGCGAAGGGGACATCATCTTCAGCTCGAACCCGAGCGTATGGATCAACAAAAAAACGCTGGACGACGTGGAAAGCAACGCGCAAACGGCGCAAACCTTCGCGAAGATCAAGCAGGGAAAAGACTTTTATTATACGTATCACGGTACCGTCAACAATGCGTTGACGTCGGTCATTCTCTACGACGCCTATAAGCTGGAGAAGGAAAAGCGGTCTATCGGCAATTATGTGTTGCTGTGCACGTGCTTTTTCATTTTAATCGGCGTCGTGCTGGCGATCCTGTTCTCCAAGCGATTCTCCCAAAGCATCGAGAAGCTGGTGCATAAGATCAAGGCGGTCGAAAAAGGCGAGCGGCATATCGTGCCGGGCACGAACCGGATCCGCGAGGTAGCCGCGCTCGATCAGACGCTGTGCAGCATGGCGCTTCGGATCGAAGGACTGACCGAAAACATCACGAAGACGGAACGGCAAAAGGTAGAGAGCGAGATCAAATATTTGCAGATGCAGATGAACCCGCATTTTCTGTATAACCTGTTGTCGGCTGTCCGGTGGATCGCCTTCGGCAAAAACGAAAATAAAATCGTCACGATCATCGACCTGCTGAGCGACTTTTACAAGATCGTGTTGAGCCAGGGCCGGGACATTATCCCGATCGGCTCCGAGATCAAGCTGATCGAGTACTACGTCGCGCTGCAGAACCTGTGCCACAGCGATCAGATCCGGCTGGACGTGCGCGTGGACCCCGCGTTCGAAGAGCTGCCGATCAGCAAGATGACGATCCAGCCGTTCGTCGAGAACAGCATCGTCCACGGCCGCATCCACGGGAAAATCATCCATATCGTCGTGGATATCCGCAAAACGGAGGAGCGCTTCGCGATCACGATCCGCGACGACGGCATGGGGGTCAAGGATAGCTTTATCGAATATATCGAGCGGCTCAATCGCGGGGAAGTGCCGGACAACAGGGTCGGGTACGGCGTCACGAACACGTTTATGCGCCTCCGCCTCTTCTACAGGAGCGCCAGCATTCGCGTCTATCCCGGCAACCCCGGCACGGTCGTCGAGCTTCAATTTTCCGTCGATGCGCAGCACTGAACAATCTTATAGCGCAGCTTCCGCAGCAGACTCCCATCGTGGCGCGATATAGGCCATGTTCGGGAAGTCTGCTTTTTGCTCGTTTGTCCTTTGTAGGATTTTGCCGAAAAAGAGAGTTTTGTTTCTATAGATTATGTTTATATTTATGCATTTTGGATTGAAGAAACGAATGCGAATCGCAATAGAGTTCGATGAATCCTTAAATTGAAGTCCAAGCGGCCGCCCACCATAATTGAAGTATGCAAGCCGGCAAGCGAACGCGAGGCCGGGATACAACGGGGATAGGGGAGGAGTTCGTTGAGCGTCCTAAGGAAGATGAAAAGACAAAGAGTCCACCTGCTCTTGCTGGTACCCTTTCTCTTGTTCATGGTGATTTTTAAATACGGACCGATGTACGGTTCACTGCTCGCCTTCCGTGAATTTTCCTATCGAACGCCGTTCGGCGGAGATTGGGTCGGTCTCAAGTACTTCAAGACGTTTTTTAACAGTCCCGACTTCTCCTTCGTCTTGCGCAACACGGTCGTCATCAGTTCGTTAGGCCTGGTGTTCTCCACGGTGGCGGCGATCGCGTTCGCGATCATGATCTGCGAAGTCAGGAACGCGGCGTACAAGAAGGTCATTCAAACCGTCTCTTACCTGCCGCACTTCATCTCGTGGGTCGTCGTGGCGGGCATGGCGATGACGATCTTTTCCATCGACGAGCTTGCGCCGCTGAACTCTCTATTGCTCCGGCTGCACCTGATCGACAAGCCGATCAACTTCCTGGGAGAAGCGGATCACTTCTGGCCGCTAATCACCAGCCTGAGCGTATGGAAAAACATCGGCTGGAATTCGATCATCTATATTGCGGCGATCGCTTCCATCGACAAGCAGCTGTACGAATCCGCCATGATGGACGGCGCGGGCAAGTTCAGGCAGATTCTGTACATCACGCTGCCCTCGATCCTGCCGACGATCATTCTGCTCTTTACCTTCGGGCTCGGCTATATCCTGAACGCCGGCCTCGACCAGCAGCTTTTCCTTCAAAATCCGATGAACATGAAGCATTCCGAAGTGCTCGACACCTACGTTCTGAAATACGGTCTGCAGCAAGCGGCATACTCCTACGGAGCGGCCGTCGGCCTGTTCAAGAGCGTCGTGGGCCTGGCGCTGATCGTGCTCTGCAATTACTTTTGCAGAAGATTTTTAAAGACGGGCATCTTCTAGGCGCTGTCTAAAAGCAATGGGGGAACCTGGATGAGAGTGACATCAGGAGAACGGTTGTTTTATATCGTCAACGGCTTCATCTTGCTGTTGATCGGATTTCTCGCCGCCTATCCGTTCTGGAATATCTTCGTCGTGTCCTTCAACGAAGGCAGGGACGCCATGAGAGGCAGCATCTACTTCTGGCCGCGGAAGTTTTCGCTGGAAGCGTACCGCGCGATTTTTAACGAAAGCAACCTGGTGCATTCGACTTACGTCAGCATCGCCCGTACGCTGCTCGGTACGATCGTCGGCGTCGTCTGCACGGCGATCCTGGCTTACCTGCTCTCCAATCGGGAGCTCATCTTCAGACGATGGATCCTGTTTTTCTTCATCATCACGATGTACTTCTCGGGCGGGTTGATCCCGGAGTTCATGCTGATTCGGGACCTGCACCTGTACAATAACTTTCTCGTCTACATCATCCCGGGTGCGATCGGCGTCTGGAACGTCATGGTCATGCGCCAGTTTTTCGAGGATCTGCCTCCGTCTCTGGCCGAATCGGCGAGAATCGACGGGGCTTCCGAACTAAGGACGCTGCGCAGCATCATCCTGCCGATGTCGACGCCCGTACTGGCCACGATCGCGCTCATGATCGGCGTCGCCCAGTGGACGACCTGGTTCGATACGTACATGTATACTTCAGGTTCCCAGGAGCTCTCGACGCTGCAGGGCGTGCTCGTCAAAATATTGATGGAAACGCAAATCCAGTCGACCGACCCCACCCAGGCGGCCAGGCTGGAGCAATCCGGCGCCATCCTCACGCCGGAAGTCATCAAGATGGCGACGATCACCATCACGACCGTGCCGATCGTCATGATCTATCCCTTCTTGCAGAAATACTTCGTAGGCGGACTCACCGTAGGTGCCGTGAAAGGATGATAGGCTTATCGGAACCACCGATAGCCTACTATTCATAAAAACAAGTTGAGAGGGAGAGGCAAAAACATGAAAAGGTACTTGAAGTCGGCCAAATCCATGGCCGTCGCGGCGATCTGCGTCGCGATGCTCGGGGCATGCGCCAACAACGGGGGAAAAAACGCAAGCGAGCCGAGCGGCTCGAGCAGTCCGAGCAGCGCAAGCCCGCCCGCCAGCAGTTCGGCAGCGCCTACGAAAGAAGCGCCGATCACGCTGACGATCGTCAACTCGGGCGGCGGCACGCCGAGCTTCCCGACCGGCGATCCCTTCTGGGAGAACAACCCCGTCGCCAAGCAGATCGAAGAGAAGCTGAACATCAAGCTGAAGTGGGACGTATTCTCCGGCGTCGGCCAAGACAAGCTGAACGTGATGCTCGCCAGCGGCGACTATCCGGACATGATCATGCTGTCGGATCCGACCCGCGTCATCGCGGACAAGATCGCCATTCCGCTTAACGACCTGATTGAGCAATACGGCCCCGACCTCAAAAAGAAGTACGGCTCCGCCCTCAATATGCTGAAGCAAAGCGACGGCAACATCTACCACCTGACCAACAGCTACCTGCCCGAAGGCGCCACGCCTCCCGGCTACGGCTACAGCCTGCAGGTCAGAACGGATATTTACGAAGCGCTCGGTTCTCCCAAGCTGGAGACGTCGGACGACGTATACAACTATCTGAAGCAGGTCAAGGAGAAGTATCCGAAAACGGCCGACGGCCAAACGATGTACCCGCTTAGCGGCTTCAACCGCAACTGGGGATCGCCTTACTACGCCATGATCGCGATGGCCGGCTCTCCCGCAGATTCCAAAGTGTATGTCGGACAGGACGATTCGATCAAGTTCTGGCCGAAGGCGCCTTGGGGCAAGGACGTTCTCCAATTTTACAACAAGCTGTACCGCGAAGGCCTGATCGATCCGGAAGCCTTCACGCAGGACTATGCGACCTGGCAAAAATCGAAGCTCTACCCGGCAAGAGTGGCGGCCCATATCGGCGGCTGGAACCAAACGTACGACGTATTGAAGACGTACACCGACGCGAAGCTCCCGAACGCCGAAAAAATGTACTTCCAAAACTTCGTGTTCAAATTCCCGAGCGGCGACAAGCCGGCCGTCTTCTCGGTCAGCAAGAAGGGCATCGGCGCGCTGGTCATCACCGACAAAGCCAGACATCCGGAAGCGGCGATGAAGCTGCTCAACTACCTCACCACGGAGGAAGGCAACTTCCTGGCGATGAACGGTCCGCAAGGCATTCAGTGGGACATGGTCGACGGCAAGCCGCAGCTGGTCAAGTCCTACCTGGACCGCTGGCTGGCAGGCGAGAAGCAAGTGAACATCGAGAAGGAAACGGGCATGGGCCACTACGCAAGATTGGTCGGCTCCGACCTGGGCAAGACGAGCTGGGGCACGTATTGGATTCTGAAGGACGACCCGGTCGCCACGAACAATACGAGAGCGCAGCAAAGAGACCAGGAGCTCGGGCCATACTGGTACGACGCCACCACGCTCGGAGATCTGATGGCCGGCGCGGATACGGATACGATCGCCAAGCAGCAAGCTGTGGACAAGCGGCTGTACGAGAACGCCTACTCCGTCATCCTGGCCAAGACCGAAGCCGAGTCCGCGGCCGAGTACGACAAGTACGTGAAGGATCTTGACGCCGCTGGCGCCGTTCAGGTCGAGGAATACATGACCAAGATGCACAAGCAGTACGAGCAGCAGCTGGCAGGCAACTAACAAACCGGCTTATGCGCGAGAAGGCAATGGGTGGAGACAACAACCTTCATTCATTGCCTTTATTCGTGAGCGAAGGAGAAGAGCGATGCGACTCACATTGATCAGGCACGGCCATATGGCGGGGGATCCGTTCGTCTGCCCCGAGCGCCCGGTGTCCGGCTGCCTGTCGGACGACTGCGGCGTGCTGCAGGCGGAGGAGACGGCGGCGGCTTTAAAGGACGAGATTTACGATTATGCATTCTCTTCGCCCTATGGCCGGGCGCTGCAAACCGCCGAGATCGTCCTGGCCGGCAGAGAACTGGATATCCGGATTCTGCCGTTCATGCACGAATGGATGCCCAACCGCGAGCTGGAAAAGCTGCCGAGCACCGCCTTCGAGGCGATGCAGCGCGAAGCGGGAGGCGGCTATGCGGAGGAAATGTGGAAAACCGAGATGGGCGAAGGCTATTACGACATGTGCGCGAGGATCGTCCCCCCTTTCCTGAAGGCGTTAGGCGAGATCGGCTGGCACAGCCGGATGGGCGGCTTCGTGCCGGATGAGGACGCCAAGTCGCGCTCGGCGGTCGTGTTCGCCCACGGCGGCTCGCTCGGCGTGCTGCTCGGCTTCCTGCTTGGCGTCCGGGCCTTTCCGGTCAGCAGCTTCGCGTTCGAGCACACGGGAATCGCGACCATCGATTTTGCGGAACGGCGCGGCATCTATTACCCGCAGCTGGTCCTGCCTGCGCTGCATCGGATCGGCAAATAAGGCCGAACCGGCTATACACCACTATAGAGAAGAAAGGGATCGATCTTATGAACCTGCTCGACGAAGCTTACCAACAGTCCGTTCTGGTCGTAGAACGGTGCATGCACGCGATCGGCGCCAAGGCGTCCGCCTTATCCGAAGGATACAACCAGGTTTACGCCAGAGACAGCATCATTACGTTTCTGGGCGCGTCATTCGTCGAAAACAGGGCATTCCAAGATGCCTTTAAAATAACGCTCGAAACGCTCTCCAAGTATCAATCGAAGCTGGGCATGATCCCCTTGTCCGTCGACGTCGACCGTCCGGCGATCGAGGCGAACCAAGGCGCGGTCGACAGCAATCCGTGGTATATCATCGGCCAAAGTGTCTATTATTCGCGCTACAAGGACTTGCCGTTTCTGAAAAGCCACTTGGCAGGCATCAAAAAAGCGATGCTCTGGCTCGAATACCAGGACAGCAACAACTGCGGGCTGCTAGAGGTTCAGGAGGCGGCCGACTGGGGAGACCTGTACGCGAACAGAGGGAACATTCTGTACGACAACGTCCTCTATTACAAATCGTTGGTCGAATACGCCAAGATCCTGGAGCTTTGCGGGGAAAGCGGCGTGGAATATCGCCTTCGCGCGGAAGAGGTGAAATTCAAGCTGAACCTGCTGCTCTGGCCGGGCGACGTCGAGGAAAAAACGAGAATCGTGAACGAGAGGGGCTACAGCCAGGAGTGGCTGCGGATCATCCGGATGAGCACCGAGCTGTACTGGTTCGGCAAGTTTTATTTGCCCTACGCTGCCTTCCGGGACTTCGGCCACCACTGCGACGCGCTCGGCAACAGTCTGGCCATTCTGTTCGGCATCGCGGACGAGACCAAGGCGGACGCCATCGTCAATCACTTCGTTCAGACCGGCATGAACAAGCCCTATCCGATCATGGCCAACTATCCGCCGATCATGCCGGGCGACAAGGACTGGCGCGAGTACTACAGGAACGCGCACCTGAACTTGCAGTACCAGTACCACAACGGGGGCATTTGGCCGTTTATCGGCGGCTTTTACGTCGCGGCGCTCATGAAGGCGGGGCGGAAGGACTTCGCCAAGGCGGAGCTGGAAAATCTGGCGAAGGCGAACAGCATCGGCAAACGGTTCGAATGGGAATTCAACGAATGGCTGAACGGGAGGAGCGACATGCCGTCCGGCATGGCGTACCAGGCCTGGTCCGCAGGCATGTATATTTTCGCCTATCGTGCCGTCCTTGACGAAGAAGCGTTCCTCGAAGTCCTGTAGGCCGCTCGCGGCGCAACATTCCAAGAAGCGGGGTTATCATCATGCAGCAGACGAATTCAGCGACCGCATCGGACGTTCCGACGAACCTCCGGTGCGAATACCGGACGGCGCCGCTCGGCATCGACAAGCCGAGGCCGAAGCTTGGTTGGGAGACGGCGGGGGACGAACCGGACTTCAGGCAGCAAGCCTACCGGATCGTCGTCGCCTCCAGTCTCTCCTACATCGACGAGGACTTCGGCGATCTGTGGGACAGCGGCAAAGTCGAATTGAACGAGCAAAACGCCATTCTTTACGGGGGCGCGGCATTAAAGCCGGCGACCCGCTATTGGTGGAAGGTCAAAGTGTGGAACGAACGGGGCCGGGAGCTCGACTGGAGCGAGGCGGCCTCCTTCGAGACCGGCCTGTTCACGATCGAGGACTGGGGCTGCGGCTGGTTAAACGCCGAATATCCGAACAGTCCGACGGCCGTGTATTACGAGCGGACGACCTTCGAATTGAAGCAGGATGCGCGCGTCGCGTCGGCCAGAGCGTATATCGGCGCGACGGGCAGCAAGGCGAACGCCTACGAGCTGCGCATCAACGGCGCAAAGGTCGGCGAAGATCTGCTGAGCCCCGGGCAGACGCACTTCAGGCGGGGGCTGTACCGCACGCATGACGTGACGGACCTGCTCGTCGCTGGCGTGAATGCCGTCGGCATCATGCATACGAGAAAGGTCATTTTCCGGCTCGACGTCCGTTACGACGACGGCTCGGTCGATACGATCGTCGCCGATCATACGTGGAAGCGGTTGAAAAAAGGCCCCTATACGGCCTTGCGCTATGCCGGGGGCAGCATCTCGGAAGGGAAGGGCGAGACGTACGACGCAAGGCTGGAGCCCGTCGGCTGGGATCTGCCCGGGTACGACGACGCCGCGTGGGGCGGGACGATCCCCGACAGCGGCCCGCTGCTGCTGACCGCGCAGCCGGAGCCGATCCTTTGCATGGCTGAGATCCGGCCGGTCGCCGTTGCCGGCTTCGCGTCCGGCAAGTTTGTCGTCGACTTCGGCCAGAATCTGTTCGGAACCCTGAGCCTGGCGGTCGAGGGACCGGCGGGTACGCGCATCACCCTCCGGTATGCCGAGCGTCTCGGGCCGGATGGCGGGATCGATTCGGGAAGCATCGAGGCCGGCTGGCTGGCGGAGGCGCAGCCGCATTACGACGAATATCTTTTGCGCGGCGAGGCGGAGGAGACGTATCAGCCGAGATTTTCCTGTCACGGCTTCAGGTACGTCGAAGTCGCCGGTTATCCGGGAGCGTTGACCGCGGACCGCATCGTCGCCAAGGTCGTGCACAACGATCTGCTCAACGACTCGGCGTTCGCATGCGGCAGCGAGCTGCTCAATCGGCTACACCATGGCGCAGTATGGTCGTTCCGCTCCAATCTCGTCTCCGTCCCGATGGACTGCCCGACGAGGGAGCGGCAAGGCTGGCTCGGCGACGCCCATTGTCATTCCGAGGCGGACCTTTTGAATTTCGATATGGCCGCTTTTTACGAGAAGTGGTTCGACGATATCGCCGACTGTCAGTTGGACAACGGCATCATTCCCCTCATCTGCCCAAGCGAAGGCCATGAGTACGCCCTCGATATCCCCTGGGTTTCCGCCGTCGTTTTTATTCCCTGGGAATATTACATGGCTTACGGAGACAAAGCGTTCTTATCCAAGCACTATTCCATGATGAAACGATGCCTCGACGTTTTCAAACTCCGGCTGGACCGCGACGGCGTGCTGCAGGGCAGCGTCCTGTTCGGCGACTGGTTCGGCCAATCCAAGGACATTTCCAAGCCTTACCTGGCGTCGGCGTACTACTACCGTTGCTTGACGTTATTCTCGAAAATCGCGAACGTGCTTGGCTATCGCGCCGATTCGGCCGCGTACGCGGAACGGGCGAGCCGCGTCAGAGACGGCATCAACGCCGCTTATTTGAAGAATGGGGAGTCCTACGACAACGGTTCGCAGACGGCGAACGCGCTCGCGCTGCACTTCGGGTTCGTGCCGGAGGCGCACAAGGCGAACGTGCTGGGCAGCCTGGTCGCGGATATCAGGTCCAGAGGGACGATGACGGTCGGATGCCTGGGTGCGGAGGCGATTCTCGCGGCGCTGGCGGACAACGGCAGGAACGACGTCGCCTACGAGCTCGCGACGAATACCCGCCAAGGCGGCTGGGGCTACTGGGTCGAAAAGTATGGGGCCACAACAGCCTTCGAGAGCTTTGCGGACGACCGATCGTCCAACAATCACGCCTTCCTGGTCGGGGGGCTCGATGCCTGGTTCTACAAGCACCTGGCCGGCATATCGCCGGTGAAGCCGGGCTACGGGGAGATCGCGATCAAGCCCTTCGTTCCTGGGGGCCTCGCACATGCGAGCGGCCAGGTCCGGACGGTCAGAGGTCTCGTGAAGTCGGGCTGGCGAAAGAAGGACGGGGCGCTCGAACTGGAAGTCGAGATTCCCCCGAACGCGACGGCGAACGTGCATGTGCCTTCAGACGAGCGGGGTCAGGATTACACGATCTACGCCGTCGGTTCGGGCCGTCATCGGTTTACATCCATGATTGTCGCGCAAGGAGGTGATTGACCTTCATCCTACATTGAGAAGTTCCTATTCGTCGTCAGGGAACAGTCATCGAACCATTAATGAGGAGGCACTCAAGTGATGGTAAAGAATAGGCTTCGCCGCGCACGCCGCGCAATGATTGTCTGGTTAACGGCATTATCCATGGTACTGCCCTTTTCATCCGCATTCGGCACAGAAGCGCCGCCCGCATCCGGCGGCCAGGCGACCGCGCTCAAGGAGCGCGCGCCGGTCGCGTACATTCCCCAAGTCTCCCATGCGAACGTGCTCAATTCGCAGTGGATGGAATATGTGCTGGTCGACAACCCCTACGTCGACGCCAACGTAACCAACACGGACTACTACACGATTACCAGCTCGAACGACCCGAACTTTTCCGGCGACGGCGTCAAGCCGGTGCTGGTGAACTACCGGTATTTCCCCGAGCAGGCTCCTTACAACCCGACCATGTCGGGCAATATCGGGAAGATTCAGGTGTTCTACCGCGCTTACCTCAAGCTGCCTTCTTCCGTCAAGTTCCAGGAAGGCAAGACTTATACGCTGACGATCGATCCCGCGGTCGCGACTGTCGACGAGTTGAATTTTACGTTCAGCCTGAGCGAGCCGAACCTGATGATTCATACGAACCAGGTCGGTTACCCGGCGGAAGGGAAAAAGGTCGCTTACCTGAACCAATGGACCGGGCAGGGAAGCCTCGATTTCAGCGGCTACCCGAAGTTCTATATCGTGGCGGGGGGCGATGCGACCAGCGTCGGCAAAAGCGTCTACAGCGGCGATATCCTCCCGCAACGAGACGATAAAACCGGCCAGATCGTCACGGACAGGTGGACCAAAAGCGTCATCTACGAGATGGACTTCAGCACGCTGAAGGCGGAAGGCACCTATCGCCTCTACATCCCGGGGATCGGCGTATCCTATCCGTTCAAGATCGACAGCCTGATCTACAAGGACGAGATCGCGTATACGATCACCCGCGCCTTGTACTTGCAGCGCGACGGGGACTACGGAATCGACTATGACAATCACACGGCCTCGGAGTATACGCACTGGCATCGTCCGCCATCGCATATGGATGACGCGATCGACCAGGCCGAATTCATTGACAACGGAGGAGACCTGGAAAAAGCGCGCGTCGACCTTACCGGCGGTCACATGGATGCCGGCGACCGGGGGAAATATCCGTACAACTCCGCCTATGTCGGCATCGACATGCTGCTCGGCGCCAAGTATTTCCCCGAACAGATCAAGGCATTGGGGGAATCGCTGCAGATCCCGGAATCGGGCAACGGCGTGCCCGACTATCTGGACGAACTGGCGTACGAGCTCGACTGGTTGACCAAAGCGATCAACAATACGACCACCGACGGGACCCTGGCGAACTATCTGCGACCGCAGACGCCCGGCAAGCCGAACGAAGGGACGTATGAAACCGGAGCGCCGCTCACGGGCGCCACGAATAGGTTCTTCTACAACCGGACGCAGGGACCGAACGTCGCGGAGACGCTGTTCGCGGCCGGCGTGCTGGCCCAGGCCTACAATACGCCGCTGATGCAGGAGTACCTCTCCGGCAAATCGAACGGCTATCTAAAGGCGGCGATCCGGGCATACAACGGCTTCAAAAAGCACTACTACTATGACCTGGAGGATCCGGAATATAAAACGGACATTGACGCGCTCAAAACGAATACCTATTACGATGTCAGCCAGGATGGGGTCCCTTATCCGTGGGCCAACGAGATGCTGCTGACGGCGAGCGCGCTGCTCGTTGCCATGGGAGACAACAATTACGTGGAGGATCCCGACGTTCCGGGCAGCCGGATCACCGCAGAGGAGCTGCTGCACCAGATCCAGGAGGTTATGCCCAAAAGGCCGACCCAGTACGACACGTTCAAGCGCTACACCTGGGTACTCGACCGCGCTTGGCTGGGCGTATTCGTCTCCATGTACGAAAACCCGCGCGTAACGGCGGAACAAAGACAGTGGGCTTATAACTGCATTATCGACTTCGTCGACAGGGAGATGAAGCACCAAACCCCGTTCGGCGCGTCGACGCAGGACGAAGGATTCCCCGACAAGATCGGCTGGCGATTCACGTCTTCGACGCTGATGCCGATCATCGTCGGCTACGGTCTGACCGGCGACCAAAAGTATCTGGATCGCATTCAACAGACCTGGGACTACACGCTGGGCAGCAATGCCGTCAGCCGCTCGTTCATCACGGGACTGGGCGATCCGCAGCGCGAGCCGCGGTGGTTTGTGCACGAGATCAACCAGTACCAGTGGGTTCAGGAGAAGACGAGCCCGGGCAACGGCTGGATCGAGCCGCCGCCGGGATTGCCGAACTCGGACATTCAGAGCGCCAAGTATCCGTCCTGGTTCAGCGATACGTGGAATACCGAGGCGAAAACGAAGGCGTTCCCGAAATACGAAGACCATGCGGTCATGTATCGGTATACGGATTCGTGGAACACGCAAAACGAATTCTCGGTCAACATCCTGTCGGCCAACGCCGCGAGCATGCTGCCGCTCATCCCTGTGGAGACGCGTACGCTTAGCGTCGAATCGGTCTATGGAGACGTCCTGCCGGCAGGCGGAACGTACACGAAGGGCATGCAGCTGAACCTGACGGCCAAAGGACACGTCGGCTACAAGTTCACGCATTGGAGCGGCGATATCGGCAGCGCCGACAGCACCGCCAGCTCGATCCCGGTCACGATGGATACGAACCGCGAGATCGTCGCGAATTACGAACCGGTCGCGGTGCGCACGCTCTCGGCCACCGCCACGGCGGGCGGCACGGTGAAGCTGGACCATGCGGACGGCAGATACAGCGACCGCGACGTCGCCAGCCTGACCGCCGTGCCGACGTACGGCTACAAGTTCGTCCGCTGGGAAGGGGATGTGACAGGCGTCAATCCGTCCGCGCAGATTGAGATGACGGATGATCTCAGCGTCCATGCCGTGTTCGAGGTACTGCCGCGCCACGCGCTGAACACCGCGGCAGACTCGAATAAAGGCTCGGTCAAGGTCAACCCCTCCAAGCCGAACTATGTCCATGGCGATGAGGTCATCCTGACGGCCGTCGACAGGTTCGGTTATCGCTTCGACGGCTGGACCGAAGAGAACACCGATACAGAGGTTGAGAAGACGTATGACGGCAACCCTGCGACCGTGATCGTCGACGCGCCGAAGCTGGTAACGGCCAACTTCATCAAGGTGCCGGAATACACGCTTGACGTCGAGACGCTGGAAGGCGGCACGGTCAAGGCAACCGCCGACAATGCCGCTAACGTGTCCGGCAAGCTCTACGAGGAAGGCACGAAGGCGACGCTGACCGCGACAGCCCAGCCCGGCTATCTGTTCACGGGCTGGACCGGCGCCGTCACGAGCAGCGCCAACCCGCTCGAGGTCACGATGGACGGCAGCAAGGCGATCACGGCCAACTTCAAGCCGGCCAACGCCTTGATGAGCGTGGATATCTCGCCGCCGGGAACGCCGGGTACGACTTCGGTCAGCGGGGACGTCTATACGCTGACGACGACCGGCAAGCAATTCGCACAAGCGCCCGATAGCTTCCGCTACTTGCTGCGGCCGGGACTCAAGGGCAACGCCGTATTTACGGCAAAGCTCGATTCGTTGACTGCGAGCGGCAAGGCTGCGGATGCCGTCGCCGGCATCCAGATTCGCTCGTCGCTCGCGAGCGGCGCCCAATATGCCGCCATCCTGGCGAAGGACGGCAAGCTGATCGTGCAGTCGAGAAAGGGCGGCGACTGGTATAGCGCGGACAAGACGATCGAAGCAGTTTCTGCGCCCGTATGGCTGCGGATCGAGCGGACCATCAACCGCGACCTCACGATGTCCTGGTCAACGGACGGCGTCACATGGAAGGACCCGGTTAAATTGACGATCTGGGATTGGGACAAGGCCGACATGGAGCTCACGATCGGCTTGTTCGCCTCCGCGGGCCCGGAAGGCGGCACGGCGACCGCGCAGTTCAGCCACGTGAGCTGGCCGGATATGCGCACGCTGACCGTGAACGCGGACGGAAATGGTTCGGTATCGGCCGCGTCCGGCCTATACGTGGCCGACTCCAAGGTGAAGCTGACCGCGCTGCCCGAGCTGAATTACACGTTCACCGGATGGTCTGGCGCGCTTGAAGGCAAAGTCAATCCTGCATATCTGAAGATGGATAGCGACAAGACGGTCACGGCCACCTTCGATGACATGCCGAAAGTTTGCAAGCTGACCGTGGTGCAGACGACTGGGGGCACGATCGAGATCGAGAACCCCTCGGCCGACGGCGGTTACGAGCCGTATGCCAAAGTCAACATTAAAGCGACGCCGGCCCTCGGCTACCGCTTCGTGCATTGGGAAGGGGACCTGGTCGGGACGACGTCCAATACCGTCGAGCTGATCATGGACGGCCACAAGACGATATCGGCCAAGTTCGCGGCTTACAAGGACGCGGACATCGGGACGACGTACGCGGGCAGCACGACCGACGATACGGACGGCGTCACGATCAAGGCATCCGGCTCGACCGTCTGGGGAAGCAGCGACAGCTTCAGGTATACCTACGAGGACAACCTGAGCGGTGACGGTGCGATCGTGGCCAAGGTGAACGACTTCGCGGCTACGGCCGGCGATGCCCGCGCGGGCGTCATGATGCGGCAGAGCACGGCCGCGAACAGCAACTACCAAGGCATTTTCATATCCAAGGATCGCAAAGTATACAGCCAGTACCGGGACGGATCGTACGTCATCCGGGAATATCTCGCCGACGAAGCCGTCAGCGGCCCCGTATGGCTGAAGGTTGAAAAGACGGGAACGAGCTTGAAGACCTACAGCTCGACCGACGGCACCAACTGGACGCAGCGCGGCTCGCGGACGATCGCTTCCTTCAGCGGGGCGTACACCGCAGGACTGGCGGTGACGGCTGGCCAGGACAGCAAATTCGTCACGGCGCGGTTCGGGGAAGTCAAATGGCCTGCCATCCCTTCGTATACGCTGCATACCGAAGCCGTGAACGGAATCGTATCGGCGACACCTTCGGTTCCCGCCTATCCGGCCGGCTATGCGGTGACCTTGAAGGCAACGGCCGCGGACGGCTACGTCTTCACCGGCTGGAGCGGCGACCTGCGCGGCAACGCCAACCCGGCGACCGTGACGATGACCGGGAACAAGAACATTACGGCGAACTTTAGAAATGCATCCGACGTCTACACGCTGACGACCGAAGCGGTGAACGGCACGATCCAGCGCGGACCCGACCAGGAAGGCTATGCGGCCGGCGCTTCGGTCACGTTGACGGCGACGCCGGCCCCGGACTATGCGTTCATCGGCTGGAGCGGGGGCGGCCTGAGCGGCAACGCGAATCCGGCCACCGTCATCATGGACGAAAACAAAATCGTCACCGCGAAGTTCGTCGAGATCAAAACGCCGCAGAGCAAGGACAACGATACCAAGATTGACGGTTCGACCTCCCAATCGGGCGCGTCCGTGACGATGACGGCGGCCGGCACCGGCATTTGGGGACAGACCGACAGGTTCCGCTACGCGTATGTGAACATTCAGAACGGCGACGCTACGATCGTCGCCAAGGTTGCGAGCGTGAGCGTCCCCGGCGGGAAAGTCAATTCGGATACGAAGGTGGGGCTGATGATCCGCCAGAGCAAGGACGCGAACAGCGCCTTCCAAGGCATCTTCACCGTCGGCGGTACCGAGGTCAGCAGCATCTACCGCGATCAGACGAACGCCTGGGCAGCCAAAAATACCGACAGTACAACGGCTAACACGTGGCCGATCTGGCTGAAGGTCGAAAAAACCGGCAACATCGTGAAGACCTACTCGTCGGTTGACGGCGTCGAGTGGACGCTGAAAAGCTCGCGCACGATGACGATCACAGGGGAATTTACGGCTGGCCTGGCCGTCTCCTCGGGCACGGAAGGCAAGCTGGCCGAAGTCACCTTCGACACGGTAATTTGGCCGTAAGCCTGAAGCAAAACCGTTTGCGACAAGCTGGCTCCGGCCCCGTGCCGGCGCCAGCTTGTTCGTTCATTTTCCTGTAAACCATTAATGAGACTTATAGTCCGTCGACTCGGTCGCGAGGAACGGATTAACATGGAGGTATAGCATGGGATTTCGCACTGAAGGATGTTGCCCAATGAGTATATTAGAAGATTTCGGCTTGCGCCTAAGGGAGCTGCGGCTGCGGTCGAACATGTCGCAGGACATGCTCGCCGCCCGTTCGGGACTCGATCGCACCTATATCGGCGGCGTGGAACGCGGCGTTCGCAATATATCGCTTAAAAATATCGAGCTGCTGTGCAATACGCTGGACGTCGACATCAGCTATTTTTTCCTTCACGAGCGATTTTCCCTGCATTCGGCGTCCTTGAAAAAGGAGCTGGAGCGCCCGCTCCGGGATCGCTTCAACTACCGCGTCGACCCCGATCACAATGTCATCGCCTGGCAAGTCACCGGCGGGATCGGCCAGGACGAGATCAAGCAAATCGTCGCCGATCTCAAAAGCGCCTGCCTGCGGCTCGTCTCCGGCAAAGTCAAACTGCTGATCGACAACCGGCAAATGATGATTCACGGGCAGCCCATCGTGTTCCAGCATGAGGTCAAGGAGAAGTGGGAGGAGCTGCAGCGGTGGTTTTTGCCCCATTGCGAGCAGGTCGTCGTCCTGTGCAACTCCAAGCTGATGCAGAACCAGATGAACCGGCTGGCCAAGCGGAGCGGGATCATTCAAGTTCAAAAAAGCCTGTTCGCCGAAGGAGAAGACTGGCTGAACGAAGACGTCGACCCCTGCTCGCTGTTCAAAGATCGTTAACCGGCACGCACAAGCTGTACTACAGAAAAAGGAGAGAAATCATGAGCGCTTCACAAGCTTTAATCGAACCTAAAGGGCCGAAAGGCAGTTGGATCGCCGGCAATCTGATGGAATACCGGAAGGATCCGCTCGGATTTTTGACGGAGTTGCAAACCAAATACGGCGGCGTCGTCAAAATACGGTTCGGTCCGCAAAAAATGTACGTCATCTACGATCCGATGCTGCTGAAGGAAATGTTGATTACCAAGCAAGATCAATTTATCAAGCTCAAGGCCTTTCAAGAAGCGAGGCTGTTCGTCGGGGACGGCGTGGCGACCAGCACGGGAGAAAAGCACAAGCGGGTCAGGAAGCTGATCCAACCGCACTTCACCCGGGCGCATGTGCAGCTTTATGCCGAGCAAATGGCGGACATCGTGGACCGGGAGCTGCGTACGTGGAAACCGGGCGAACACCGCATGCTCACCGAAGATATATCGAATATCACCTTCGCGATTATCGCCAAGACGCTGTTCAGCCTGGACGGCCATGAACATTCGCGGTCGATACGAGAGCCGTACGAGCTCATCAACCGGATGTGCGCCGAGCGGATGCGCTCGCTCGTCTCGGTGCCCCTGTTCGTCGGGACCGCTAAAAATAAAGCTTACAAGTCCGCGCTCGAAGCGCTGGATCGCGCCGTCTACGATATCATCAAGCAGCGTAGACTGAACCCCGCGATCGGCGAAGGCGACCTGCTCTCCGTGCTGCTCTCGTCCAAGGACGATCAAGGGAACGGCATGACCGACCAGGAGCTGCGCGACGAGCTGATGATCATGTTCATCGCCGGGCACGAGACGTCCGCCAATGCGCTGTCTTGGGCATTCTCGTACATTTTGAAGCAGCCGGAGGTCGAGCGGAAGCTGTACGAGGAATGGGATCGGGTCCTGCAAGGCGAGGCGCCGACGGATGCCGATTATATGAAGCTCACCTATACGCAAAACGTGCTATGGGAAGCTATGCGGCTTCGCTCCCCCAGCTTCTTCACCGGTCGTTCCGCGATCAACGACGTAGAGCTCGGTCCGATCAAGATCAAAAAGGGACAATCCGTGCTGTTCAGCCCCTATGCGATTCACCACAACCCGGCCTATTTTCCGAATCCCGAGTCGTTTATCCCGGAGCGGTTCGAGGACGACTACGTGAAGCGCATTCCGCAGTTTTCCTATATCCCGTTCGGCGGCGGACCGAGAGGCTGCATCGGCAACCACTTCGCCATGCTGGAGATGGTCATCGCCCTGTGCATGATCGGCCAACGCCACCGGCTGCAGTTAAAGGCCGGACATCCGCCGATCGAGATGGAGCCGCTCATGACCTTGCGGCCTAAAGACGGCATTGAAGTGCTGGTAGGGAGCCGCTAACGACGGTGAAAAAAAGTAGAATGCGGCCATCCGACGTCGGATGGCCGTTATTTCGATAGGTTCGCTTGAGCGGAGGGATTCGGTCATGGAGATCAAACAATTGACGACCATCCAAACGATATTGACGAAAGGCAGCTTTTTAAAAGCGGCTGAATCGCTCGGTTATGCGCCGTCTACGATATCCTTGCATATTCAGCAGCTGGAGGCGTATCTGGGCATCCGTTTGTTCGAAAAAAGGGGCCGCCGTATGGCGCTAACGGCAGAGGGGCAAGTTTTCTGGGAAAACGCAAGGCATGTGCTGGAACAATTCGACCAGTTAAAGGATCATACCCGATCCGAGCTTTCAAAAACGGTACAAGGCCACGTCCGGATCGGTACGATCGAGTCGGCGGGGAAAAAGCTGCCGTCCATCCTCATTCCTTTGCTGAAAAAGCATCCCCATTTGACGATATCCATCGAATACATTAACACGAATACGTTATGCGAACGCGTTTTGCATGAACAACTGGATATCGGGATCGGACCCGTCCTGCCGAACGAGACGCGCGGATTGCACAAGGTGCCGCTATTCGTGGAGGAGGTCGTCGTTCTCCTGCCCGAGCGACATCCCCTTGCCGCGACAAAATCCCTTACCCTGGCGAACCTGGGAAACGAGAACCTCATCCTCTCCGAGCCGTTAAACGCATATCGCGCGGCATTAGAGCAGCGTATCGCCGAGCTGGGCGTGCCCATTAAACCGGTCATCGAGATCGGCGACAGCGCCGCGATTATTCAATTCGTGCAGGGAGGCGTCGGGATTGCGCTGCTGCCCGCCTCGGCCGTTCAACCCCCGCCGGCGTCTGCCGTACTCGGAAAAATTCAGGATATCGATCTACGCTTAACGATGGGCTTGATCAGAAGAGAAAAACGAATGGGCAATGCGATATCAACCCTCTATCGCGCTCTTTACGAGGAACTGAATCCGCATGCCTAAGCGTTCATTTGAACTGAACGATCCGTTCGATAACGGCCTATTTTTTGCGACCCGATTATGGCCTATCATAACTGCAGGTTAGATAGATTAGGCAAAGCGGGGATTCGGAATGAGCGAAAAGAAGGCAACGAATGCGAAGAGTTTAAGCATACTGGGCTTAACATGGCCGATTTTCATCGAGCTGCTGCTCCAGATGCTGATGGGCAATGCGGACACGCTGATGCTGAGCCAGTATTCGGATCATTCCGTGGCTGCGGTGGGCGTAGCCAATCGAATCCTTTATATCGTCATCCTTCTTTATGGCGTGCTCGCCACGGGAACGTCCGTGTTGGTATCCCGTCATCTGGGCGCCCGGCAGGATCGGGAGGCATCAGAAGTTGCGGTCGTGTCCATCTATGGAAATTTGCTGCTCGGACTTGGATTAAGCGGACTCGCGTACTTGACGGGAGAGCCCCTGCTCCGGGCGACGGGACTGCCCCGCGAGCTGATAAGCGAAGCGATGATCTACATGGTTTTTGTCGGAGGATTCTCGTTTATTCCGGCGGTCATGCTGACGGTAAGCGCGATTCTCAGAAGCCACGGCTTTACGAAGGAAGTCATGTTCGTCACGTTCGGCATGTACCTCTTCGATATCGTCGGCAACTATTTGTTTATTTTCGGCCCCTTCGGCATTCCCGTACTAGGCGTATTCGGCGTTGCGGTCACCACGACGATCAGCAAAGGAATCGGACTTGCCGTTCTTTTCGCGATCCTGACGAAGCGGGTAAAATACCGCTTGCCGTTCAAGCGGATCTTCAGCTTGCCTTTGGCGCATTTTCGAGGACTGCTTAAAATCGGGGTTCCTTCCGCGCTGGAGCTTCTGTCGTACCATTCCTCCCAGCTGGCCGTAACTTCTATCGCAGCTATCCTGGGAACCCAGGCCCTGACCACCAAGGTGTATACGGAAAACCTGATGATGTTTATCTACTTGTTCGGTATGGCCCTCGGCCAAGGCACCCAGATCGTCATCGGCCGTCTCGCAGGCGCCAGGCGGTTCCAAGAGATTTACGAACGCTGCATGCAGAGCACGCGCATTTCGTTTGCCGTTTCGCTCGCGACGGGCATCTTGATCTATGCCTGCGCCCATCCGCTCCTCGGCCTCTTCACGCGCGATCAAGACGTCATAAGCACGGGAAGCATGCTTCTGCTTTTGACGGTCGCGTTGGAGCCCGGTCGCTCGATCAATCTGGTCATTCTCGGCGCTTTGCGCGCCTTGGGCGATATCAAGTTCGCCGTCTATCTCGGGATGGCTTCGATGTGGGGAATCAGCGTGGTCCTTTCCTACGTCCTTTCGGTATCCCTGGAGATGGGTTTGGCGGGGATCTGGATCGCATTCGCCGTAGACGAGTGGTTAAGAGGACTTGTTTTGCTGAAGAGATGGAGATCGCGATCATGGTTTAGAAAGGAAGCGCTATCTATCGCAAATGATACTCATAGTCCGTCGACTCCTTCTATTATCTGCGATTAAATGGAAAAGCGGCTTAGGAATGCACTTACTGGAGACTATCGTCTATGAGCATATCGGTGACATCGTTCAAGCCGAATCTATGGGATAAGGGAGCGTATTTTCAAAATGAAAGCTTTGCGCAAAACGCTGCAAACCGCGGCAATCGGGACATTGGCCTTTCAAAGTTTGTTCGTAGGAGGCGCCGCCTTCGGCGCAGACGTGGCGCCGACGACCCAACTGGTCAAGGAGTTCCGCTACATGGATAAGGAATTGGACCGCATCTCGCTGGATAAGACCGGCACCCCGGACGGCACGCGGGACGGACACCTCAGCCTGCTCATCGACGCGGGCGAAGGAACGGAGATCAAGTCGATCGCGATGAAGACGGCGGACAGCACGGGCGCCGACACGGGACACGGCATCTGGGTGACCTGGAAGGAACCGAACGACGTCGGCAAGTACCTGCTCGCCGTCGAACAGGACGGGAAGACGCTCAACAACACGTTCAAGGAAACGCTCGGCCAGTTCAAGGGCGTCAACCAGTTCGAGCTGTACGCCTCCGACAACAACAGCATGAAGGAAGGCGAGTACTACTATCTCGAGATCACGACGAGCGCAGGCGTCGTCAAATCCGACATTACGCCTTTTGTGGACGCCGATACGTCGTACGCGCCCGTCATTATTCGCCAGTTCGCATCCGTGGATCTGACGCAGGATAAGTTCGGCAGCGCTGCAGCGGGCGAAGACGGCAGCATGGACGGACACTTCAAGCTCAACCTGGCGTTCGCGCAGAAGACGAAGCTGCTCTCCGTCATTCTTCGTCCGACCGACGAGGACGGCAAGCCTGCGTCCGGCGGCATCTGGCGTACGAACCGGGCGGGCACCGGCTGGCTGCTCGGCATCATGCAGGGCGGCAAGGTCGTCAATCCGGAATTCAACAAGGACGTGACGAAGCCGGTCGGATCGTTCCGCGGCAACGTCTCCTTCGACTTGTACGCGACGAATAACGGTTCGATCAAGAACGGTCAGCTTTACGTCATCGAAGTCGAGACGCAGTT
This sequence comes from Cohnella sp. GbtcB17, assembly GCF_019091135.1. Classification (GTDB taxonomy): domain Bacteria; phylum Bacillota; class Bacilli; order Paenibacillales; family Paenibacillaceae; genus Cohnella. The sequence continues at coordinate 123,545 of NZ_JAGXJW010000003.1, read as the reverse complement.
CGGTACGGTGACTTCCAAGCCGATCGAGTTCGGCAATAAAAACTCCGTCTTCACGGACAATACGGTGTTCCCGTTCAAGACGATCTCGTTCAAGCTGAACGCCAAGGACGCGTTCGTGGACGACAAGAGCTTCAAGCTTGAAGTCGCGCCGTTCACGCTGAACGGACGCACGATGGTACCGCTCCGCTTCATCAGCGAAGCGTTCGGCGCGAAGGTCGGCTGGAATCAGAAGGCGCGCAAGGTCACGATCGAGAAAGGCGCCAACAAGATCGAGCTCGTAATCGATAAAAAGGAAGCGGTGGCGAACGGCGAGGCCGTCCTGCTCGATTCGCCCGCGATCGTCAAAAACGACGTGACCCTGGTGCCGGTCCGCTTCGTCAGCGAGTCGCTGAAGATGAAGGTATTCTTCGAAGAAGGCGAGCTGTTCGTGACCGACGCGATCCAGCAATAAGCGAGAACAACTTAATCGACGGTTCGCGTAGGCCATCCGATTCGGGTGGCCTTTTCTAACGGGAGCGCGAATCGAGATGAGGCACGAGGGCACCACAATCATGAAAGGGGAGAGATTGGCGTGGGTTCGTTGAAAGCAAAACGCTTCGGCATGAGGTGGATCGTGTATTTAATGATCGTCTCGATGCTGAGCGGCAGCGTGTTAGCGGGTTTGTCGCGGGCGCAGGCACAAGAAGAAGAAGGCATAACGGACGTGGTGTCAGACGTCTTCAAGTCCGGATGGCAGGCCGCGGCTGCGGAGCCAGCTTGGAATCAGCTTACTAAAATATTCGAGTATTCGGATTTTGTAGGACTCGATAACGTGAAGGTCACGCCGGATGGCCGTTATGTGGCGTATATCCAATACCTGGACTTTGGACAGCATTCGCGGCTCCAACTGTTCGATCGCAAGACCGGCACGCAGGAATCGGTCCTGCAGGACGAATCGGCCTTCGAGGCCACGCAGTTCGAGATGACGCCGGATGCCCGTTGGTTTGCCGTGGTAGGCCGGGAAAGTACCTTCTCCCGGGCGCAATTGTATCTGTTCGACCGAACGGCCAAGGAAGCGGCCTTGGTCACCAAGCAAACGGGCGGCACCGCGCCTGCGAACGGGCTGAGCAGCAATCCGTCGATCAGCGCCGACGGCCGTTATGTGGCTTATGACTCCAGCGCGCCGGATCTCGTGCCTGGCGATACGGACAACCGCGACGTATTCGTATACGACCGGGATACCGGTACAAACACCATGATCAGTGCGGCTGCCGATCTCGACGGGGACTATAGCGAACGGCCGTCGATCAGCGCGGATGGGCGCTACGTCGCCTTCGAGTCGGATTCCCAATCCCTGGCCGAAGGAGACGACGACTCTAACAAAGACGTCTTCATCCATGACCGCGAGACGGGGACGAACCGACTGATCAGCGGCGGGGCGGCGGCCTCGGGCGAGCCGAACGGAGAAGAGAGCGGGAACCCGAAGATCAGCGCCGACGGCAGCATCGTCGCGTTCGAGTCGGACAGCGCTTTGACGTCGGACGACGAGAACGAGCTTAAGGACATCTACGTCTATCGTGCGTCCGGCAATGCCGTCGAGCGCATATCGGTCGCGCCGGACGGCTCGGAGCTGGACTACATGAGCGAAGAGCCTCGAATTACTGCGGACGGAAAATATGTTACTTTCGATACGACGATCGATTCGTCCGATATCTCGCAAACATTGATCGCCATGCTTGAACTGGGCATCACGAAGGAAGTGACCGTCGACGTTGCCGAGCCCAAGCTGAAGCTGCCGGTGACGGACCTGGCGATCAGCGACGGCGCCGAGGTCGCCGTATTCAGCGCAGGCTACGGCGATGGGGGGACCGATTCGGACGACGAGCCGCCGAAGGTGGCGTTGTTCGTCGCCTCGAAGACGAAGCCCGACGACGGCGCTCCGCAGTGGCCGCAGGACAGCAAGCTGGAGGCGAGCGACGTCCGCTCGGACCGGGCGACGCTGACCTGGACGCCTGCGACGGCTGCGGACGGCATCAAGTCGTATCGCGTATTCGCGAACGACGAACAGCTAGCCGACGTTGACGGCGGCCAATTGACGTATACGGCCGAGGGACTGAAGCCGGCAACCAAATATATTTTCCGCGTAGAGGCCGTCAGTGCGCGTGACGTCGTGTCGATCGGCGGTCCCGTCGTTCGCGTCGACACGCCGGCCGACGACCGGACGCTCGAGCTGAGCCTGTCGTTCGACAAGCTGACGCCGGATCGTCTGCCGAAGCTGGGCAGTACGATGAAGATCAAAGCTATGGCGATGACCGGCCGCTCCATCTCGGCCGAGATCGCGTACGAGACGTGGCTGGACGCCTCGGATGACCGTCTGCCGGCGCCGCGTACGACGTCGTCTTCGGTCGAGCTCGCCGAGACGCAAGCGGGCTCGGGCGAATACGCGGCGACGTTCCCGGTGAAGGAAGGCATTTCCCGCATTCTGTCGGTGACCGCCGTCATGCAGGGAGCGGCGGGCGGGCCCGTGGAGAAGACGGCCCAAGGCTTGCCGCTCGTCGTTCCGGGCAATTTGCAGGTCGCGTTCGACAATCCCGGCCAGGTCAACCTGGACGGCGCTTATCTGACGGCAACGAATTCGAACGGGGACGGCGCGTCGATCCGACTTGGCGGCGGCGAGCCCGTTAAGCTGGAGGGGCTGGCGGCTTCCCCGGAATATACGGTCTCGCTCGTGTCCGAGGACGGCAAGTCGCTCGGGCAGCAAGCGGACGTCGAAGTGTCCGCGGGATGGACCTCCGCGTTGACCTTTGCCGTCAAGCAGCCGGTCCGGCTGACGTTCGAGATTCGCGACCAGGACGGCAAACCGGTGCCCGGCATTTACGCGGAGCTGTGGGACGAGGCGCAGGAGAACTATCTGACGTCGGCCGTGTCGGGCGAAGACGGCCGCACGGACCTGATCGAGCTTGAGGACGCCGCGCCCAAGTATACGGTGAAGGCGAACCTGGCCGATCCGGCGTACGACGAGCTGGCACCGCTGACGTTCGAAGTCGCCGGCGGCGATCAGACGGTCAAGCTGGCCGTCAAGCGTACGCCCGAAGGCAAGCTGAAGGGCCGGGTGCTCGATCCCAAAGGCCAACCGATCGCGAATGCGCAAGTATCCGCCACGCAGATGCACAAGGGCAAGCCGGTCGTTCGCAACGCGTATACAGGGCCTTCGGGCGCCTATGAATTGACGCTGTACGCCGGAGAAGCCGCGATCCAGGCAAGCAAATCTTCGTTTAACTACTTCTCCGAAGAAGGGCTCAAGGCCGACATCGTCAAAGGCCAGACGAAGTCGCTCGATATTCCGCTGACGACCTTCGCGACGGGACAGGTGACGTTAAATGTCCACCTGAAGCCGATCGGCGGCGACTGGCAAGGCCCGATCGATATGGAGGCGCTGCGGTTCAGCGCCACGCTGATGGGACGAACGAGCAAACGCGTCAGCTTTTTCCACAACATCGTCATGCTTCAGGGCCTGCCCGGCGACAACGTCGAGGTATGCGTCAACGGCGCCATGACGCGGCCGTTCACGGCATGCACGCATGTCGTGCTCGACGACAACGCCAATGCGACGGCGGAATTGCGGGTCGAAGAGAAAGGCGGGTTCGTCAGCGGCAGCTTCGATGCCAATGCTGACGTATGGACGAATGTCGCGCTGTACGATGTCAGCGGGGGCAGCAAGTCTTATGTCGATTCCCAAAGCTACCGCGGAGGCAGCTTCCTCGTGCACGCGCCGACGCCGGGAACCTACAAGCTGGAGGTTACGCGCAGGGACCCGGATACGAACGCACTGTCTTCGGCGACCGTTCAGGTGAACGTTCGGGAGCGGGAGACGGTGAACGTCGGCAAGCTGACGCTCGTGTCGGCGAACTACTTCACCAGCTCCAGGTACAACGGCTTCATGGCGGAGCCGAGCGAGGTGTCGCCGGGCGCCGTCGCGAACTTGCGGGCGTACTATCAGAACGGCGCAAAAACCGCGATCGGCGGCGCCGTGCTTCGCGTAGAGCTGCCGAGCGGCGTCGCGCCCGTTTCGGAAAGCGGGCAGGTTTTCGTTCGCGTGAACGGCGAGACGGAGAAAGCCGCCGTGAAAGGCGGCGCGCTGGAAGTCCAGCTTGGCGACATCGCCCCTTACGCGAAAGGGACGGTCCTTTTCCAGGCGAAGCTGGCCTCGGATTATAGCCAAGACCGCGCGAAGCTGACGGCTCGAATCGCCGGCACGTCCGAAGGAAAAGCGCTGGACGAAGCGCTCGGCACCGCCGTGCTGGAAGTGCCGTCGGTCACCATCGAGGCGCCGGAGACGGTCTCTTCCACCGACGTGAAGGTCGGCGGGCTTGCGCCGGCGTCGAGCCGGGTTAACGTTTACGACGAGCAAATGCTGCTCGCCACCGTGAACGCGACCTCGGCAGGCACCTGGCAAAGCGACGTTCGGATCAGCCCTTCGGGAAGCTCGGACACGCACCTGCTATGGGCCGAGGCGGTGACGGGCGATCGAACGCTTCGTACGAAGCAAACGCTGGTGAGCTACGACGAGGCGGAGCCGACGCTCCAAACGATCGACATGGTTCAGTATCCGGACGGCAAGTGGGTGCGTCTGGAAGTCGCCAAAGGGATGGTGCAGCTGCCGTACACGGTCGTGCCGGGCAATCCGTTCGCCTTCGTGCTGAAGTTCGACAAGCCGGATCGCGTGAAAAACGTGAAGGTGTACCTGGCCGGCCAGATCGGGCGGCCGATAACGGCGGAGAAAAATGCCGACGGAGAATTCTGGGCGACGGTGCCGTCTTCGCCGAATTCGCTCGGCGGACTGTACGTTTCCTACGACACCGTGAGGCCGAAGGCCGTGATCACACGGGATATCCCGACCGAGGCAGAGACGAACGCGCTGCTGCCTCCCGTGTTCCGGAATTTCAAGATCGTCGAAAAGACGCCGTTCACGCTCAAAGACGACGTTTATGCCGGCAAAGCCGTCTTTGAATTCCCCGAGGCGGAAGATATCCGGCTCGAAGCGAGCGAGAGCATCGACCTGACGCCGACGTCCTATTTTCCGACCGTGGAAGAAGTCGTTCAGGCGGAGGAGGAGGGCATCCCGCTATACAACGTTACCTTCGACACGGAGGAGACGGACAACGGCATCGTGGTCAAGATGAAAGCTTATATGCCGAAAGGATACTTGTTCCCGGCGGACGACAAGCGATCGGGCGTCCGTACGAAGGCCGCATTCGGTGCGGAGGCGGACCCGATCGAGATTCTGAGTCAGATGGGTATCGAAACGACGCCTTATCAACAGGGCATGATCACGGTATCCACCAATTATGCGATGATCTCCAAGGATGCCGCGAGTCCGCTCCTGAAGGTCAAGGGGCAATATTCGACCTACAAGGGCTATTCCGGCAAGATCATGAAAATAATGGAGAACATCGAAAACTCGACGGTCTGTCCGGAAAACATGGAAGCTGCCGGCGAACAGGCGGGCAAGGCGCTGCTGGCCACGGTCGGCGGCGAGGTCGCCAAGACCGCGCTCGGCGCCTGGACGGGCGCCATGATGCTCGAAGGGCCGGCCGGCGCCCTGGCCGGCTACGCGAGCAAATATGTGACCAAGAAGATCAATAACTATGTCGACGAGCAAATCAAGCTTGTCGGATCGGCGGGACCAACGGACCCATCGAGCTGTCGCGACGATGACGAAGAGCTCGAAGATCTGGAAGAAGAAAACATTTACAAGAAGAAGTTGAAGAAGAAGGCGCGCATCAAATGGATCTACGATCCGAGCGGCTACGTGTACGAAGCGGTGCCCGCAAACCGTCTGGAGCAGGTGAAGGCGACCGTGCTCTTCAAGGAATCGGGCTCGGGCATGTGGAAGGTGTGGAGCGACGCGCCGGAATACGGGCAGATCAATCCGCAATTCACCGATGCCCAAGGCCGATACGGCTGGGACGTCCCGGAGGGCGTCTGGAAGGTCGCCTGGGAAAAGCCGGGTTATGAGACGACGTACAGCGAGGAGCTGAAGGTGCCGCCTCCGCACTTCGACGTCAATGCGGGGCTCGTCTCGAAGGCGCCGCCGACCGTCGTCGCGATCGAGGCAATCGCGGGCAGCGGCGAAGCGAAAGGCTATATCGACGTGACATTCAGCAAGTATCTGAAGGCGGACGCGGCGATCGCGGACGGCACGGTCGTCGTGACGGGGCCGGAAGGAGCGATAGCGGGAACCGTTGACTATGCGGAGACGCAGGAAGCGGACGGCGCAAAGCTGTCGCGCAAAGTTCGATTTGCGCCGGGCGAAGGCGCTTTGACCGAGGGCGTCGAATACGCCGTCGATATCCAGCCTGCGCCGTTCGTCAGCTACGCAGGCGCGAAGATGCCGGTCGGGACTTCGCAGACGGTCAAGGCCGTCCTTCGCGACGCGAAGGGGCCGGTCCCGACATCGGCCCTTGCGGCGGGCGGCAATGCCGCGATCCGAGTCGTGTTCGATGAAGGTTTGGCGAAGGGCGCGCTCCTCGCGCCAGAGGCGTTCAAACTGAGCGGCACGAACCGTACGGTTCAATCCGCCGTCGTAGAGTTGCCTGCCGGGGACGGACAGCCGCAGGCGGCCATTCTGACGCTCAGCGGACCGATCGCCGAGACGAACGGGGTCGAGGTTCATCTCGAGGCCGGCGCGGCAGCCGATGCGCTGGGCAATCCGAGCGCCGAAGCGACGCTTCGATTGTCCGGCCCGAACGCCAAGCTGAGCGGGCTGGAGATCGGGGGCGGCAAGCTGACCGAAGCGTTCTCCCCCGACATAACCGATTATACGGTTCAGGTCGGCGAGGACATCGCGTCGATCGAGGTCAAGGCGACGCTCGCGCAAGCGGGCGGCAAGCTGACCGTGCGGGACGTTCCGCTCGCGGACGGCACCTTCCGCACGATCGGCATTCCAAGCGACGGACGGATCCCGATCACGGTCGAGGCCGCGAGCTATCCTGACGTTCATCAGGTTTACACGCTGAAGGTCGTGCGCGTCTCGGACCCGGGACCAGACCCTGGTCCTGACCCTGGACCTGATCCAAGTCCTGGACCAGGCCCCGGACCCGGCCCTGGACCTGAACCCGGTTCGGGCAGCGGCAACGGCGGGACGAACGCCGGCGATCCTGCCGACATCGGCCGCGATGCCGAGGTGACGGGCAAGGAGACCGGAGGTCGCAAGCAGGCGGTCGTCTCGCTGAAGTCCGCCACTGTGCTGGCTGCGCTGAAGGCAGGGAAGGACGGATCGGAGCTGTACCTGAAGGCGCCTGTCGGATACGAATCTTACGACATCGTCATTCCGGCGGAAGCGTACCGCGCGCTCGCCTTGGCAAAAGCGAAAATGCTGTTCAAATCCGATGCGCTCTCCGTCGCCGTTCGCACGGACGGCTGGCAAGCCGTCGGCGAGAAGACGAAGCTTGTCCATCTGATCGTCGAACGGGCAGCGACGAGCGATGAACGGGCATGGCTGGAGCAGCTGCAAGCGAGCTCGAACGGGATCGAATCGAAGACCGGACTGTACAGGTTCGCTCTGACCGCGGAGTCTGATTCGACTCCGGTCCCGCTGGCCGCCCTGCAGCCGGATGCCCTCTCCGTTCAATGGTCCGGCATCGCGAACGGCGGCGCGGCCGGGCTATACCGCTACGATTCGGCTCACCCAAGCTGGCGCTTCGTCGCCGAAGCGCAGGGAGCCGCGGCGCTAGCCCCTGTCGGCGATAAGGACGTCTCGCCTTACTATGGCGTTGCGTTATACGCGAGTCCGTTTGCGGATATCGGCAAACACTGGGCGAAGGCGGACATCGACTGGCTCGCCGCCCGATTGTACGTGAAGGGCGTGTCCGCAGATGCCTATCAGCCGAACCGGAGCGTGACCCGCGCCGAATTCGCGGCGCTGCTCGCGCGCGTCGCCGGCGATGGGGCATCGGATGCCGATAGCCTATCGTTTAGCGACGTGAAGCCGGACGACTGGTACTACGAACCGGTGCGGCAAGCAGCCGCTCTGGGGTTGATTAACGGCGACGGCTCCGGCAAGTTCCGGCCCAACGAACGGATAACCCGCGATCAAATGTCCCTGATGGCATGGAGAGCTTACGTCAAGCTCGTACCTGAAGCGGCGACGGCGAAGGACGCGGAGATCGACGCGCTGTTGCAGCCGTTCGGGGACCAAGACAAGATTAGCCCGTGGGCGAGAGCCGAGGTTGCTTCAGCAGTTCAATCCGGTCTGATGCAAGGCGCGAGCGCTAACCGATTCGACCCGTCCGGCATCGCTACGCGCGCGCAAGCAGCGACGCTGGTCAAGCGTCTCGTGACTTCCAGGTAGAATCACAAGCGGCACGAAAGGACAGAGCCTTCATGCATACGATCGAGCAAATCGGCAAGCATTTTTGGTATATGACGCCCGTATCCGAGACCGACCGTCCCGTGCTGGGAATGGTCGTTGGCCGGAATAAGACCTTAATGATCGATGCGGGCAACTCGGAGAAGCATGTCCGACGCTTCCTGAGCGAGCTGCGCAAAAGAGAGGTGCCCAGTCCCGACTTCGTGGCGCTTACGCATTCGCACTGGGATCACATTTTCGGCCTGTCGACTTTGACGTACGCCGTGTCTGTCGCTTCCCAGGCGACGAGAAAGAAAATAGAGAAGCTGCTGCCTCTTTCTTGGTCGGATGAGGCTTTGGAAGAACGCGTAAAGGACGGAACGGAAATCCGCTTTTGCGTGGAGGCCATTCAAAAGGAATTCGCAGGCCAAATCGATCGGGACATCAGGATCACATTGCCGAATATGGGGTTTGAAAATCGACTGGAAATCGATCTTGGCGGCGTCTCTTGCATGCTGGAACGGGTCGGGGGCAGCCACGCCTCCGATTCCGTCGTCGTGTACGTGAAAGAAGAGAAGATTCTGTTTTTGGGCGACTGCATTTACGCAGATATATATGCCAAAAACAGAAATTACAAAATCGACGAAACGCTTCAGCTGCTCGATCGGTTAGAAGCTTTTGACGCAGAAACGTACGTGCTGTCTCATGGCCTGCCGATCTCGAAGGAACAATTCGATCAAGAAGCGAGCATGCTTAGAACGATCGCTGTCTTGACGGCCAGGTTGCAGGGCAACGTACACGATGTGACGGAGGCCTACATCCAATCGGTTGAGCGGGAGCTAACGGAAGACGAGATGCAAGTGATCGACGAGTTCGCGATGGGTTACTTATTTTAATGATAGCGCGAGGCGCCTCCTTACGGAGAGCGCCTCGTTTTTTTTCAGCATACCTGCTTTTATTTGATTTTGGTCATATGACCTATTTCCTTCAAAAGCGGGCTTATATAATAAGACTACAGAGGACGCCCACTAGCGTTTCAGGACGCCAGGGAAGCGATCAAGCCTGAGCGCCGCATTATCGTAGCAAATAATGCTCCAGGTAGGTCTCCAGCTCGGGGACGGAAGGGATGGAAAATTTCTTGCTCTCGTATTGGATGAGTCCTTCTGTCTTGCATTCCGCGAGGGAGCGGTTCAAGCTTCGAAGAGGCGCGCAAACCTCGCTAGCCAGGACTTGCTTCGTGAGGGCATGCAGATCGCCGATTTTATAGTGATTGTGGATGCTGATCAAGATCCGTTCCTTTAGTTTAAGCAGCGACAACTGCGACGTCGTTTCCGAGCTGAACGTGACCTTGGAGGCAAGCTGCTTGATCAGGAAGAAGGTAAAGTTGAAATCGGCTTTCATCCATTCATACACGCTGGTTTTATGAACCGCGATCGTTTCGCAATTTTGCTTCGCAACGACGCCGAACGATTTCAAGCTCTCGTCGAAGATCTCGATTTCCCCGAAACAGCTGTACGCTTTGTTGATATAAAGCGAGAGCATCGCGCCCGAGTAACTCTGGCTGTACACCTCCGCCGTGCCCTTGGTAAGAATATGGAGATAATCGTTGGATTCGTTCGGATGCAGAATCAGGCTGCCGTTTCGATGCTTCCGATGGAGGAACTGCCTCTTAATGGGTTCGGGCGCCTGCTCGACAAGCTCCTTCAGATTCAATCGCGTCACCTTCCGGCTTTTTGTGGTCAAATGACCTGTTTTGATTATACGTGAATGCCTGGCATCGCAACAATTCAATTCTGGAGGACTCTTACATGCGAAAACTCATTATCGATACGGATACCGGAAGCGACGATGCAGTCGCCCTCATCATGGCGTTAAAGTCGACGGAGGTTAGCGTGGAAGCGATCACCACCGTTTGCGGCAATGTCCCGCTGGATTTGGCGACGAGAAACGCGCTCATGACCATTGAAATCGCAAATGGCCAAAAGCCGCCGCTGTTCGTCGGGGCTTCCAAACCGCTGATGCGGGATTTGGTCACCGCCGTGAATGTTCATGGCGAGGACGGGATGGGCGATTGCAATTTGATTCATCCCTCGCTTGAGCCGGAATCCGAGCATGCCGTGGATGCGATCCTGCGAATCGTCGAGAACAACCCGGGCGAAATCGAAATCGTCACGATCGGTCCCGTGACCAACATTGCGCTCGCGCTGATGAAGGCGCCCGAAACGATGCAAAAGGTCAAACATATCTACTCCATGGGCACGTCGGGCTTCGGACCCGGCAACACGACGCCTGTCGCCGAATTCAACGTGTACGTGGATGCGGAAGCCTATCGGGTTATGGTAGATTCGGGAATTCCGCTGACGATTATCGGATTCGATCTTTGTCTGGGGGAGGCCGCCTGGAACAAGTCGGACATGGAGCTGCTGCTTGCAAGCGGCAAACCGGAAGCCGAATTCGCGGTGAACTGCAACCGCGCCTTGCTGGACTATAATCTGCAGAGAAGTCAGGAGCATATCGTCGACCTGCCGGATGCGGTGGCCATGGGCGTGGTCCTGTGGCGCGATATCTTGGTGGAGGCCATATGGTGTTACTGCTACGTCTGTACGTCGGAAGAAGCCACCTATGGGCAAGTGATCGTGAACGACGGGAGCAAACTCGCCATCTCGGACGGCTTCGCGGGCCATACCCCGAATGCCAAAGTCTGCAAAGCGATCGACAATCCGTTATTCAAACAAAAATTGATGAATGTGCTTCTGCAATGATACTTATAGTCCGTCGACCCGAACTCGCTTTTTTTATATCATGAAGCAATGACACCATTCGACAAATATCTGTTTTTGCTACATGAAGAGGAGGATCACCGTGTCCGTTGAAGTGCATGGATCGGCGGTTAAAAGCGTCATTGAGGGCTGCGGCGTATTTCAGAAAAGAGTAAAGACGCTTCTTGCCGAAAAAGGGATCGAAGAGCTGGACGTGAACGCCTGGTACTCGCTGGACGACGTCATCGCGGTCATTACGAAGCTTGCCGCTTCCGTCGGCAACAACCTGCTGCTGGAGATCGGCAAGTATATACCGAAGAACTCGGTTTTCCCTCCCGAGGTGGACAGCTTCGAGAAGGCGGTCGTGCTGCTCGATGTCGCCTACAAAATGAATCACCGCAACGGAAACTATGGCGAATACAAATGCATCCAAGAAGATCCTCACACGATACGCGTCATCTGCAACGTTCCATATCCCGCCATGGTGAACTTGGGCATCCTGCGCGGATTCGCGCGCCGGTTCCAATCTTTGGTGACGATCAGGGAAGCGAGCATGGACGGCGGCGGCGAGTTTGTCTTGAAGCTGTAGTCTATCATGAGTACAAGGGACGGATCGCGATGATCGAAAAAATAAAGGCAGTATGGCAGTCAAAAAATGCGATTCGTTCTGAGCAAACGGGAGCGGCCGAAGGGGACGAACATTCCGATCGCGCGCGCCGTTTAGCCATCATGGAGCTGTTCGATTCGACCGAACAGATCGCCTCCTATTCCGACGAGCTCGCGGCAACGGCTTCCGAGAGTACGCGAGGGATGACCGCGATTCAACGGAGCACCGAGCAAATCGCCTTAGGGAGCGAGCAAATCGCTACGTTTAGCGACGAATGCGCCCGCTCGATGGAGGAAATGGCCGGGGGAATCACGAGAATCGCCGAGGCATCCGCTATCGTTCACGAAGCATCCGTCCAATCCGCTGCAGAAGCCGAAAGCGGCAGCCTTTCCCTGGACGGCGTCATGAGGCAGATGAACGCCATTAACGAATCCATCGACCAGTCCGATGCGCTTATTCAATCGCTCGGCGAAAGCTCCGACAGCGTACGAAAAATTATCGGATTCATCTCCGAGATCGCAGCGCAAACGAACCTGCTCTCCTTGAACGCCGCGATCGGAGCCGCGCGCGCGGGCGAACATGGCAGAGGCTTTGCGGTCGTGGCCGCAGAAGTCAAGAAGCTTGCCGAACAGTCGTCGAAGGCGGCGATACAAATCACGCAAATTCTCGAAGACATTCGAATCAAGAACGAGCAGTCCGTTCAAGCGATGTCGGCCGTTCGAGTGGAAGTGAGATCGGGCGTGCAGAAGGTCGAGGAGACGAGCCATACGTTCCATCGAATCGTATCGGGAGCCAGACAGGTCGCTGAGCAAATCCACGACGTCTCCGCCGTCGCCGAGCAGCTGTCCGCCAGTTCCGAGGAGATTGCCGCCTCCGTGGCGGAAATGAACCATATTTCGCAAGCGACCGCTTCTAATGTCAAAGCTGTACTTAACGCGACTGAGGAGCAGCTGGGCTCGATTGAAGAGATCGCCGCACTGGGCGAGCAATTGAACCTGCTTAATCAGGACTTGGGAGAGCGGATGTCCAAGGTGCTGGCGTAAAAATAGAACCCGTCCTCCTGAATTGAATAAGATTCGTAACGCCCACGCAGCAATGATAGACATACGACAAGTGTGTTTTTCATTTTACGTGGCTTTTTTGCGTGCAAAAACAGGGAGCACTACATTATAAGTACAGATGCCGGTTGCGAAATTGGAGCGGCGTCATCCCTTCCTCGCGCCGGAAGCAGGAGCTGAAATAACTAGCCTGCGAGAACCCGGTCTCGAGCGCAATCTGCTTGACGGACAGCTGCGTGGAAGCGAGCAGGCGCTTCGCGTGGATCAGCCTGGATTCGAGCAGGAAGTCGGGGAACGATTGTCCGAACGTGGCGCTGAACCTGCGGCTGAAATGGTGGGCGCTGTAGCCGGCCAGCGCCGCGGCCTGCTCGATCGTAAACGGCTCGCGGCTGCGGGCACGCACGTAATTGGCCGCCGTACGAATCCGATCGGCGGCGGAGCTGGCGGGCACGTTCAAGCGCGACGACGTCTCCTGCAGTCTGGCCAGCAGCTCGTACAGCGTCCCCGCCACGCTGTACTCGTCGTCGATCTGATACGATCGCCCCAGCCCAAGCAAGCGATCGAGCAGCGCTTCGACAGGAGGCAGGTCCGTCAGGGCGAACAGCCACGGGCCGTCGAGCCCCTTGCCGTCAAGCAGCTCCTCGAGGCGCTCGCCGAAGAAGTGCACCCACCGGATATGCCACGGCTCGCCGGCATCGGAGCGGTATACTTGCCTGAGGCCGGGGCCGTACAGGAAGCCTTGTCCCCGCGTCAGCTCGTAGCGCTGGCCATCCGCTTCCAGATACCCTTTGCCGTGGAGCACGATATGCAAATTATAGAGCCGATCCATGCGGCTTTCCTTCGTCCGGTATTCGCGGCTCACGGCATGCTCGGGAAAATCGCTGTAGCCTCCGATAAAATCCGGAAAGCAAACATGTCTGGGGAACAACGGCTTCGGCAGGAAAATATGCTCGCGCATGGGACGACCTCTATCCACGGAATTTTATAGTTTGACGATAACATTACCACAGCAACGGTCGATTGTCGTTATCCGAATCGCAATATTTTAATAGAAACCGCATGTATTTGTCATTTAAGCGCAGCCGGGACTCCTCTAAAATGAAGGTATCGACACGCGAGGGGAGCCGAGGATACGATGGCAAAATCGATTCGAATGGACGAGCTGCGGCTGGGCGTCTGCTATTACCCGGAGCATTGGCCGGAGGAATTGTGGGAGGACGACTTCCGCCGCATGCGGGAGATGAACATTACGGTGGTGCGGCTGGCAGAGTTCGCATGGGCGATGCTGGAGCCGGAGGAAGGACGCTTCGACTTCTCCTTCTTCGACCGGGTGTTGGACTTGGCGCACGCGAACGGCATCCAGGTTATTCTGGGCACACCCACCGCGACGCCGCCCGCCTGGCTGACGCACAAATATCCCGAGGTGCTGAACGCGAACGTCGAGGGCGTGCTGTACCGGCACGGCATGCGGCGGCACTACAACTACAGCAGCCGCCTGTACCGGCAATTGTGCGCGCGCATCGTTCGCAATATGGTAGAGGCGTACAAGGATCATCCGGCGGTCATTGGCTGGCAGATCGACAACGAGCTGAATTGCGAGACGAACGTATTTTACGCGGAAGCCGATCACGCCGCCTTCCGCGAGTGGCTGAAGGGCCGCTATGGCTCGCTGGACGCCTTGAACAAAGCGTGGGGAACCGTCTTCTGGAGCCAAACGTACACCGATTGGGAGCAGGTTCATCTGACGCGGCCGATGGTCAATGCCTCGCCGAATCCGCATCTGGCGCTGGACGAAAAGCGATTCATCTCGGATAATACGATCTCGTTCGCGAAGCTGCAAGCCGATATCATCCGCGAGCTCGCGCCGCAGCACTGGGTGACGACGAACGGCACGTTCGGCCATCTGGACAGCCATGAGCTCACGGATCGGCTGCTCGATTTTTTCTCTTACGACTCGTATCCGCAGTTCTCGACGATTTTCCCGGGAAATGACGAGCAGCCGCTGCGGGACCGCGGCTGGAGCATGAGCCTGTCCAACGTCCGATCGATCTCGCCCAACTTCTGCGTCATGGAGCAGCAATCCGGGCCGGGCGGCTGGGTGGACCGGATCGGCATGGGGACGCCCCGGCCGGGGCAGATCCGGCTGTGGTCGTATCAATCCGTCCTGCACGGCACCGACCTGCTCGTCTACTTCCGCTGGCGGACGGCCACGTTCGGCACCGAGATCTACTGGCATGGCATTAACGACTACCATAACCAGCCGAACCGCAGAGTGCGCGAGGTTGCGCAGGTCGGCGAAGAATTCCGGAAAATCGGTGCAGCGATCGCGGGAACCGTGTACCAAGCGGAAGTCGCGGTTTTGCAGGATTACGACAATACATGGGATGGCGAGCTGGACGAGTGGCACGGTCCGCTGCGCTGGCGGAGCATGGGCGCGTGGTACAAGCAGCTGCAGTACCGTCACATCCCGGCGGACGTGATCACGCTGCGCCGTGCGACCGCGCTTGCGGATCTGGCCAAGTACAAGATCATCGTGTACCCGCATCCGGCGATCATGAGCGACGATACGGCGGCGCTGCTCGCGCAGTACGTCGAACAGGGCGGGCAGCTCTTTTTCGGTGCGCGCACCGGGTACAAAAATGTGGACGGCCACTGCTATATGCGTCCTTTCCCCGGTCCGGTGGCCGAGCTGTGCGGAATCAACGTCGAAGACTTCTCGTTAATCAAGGGCACGGTACCGGCTGCGCAACTGCAATGGAAGGACGGCCGCCTGCCTGCAGGCACGAAGGCGGAGGGCTTCAACGAAGTGCTGCGCGTCGAAGATCCGAGCGTCGAGGTCGTGGCCGAATACGCGAGCGAATACTACGCGGGAGCGCCGGCCCTCACGAAGCGCGCCGCGGGGAAGGGGCGGGTCTGGTACTACGGAGCGGCTTACAGCGAGCCGGTCGTCGATGCGCTGATCGACTCGCTTGAGCTTGCGTCTCCGGTTTCCGAGCTGCTGGAAGCGCCGGCCGAGGTTGAGCTTGGCATCCGGTCCGCCGGGGACAGGCGCTACTTGTTCCTGCTGAACTACGCCGACCGGCCCGCGGCGATTCGCTTCAAGCAAGCGGCGCGCGAGCTGTTGACGGGAGAGCAAATGGCAGGCGAGCGGGAGCTGCCGGCTTATGGCGTGATGATATTGGAGCTTGAAGCTTAAGTTTATAGAAAATAATAAACCCGCGGCACGTCGGGACTTTGTTTGTCAGTCCGGAGGTGCCGCAGGTTTATTTGTCAAACGCCCGTCTTGCCCGCGATGGCGAGATAGGTCGCTTCATCGGCGACGATATACAGCTTGGCGTCGGCCGGTATCGGTTCGTGGCGCTTACGGTTGATGCCGAGATCGGCCCTGTCGGCGATCAAGGTCGCGCCGCGTTCGAGCAGGTCGCCAAAGGCGTCCCCGTACGTTCGCCATTCGGGTCGGACCGGGACTTCGTAGATGTCGTCTCCGCGCCGGCGGCTGAGCAGTTGGTTGAAGATATCGGCGTTGCCCTCCTTCATGGCCGCCCGCGCGGCCAGCCGCGAGATCGCGTCGTAGGAGAGGACGAACTCGTTGACATTGATGTAGCGGAAGTTCTGCACGTTTTTCTCCTGGATGATCTCCACGGTCGTATGGATGTCGGGCGCGATGCGCTCCAGGCTCGAGGCGATCAGGAGCGTCTTGCCGTCAGCCAGCGCCGGCTCCTCGATCCGGGCGTCCGCGAAGACGATCGCGGCGCGCGCGGACTGAAGGCCGGCCTCTTCAAGCGTCTCCTCGGCGGAGGCGTCGCCGCAGATGAAGTGCACGTTGCTGTGCCGCTGCATCGGATGCCGTTCGATCTCGTCGATGATGACGATTTGCGCTTCGGGCAGCCTGGTCAATATCTCTTCGACGGCATACTGCGCCTTTTTGCCCCAATTAATGACGATAAAGTGATCTTTGCCTTGAAAGCTCAACAGGCCGGCCTCCCTCTGCCGTTGAATGAACGCGATCGAATCGAGCACCTTGCCGATCAGCACGCTCAGCAAGCCGATGCCGAAAATATACAGGAAAATCGTCAGTAGCTTGCCAAGCGCCGTCTTCGCGTAGTAATCGCCGTATCCCACCGTCGACATCGTCGTGAGCACCCAATACAGCGCGTTAAACCAGTTGCGAAACGTGCCCGGCTCCAGCAAAAAGGCGACCGAAGCGCTGAACAATATGAACACGGTCGCCGTTAAGGCGATGGACGTATTTTTGAAGCGCATCGTCCTGACCAGCAATCGTAGAAAAAAATGCATGCGGATTCCTCATTCTTAAGGGCAGGATCGATTCATGCGCAAGGTTAAGCGCAGGAGACTAAACGATAAGGCTACTGACCGCGAAGCTGGTCCCCAAAAAGACGCAGCAAAGTAAAATGCCGATCGCCAGGTTGCCCTGCTGCAGATGCTCCGAGATTTTCAACTTCGGCGTCGCCAGCTCGAAGATCCAATAAGAGGCGACCAGGCAGACGTAGCCGACCGCAAACCACAGCATCAAATCCCAGATGGTCGAATTCGTGTATGCGGACACGCCGAGGATAATTGCAGTGCCCAGGAACTTGCCGCCGAAGGCCAATCCGACGGCCGCGTTGCCCCTGCGCAGCTCTTCCATATCCTTGAACGGCGTCATCCAGCTGAAGATCAGCATGCCGAGCAGTTGCAGCACGATAATGACGACAACGCTTGCGATAATATTGGTGACGACAACCATTACGCCCACCCCCTGAATTTTGCGTATGCCGAATCGTAATCGGCAAAGTCGTGAACCTCTTCGACCAAGATGGGCACCTTTTTCAAGCTTTTGAGCTGATTATAGCGCTCGTCGTCGATCGGCTGCTTAATCTGGTTCCCGGAGGGCAGCGTGAGCACGGCGAAGTTTCGCGTTTTTCCTTGATACGAGGTCTTGTATACGCCGACCAGCGGCACCGTCGTCTTCAGAGAGACTTTCAGCTCCGCGATGTCGGCCTTCGCCGAACTCTCTTTGGCGTAGGATTTGATCGGCGTCCAGGCGGACAGCTTGACCTCGCTGCGGCCGCTGTCGTTGGTCGTCATGTCGGCGCTCATATACTGCAGCGTCCAGATCTTGTCGCCCGTCGCGTAGTTGCCGTCGTTGGGCAGCAGCGCGTTGTCCGGCAAGATCGTCATGTCGCTGCCGATCAAGTCGCCTACCGTTCCCTCCACAAGCTTGTAGTCCCAAGGAATCCGGGCTGCATCGCCAGATACGGCGGCGGTCGCCGAGTTTTTGAAGACGGATGGCTGGTCGCTTGCGCACCCGCCGACAAGTAGCGGCACGAGCAGCGCGAGCCCCGCCAGGACGGGGAATTTGCGTCGGGCGCGAGTCGGCTTGCGGCTCGGCGCAGGCCGGTCTGAATGTCGATCGGTCATAAAGACTCCTTCACTCCTATGGGGATAAAATGACTCGTATTGCCTGTAATCAGTCCGCCTGCCCGCCCCAGCAAGCCGCTGGGCTCTCCGTCGAGCATGAACATACCCGTCAGCAGACGGAACTCGCCGGCAGCGGTTCGAATGCGCGCCAGCTCGGCTCTTTTCTGGTAAACAAGCGGAAACATCGCGCTCGTATCGAAGCCGTCTTCGTCCGCAAGCTCCAGCTCGCCCCGCTCGTCGTACAAGCGCACGGAGCCGCCTTCGCGCCCGAACATGGATTTGGAGACGAAGCTGTCCTCCAGCACGGGAGAGTTATAAGTAGGAAGCATGTACCGTTCGATGGCT
The DNA here is from genome assembly GCF_019091135.1 of Cohnella sp. GbtcB17. Taxonomy (GTDB): domain Bacteria; phylum Bacillota; class Bacilli; order Paenibacillales; family Paenibacillaceae; genus Cohnella. The sequence continues at coordinate 105,026 of NZ_JAGXJW010000003.1, read as the reverse complement.
TCCCGTTCTTCTTCGTCGAACAGCAGCCCCAGCTCGAACAGTCCCCAAGCTGCGGCCTGAAGTCCTTTGGATTGCAAAATGATGCTGTGCGGCCCGTTGAACAGCGCCAGATTGCCGCTGTCGATCGCATAGAGCAGCGCTTCTCCGCCGTCGTCGAAGGCCAGCCACTCCTTGGGGTACAGGGCGAACATGCGCCGGATCGGCAAGCCTTCGCCATCCTTGAGCACGCCGTCCTCCACCCATAGCTCCAGACAATCGACGCAGCGGGCGTCCAGACCGCTGTGGCGCACCAGCGCCTCGATGGTGCCCGAATCTTCCAGATGCTCGCCGTAGGCCATGCAGGCTGCCGCTTCCGGGCGTTCGACCGCCCATGCGGCGGCGACCCGGGCGGCCATCGCTCCGTTAGGAGAGGCGATCCCCGCTTCCTGGCAGAGCCAAGGCGTCGCTACGGCGGCTTCGACGTAGCCGGTAGGCGTGTCGGCGTTCAGCTCCAGCAGTTTGATCGCACCGTCTTCGCCGATCGCGAAGTCGAAGCGGGCATACCGGCTGATCCGCCCCTCGGGCGGCAGCGGCAGCAGGTCGAGCGTATCCCACAAAATGTCGGGGATGCCGAGCAGCTCGTAAAATTCATGCTTGCCCGCAACGAAGCGCACCGTCTTGTCCAGGATGCGCCACAGCGCCGCCGAAGCTTGTACCAGCTCGGCGTAGAGCGCGGGCGGCATGACGACGATCTGGTCGAGCCAATATTCCTCTTCCTCCAGATCCGCCCACGTGAATCCGAGCGCCTCCAGCTGCGCGACGCGCGCGGCACGGTCGGGATGAGGAATCCCCCGAACCTCGAATACCGAACTCATCCGCCGAAGCCGCCCGAGGAGCGGGAGCTCCTGGAACCTGACGAAGAGCCGGACTTGCTCGATTTGGAAGAACCGAACACGGATTTCTTCGAGCTGCCGGACGACGAGCTGCTGAAGCCGCTCGATTTGCTCCCGATCCCGCCGGGTTGGGAAGAGGAGGAGCGGCGCGTGACCGATCCGCTCTTGTCTACGGACTTCGGCCGTACGGAGGAGCCGACCACGGCTTTGCTCTGGAAGCTGTCGGCCGTATATTTCTTCGCTTTGTACGGCTTGCTGGTCCCCGCGTAATAGGTCGTATGCGAGTTGTACCAGGACGACGTGGAGTAAGACGAGCCGTTATTGAACAGAAGATGATAAAGAATCAGATCGTCCCAGCCGAGGCCGGAACCGTAATGGTTATTCACGACGACGGTGCCGTTCCCGCTCTGTGCGGTGTTGCCTGTGCCGGTTGTCGGCGAGGCATCGCAAGGCACGGCCGTGCTCTGTGCGTTTTTGTTGTCGGCGTTGTCCTTGACGCAATCGTCTTCGTCGGATGGGAGAGGGATGTTCCAATCCACCGCCGGATCGAAGTAGGCTTTGACTTCTTCGGACGACCAGGACACCAGCTTCGGCGGCTCGCCCGCAGAGGCGCTCGGCGACGCTGCCGCCGAATACGCGACGGGCCCGATGGCCGCATTGGCCAGCAGCGCGATGCCTAGCGAAGTGGACAGAGTGCGCAGCGGCTTGCTGTCCTTGGAAAATAACTTATGCTTGACCGGTTCCTCCGGTCGATGCTCGGGGTTCAACCGCTTTTCCTCCTATCGCTATATCGATCAAGCATTCTCCGTCGGCGTCACCAAGATCTCCAGCTTGCCGCTGTCGAGATTCAGTCGCCCTTCCACGGTCTCGTACTCCTGCCCGGAGAAGGTGATGTAGTTGACGTGCTCGAGCGAAGCGATCATATTCAGCGTCCATGTGCGTTCGTCGACGATGACCAGATTGTCGTCCAAGTCCTTCTTATATAATATGACGGCTATCCCGTTATCCAAAGGTCGCACCACTCTCAGTTTGAATTGTCTTCCAACAATTACAGTAAGCGAGGGTTAGAAGAATTGTCAATACTTGTTGAAAAATAGGAGAAACGCAGCGATGGCCCGCCGAGAAACCAATCCGGCCCGCCGCGCCGCAAGGGCCAGATCGCGCTGCGCGAAAAACGTAAAAAAGCGCCGGTGAACGGACGCTTTTCCCGAGCCGTGCTCGCTACACGACCATTTCCATTTTCTGCGCGGTATACAGCTTGTAATACAGCCCGCGCTTCGCGATCAGCTCGTCGTGCGAGCCGACCTCCGCGATGCCTTTGTCTGCGATGTACATGATTCTGTCGCAGTTGCGAACCGTCGACAGCCGGTGGGCGATGATGAAGGACGTGCGCCCCTTGAGCAGCTCGTTCAGGCCTTGCTGGAGCAGTCGCTCCGTCTTGGCGTCGATCGACGAGGTCGCCTCGTCGAGGATCAGGATGCGCGGATCGGCGAGCAGCGTCCGCGCGAACGAGATGAGCTGCCGCTGGCCTTGCGAGAGCTTCGAGCCGCGCTCGTTCACTTCCGTCATATAGCCGTTCTCGAACTCGCGAATGAACGCGTCGGCGCGCACGGTCTTGGCCGCGGCAATGACTTCTTCTTCGGTCGCGTCGAGGCGGCCGTAGCGGATGTTGTCCAGAATCGTGCCCGAGAAAATGAAGCTGTCCTGCAGCATGATGCCCATCTGGCTGCGCAGCGACTGGAGCGTGGACTGCGCAATATCGTGCCCGTCGACGAGGATGCGGCCGCCAGTCACATCGTAGAAGCGGGAGATCAGGTTGACGACCGTCGTCTTGCCCGCGCCCGTAGGGCCGACCAGCGCGATGCTCTCGCCGGGCCGGACGTCGAACGACAGGTTCTCCAATACGTTCGAGCCCGTGTCGTAGCCGAACGTCACGTTGTCGAAGGTCACGCGGCCCTGAAGCGGCGGCAGCGGCTTCGCGCCGGGGGCGTCCTTGACCGTGACCGGCTCGTCGAGCGTCTCGAAGATCCGCTCCAGGTACGCGACAGCGTTGACGAATCCGTTGTACAGGTTCGACAGGTTCAGGATCGGCTGCCAGAAGCGCGCCGCGTAGCTGCTCATCGCGAGGATGACGCCGAACGTCACGTCCTGCGGGCTGAGCGCCAGCAGACCGACCATATAGATCAGCGTCGTGACGAGCGTCGCCAGATTGTCGACCGTGAACGGGATCATTGCGTTGAAGTGGATCGCGCGCATCCATTCCTGGCGATAGTTCGACGCGAGCCGGGTGAAGATCGCTTCGTTGCGGTTCTCCCGCGTGAAGATCTGCGTTACGCCGACGCCGCTGATGCTCTCCTGCGTGTAGGCGTTCAGGTTGGAGTTCTTGTTGGACACCGCCTGCCAGGAGCGCCGCTGCTTGTTCTTGATGAGCAGCAGGAACAGGGCGAACACCGGCAGTCCCGCCAGCGTCACGAGCGACAGCTTGACGTCGACGGCGAACATGAAGACGGCGATGAAGACCAGATTCAAAATTTCCAGGATGAAGTTGATGATGCCGTTCGAGAGCACGTCGGAGATCGAGTTGACGTAGTTGACGACGCGGATCAGAATCTTCCCCTGCGGGCGGTCGTCGTAGTACTTGAAGGACAAAGCCTGCAAATGCTTGAACAGGTCAGATCGGATCTCGAAAATGATGTCCTGCCCGACGCTTGTCATGATCCGTCCCCGGACGGCGGCCAGCGCGACGCTGATCACGATCGTGGCCAGCATGAGCGCGGACCAGCCGACGAGCGCTCCGACCGTCTTGGCCGGGATCGTCACGTCGACGATGTGCTGCATGATGAGCGGCGCCGTGAGCCCGATGCCGGCGGACAGAACGCTGAGCGCGAGCGCGACGATCATCGGCCGCTTCTGCCGCTTGATATAGACGAGCGCGCGTTTGAAATGGCGGATGTCGAACGGGGACTCCAGATTTTCGTCGATGTCGAATTTATTTCTAGCCATTGGCCGCCACCTGCCTCTCGATGCCCTCGTTCTGCAGCATGAACACTTCGTAGTAATATCCGCGCCTGGCCAGCAGCTCGGCATGCGTGCCTTCCTCGATCACGCGGCCGGCATCCAGGATGAGGATGCGGTCGGCCTTGGCGGTCGTGGAGATGCGCTGGGCGATGATGATCTTCGTGCAAGGCGCTTCCAGCCGGTTCAGGCTGCTCTGGATATGCGCCTCGGTCTCGAGGTCGACGGCGGACGTCGTGTCGTCGAGGATGAGGATTGGCCGTGCGACCGCCATGGCGCGCGCGAGCGCAAGACGCTGCTTCTGTCCGCCAGACAGCCCGACGCCCCGTTCCCCGATGATCGTGTCGTAGCCCTCCGGCATTTTGCGGATAAAATCGTGCGCCGCAGCCAGCTTGGCGTATTTCATCGTGTCGTCCTCGGGCAGCTCGGGATCGCCGAACGCGACGTTGCCGTCGATCGTGTCGGAGAAGAGCAGCACGTCCTGCGTCGCGATGCCGACATTGGCGCGCAGCTCGCCGGGATCCAGCTCGCGCACGCCCACGCCGTCGCTCAGCACGCGTGCTTCGGAGACGTCGG
>NZ_JAGXJW010000003.1:75464-100553 GCF_019091135.1 Cohnella sp. GbtcB17 | reverse complement strand
TGCTTCGCGCCGGCAAGCAGCGCATATAAAATACCGCGGCCGCCCCCGCCCCCGACGATCGCCGTCTTGCCCGCGCCGGTCGGTCCCATGATCGCGACCGTCTCGCCCGGATGAACGGTGAAGCTGACGTCGCTCAGCACCGTCGCGCTGTCGTACTTGAAGGTGACGTGATCGAACCGGATGCTGCCCTTGAAGCGATCGCCGGCGCCCGTCTTGCGCCCGCCCGCGATCTTGGGGACTGCGTAGTAGATCTCGACAACCTTGGTCAGGCTGGCGAAAAACCGCTGGATGTCGTTGATGATCATGCCGATGCTGCGCATCGGGTTGGAGATCGCCCAGATGAGCGCCGAGAACGCGGCGAATTCGCCGAACGTGATGCGGTCGTTCATGACCAGGATGCCGCCCGCGATCATGAGGACGACGTTAAACGCCTGCGCGAACGATTCGAGATAAGGAAAATAGTCGAGCCACACCATCGCGGCGGCTTTGTTCGCCTGCTGATAGTTCGCGTTGCGCTCGCGGAACTTCTCGATCTCGTATTCCTCCCGCGCGAACGCTTTGACGACGCGGTTGGCCGCAATATTTTCCTGCGTGGAGGAGTTCAGCTGGGAGAGGCGCTCGCGCAGGCCCACGTACATCGGGCGGACGCGCTTCGCGAACAGATAGGCCGTGACGAAGATCGGCGGCGCGAGCAAGAGCAGCCACCACGTCAGCGTCGCGTCAATATAGAAGAAGTAGCTGACGGCCGCGATAAAGATCGTGAGCGACTCGACGATCGTCTTCACGATCCAGGCGAGCGAGTGCCGCACCATCTCGAGGTCGCCGGTCATCCGCGTCATCTGGTCGCCCGTGCGGTTGCGATCAAAGTACTCCCGGTCCTGGCGCTGGATCTGGTTGTACAGGAAGATGCGGACGTTGTAAAGCATGTTCTGCGAGGCGCGCTCGTACTGCATCATCGTCACGTACGCGAGCCCCGTGCGCAGCAGCGAGAAGCCGATCATGCCCAGGCAGAGCGCGATGAGCAGCCCTCGCTTCCCCGTCAGGTTCTGCACCGCGTCGTCGCCGGCGATAAACGTATCGACGATGCGCTGGCTCAGGTACGGATTCGCGATCGTGAGCGACGATCCGATGACGGACAGGCAGAGCGCGAATATATATCTTGCGCGGTTGCCCTCCAGGTTCTTCCACAACCACTTGACTTCGAACATGTTGATTGACCACCCGTTCCCGTTTGTACTGAAGTCGCAATGTCGTTTAAGCAAACAAGGCGATTATACACCCATTTGGGCGCACGGGAAGACCTAATTTTAAGGTTGGTGGATTTTTTTAAAAGTAAGCGTTTTCGGCATGTGCGCTGGTCGTCAGGCGGCGCTTCGCTGCGCAAAATCTAGCATAATCGTGTGATAAAATAGCAGGATTGTTACTGTTCAGAATAGGAGTCGGCGCGAGGCTGCTTGCGTCTTTGGTGAGTCGTCGAGAACAGCAGCATGCCGCCAATGACGACCGTCGTACCGATCCATTGCGAGGCGTTCATTCGTTCGTCCAGCAACAGGAAGGCAAGCAAAGAGGTAAATACGGGGTTTAAATTCAGAAAGATGCCTGCATGCGTGCCGCCTATTCGTTTGACGCCCAGATTCCAAAGCAGCGAGGCAATCACTGTGGCACCGACGCCGATATAAATCATGGCTGCCCAGAACGCGGGCGTGGCATCTACTAACGTGAACGTGAATTGCATGATGTTAAAAGGCAGCATGAACGCCAGGCCGAAAATGCCGGACCACAGCGTTGCGGCAAGCGGCGACACGTAGGCCATCGCTTTTTGGGACAGGATGGTGTAGCAGCCCCAGAACAGCACGGCGCCGATCATCATCAGGTCGCCGCGATTGAATTGGAGGGCGAGCAGCCGCTCCAAGTCCCCCCGGGTAAGTACGATCACGACGCCCGCGAAGGAGACGATCATGCCGGCAGCCTGGCGCAGGGTCAAACGATGACCGAACGCCAGGAACGAAATCAAGGCGATCGCGGCAGGATTAAGCGTCGACAACAATCCCGTGTTGGCAGCCGACGTATGCGCAAGCGCCTCGAACAGCAGCACGTTAAACAAAGTCACGCCCGTCGCGCCCATGCCAAGCAGGAGAGGGATGGCCTTCCGAGGCGGGAGCAGGCGTGTTTCCTTTATCCACACGAATGGGAGAATGACGAGGATCGCGATCCCGAATCGCAATTCGGACAGCATCATCGCCGAGGCATGTCCGGCCGTCCATTTGCCGGCCACGAAGTTACCGGCCCACAACAGGCTCGTCAATACAAGCTGCCATACGAACATTTGCGGACTCCCATACTTGAATGTATTTAAAGATAGCGGCGTACGTAGTCGATGAAGGCCGGAAATGCAACCTCGGGTTCTACAATCTCCGGATGCCAACGTTTTTCCCATTCGAAGGACAACCAGCCGTCATAGTCAACCTCGCGCAGCAGCGCGATCCATTCCGGGAGCGGCAGGTCGCCCTCGCCCAAGAGAACGGGCCGTGCGCCAAGCGCATCCTTGATGTGCGCATGCCGAATGTAGCCGCCCAGCTTTCGCCACGTTTCCGCCGGAGCTTCATGGCCGCCGTATTTGATTGTATGGTGGATGTCCCAGATGATGCCGATGGCGGGTGAAGACGTCTGCCGAAGCACCTCGCGTACCCGATCGGACGAAGAAAAGTCGCCGTGCGTCTCGAGCAGCACTTGAACGGCTTTGTCTTCCGCATATTCGCCGAGCGTTTGAAGCCCGCGCGCCACTCGTGCAACGATCTCTTGTTCGCGGCGGTTGTCCGCGATCGAATCGCCGAACACGCGGATCGAAGAGACGCCCATGCGTACGGCCAGATCGATCGTCTCCATGCCTTCTTCAATGGCTTCATCGAACCGTTCCTCGTCGTGAAACGCGCACGAAGTATCCAGACAGCATATCGCGATGCCGCGCTCTCTTGCATAAGCCAGCGAAGCTTCCAGCCGCGCTTCGCGCAGCGCTTCGCAGCGGCCAAGTCGCAGCTCTCCCGCGATGCCGCGAAGCTCTACGCCGTCATAGCCCAGCCGGGAGGCTTCGTTGACGATTCGCTCCCACGTCCAATCCGGACAGCCGAGCGTGGTGAAGGACAGCTTCATTTCTGCATCCTCCTTGTCTGTAAATGCTGTTGCGATCGCCCTTGCAGGTTCGTCAGGTGCTGCGCAAATAGCGATCCCGGTCGAATCGATGCAGGAGGGGCTTTCCCTGGCTGTGGCGGATCAAATTTTCGAGGCAAACGGCCTCGTACCTTTCGAGCGGCGGCTTCTGCCAGTTGGCCGAGAAGAGATCGTGCGCCGTAAAAAGAACGTTCGGCCAGCCGCGCGCCGGGTGGTCCGGTTCAAGCGCGTCCCTTCCCGCCAGCACGTCGAGTCCGGCCCGCAGGCGGCCCGTCTTCAGCTCGGCGAACAAGGCGTCCTGCTCGACGATGTCTCCGCGCGCCGTATTGATGACGATGCCGTAGTCGGGCAGCCTGGCCAGTACGGCGGCGTTCACCGCGCCGCGCGTCTCCTCGGTCAGGCCGGCATGAATGACCAGCGCGTCGCTCTCCTCCGCGAGCCGTTCGAGGCTCTCCGCCGCCTCGCAGCCGGCCGGCGCCGATGCGGGCGGCAGATACGGATCGTAGTAGCGGATCCGGCATTCGTAGGGACGCACATAATCGACGAACTTCCGGCCGATCGCACCCATGCCGTAGATGCCGATTCGCAGCCCGTACATCGTGCCCATGCGGCGGTCGGGCCGATGCCAGCCGCCTTCGCGCACATGCAGCTGCTGAGGGAGCAGTTCCTTTAATACGGCCAGCAGCAGCGTCACTGCCGCTTCCGCCATTTCGGGCGCCACCGCGTCTCCCCAGTTGGTGACCGGAATGCCCGCTTCGACGATCGAGAGCGGGATCCAGTGGGAGATTCCGCCGGAAATATTGCAGATGTAGGACAATCGGCCCGGCGCTTCGGCGATCTGTTCGGGTACGCGGCTCGATCCCCATAACGTCAGCAGCACATCGCATTCCCGAATGAGCGCCGCGCGCGCTTCGTCCGTTAACGCGTCTCCGTTCCGTAGGACGGTCAGCTCGCCGATTTCCCGCAAGGCGTCGACGAACGGACCGGCTTCCGGGAAACGCGAGTCGGCATTGCCAATATGAAGCAGTTTCATACGTTCGCTAATCCCCCTTAAATCATGCGGCCTTGTTTGTAATCGGATTCGAAAAGGATTGGGAGCCATACGTGCATAAGTATATGGAGGGGCGCTCCTGAACGTAAAGAATCGATTCTTTCAATCCGTCTCGATTCCGACGATCGGCGTATTTTTGCATAATCGTCGGATTTGTACATTTATCGCGGCTCAAGGTTTGGCATATACTCAAGAAAACATAGAATGAATGCGCTTTATTCGTGATCGGGAGGGTGGTCGCTTTGAACCGTTTTGCGAGGCAAAAGTCGTTTTATAAAATTTTGCTGATGTTTGTAATCGCCATCAGCATGCCGGCGATTTCGATCGGCTATTTAGCCATGAACTTTAGCACGGCGCATATCATCCGACAGGCGGACGTTTCCAGCACGATATTGCTTAACGAGAAAAAGCTGTACATGGAACGGCAAATATCCGAGCTCGTCTATTTGTCGAATCAAATCATCGCCAGCGATGAAGTGTGGAAATTGTTCGAGCCGAACGAAACGTATCCCGAGCAGGCGGAAGCGATGTCGGGCGTCCTTCGTTTCTTCGATAAAATCGTCAGCTCCAACAAGCATGTCGCCTCCCTGTACTTGATCAACAAAACGAAAAACTACGTACTGTCCGATGCGAAATACAGCCTGGACAACTTTTACGATCCTGAAGTGCTTAAAGTTGACGTCCAAGGCGATTATACCGTTTTGCCGCCGCGAACCGGGGGCGCGATCGGCGCGTCGAACCGGAGCCTGGTCAGTCTCTTGCGGACCTTCCGCAACGTGTACAGCGGAGAGTCGATGGAGGTCGCGGTCAATATCGATTACCGCGATTTCTCGGAGAGTCTGGAGCAGACGAGGGGCATGGCCTCCCCGATGAATCTGCTCATTTTCGACGATCGGGACCGGCTCATCCTGAATCATAGCGGCATCGAGGAACGTCTTCTTCGCGATCAATTGACCCAGATGCGCAATGCCGACGGGACGTCGATCAACCGAACCTTTGGCAATACCGACTATTACTTAAGCATGACGCGCTCGGATGCGCTTGGGTGGACGATCGTCTATTCCCAGCCGTACGAGCAGGTCGTGGATTCGACCAGGCTGCTTCGTCGCGTTCTGCTGTCTACCGTTCTAATCGTGCTGTCGATCTCCCTCGTCATGGCCGGGCTGTTTTCCTTCTATTTATATAGACCGCTTGCGCAGCTTGTCGCCGACATTCGAAGGCGGACGAATCCCGCTTCGGGCAAAGGCAAAGACGAATATGCGATGATCGGCAGCGCCGTAAACACGCTGTACCAGCAAAACCGCGAGCTGCAATCCCAATTCGATATGGCCTACCCCTACATTAAGCAGCATTCCGTGTTCGAGCTTTTGAGCGGCAAAGTGTGGGATGAAGAGAAGCTGGGCGCGGTGATCCAGCTGCTAGGGATCAGTCTCCACAAACCTCATTATGTCGTCGCCGTTCTCGACTTCGAGAATACAGAGCTGACCGACCGTGTGATCGGGGACATCGAGGCTTTTTTCCTCGAATGCGAGGAATCGATGCTGCTGTCGATCATGAGCGAGCGCCGTTTGGTTGCCATCGTGAACTCGGAGCGGGACAAAAACGAGCTGATCGATCTATTCAATCGGTTGAAGCTGAGGCTGAACCGCGGCGACGCCGAGCTGACGATATCGGTGAGCAAAATATTCGACAGCCTGGACAAGCTTTTTCTCGCTTATCAGGAAGCGCTGCAGCTGCTCAACCATAAATTTTTTGTCGGCAAAAACGAAATGATCGTTAGCGAAACGATCCGGCCGATCGTCGACCGGGGCGCGTTCTACCCCAAGCAGCAGGAGCAAAACCTGCTGGAGAGCATTCGTTCGCAAAACGCAGAAAAGGCTGCGGCTGCGCTCGCTTCGCTCACCGGTACGTTGACCGAGCTGTCCTATTCGATCGACTATATTAAATACGTGATTTTCCAGGTCTGTTCGAACCTGATGGACGCCTTATCCGAGGTCGGCGGGAAGCCGGAGGAAGCGGGCATCGACGTACAGACGCTCTGGAAAGACATCCATGAGGCAGACACGCTCACGCGGCTGGAGGCGTTAATCGCGCGATTCATTCACGACTGTATGGAGACAGCCGCCGTTCTCAAGCGAAAGCAGCACACGGAGACGATCGCCAAGACGATGGATTTTATCGAACGGCATTACCGGGAGGATCTTTCTTTGAAGGAGATCTCTACGAACGTCTATTTGAGTCCCGGCTACTTGAGCACGATCTTTAAAAACGAGACGGGCATGACCATATACGACTATATCACCCAGGTCAGGATGAAGGCGGCTGGCCATCTCGTCCTCGATCCGGATGTCAAAATCCAGGATGTGGCACTGGCGGTCGGATACAACAACATTCAAAGCTTCATGCGCTTCTTCAAAAAGGCGTATAAGATGACGCCGCTGGAATACAGACGGAGCAGGAAGACGATCGGATAACACCGGGACGCCGAAAACGATCAAATCTTCCGGTATCGTCGTAATTGCGATAAATCGGAGAAATCGATCATTTACAGCTCGGGGCGTCTCCCGCCTATACTAAGGGCACAGTGCACTGTAAGCCTTTTCAAAAACGTTTGGCCGGCCATTTATGCTTTCAGCATGCTCAAGGGTGGGAAATCAAAAGGAGGTTGTAGCGTTGCCTAATACGTATAAAAAGGTCATGCTCGTCGCGATTGCCGCCTCGGTCCTCGCAGGCTGTTCATCGAACGGCAATTCGGAATCGTCCGTAAAGCCGTCGTCATCGTCTTCGCCATCGCCATCGTCTTCCTCTACGGCGTCCCCCGCGTCTGCCGAAGCCAGCAAAGAGGCGCCGACGACGCTTAAGCTCGCGGTGATCGAGATGTACCCGGGGGTCTCGTTCGACAACAAGACGACGCATTATATCGAGGAGAAAACGAATACCAAGCTGGAAATCACCGCGATTCCGGGTGCGGACTTCGAGAATAAGCTGCAGATTATGCTGGCGTCCGGGGACAAGCCGGATATCATTCAGCTCGGCACCGATGCCCTCGAGATGAAATTCACCAAATCGGGACTGCTGCTTCCCCTCAACGCTTCCTTCGACAAAACGCCGAACTTGCAAAAGTTCGGGGAGGACGGCATCTGGGACGCCATGAAGCATAGCGACGGCAACGTCTACGCCATACCGATCCGCGGAAGCGCCATCGACAACATTCCGATCTATCGCAAGGACTGGCTGGACAAACTCGGACTGAAGGTGCCGACGACGATCGACGAGTACTACGCGGTAGCGGACGCCTTTTCCAACAAAGATCCCGACGGCAACGGGAAGAAGGATACGTATGCGCTTAGCGGCTGGACCGCGAACGGAGGCTTCGATCTGTCGACGTCGGACCAGGTGTTCGGCGCATACGGGACATTGCCGAATTCCTGGCTCTTGCAGGACGGCAAGCTCGTATGGGGCTCCATCGTCCCAGGCGCGCTCGATGCGCTCAAATTCCTCAATAAAATGTACAAGGGTAAAATGATCGATCCCGAATTCGTCACCGACAACAGCGCCCGCTTCAAGGACAAAGTGCTCAAAGGCGTCATCGGCGCCCCGGTCTACCGGTACTTCTTGATGGACAGCTCCAATCTGAACAATTATTACGAACCGTTGAAGCAGAATAACCCGAATGCGGAGTTCGTCGAGGGCGGCATCCTGAAGGGTCCCGGGGACAGCGTCGGATTTCGCATGCTGACGCGGCGGGGATGGTTAAAGACGGCCGTGCTCAACAGTTCGCCCCATGTCGATGCTGCGTTGCGCGTGCTGGATTTCCTCGCCTCCGACGAAGGCAACAAGTATATGAACTATGGCGAAGAAGGCGTGGATTACAAGGTTGAAGGCGACCTGCTGACAAAAACGATTACGGACGATCAGATGAAGCAAGAAGGAATCGGGCAATTAAGGCTCGCCTTCAATGCGCTGTACGACCAGACCTCGCCACGTTACCGGGAATTGTTCGATTACGCGCACAAGATCGGTTACAAAGATCCGGCGGACGGACTCGTCGTAGAGAACAATACGAAGCAGGTCGAGCTGGATCAGTATACCGGCCAGCAATACGTCAAGATGATCATGAGCGACGGACCGATCGACAACATGTTCGCGGATTACGTGGCGGAGTGGAAAAAGCGGGGCGGCGATGCGCTGACGCAAGCGTTTAACGACGCTTATCAAGAGAAAAACAAGCAATAAAGTCGCTTCGGATTACGAAGATCAGTAATACGGTCCATGGGGAGCGGAGCGGCTGCCGGTCCGCTTCTCCCTGGTCATTGCCAGGAGGAGTTCCATATGGAGACGGTTCATACGTACAAGCGCGAGGAGCCGGCCACGAAGCGATCATCCCGGCTTCATCCGATCTATAAAGACAGACATCTGTATTTGATGCTGCTGCCCGGCCTGCTGTTTTTTATCATATTTAAATATGTTCCCTTGTACGGCATCGTCATCGCCTTTCAAGACTACGATATTTTCCGCGGCATCCGAGAGAGCGAGTGGGTCGGCTGGGATACCTTCAAGGAAGTGTTCGCGTATTCGGATTTCTGGGTTATTTTCGGCAATACGCTGCAGATCAGCGTCTATAAGATTTTGTTCGGATTTCCCGCGCCGATCGTCGTCGCGCTGCTGTTGAACGAACTTGGCAACCGGTATTTTAAAAAGTACGTTCAAACGATTTTGTACCTGCCTCACTTCATCTCGTGGGTCGTCATCTCCGGTATCGTGCTCACCATTATGTCGCCGACGAACGGCGTATTGTCGATCGTATACGAATGGTTCGGCATGGAGCCGAAAAATCTGCTTGCCGATCCCACAGCCTTCCGGATCATCCTGGTCGCCTCCGACATCTGGAAGGATCTTGGATGGGGGACCATTATTTATTTGGCTGCCTTGACGCAGGTCGATCCGAGCCTTTACGAAGCGGCAACGGTCGACGGAGCGAGTAAATGGAGGCAGACTTGGCATATCACGCTGCCGGGCATACGGAACGTGATCGTGCTGCTGCTGATCCTGCGCATCGGCCTGCTGATGAACGCCGGGTTCGAGCAAATCCTCGTCATGCAAAATTCCGCGGTACTCGAAGTCAGCGAGATTCTGGACACGTTCGTCTTCAAGTTCGGCTTGCAGCAAGGCAACTACAGCTTCGCGACAGCCGTCGGGCTGTTCAACTCCCTGATCGCGCTGGTATTGATCCTGGGCGCGCAGTGGATCAGCAAAAAATTCGGCGAGGAAGGATTGATGTGAATGAACCGCACTCGCCGCATGCGTTTCTCCGTCCTGTTCCTGTATTTGTTTTTTATCCTGACGGGCATCGTCATGCTCTATCCTTTCTGGTATGTGCTGATGTTCTCGCTAAGTGATCCGCTGCGCGCATCCGTCAACAAGCTTAATCTGTATCCGTCGCATTTCTCGCTGTCGACCTACAAATACGTGCTGACCCAGCCGTTTCTCTACACGGGGTTCAAAAACACGATTATCGTTACCGTTTTCGGCACGTTGATTAGCATGCTGCTCACGATCGGCTGCGCTTATCCGCTGTCCAAAGAGAGCTTGCGCGGCCGCAAATTTCTGTTTTCGCTTATTTTTTTCACCATGCTGTTTAACGGCGGACTGATCCCGACCTATATCGTGATCAAGCAGCTCCATATGATCGATTCCTTGTGGGCGCTCATGGTGCCGTCCGCGGTGAGCGTGTACAACATGCTCATCATGATCAAGTTTTACAAGGGCATTCCTTCCGAATTGATCGAATCGGCCAAGATGGACGGGGCGGGCGACTGGTACGTGCTGCTGCGAATCGTCGTTCCGCTGTCGGGCGCGGTGAACGCCACGATCGGTCTTATCTACGCCGTATCCCGCTGGAACGAGTTTTTGCCCGGCGTCCTGTACATCAACGACCAGAGCAAGCGCGTGCTGCAGGTCGTATTGAACGGCATGCTCCGCGAAGATTCGCTCGCCAACCAGCCGGGCCTGCAGGATCTCGCTTCGTCGCCGGAGAGCATCAAGATGGCCGCGGTCGTGATCAGCATCGTTCCGATTTTGGCCGTGTATCCGTATCTTCAAAAGTATTTCGTGAAAGGAATGCTGCTCGGTTCCGTTAAAGGCTAGCGGGGCGTTGATCGATTCAAAAAGGTTCGGCCCTCATTCGGAGATCGGACGAGAGGAGGTGATGGTTTAAAGCCTTGTATTTGGATTGGTTAACTTTATTTTGCGGCGACAATCTGAAGTGACGAAAGGAAGGGTTCATGGATGGCGTGGAAATGGCTGCGCAACAAGTCGATGCTCTCCGGACTGTTAGTGATGATGCTTCTCGTT
The DNA here is from genome assembly GCF_019091135.1 of Cohnella sp. GbtcB17. GTDB lineage: Bacteria > Bacillota > Bacilli > Paenibacillales > Paenibacillaceae > Cohnella. The sequence goes on along the minus strand of NZ_JAGXJW010000003.1, from coordinate 89,980 downwards.
TCGTCGATACCGGCCATACCCGGCGCCCGCGTGGGCAATGCCCATGCGGATACGCCTTCGCTCCCGTACGCGGAGAACTTCGAGGACGGTGCCGCGGACGGATGGACCGTCGTTAATGGTCCCTGGACCGTCGTGAACGACGAGTCCGAGGTTTATCGGTCCTCCGCCGCAAGTTCCATCGCGCGTACGGTTTACGGCCAACAAGACTGGGACAATTATGAGGCTACTGCGAGATTCAAGTTGAACAGCTGGGGCTCGACCCAGTTCCAGACCGTTGGCCTGGTGACCCGCTATACGGATACGAACAATTATTATCTGTTCACCTACGACCTTGGCGTGCTGAACATCAAGAAAAAAGTAGCCGGCGCGATGACGGTGCTCGCCAGCGTGCCGTATACGTTAAATGCCGGCACCTGGTATACGCTGAAGGCCGTGTCCGACCATTCGCGGCTGAAGCTGTCGATGAACGGAACGGAGATTTTATCCGCGATCGACACGGCCCTTTCCGCGGGTAAGCTGGGGCTGCTTACCGCATACGGAGACGTCAGCTTCGACGATATCTCGATTCAGGAGACTCCGCCTCCGTCGGACGTGCAGGCGCCTACGGTTCCGACCGGTCTGACCGCGGCAGAGTCGCCGCCCGGACAGGTCAATCTCGCGTGGTCGGCTTCGACGGACGACGATGTCGTGGCGGGTTATATCGTGCGCCGCGACGGCAGCGCCCTCGCCATGACGACCTCGGCGAATTATACCGATACGCAAGTGAAGCCCGGCGTTGCTTACACGTATTCTGTAAGCGCTTTCGATCCTTCTGGCAACCATTCGGCCGACGCCAGTCCGGTATCCGTCACGCTGGCGCCCTTCGCGAACGGCACTTCGTTCCGCTCGGATCTCATCGGCGTCCATCCGCGGCTGATCGTGAATCCGGCCACCGCGAGCGAATTGTCGCGGAGAACGGAAGATGCCGATTACCAGACCTACTACGCCTCCATCATCGCCAAGGCCAACGGGTTCCCGGATACGGTCAACTGGTTCACGTCGAGCTATGGCTCCGATTACGACTGGGAAGTCGTCTCTTTCCGCTTTCCGACCTTGGCGATGGCCTATTACTTGACGAAGGACGACGCGTACAAGACGAAGCTGAGGAGCTACGTGCTCGATGTCGTCAACCGGCCTTTCTGGGGCAACGAGTCCGTCGATTACGGCGGTTCGATGGGCAACGCATGCGGGCTGATCGGCGTCGGATTCGCTTACGACTGGGGCTACGATGCCTTTAGCGAGAGCGAGCGCGCCCAGATCGCCTTAAAACTGAAGCTGCAGTCGAAGAAGCTGTACGACGAATTTTTCAATCATACGAGCGGCACGCTCGCTTATTGGAAAAGCGACTACCAGAACAATCACCGGCAATTCCGGATCGAGGGGCTGTTGACGGGGACGGCCGCCGTGCTCGGCGATGTCGGCGATCCGGCAGTCGCGACGATGTACGCATTCGCGGAGCAGGAGCTGGAGACGCTCCTGGACGAGATTGCGCCCGACGGCTCCCAGCACGAGGGGATGCAGTACATGTCCTTCGGCGACGAGCATATCGTCCGTTCCCTGACCACCTACGAATCCGTCACCGGCGACGGAAGCCTGTGGAACGAGTCCGTTCGGAACATGGGCTTGTTCAAGCTTTACGGTTACGGTCCGGGCTACAAGCGCCTTGTGCCGTATGCCGACGACTCCAACGGCACGGGGTATTTCAACAATTTTCTGTTCAAAGTCGCATCGAAATACGGGGACGCCAAGCTTCAGGCCGCGGCCAAGTCCGCTTATGCGGTCGATCCGAATTCGTTCGCCTGGGACGTATGGAATTTCCTCTACTATGACGACTCCCTCGTTCCGGACAGCACGCCTTACGAGCCCTGGCGATACTTCCCGGACCTGGAGATGGCGAATTTTCGCACCGGTTGGGGAGCGAACGATCTGAGCGTATCGTTCAAAAGCGGTCCTTCGGGCGGGCACAAGCTTAATGCGTGGAGAGACCGGATCAGTCCGGACGGCACTTATATCAACGTGGGTCACGATCGGCCCGACGCCGGCAATCTGTACATTGAATTCGCCGGCAAGCGCTGGGCGGAATATCCGCCTTATGACAAGGTCGACCGCTGGACGAAGGACGTCAACTCGCTTCTGGTCGACGGAGTCGGACAATCGGGGGAAGGCGCGATCGCCTTTTTCCAGCCGACTGCCGGCATGAGGGACGACGCGCGCATTACCGAGTTTTTCGGCAGCCCGGGCTACGGATTTACGACGGGGGACCTGCATAACGCCTACCCGAACATGAGCAAGATGGATCGCAATCTGCTGTTCGTCGACGGCCGGTATGCCGTCGTGTTCGACGACCTGGCGTCAAGCGGCGGGGAGCGCACGTATCAATTTTTGTACAACAGCAACGGTACGTGGACCGGAGACGCGAGCGGCGGTTATCGGATTACGCAGGGTACGGACAGCATGCAGCTGTTCATGCTTCAACCCGACGCCTTGACGGCGACCGTAGGTCCGGCGCGCAAAGCGGAGATGGGCACGAATCTGAGTGTCAGCAATTCGGTGCCGTCGACGGCGACGAACTTCCTGGGCGTCTTCTACCCGAAGTTGAACGGCGAGGCGGATCTGGTCAAGCCGACGGTCGTCAAAGATGCGGAAGGCACGAAAATGACGGTGGCGCGGGCGGGCGGAAAAACGGACTACCTGTCGTTCCGCACCGCGGGCACGGGCGCGATTACGACCCCCTATGCCGCCTCGAATGCCCGTTCGCTCGTGTATACGATGAACGGCACGAATCTGGCGAACGCGATGATGATTCAAGGGAACGCATTGACGATTCCGAACCTGCGCTTCGCTTTCAGTCAGGCCGTCAATGCCCGCTATGCCAAGGAAAACAACGGCTTTACGTTGTGGGCGTCCAGTCCGCGCGATGCGGCTGCCGTATCCGGTCAGGTGACGATAAACGGGCTGGCGCCCGATACGAATTATACGCTGACCTGGAGCGACGGAACGACGGAGACGTCCGCTTCGTCCAATGACGGGCAGCTGACCTTGTCGCTCGACCTCGCGCAAAGCGATCTGTCCGTATCGGTCAGCGGCCCGACGCCCGCCGATACGAGCGCCCCGACCGCGCCGCGCGGCTTGACGGCCGTGTCGACGGCCAGTTATTCGGTCGATTTGAACTGGACGGCGTCGAGTGACGATATCGGGGTCGGCAAATACGAGGTATACCGCAACTGCTTGCCGGTCGGCACGACGTACGGCACTTCGTATACCGATACGAGCCTCACGGCTTCCAGCCGGTATTTTTATTCGGTCGTCGCCTACGACCTGGCGGGCAACCGATCGGGCGGACTCGGGGCATGCCGGTCCGTCCCGCCTCCCGACGTGACGCCGCCGACCGTGCCGGGCGCGCCGACGGGCGTGCAGACCGGCAAGTCGATCGTGCTGTCGTGGACGGCCGCGACCGACGACCGGAGCTTGAGCGGGTACAAGGTGTACCGGGACGGCAGCGAGATCGCATCGGTCTCCGGTATTACGTATACGGACGGTACGATCGAATCGTCGAAGTCTTATTCGTATACGGTCAAAGCCGTCGACGCCAGCGGCAATCTGTCCGCGGCCAGCGCGCCGTTCACGATCGCGACGCCGAATTTCGTGTCGTACTCGGATTTTGAGAGCGGCTCCGCGGGATGGACGGCGGTTACCGGAACCTGGAGCGTAATCAACGACGGCAGCGGCGTTTACAAGTCGGGCACGACCTACGATAATTCGGCCGCGATCGGAAGCGATACGTGGACCGATTATGCCGCGGAGACGCGCGTGAAGGTGAACGGCTGGACCTCGACCAATTCGCCGAACGCGGGCATACGCGTTCGGTTCGCGGACGCCAACAATTACTACTTTCTCGGCTACAAGAACAATGTCCTGACCATCTACAGAAGGGTGGCGGGCGCGAACGCCGCCAAAGTCTCGAAGCCATTCAGCCTTCAATTGGGCGAATGGTATACGTTCAAAGCCGTTGTGCAGGGGACGTCGCTCAAGCTGTACGTGAACGGCAGCCTGGAGCTGACCGCGACCGATGACAAGCTCGCGCAAGGCAAAGCCGGCGTCGACAGCCGGTTCGGCGATTCGCGGTTCGACGATTTTACCGTCACCCAATAAGGAGAGAAAGGATGTGCTTGCTGGCATGAAGACAAGATCCCATGGCAAAACGACCTATAAGGCGCTTGTGCTGGGCCTCGTCGCCGCGATGCTGATGTCCGCTCAGGCGAGCGCTTCGGACGCGACCGCGCCGACCGCGCCCTCTGGACTGACCGCCTACGAGACGGCTGCCGGTACCGTAGAGCTCGGCTGGAACGCATCCGAAGACGACACCGGCGTCGACTATTACGCCGTATTCAGGGACTGCTCGCAGATCGGTACGACTTCCGGGACGGCTTATACGGATTCGGGCGTGCCCGCATCTGCCGACGGCTACTATTACGTGCTCGCCTACGACGCCGCGAACAACGATTCCGGCGGAAGCGGCGCCTGCGTGACGACGCTCGACCCGGACGTGACGCCGCCGTCCGTGCCCGGCAGCGTCGCCGCAGCGTTGCAGGGGAAGTCGGTCAGGCTGACGTGGGCGGCGTCTACGGACGATCGCAAACTGGCCGGGTACAAGGTGTACAGGGATAACGTACAGGTCGCAGTCGTAAGCGGAACCCAATATGCGGATACGAGCATCGATTCGTCGACGACCTATGCTTATACCGTAGCGGCTTACGATGACAGCGGCAACGTGTCCGCGGCCAGCGCGCCGGTCGCGATGACGACGCCGCATTATTTGCACTTCTCGAACTTCGAGAGCGGAGCCGGCGACTGGTCGGTCGTCACGGGTACCTGGAACGTCGTGAATGACGGGAGCCGCGTTTACAATTCCGGCACGACCTTCGACAACTCTTCCGCCGTCGGCAGCGCCTCCTGGACCGATTACACCGTGGAGACGCGCGTGAAGGTGAACAGCTGGTCTTCCACCAATTCGCCGAATGCGGGCATTCGCCTCCGATTTGCCGACAAGGACAACTATTATTTTCTCGGCTACAAAAACGGCAGCCTGACCATCTACCGGCGGGTAGCCGGCGCCAATACCGGATTGGGCAGCAAGGCGTATACGCTCCAGACGGGAGAATGGTATACGTTCAAGGCCGTCGTTCAGGGTACTTCGCTCAAGCTTTACGTGAACGGCATCCTGGAGGTGTCCGGGACGGACAACAAGTTCGCGGCGGGCAAGGCCGGCCTGGACAGCCGATTCGCAGATGCGCGGTATGACGATTTTGCCGTTTGGGACGGATAGCGGTTCTGGATGCCGGCGCAGCGCGCCGGCGTCTTTTTTAGCGCCGATCATACGACGTTCCTCCAGAAGTCTCAACGGAGACTTCTTTGTACCGCCGACCAGACGACATTGCGCAAGAAGTCCCAGTCGGGACTTCTTTGCCGCTCGGACTCGCAATGGATTCGCAAGAAGTCTCGATGGAGACTTCTTTGTCCCGCCGACCAGACGACGCTTCGTAAGAAGTCCCACTTGAGACTACTTTATTCCGCCGACCAAACAACGCTCCACAAGAAGTCCCACTTGAGACTACTTTATTCCGCCGATCAAACAACGCTCCACAAGAAGTCCCACTTGAGACTACTTTATCCCGCCGACCAAACGACGCTTCGCAAGAAGTCCCAGCCGAGACTTCTTTATTCCGCCGATCAGACGACGCTCCGCAAGAAGTCCCAGCCGGGACTTCTTTATCCCGCCGATCAGACGACACTCCGCAAGAAGTCCCAGCCGGGACTTCTTTGCCGCTCGGACTCGCAACTGCTTTGCAAGAAATCTCGATGGGGACCTCTTTGTCCGGCCGACGAGACAATGCTTCGCCGGAAGTCCCAGCCGAGACTCTTTTGCCGCTCGGACCCACGACTGCCCCGCAAGAAGTCCCACCGGAGACTCCTTTGTCCACAGGTTAGAACAATCGGCAGGTAACGCAGTATAGCGCCTCTTCGGCTCGGACTATGATGGGTTTTCTTCGTGTGCGATTGTACGGAAAATATGCGCGATATTACATAAATAGATTATATTGGTTGTTTGGCGATCGGCGGCATGTTAGATTATCGTTGCTTCTATTCAAATGATTCCATATCAAAACGGAGGACGTGTATGATGAAAATTCGCAAATGGTTATTGGGGGCCTTGGTGGCGGCGGCGACGCTTCCTGCCGCGACGGCCAACGCCGCGGTAGGCGCGTCCGTCACCAATGTCACGGCTAATTCGCTTCAGCTGAACTGGACGCTTCAGCCCGGCGAAGGCGTCGTGACCGTCTATCAGAACGGCAGCTATCTGACGACCTATGCGGGCAACGGAATGATCGTCAACGGACTGAATCCGTGCACCGCCTATACGTTCACCGTTGCCGGCGGCAGCGGGTACGGGACGACTTCGGCCGCGGCCACCACGCTCGGCTGCGCACAGGCTCCGACGGCGCCATCGATTGCGTATACGAGTACGTATTCGTCCGTGAATTTATCGTGGACGGCCTCCAATGCCATAAGCTACGAAGTGTACAGAGACAATGTGCTGCTCGGCACCACGACCGGCACCTCGTATACGTTCGGCGGTACGCCGAGCCGAGCCTACGCGGTCCGGATAGTCGCGCTAAATAGCACGGGTCAATCGGCATCCGCCTCAATTACCGCGACAACCCAGGCCTTCTCGGGAACGTGGACGAGCGCGTTGGCATCTGGCAATATTCGCGTCGGGGGCGCCTGGACCAATACGAGCTCGGTTTACGGCACGTCCATGAACATGACGCTGTATCGCGTCACGACGGCCGGAGACGTCTATGTCGGCAGCAACTCCGCCTACATCGGCCCGGGCCAGACCGTCGGCGGGTGGTACAATCTTGCGAGCAGCCAGCCTTCCGGCACGTACAAGGTCGTATTGACTTCCGATTACGCGATCACGTCGGGCGCCACGCTCGGCACGTACTAGAATTTCGGAGGCGGCCAGCGGCATAGAACGGCCTTTGTCCTGAACGTTAAGGACGAAGGCCGTTTCGTTTATTCCGGGATCGGTCAGGAGGACTTCATCCGGTAGTCCTGCGGCGTCAGCCCGTAGTGCTCCTTGAACAGCTTGATGAAATACTGCGGCTTGTGATAGCCGATCGCCGAAGCGACGTCGCTGACCTTGAGCTCGGGCTGCTCGAGCAGCAGCTCGCGCGCCCGCTGCATGCGTGCGCGGTACAAATAATCGCTGATGTTTTCGCTCATCTTGCTCTTGAACAGCGACGACAGGTATGCCGGATGCAGGCCGACGTGGTCCGCCGCCGACTGGAGCGTGGCATCGGCGAGCCGTTCCGCGATGAACTGCTGCACCTTGCGGATAAGCGCGGCCTGCTCGTTGTTCCATTCGCTCTTGGTCATCTCCTGCAGCCGTTCGAGCGTGTGCGCGACCCAGTCCTGGAGCTGGCGCATATGGCGGAACCGGCCGGCGTCGCCGGGCTTGTCGGGCTCGGACGGGAGGACGTCATGCAGGCTAAGCCCGTTTTTGTGAGCAAAAAAGCTGAAGGCCCCCATCGCGTGATAATAAAGCTCGAGCAGCGTCTCCCGCGATTCCATCCCTTTGTCGGCGACCTCCTGGAAGACCGTGTCCCACTTCGAGCGGATCGCCTCCCACTGGCCGATCTCGGACAGCTGAATGAACGTCGGCGACTCGTACAGGCTGTGAATGCGGTAGGGCATCTCGCGCGTGGCGGCATCCTGCAGGCGGATGAGCAGATCGGTACCGCCGCCGAGCTGGCGGGCGAATACGGCCAGCGAATCCCGGTACATGCCGCGCAGGCCGCTCGACATGACCTGCCAATCGCTCAGGACGACCGAGATGCTGCTCTTCAGAAATTGCCTGACATGCTGCTGCAGCCGCGACGCCAAATGCTCGAACGATTGCTGCCGGGCGCGTTCCGGCTCGGGGTCCTGCGCCAGCCACGTCTCCTCCCGGACTTTGAGAATGAACACCTCGTAATCGTAGGCATCGCGGCCGTGCCAGACATGGAACAGGTCGGAAAACGTCTCCTCCGCGATGTTGGCGACGGCGGAGGCGAGCAGAGACTGGTCCCGCCAGTTCAGCTCATCCGCGGACGACTCGATGCGCACCAGGCACATCGCGGCCAGGTCTTCCGGGCGAAACGGCAGCTGGTAGTAGGCCAGCTTCTCCTCCAGCAGCTCCTGCGGCAGCTTCCGCCCCTGCAGCAGATCCGTCAGCAGCTTTTCCCTGAACAGCGGCATGTGCTCGCGGACCATATCCATCGCTTTCTGCTGCCTGCCGCGTTCGTCCCATTCGAGACGAAGCGCCTCGGTCAGCCGGCGCACCGTGCCGGCCAGCTCCTCATGATCGACCGGCTTCAGCAGGTAGCCGTCGACCTGCTGCCGGATCGCCTCCTGCGCATAATCCCATTCCCCGTACCCGGACAGCAGAATGCTTTTAAAGTGCTTGTCGTATTTTTTGAGCTGCTGGATCAGCTCCAGGCCGGAGATGCCGGGCATGCGGATATCGGTCAGGACGATATCGACGGGGCTGGTCTTGCAAAATTCGAGCGCCTCTTCGCCGGAAAACGCCTTGTGAACCTTGCCGATCCCGAGCTCCTGCCAGGACATGTTGCGCTCGAGGCTGTCCACGAGGTGAGCGTGGTCGTCGACGATGAGCAGTTCGTACATGCAGGCTCCCCCCATGGTTCGATTCCTTGCACGGCCTTGCGATTTCTTGCGATTTTTTGCATTCGCCTACTGCTTACGATACCACGGCAGCCGCGAAAGGGGCGCTTTAATCTCCAATACGGCGGGGCCTTCGATAAGACTGCCGTCGTCGCCTCTCCAGCGACCTTCGGGGAAATGGACGACTCTGGCCGTCTGTCCCTTGACGACGACCGGCGCGACGAGCAGGTCCGATCCAAGCAGGAACTGATCCTGCACGAGCGCGTAGCCTTGGCCCGGATACTCGAATTCCAGGCTGCGCAGCATCGGCAGGCCGTCGACCGCTGCCTGGCGGGCGAGCGCGAGCAGCTCCTCGCCGAGCTCGGTCCGCAGCCGCACGGCGTCTAGGCACCAGGCCAGCTCGTCGCCGCTCAGCACGCGCCAGGGCGCCATGGAGAACTGCATGACCGGGAAAAGCGCGGCGCACTGCGCATATCGGACGAACAGTTCGCTGTCGAAGCGGAAGTCGGGCGAGTTGATGTCGCCGTCCATGCCGCCGCCGATCATGTCGGGGCAGTTGAACGCGTAGCCGAGCAGCCCCTGCACGATGGCGTTCGGGATCAGGCCGCCGAGCCCGCTCGCGTCCCACGTGTGCGTCTTGTCCCGCTGGCGCTGGATAAGCGTTTGCCCGCCGAGCTTCCAGCACATGCGCAGCTCGACGAGCGAGTAGCCGACGCCAAGCGAAGCGTAAGCTTCGCAATCCTCGAGCTGGCGCAGCGGACGCGTCCACGCGACAGGCTGCGTCACGTCGGGCGCGTCCGGCAGGATCGGCTCGCCTGCGTCGAGCTTGAAGCCGTCGACGCCGTAGTCCGCGATCAGCCGATCCATCTGCCGCCTGAACCAAGCCGCGCCTTCCGCCTTCGTATAGTCGACGACGGCGCTGTAGCCGTTCCACCACTGGCGAAGCACGGGCGCTCCGTCCTGGCCCACCATGAGCAGCCCGCCGCTTCCAAGCTCCTTGAAAATCGTGCTGTCCGCGCTCACATAGGGGCACATCCATAGCATCACCTTGAAGCCCAGACGGTGCAGCTCTGCGACCATGGCAGTCGGATCGGGGAACCGGTGCTTGTCAAAGTCCCACATGCCATAGTCCTTCATCCAGTTGTCGTCGACGATGAGGATGCCCGGCGGGAGCCCGTTCGCGAGGATCGACTCCGCATAACGAATGATCTTGTCTTGCGTGGGCGCATAGAACATCTCGACCCAGGTGCAGTATTGCGGCGCGGTGAAGGCGAGCGCGTCGGGAATCCGGCCGGACGGCGGGAAATGCACGCGGCTTGCATGCGCATAGGCGCCTTTCAGCGAGCCGTGTCCTTCTTCAAGAACGACCTCTCCGGCGCCGGGCGAGATCGACAGCCCTTCCTCGTCCGCGCGGAAGACGAACGGCTCCTCGCTCCAGACGTATCGGCCCTGGCTGGACAGCAGCAGGGGGGAAGCCTGATTGTCATCGGTCATGCGCAGATCTCTCGTATGCACCGTTTGTCCAAAGGGCATCGCGCTGCCTTCGTTGATAACGCCGCCCCACCAATATTCGTCGGGCAGCCTGGCGATCGATAGGTCGGTCATGACTTCATTCTCCTTGTCTGTAACGGACGGATGCGGGCGGATGCCGGCGTTTTTTGCGTCCTCGTTCAGCTGATTTTTGCTTCAGTTGTAATTATGCAGACAACGCTGACGGCTGGAAAGCGGATCTAAAAAATGTGGCCGCAATCTTAAAATCGGGGCATATCAACGCGCAAATCCCGTGGCTTATGATGAGAGCGTCAAGAGCTCACGACGATCATCAGCCAAAAACGAGGGGGATATCACGATGAACGCAACAAAGAAATCGAAAGCGGCTTCGGCGGCAGGCGTGCTGCTCGTCGCTTCGCTGGCACTGGCGGCCTGCGGCGGCAATTCGAACAACGGAGAGGGCGCGGCAAGCAGCGCGCCGGCTTCGGCTGGAGGCGCCTCGAGCCCCGCGGCGAGCAAGCCGGCAGGCGGCGACGGCGGCAAAGCCGTCACGATCTCGTACACGATCTGGGACAAGAACCAGCAGCCGGCGATGGAGGCGATCGCCAAGGCGTTCACCGACCAGAACCCGAACATCAAGGTCAAGGTCGACGTCATCCCGTGGGGCGACTACTGGACCAAGATGTCCGCGGCCGCGCCGGCAGGCACGCTGCCCGACGTCTTCTGGATGCACGGCGGTCAGTTCATCAAGTACGCGACGGGCCAATTCCTCGAGCCGATCACCGACAAGGTACAGGCCGGCGAGATCGACCTGAACAATTACGCCGCGAACCTCGGGTCGATTTACACGCTCGACGGGCAGAATTACGGCATTCCGAAGGACTTCGATACGATCGGCCTCGCTTACAACAAGGAGCTGTTCGATCAGGCGAGCGTTCCGTATCCGGACGATACGTGGACCTACGAGAAGCTAGCCGAAGTCGCCAAGAAGCTCAGTCAGCCGGATAAGGGCATCTACGGCTTCGGCGCCAAGCTGGATACGCAGGCCGGCTACTGGAACGATATCCTGGCCAACGGCGGCCACATCCTGAACGCCGATATGACCAAATCCGGCTACGACGAGCCGGCGACCATCGAGGCGCTCAAGGCCCGCTACCAGCTGATCCTCGACAAGGCTTCGCCGACGCACCAGCAGATGACCGACACGGACGCGGTCGAGATGTTCAAGTCCGGCAAGCTCGCGATGATTTTCGACGGATCGTGGGACAACGGCAACCTGGCCAGCAGCGACGTCATCAAAGGCAAGTATGACTGGGCGAAGCTGCCGAACGGCAAGGTCAAGCGCGGCAACATCATCAACGGCCTCGGCAACGTCATGTCCGCGAAGGGCAAGCACAAGGAAGAGTCGTGGCAGTTCCTGAAGTTCCTCGGCTCGAAGGAAGCGGCGGACATCACGGCGCAAATGGGTGCGGCGATCCCGGCGTTCAACGGCACGCAGGACGCTTGGGTGAAGTCCAAGCCGGACCTGAACCTGCAGGTGTTCATCGACCAGACGGCGGACGCGGTCCCTTATCCGAGCGGCTCCAAGTCGTATCCGGTCTGGTTCGCCAAGGAGGGCGAGATCATGTCCCAGGCATGGGGCGGCGCGATCTCGGTCGAAGAGGGCGCCAAGAAGGTCGCCGAAATGATGAATCAGGCGATCGCGGACGCGAAGTAAGTTTCGTCTCCAGAGGTAAAATCGTCGAAGGCGATCCCGCTCGCGGGACGCCTTCGGCCATGACGGGGTGAACGCAATGAACGCAAAGAGCAGGTACGCATGGGCCTACGTGATGATCGCCCCTACCTTGATCGGGACGCTGGTATTCTGGCTGTGGCCGGCGATCTACTCGGTATACCTGGGCTTCCTGAAGTCCGAAAATTTTGGCATGGACAATCACTGGGTCGGCCTCGCCAACTACGAGCGATTGTTCAAGGACGACGAGTTTTGGCAAAATCTTAAAAATACGATGCTGTACGTCGTGCTGTTCGTGCCGCTGACGATCGTGCTGTCCACGTTTTTCGCCGTTCTGATGAATGCGAAGATCAAGGGCAGGTCCGTTTACCGGGTCATCTACTTCCTGCCGCAGGTCACGATGGCCGCCGCGGCCGCGATGGTATGGGTCATTATTTTCGCGCAGGACTACGGCCTGCTGAACTCTGCGATCGGCACGCATATCGCCTGGATCTCGGACAAACGGTTCGCCATGTACGCGCTCGTGATCGTAGGCGTATGGGGCGCGATCGGCTTCAACATGCTGCTGATTCTGGCCGGCCTCCAGGGGATCCCGCGTCCGCTGTACGAAGCGGCCGAGCTCGACGGCGCCGTAGGCTTCCGAAAGTTCCGCTATATCACGCTCCCGCTGCTGACGCCGACGCTGTTTTTTACGTCCATCGTGCTCGTCATCGGCGCCACGCAAATTTTCGACAGCATCTATCTGATCATCGGCAAGACGAACGTCGCGCTGCCATCCGTGCGCTCGCTCGTGTACGCCTATTACCAGAACTCGTTTATCTACTACGATCAGAATTACGGTGCGGCAATCGTTAACATCCTGCTCGTCATCAACCTGATCCTGACCGGCTTCCAGTTCCTGATGCAAAAAAAATGGGTGGTTTACGACTGAGGAGGTACGAATATGAGCGGCGTCGCCTCTGCCAAGCGTAGAAGCAATATCGTCATTCACTTGATACTCATTGCGGGAGCCGTCATCATGGTGCTTCCGTTCCTCTGGATGGTCCTCACGTCGCTCAAGACGACGACCGAGGCGACCCAGATTCCGATTCGACTGTTCCCTGCCGAGCCGAGCCTTCGCGGCTATATGGACGCGCTCGCGCAGTCCCCTTTTCTGCACTACTACGCGAACACGCTCATGTCGGCATTTATGAAGACACTGTTTCCCGTCGTTTTCAGCGCCATGGCGGCCTTCGCGTTCGCGCGCATTCGCTTCCCGGGCAGCGCACTGTGCTTCTTCCTGATCATCTCGGTCATGATGGTGCCGAACCCGGTCTTTTACACGCCGCAATACATGATGATGAGCAAATTGGGACTCGTCAACACGGTGACCGCGCTGTGGATCGCCTCGCTCGTCAGTCCGTTCGCCACCTTCTTGCTGCGGCAATTTTTCCTCGGTATCTCCAAGGAGCTGGAGGAAGCCGCCGTGCTCGACGGCTGCAATCCGTTCCAGATCTTCCGTCACATCATGCTCCCGCTCGTGAAGTCGGCGCTCGTCGCGATCGTCATCATCCAGCTGCTCTGGTCGTGGAACGATCTGCAATGGCCGCTCATCATCAACAGCTCGCCCGAGAAGCTGACGCTATCGGCAGGGCTTGCGACGCTCGTATCGATGTTCGGCACCGACTATCCGGTGCTCACGGCCGGCGCGTTCATGGCGGTCATTCCGATGCTCGTCCTGTTCTTTATTTTCCAGCGGCGGTTCATCGAAGGCGTGGCGTTTAGCGCCAGCAAGGGCTGAGGCGACCTGGCGGCGCCTGTGCGCTGCCAGGGGCTGCCGGTTTATGAGGGCCTCTAAGTAACTAGCTCATAAGTAGCTGTAACCGCAGAAAGTGAGGTTGGAGCGGCAAGCGTAACTTGATTGGTAGCTGTAAGCGAGAAAAGCGCGGTTACAGCGAAACGGCGTGGCTGTAAGCGAGGAAAACGCTGTTGCAGCGCGGTGCGGAAGTGCGAGGGGAGCTGTAAGCGAGGAAAGCGAGGTTACAGCGAAGCGGTGTTGCAGTAAGCGAGGAATGCGCTGCTGCAGCGCGGTGCGGAAGTGCGAGGGTAGCTGTAAGCGAGAAAAGCGCCGTTACAGCGAAAGCGCCGCGGCAGTAAGCGAGGAAAACGCTGTTGCAGCGCGGGTGCGGAAGTGCGAGGGTAGCTGTAAGCGAGAAAAGCGAGGTTACAGCAATGAGGCCAGGCAGTAAGCGAGGAAAACGCTGTTGCAGCGCGGGTGCGGAAGTGCGAAGGTAGCTGTAAGCGAGGAAAGCGCGGTTACAGCGATGAGGCGCGGCAGTAAGCGAGGAAAACGCTGTTGCAGCGCGGGTGCGGAAGTGCGAGGGTAGCTGTAAGCGAGAAAAGCGCGGTTACAGCGAAAGCGCCGCGGCCGTAAGCGAGTAATGCGCTGTTGCAGCGCGGTGCGGAAGTGTGAGGGTAGCTGTAAGCGAGAAAAGCGCGGTTACAGCGAAAGCGCCGCGGCCGTAAGCGAGTAATGCGCTGTTGCAGC
>NZ_JAGXJW010000003.1:0-75364 GCF_019091135.1 Cohnella sp. GbtcB17 | reverse complement strand
GCGGTGCGGAAGTGTGAGGGTAGCTGATTTTATGAGAACGCTATCATCGGTAAAAACAATCAAGGAGGTTTCCGATGCATCCATTGTCGGCCCGTCAGATTCGAAAATCGTCACTCAGCGTATTTCTCGCGATGTGTATGCTTCTGAGCACCGTTATGGCAAATACGGCGGCGCCTGGCAGAGCCAATGCCGAAGGCCCGGACCCAGCGCAACGCGTGCCGGTCAATCCTTATCCGAGCCCCGTGGTAGACTCCGCGCTGGCCAAGCACGATCTGACCGCCGCACCCAGTCCGCTGGACAATCCGCTGAAGGGCTTCGCCCCGTTTTATCCGTGGGACAACGAGGCTTCGCTCCCCCACAGCCTGGAGTGGTTCTATGTACCGCTCAAGGCGGTCATGAACGGCCCGAATTCGTTCACGTTCGACTCGGGCATCGAGCCGCAGCTGAATGCGATTGCCGCACGCGGCAATCAGGCGGTGCTTCGCGTCTATCTGGAGTACCCCGGAGAGGCAGACGCGATCCCGCAGTTCATGCATGACGACGGCATCGCGATTCGTCACAACGACGCTTTTAACCAGGACGAACCGGATTACGACGATCCGCGCATGGTCACTTATTTGACCAACTTCATTCAAGCGTTCGGCGCCAAATACGACGGCGATCCGCGCATCGGCTTTATCCATATGGGCCTCGTCGGCCTGTGGGGCGAGTGGCATACTTGGCCGTACGACACGGATACGAGCAGCGACAGCTATCCGGACCACATGCCGAACGCCACGACGATCAACGCCATTTTTAACGCCTACGACACGGCCTTTAATCACACTAAATTAGAGGTCCGCAATCCAGGCTTGCCCAACGCGGGCGATTATAACTTCGGCTATCATGACGACTCGTTCGGCTTCAAGGAAGGGGATCCGCTGCAGAGCGTGACCCAACCGGAGAGCATGGGCGGCGCCTATTATTCGTTCATGACGCAGATGCTGGATGCCGGCTCGGAGAACAAATGGATCACGGAATCGATCGGCGGCGAGGTCCGTCCCGAGATTCAGGAGCGCTTCTTCAGCGGCGGCGCCGATGTCGACGACGCGATCGACGATATCGAGCTCACGCATGCGACGTGGATGATCAACCATAAAGGCGTCGGCAGCTACAGCGCGAACGATGCCGCGGTAGCCGCGGGCATCCGCAAGATGGGCTACGATCTGAACGTAAAAAGCGCTTATTACAACAATGTGGCCCAGGGCGATCCGCTCAAAGTGGGCGTAACCATTCAGAATAACGGCGTTGCGCCGTTCTCTTATCCCTGGAAGGTGCAGCTGGGCGTCAAAAACGCGTCCGGCAAGCTGGTCAAGCAATGGGACACGACATGGGACATCACGAAGGTGCAGCCTGCGCAAATCCGCACGTACCCGGAGTGGAACGTACCAGGGAATCCGAAGTATGTGCCGTTCGGCGAGCCGTATTATTTCGATACGACCATCGCCGATCCGGCCTTAAGCGACGGTTATTACTACCTGGTCATGAAAGTCGTCAATCCGCTCGAGGCGATCAGCAGCAAAGCGAAAAGGGTGGGATTTGCGAATGCGGATCAGGACAAGGAGGGCTGGCTGAATCTCGGTACGTTGCTGATGGGGGACTGCGCGTCGCCATGCACGCCTCCGCCTACAACGCCACCGCCGCCGCCGACGAAGCTGCTCGTCGATAATTACGACGGGACGCCGGCCTGGTCGGGCAGTACGCAGAACGATCTGAATCAATGGACCGGCTCCAGCAACTTTGCGAACGGGAACGGAGCGGGCGTCGTTGAAGACGGCGCGCTCATCCTTCAATATCAGAACATGTCCCGGCTCGAGACCAATATCGGCCGCAATCTAACCGCTACGAGCAAGCTCGTCATTCGGGCGAAAGGCGCCGTCGGCGGCGAAGAAAGCCAGATTAACATCACGATCGGCGGCGTCACCAAAACGCTCGGTCAATTTAGCGGCGACACCCTTACGACAAGCTTTAAGGATCTCGTCATCGATCTGCCGGCAAACGGCGTGGATCTGTCGCAGACGATCTGGAGCATCGCCCTCTCGCAAGCGACCTGGAATACGACGGGCACCATTTATATCGATGAAATTTACTTCACTGACAAATACGAATCGGATACGGAGACAGGCGGCGGCAACGGGAATGGTCCGGATACGCCGACGAACCCGGGCGCCGGCTCGCCGGGGCTGATCGAAGACTTCGAGTCTTATGGCAGCGATGAAGCCGTCAAGCAAGCGTGGACGGAAGCCTGGTCCGACAAGCCGGGCTCGGTGACGAGAGCGCTCAGCCAAGCGAGCGGGAGCAAGGGCCTCCGGCTGTCCGTCGCCACCGCGGATTCGGAATGGGCGAATATCATCCATGCGATCCCTGAAGGCAAGCGGGATTGGTCCCGCTATGACGGCTTAAGCTTCTGGTTGAACAACACGACGAGCGACAGCAAGGATTTTAGCTTAAACGTCGCGCTCGAGACGCCCGTCACCAAGGGAGAGTTCGGGTTAAAGGACGGCGGTTCGGCCCTGACGCTCGCTGCCGACGGAAGCTGGCGCGCGGCGGCGTTTAACGGCGCTTCGCTGAACGTTCCTGCGGGATTCAGCGGCGTCGTCCGAATCCCTTGGGATCAATTCGTTCAAGCCGCCTGGCAGTGCGACGGCGATCAGTCGGCATGCGCGGCCGCGCTGGATCCGAGCGAGATCGACGGCCTCCAGTTCGGCTTCCCGCCTAAGGGCTACATCCACAATGTCATCACGATTGATGACATCGCGCTCTACCGGGCAGACCGCGTCCTGGACAGCTTCGATACGTATGCGGACGATGCCGCGCTGCAGAACGTCTGGAAAATCGATTGGGAGGACGGGAATCCGTCCGCGCTTCGGACGATCGACAAGACCAACGTCGCAGACGGCACGCAGGCGATGAAGTTGTCCGTTGTCCCACCGTCCGGCAAGCCTGCGTCCAATTGGGTCAATATCAAGCGCGCGGCGTTTACCGGAACGGATACGGACTGGACCGACTACGACGGACTGACCTTCTGGGTGAACAATGCGTCGCCGAGCGGCAAGAGCATGGACCTCAACGTCGCGCTGGTCACCGACGCGTCGAAAGGCGAGTTTTCCTTAAAAGCCGGCGGCGCAGTCAAGTTCTATAACGCTGTGGACGGTTGGAAGACGACCACCCTCGGGGGCGGATCGCTGTCGATCGCCGCTGGTTACAAAGGCATGGTCCGCATTCCTTGGGGCGCCTTTTCCCAATCGTCCTGGCAGGGCTGCGGCGCTTGCGACGCCGCATTCGACCGAAGCAAGGTGCTTCAAATTCAGTTTGGCTTCGGCCCGGCCAATCAATCGGACAATGTCCTCACGATCGATGCGCTTGGCTTGTACGCGCTGGCGGGCAGAACGGGCGGCGGCAATGGAGGTCCTTCCGGACCGGAGCCAGTGGATCATCCGAGTGCGCCGGCCTGGGCGACGGCAGCGGGGACGCATGCGCTCACGTACAGCCAGGCGCCCGTAGACAATCCGCTCAAGGGCTTCCTTCCTTTTTACGATGCGTCCGAGGAAGCGTACTTCACGGCCGGCGACGATTGGAGGGACCGTCCGACCCAGCTGCCGTACAGCATGGAGTTTTTCTACCTGCCGCTGAGCAAACTGATGAACAATCTGAACGACTTCGATTGGACCGAGCTGGACAAACGGCTGGAAGCCGTAGCCGCAAGAGGCAATCAAGCCGTGTTCAGAGTATATCTGGACTATCCGAACAAGCCTTCTGGTATTCCGCAATTTCTGATCGACGAAGGGCTGAAGACGTTTGCCTATGAAGGCTACGACAATGGAAAGGATGCCACGAGCCTGGCGCCAGACTACAACGATGAGCGCTTGATGGCCGCATTGGACAATTTCATCGGCGCGCTTGGCGCGCGGTATGACGGCGATCCGCGGATCGGATTCATCATGATCGGCTTGATCGGCTTCTGGGGCGAGTGGCATACGTACCCGTATGACGGCAATTTAAAGTCGCCTAACCTGATGCCGACCGACGCCAACCTGAAGCGGGTGCTGACCGATATGGATCACGCGTTCGACGACACCAAGCTGGTGCTGCGGTATCCGATGGACAACAACACGCTCAAAACGACGAATTTCGATGTCGGCTATCATGACGATTCGTTCGCGTTCCAGACGCTCCCGCCGAGCCTGGGCGGACAAAGCTGGCACTTCTGGGGCCGCATCAAGGATGCATCGGCCACGGAATTCTGGAAAACAAACAGCATGGGCGGGGAGATGCGGCCCGAGATTCAGGTGAAGATGTGGAACAACGATCCGCCGCGGTACAACGAACCGGCGACGCCGATCGAGGGCGCACAGGGCGAGGACTACTACACCAGCCTCAATCTGACTCACGCTTCCTGGCTGATCGCGCAGGGCATCTTCCAGACGCCGCTCGGCCAGGAGCCGCTGGCAAGAGCGACGGAGGGCTCGCGCAAAATGGGCTACGAATATGATGTGCCGACGGCTTATCTGGATGCGACGGGCGGCAATCTGAAAGTTGGCGTAGAAGTCGAAAACAAAGGCGTGGCTCCTTTCTACTATAACTGGAAGGTCGAACTCGCCGCGCAAACGGACACCGGCATCGTGAAAATCTGGGAGCCGGGCTGGGATCTGAAGGACATCCTGCCGAATACGAACGGCTTCGACGGCAACAAGCTGTTCGCGTCTACGAGCAATCCGGCGCTGGGCAACGGAAGCTATCAAATTCTGATGCGTTACGTGAACCCGCTCGAGCAAATCAATGCGGACGCGAAGCCGTTCCGCTTCGCGAACGCCGAGCAGAATGAAGGCGGTTGGCTGAATCTCGGCAGCGTCGTCGTGTCCGGTAGCGCGGCCGAGGCGCCGGCTAGAGTGACCGGCATCACCTCGGATACCGCGGAGCAGCTGCGTTTGGCGCCGGGCAAAAGCGTGCAGATCAGCGTCGCCGCAGCGCCGGCAGCGGCAAGCAACACAAGAGTCGTGTGGTCTTCGGCGGACCCGGCGGTTGCCTACGTTTCTGCGGCAGGCCTGGTTAAAGGTGTCGGCGTCGGCCAGACCGTGATCACGGCCAAAACTTCGGACGGCGGCTTCGCGAAGCAATTCCGGGTGACGGTGTCTTCCGAGTCCGAACCGGAGACCAACCCGCCCTCCGGCGGTACAAACGTGACGCCTGCGACTCCCGCGCCGGAGCAGACGAAGGATGGCGTCAAGCTGGGGCAGGACGCCGTGAAGACAACGCAGACCAAAAATGCGGACGGCGTCGCCGAGACGACGGCAACGATCGATGCGAAGCGGCTGAAAGAGGCCTTCGACGCGCTCAGGAAGCAAGCGTCGACAACCTTCAATACGATCACGATCGACGTGAAAAACGACGGCGGCAGCGTGAAGGTCAACGTTCCGTCATCGGCGCTGATCGATGTCGCGAGCCATCTGCCTGGCGCGTTTATCCTTGTGAAAACCGATATCGGCACCTACAAGGTACCCGTACGCATCCTGGACCTGGCGGCCACGGCCAAAAAACTTGGCGCGGGTCCCGAAGGAATGACCATTCGAATCGAAATCAACAAAGTGGCAGGCGCGGCGGCAGCGCAGCTGTCCGAACAGGCCGCCAAGGCTGGCCTGACTTTGCTGGCCTCTTCGCTGGCATACGACATCTATGCGGAAGCAAACGGAAAATCCGTCGAGGTCGCCGATTTCGGCAGCACGTATGTCGAGCGAACGATGATCCTGTCCGAAGCGGTGGACCCATCGAAAACGACTGCGTTGCTGTACGACCCGGCTGCGGGCACCTTCCGTTTCGTACCGGCCGTCTTCCAGGCAAGCGGCGACCGTACGGAAGCCGTGATCAAACGGAACGGGAACAGCATCTACGCGGTGGCGATCGGCAGCAAGACGTTCGCCGATCTGATCGGTCACTGGGCCAAGGCGGACATCGAATCGCTGGCTTCGAAGCGGATCGTGAACGGCGTCGCGCCAAGCCGCTTTTCGCCGAGCAGTCCGATCACGCGCGCTGAATTCGCGGCCCTGCTCGTTCGCTCGCTCGGATTAAGCGCCCCGAATGCGTCGGCTTCGTTTAGCGACGTCGTCGCAGCGGACTGGTACAGCGACGCGGTCGAACAAGTGGCGCACGCGGGCCTCGTCGAAGGCTATCAGGACGGATCGTTCAAGCCGGACGACCGGATCACCCGCGAGCAAATGGCGGTCATGCTGTCCAGGGCATTGGCATATGCGGGATCCTCCGCCGATGTGAAGGAAGCGAACGACACCATTCTCGCGCCCTATTCGGATGGCGAATTCGTCGACGCATGGGCCCGACCTGCGGTCGCTCAAATGCTGGATGCCGGGGTCATCCGGGGAAAATCCGAGACGGAACTCGATCCCGACGCCGAGGCCGGCCGCGCCGAAGCTGTCGTCATGATCCGGCGCTTCTTGCAGCTCATCCGGTTTATGAACTGACGGAGTAAAGTCGATGCGCGTTGTAAATGAAAATACGAAGGCAGCCGTTCAAACGACGGCTGCCTTTTTACGTTGAGCTGTTCTTAACCGCCCGCGGATGTTCGGCTCGAAGCCCGATAAACCGGCTCGGTTTTCACATGAACGATCTGGAACGGCCTGGACGGATGTTTGATGCGGGCGAGCAGCAGCTCGGCCGTCAGATAACCCATGTCATGGCTGAATATGTGGATGGTCGTAAGCTGAGGATCGACGATCTGAGCTTCAGGCGCATCGTCGAAGCCGACGACGGCGAGCTCCTCCGGAATCCGTACGTCGCGATTTTTCAAAGCCCGCATGAGCGCGACGGCAATGAAATCGTTGGCGCATACGAAGGCGGTGGGCGGCGGCTCCATGCGGCTCCATTGCGCTTCCAGCCACCCCGGCTCGGAGTGAAAGAAAAACCGATCGTCGTCCACGATGCATATCGACGGATCGACCGGCAGTCCCGACTCCGTCATCGCCCGGTTGAAGCCGATCCAGCGCTCGTTAAAGCTCTTGCAGTGCATATAATCGCCGACAAACCCGATGCGCGTATGGCCGTCGCGGACGAGCGCTTTGGTGACGGAGGCGACGCAGTGCTCGTTCTCCATCAGCATGACGTCGGCCTGCAGCTCGGAAAAATCGAGCTCCGCCGAAGCATCGATAAAAATGACGGGGATGCCGAGTCCCGTAACCATCTCGCTGTAAGCCTTGTCGAACATCTCGATGCAAATGATGCCGTCGGCCTTGGCCGGCTCGAAATTCACGGGCAGCTCCATGGCCGCAGTCTCGGCTTCCCGGACGAAATGGATGGAGAGATTGTACCCCTCGGAGCTGATCTTCTCCTCCAGTCCGCCGAGCAGTCGGGAGCCGAAGTGCGAGCTGCCGGGCATATTGGACGTAAAAAGCGCGATATTGCCGGTCGTCTTGGACGCCACGGCTTCCGTATCGATAAAGGCGAATTGCTTGTACTTCAGCTCGATCGCTTTTTTGATGACCCGGTTGCGCGTCTCCGCCGGCAGGCTGCTGTTGCCGTTCAGCGCTTTGGAGGCGGTGTTGCGGGAGATGCCGAGCGCATCCGCAATATCCTGAATCGTGACTTTATCTTTAGCCATGTATGCGCGGCACACCCTTTATCCATAGTTCACCCTGTCAGATAAATAAAACGTACTTTATCGCGGTGGAAATGTCAACATCGTATTTACAAATGAACAATTCATCTTCCCATTTTCATTATTCATCTTCTGGTTTACAAAAGTGGAATTTTGCAAATCGCGCGAAATGCTGCGAATAAGATCGAAAATTGTCGAATGTAACATCGTCATTCTTATTATAGGACTTGCCCTGTTTTGATTGCGAGTTTATTTTACATTTGCACAATCTAATATTTATTAAACGTAAAAATTAATTTTACAAATGGCATTGACACTTTCGTTTCTATTTGCTAAATTTCTTGTGTGAATGTAACAAGCGTTCTAGTGTAAGCCTTTTCAGTTGAGTGCATTTGCACAAATAAAGTCGCGAAACAGGAGGGGGCGGCAAATGGAACAAACCATCATCCGCAGAGAACAACGGACGGCAAGGAGATCGGGCACATTGAAAAACATTTTCGATTATATCAGGCGAAACCATTTTCTTTACTGGCTTATGGCGCCCGCGCTCATCCTTACGATTCTTTTCAAGTACGTGCCGATGTACGGCATCGTCATCGCTTTCAAGGATTTCAGCTACAGCAAGGGGATTCTGGGCAGCGAGTGGGTAGGGCTCAAATATTTCGACAAGCTGCTGAACGCGCCCAACTTCGAACTGATTTTTATGAACACGCTGAAGCTCAGCGTCTACGGTCTCGTCATCGGCTTCCCTGTCCCGATCCTCTTGGCGCTCATGCTGAGTCAGCTGCGGAGGGCGGGCGTGAAGAAGAACATTCAGCTTTTCCTGTACGCGCCTAATTTCATTTCGGTCATCGTCGTCGTGGGCATGCTCTTCATCTTCCTGTCTCCGACAGGACCGATCAACAAGCTGATCATCGCGCTGAGCGGCCATCCGATCCAGTTCATGGCCGAGCCCGAGTACTTCCGCTCCATCTATATTTTGTCGGGCATCTGGCAGGGAGCCGGCTGGGCATCGATCATTTACGTCGCCGCGCTGGCGGGCGTCGATCCCGAGCTGCACAACGCCGCGACGCTTGACGGGGCGAGCCTGCTGCAGCGAATCCGTCATATCGACCTGCCGACGATCCGGCCGGTCATGGCCGTCGTCTTCATCCTGTCGGCGGGCGGCATCATGGCGATCGGCTTCGAGAAGGCGTTCCTGATGCAGACGGCGCTGAACCTGCCGACCTCGGAAATTTTGCCTACCTACGTTTACAAGATCGGTCTTAAAGCGGGCGATTACTCGTATTCCACCGCCATCGGGTTGTTCAATTCGGCGATTAACGTGATCCTGCTCGTCTTCGTGAATACCGTCGTCAAGCGGCTGAACGAAGGCGAAGGCCTGTACTAACCGGAAGGAGCTATCGATCATGACATTCAAGCACAGCCGGTTCGACCGGTTCATACTTGGCTTCGTTTACATGCTGCTTACGCTGGCCGTCCTGCTTATCGTCGTGCCTCTCGTTTATGTCGTTATCGCCTCTTTCATGGAGCCGACGGCCTTGCTCAACAAAGGCCTGTCGCTCAATCCGGCGGATTATAGCATCGAAGGCTACGAGAAGATTTTGTCCAGCAAGTCGATGCTCAACGGCTTCCTGAATTCGCTGTTCTACTCCGCCATGTTCGCGCTCGTCACCGTCGTCGTCTCCATGTTCGCCGGCTTCCCGCTGGCGATCGACGGCTTCGTCGGCCGCCGGTTTTTCATGATCCTGTTTATCGTCACGATGTTTTTCGGCGGCGGTCTGGTTCCGACGTTTCTCGTGGTCAAGCAGCTTGGGCTGCTCGATACCGTATGGGCGGTCATCATCCCCGGCGCCGTGAACGTATGGAATATTTTCCTGGCGCGGACGTTTTTCAAGGGCATTCCCAAGGAGCTGAGCGAAGCCGCCAAGGTAGACGGCGCTTCCGAGGCGCGAACCTTCTTCAGCATCGTGCTCGCGCTGTCGAAGCCGATCATGTTCGTGCTCGCCTTGTATGCGTTCGTCGGGCAGTGGAACTCGTTTTTCGACGCGATGATCTATCTGGAAAATTCCAGGCTGTATCCGCTGCAGCTCGTGCTGCGCTCCATCCTGATCCAGAACCAGGTGAGCCCGGAAATGATCGGCGACCGGCTGGCCCAGGCGGAGCTCAAGCGGCTGTCCGAGATTATCAAATATGCGTCGATCGTGATCTCCAGCTTGCCGCTTCTGGTGATGTACCCCTTCTTCCAGAAGTACTTCGAGAAAGGTGTCATGGTCGGTTCCCTTAAATAGGGCCGTCTCGACATAGAGGATTCATCCATTTAGAGGAGGGTTTCAAGTTGAAGCATGTGAAAATAACGGCGCTGAGCCTGTCCCTGGCGGCATTGCTCGTCGCCGGCTGCAGCAACGGCAATGGCGGGAACGCGGGGTCCGGCAGCGACGCGAGCGGCTCCGACGCAGCGTCCGGGACGGCCGCATCGAAGGTGACGTTGAAGTTCATGACGCAGAGTTCGCCGCTTGCGCCGGCCGATCCGAACGAGAAGCTCATTTTCAAACGGATGGAAGAGAAAACAGGCATTCATATCAATTGGACCAACTATACGAACGACGTATTTGCCGAGAAAAGAAATCTCGCACTGGCGACCGGCGATCTGCCCGACGCCATCTTCGACGCCGGCCTCGGCGATTACGATCTGCTGAAGCTGGCTAAGGACGGCACAATCATCCCGCTTGACGACATCATCAAGAACATGCCGAACCTGAACAAGGTGCTGGAGGCGGCGCCGCAGTACAAGGCCATGATGACCGCTCCGGACGGCCATATCTACTCGCTGCCGTGGATCGAGGAGCTCGGCTCCGGCAAGGAGAGCATTCACTCCGTCAACGATATTCCGTGGATCAACAAGGGCTGGCTCGACAAGCTCGGACTTCAGATGCCGACGACGACCGAAGAATTGAAAAAGGTGCTGATCGCTTTCAAGACGCAGGATCCGAACGGAAACGGCAAGGCCGACGAAATCCCGGTGTCGTTCATCAACGACGACGGCGGCAACGAAGACATCAGCTTCCTGCTCGGCTCCTTCGGCGAAGGCTTCAACTGGGACGAGACGCTGGTCACGGACGACGGCAAAGTCGTGTTCGCGGCGAATACCGAGGGCTACAAGGCCGGCATGAAGTACTTCAACGAGCTGTATAAAGAGGGACTCATCGACAACGAATACGTGACGCAGGACTGGAATACGTACATCGCCAAAGGCAAGGAGCAGCTGTACGGCCTGTACTTCACATGGGACAAAGCGAACGTGACCGGCGCGGACAGCGCGTACGAGCCGATGCCCGCGCTCGCAGGCCCGAACGGACAGAAAAACGTCGCCAGAACGAACGGCATGGGCTTCGACCGCGGCCGGATGGTCGTCACGAAGGCGAACAAAAACCTGGAAGCGACGACGAAGTGGATGGACCAGCTGTACGATCCGATTCAATCCGTTCAAAACAACTGGGGGACGTACGGAGACGACAAGCAGCAAAATATTTTCGAGTTCGACGAAGCGGCTAACAAGCTGAAGCATCTGCCGCTGGACGGCACCGCGCCGGGCGAGCTGCGCGCCAAGACGAGCGTCGGCGGACCGCTTGCGATTCTGGACGGCTACTACGGCAAATACACGACGAAGCCGGACGATGCGGCATGGCGGCTCGACATCCTGAAGAAGGTTTATGTGCCGGACATGAAGGCGCAGCAGATTTATCCGCGCGTATTTTTCTCGGCGGATGAGCTGGACCGTCTCTCCGCGATCGAGGCCGACATGATGCCGTATGTGCTGCAGAAGCGGACGGAGTGGATGCAAAGCGGCAAGGTCGACAAGGAATGGGACGGCTATCTCAAGGAATTGGATCGTCTCGGCCTTCAGGAATGGCTGCAAATCAAGCAGGCCGGCTATGACCGGAACGTGGAGAAATAAGAAACGAAGGAGCTTTTCGACATGACGATTGCCATTTCTCAGCCGCACCGACCGGTCTATCACTTCTCTCCGCCGTCGCACTGGATGAACGATCCGAACGGGATGGTGTACTGGGACGGAGAATATCACCTGTTTTATCAGCACAACCCGCACGGCACGACATGGGGGCCCATGCACTGGGGGCATGCCGTCAGCACGGATTTGATCGCCTGGACGCATCGGCCCATCGCGTTGTTTCCGGACGAGCTCGGCACCATTTTCTCCGGGAGCGCGGTGGTGGACCGGGAGGATACGTCCGGCTTCTTCGGCGGCAAGCCGGGACTCGTCGCGATCTTCACCCACCATCAGGAAGACCCGGCGTCCGGCTTGACGCGGCAGAGTCAGAGTCTGGCCTACAGCAAGGATGCAGGACAGACGTGGACCAAGTACGCCGGCAATCCTGTGCTGACGCATGAGACCTGCGTCGACTTCCGCGATCCGAAGGTGTTCCGCCATGCGGAGACGGGACTTTGGGTGATGATTCTGGCATGCGGTCAGACGGTTCACCTGTATACGTCTCCGGATCTGTTGACTTGGACGTTCGCGAGCGAGTTCGGCGACGGGATCGGCAGCCACGACGGCGTCTGGGAATGCCCGGGCCTGTTCCCGCTGGCGGTCGAGGGCGATCCGGCGCGGCAGCTATGGGTCATGCTGGTCAGCATCGGCGATGCGCCGGGCTCGGCCGAAGGCTCCCGGACGCAATACTTCACCGGCTCGTTCGACGGACGGACGTTCACGGCCGACGAAGCGTCGCGCACGGTCCGCTGGCTGGATCGCGGCCGGGACAACTATGCGGGCGTCAGCTGGTCGGACATTCCGGCGGACGACGGCAGGCGCATCTATATCGGATGGATGAGCAACTGGCGGTATGCGAACCAGACGCCGACGGAAGGCTGGCGAAGCGCGATGACGATTCCGCGCGAGCTGACCTTGGAGACGCGGGGCGGCGAGCTTGCGCTCATCCAGCGGCCGGCGATCGAGGCCGAGCGAACGGGAGCGTGCGTGCTGTCGGCGAAGGATATCCGCGCGGCGGACGTGCCGCAGCTCCTGTCGGGCATTCAGCTTGACGCGTATGAGCTGGTTGCCGAGTTCGAACCGGGCTTCGTGCAGCCGTTCGGCTTTAAGGTGCGCGCGTCGGCGGATGGGCGGCAGGCAACGGAGGTCGGTTACGACCCGGTCGCAGAGGCGCTCTACGTAGACCGTACCCGATCGGGCCGAACCGATTTCCATGCCGATTTTGCGGGCCGGCATACGGCCGGGCTGGCGAGGGCGGAAGGAAAGGCGATGGAGCTTCGTCTCCTCGTGGATCGCTGCTCCGTCGAGGTGTTCGCTGCGGATGGGGAGACCGTCATGACGGAGCTAATCTTCCCGGATCCGGAGGCGAAGGGATTGGAGCTATTGGCGGGGCCGGACGATGCGAATGCCGTTGTGCGGTCGCTCACGATTTACGCGTTGACGCCCGAGGCGAAGGAGGACTGAACCGGCATGACGTGCATCGGCGCGATCGAGGCAGGAGGGACGAAGTTCGTCTGCGGCATCGGCGATGAGAAAGGGGAGATCCGGGAAAGCGTCAGCTTTCCCACGACGTCTCCCGACGAGACGCTCGGCAAGGCGATCGCTTTTTTTCGCGGTAAAGAAGTGGAAGCGATCGGCATCGGGTCCTTCGGTCCGATCGATCTTCGACCCGGCAGTCCGGCGTATGGCCATGTGACGACGACGCCGAAGCCCGGCTGGGCCAACTGTGATTTTCTCGGGACGCTGCGGGAGCTCTTTGACGTGCCGTACGGATGGGACACGGACGTGAACGCGGCTGCGCTCGGCGAGGTCCGCTGGGGGGCGGCGCGCGGTCTTGACAGCTGCCTCTATTATACGATCGGAACAGGCGTCGGCATCGGCGTCTACACCGAGGGCAGACTCGTGCACGGACTGGTCCATCCGGAAGGGGGCCATACGCCGGTCAGGCGGCATCCGGACGACGCGTTCGCAGGTCTGTGCCCTTTTCACGGCGATTGCCTTGAAGGCATGGCGGCCGGTCCGGCACTTGAAGCGCGCTGGCGAGTCAAAGGACATGAGCTTCCGGCGAATCACCGGGCATGGGAGATCGAGGCCTTCTATATCGCGCAATCCATTACGGGAGCCGTGCTGCTGAATTCGCCGGAGAAGGTCATACTCGGCGGGGGCGTCATGCAGCAGAGCCAGCTGTTCGCGCTGGTGAGGGCGGCCGTCAAGCGGAATTTGAACGGCTACGTCAGCGCGGGCGAGCTCCTGGAGCGGATCGACGACTACATCGTGCCGCCCGGTTTGGGTACGCAAGCCGGACTGTACGGGGCGTTGGCGCTGGGACTGGATGCGCTGCAGGCACGCGGCGCGGCGGAAACGCCGGCTTGATCTCGCGGCAAGGGGGAAGCGGGGGCGCTGCCCTGCGGCAGAGCGCCCGCACTTCCGCTATTATTCGGATCAGAAATGGGGCATGTGACGATGAAATCGAAACGATGGCTTCCACTCGGCGCCGGCATTACGCTGCTTCTCGTGTCGCTCCCGTTCGGGACGGCGGCGTTCTCGGACAAGCAAGAAGCGGAAGCGGCCGTGCAAGCGATTCGCGTGACGCAAGCGGTGAGCGACCTCACAGCATGGACCGTAACCGGGAAAGGCACGCTTGAGGACACGGACCAGGGGCTGCGGCTCGCCTCCGATCCGTCGGACAATGCGATCGCCGTCTCGTCGACCGAGGCGGAGGATTTTGTGTACGAGGCCGACGTCATGATCGCCGATGCGAAGGCGGACGCCTCCCTGGTGTTCCGGTCAAGCGCGGACGGCTGGTCGTCGTATATGCTGCAGATCGTACCGCAGGCGGGACTGCTGCGTCTGAAGGATGCAGGAGCTGGCGGCACGCTGCTCGAGGAGCGTCCGATCGCTGTCCAGGCGGGCGGCATTTATCATCTGAAAGTGAAGGCGGACGGGACCCGGCTCAAGGTGTACTGGGACGACCGTTACGATCCGCTTATCGACGTGTCGGACGATGCGCATCGGTCCGGCTACTTCGGTCTGCACGTCTGGGATGGCTCCGCGGTGTTCCAGAACATACGCGTGAGCGGGCTGTCCGGCAATCTCGGCGAACCGGCGTACCGTACGGGAAGCTGGCAGCCCGATCTCAGGGGCTTGAAGGGCACGGGGGCCGCGGTTCAAATCTTTAATACGGGATATGACGATCTCGTATTGGAGGGCGATATCGCGCTCGGATCGGCGCCTTCGGAAGGCGCGATATGGTTCCGCACCGATGCGGCAGGTGCTTCGGGCTATGCGGTGTCCCTGCGGAAGGAAGGCAATCAAGTGCGCGCGCAGCTGCGCGGAGCGGACGGCACGGTCCTTGCGGAATCGGGCAGGGTCTATTCGACCGAGGTGTCTGCCAGGCATCATGTCGAGATCAGTGCGGTCGGCAGCCGGATTCAGGTGTATATCGATGGATATGCCGCGCCGGCGATCGAGGTGACCGACAGCCGCTATACGAGCGGTTGCGCGGGATTGTCCGTATCGGCGGGCAGCGCCTATTTCCAGAACGTATACGCGACCGCCGCCGCCGACTACTATACGGAAAAGTATCGGCCGGCTTATCATTACTCGCCTGCGCGGGGTTCGGCCAGCGATCCGAACGGACTGGTCTATTTCGATGGCGAATACCATCTGTTCCACCAGGACGGCGGAACGTGGGCGCATGCGGTCAGCACCGATCTGCTGAATTGGA
Organism: Cohnella sp. GbtcB17; assembly: GCF_019091135.1. Lineage (GTDB taxonomy): Bacteria > Bacillota > Bacilli > Paenibacillales > Paenibacillaceae > Cohnella. Next base: position 59,983 of record NZ_JAGXJW010000003.1, on the reverse strand, counting down.
AGCGCCTTCCGATCGCCCTGCCGTGGAACGACCTGGGGCATGTCTGGTCCGGCTCCGCCGTCGCCGATCTGACGAACGCATCCGGTCTGTTCGCGGATTCGGGCGGCAAAGGGTTGATCGCCTACTACACGTCGTTTAATCCGGACCGGCAGAACGGCAACCAGCGCATCGGGATGGCTTACAGCAAGGATAGCGGCCGCACCTGGACCTATTCGCAGGAACATCCGATCGTCATCGAAAATCCGGGTAAACAAGGCGACGACCCGGGAGGCTGGGACTTCCGCGATCCGAAGGTGGTGCGGGATGAGGCGAACGGGCGCTGGGTGATGGTCGTCAGCGGGGGCGATCATATCCGGTTCTTCACGTCGACCAATCTGATCGACTGGACGCTGACGGACAACTTCGGCTACGGCGCTTACGTTCGCGGCGGCGTCTGGGAATGCCCGGATTTGTTCGAGCTGCCGGTGGACGGCACGGGCGCCAAGAAGTGGGTGCTGATGATCAGCACGGGCGCGAATCCGAATACGCAAGGCTCGGACGCCGAGTACTTCGTCGGCCAATTGACTCCGGAAGGCAAATTTGTCAACGACAATCCTGTCGGTACCGTGCTGAGAACCGATTACGGCAAAGAGTTCTACGCGTCGTCGTCCTTCGCGGACACACCGGACGGCCGCCGAATCGTCATGGCGTGGATGACGAACTGGGATTATCCGTTCGCCTTCCCGACGCAGGGCTGGAAGGGCGTATTGAGCCTGCCCAGGGAGCTGTCCCTCACGAGTACGAATGAAGGAATCCGCCTGAAGCAGACACCGATTGCGGAGCTGAACGCCCTGCGGACCGAAATCTACGCCGCGGAGAACAAAGACGTGAAGCCGAACCGGAACAACCTGCTGAAGGGTCTGACTGCCGGCGCCTACGAAATCGAGGCGGTCATTGAAATTCCGAAAGGGAGCGGCGTACGTGAATTCGGCTTTCAGCTTCGGAAAGGGGCGGACGAGATGACAAAAGTCGGTTATCGGCCGGCGGACAAGGCCATGTTCGTCGACCGTTCTGCATCGGGCGTGACCGACTTCTCTCCGCAGTTCTCGACGCTGCATACGGCGCCCCTTTCTATAGAAGGAAATCGGGTGACGCTGAGAACATTAGTCGACGAATCTTCGGTCGAACTGTTCGGGGGCGGCGGTCAGGCGACGATTACCGACGCGATTTTCCCGGATCCGGCGAGTCGGGGCATGGCCTTCTACACCGAAGGCGGCAGCGTCAAGGTGGTGTCTCTCAAAGTCTATGCGATGAAGAGTCTTTGGGCCAAGCAGGACTCGGTCAGGATCATGATGGATACGCGTCCGCGCGAGATCCATCTCGGCGATGCCAAAACTTTGTACGCCGCCGTGGAAAAGAGCGAAGGAAAAGGCGTGGAGCCGATCAAGTGGACCACGAGCGATCCGGCTGTCGCAAGCGTCGAGTACGCGGACAACGCAAAGGCCGTCATTCGGGCCGCCGGCAAAGGGACCGCGGTCATCACTGTATCGTCGAAAAACGGCAAAGTGAAAAAAAGCGTGCCCGTACAGGTTTTCGGAGGCGTATTCGAAACGAACCTGACCGGCTGGAAGGCCGATCTGTCCGCTGCAGCTTGGGTGGCGACGGAACAAGGGGTGCGCGGCAGCTATGCGGACGGCGACGCCAACTACGTAGCGCAGGAGACGGCGGGCGACTTCGTCTATGAAGCGGATATGCGGCTGGCCGAATCCGGCGGCGCCGGGTCGCTGCTGTTCCGCGCCAGCGAGGACGGCCGAAGCGGCTACTATTTTAACCTGGACCGCAGCATGAAGGCGTTCCGCCTGTTCTATAAGGTGGACGGCGGGTTTGCGGACCGTCAGGTGCTCGCCAAGGTGCCGGCGTTCGTCGAGCCGGAGAGAACGTACCATGTCCGAATCGAAGCAAGCGGTCCGCATATCCGCATCGCCGTTGACGGGAAGCCGATCGTCGACGTGTCCGACGGTACGTTCGCAGAAGGTCGCTTCGGCGTAAACGTGTTCGGGGGCCAGGCGTATTTCCAGAACGTGAAGGCAAGCGGGCTGCAGCCGGCCCGGCTGCAGCGGGCAAGCTTCACGAATATGGGGGCCGGCGGTTATCTGTACGCCGCCAAGTCTCAGAACGGCGAGCCGGTAACCGTGACGGACGGCATGCCCGGGCAGGCCGCGCAGGTATGGACACTCGTGCCGACAGGCGACGAGCGGGGCTCCTATTCCATCCGTACGCAGGAAGGCAAAGCGCTTGACCTGGACACGGGGATGAATCGCGTCCAGCTGTACAGCTACCTGGGATTCGACAATCAGCGGTGGCTGCTGCAAAAGCTGGAGGACGGCAGTGTCGGCATTTTGTCTGCGCATAACGGCAAGGCGCTCGCGGTGTCCGAGTCGGAGTCCGGGACCGGCTTGGTCTTAACCGACTTTGACAGGACGAACGACAAACAAAGATGGACCATGCAACATTGATTTGACTCTTTTTTGCGCAAATTTTAGAATGAGGGCGAGGCGGTTTGCGCAGAAAGGGAGTCACGAGCTTGAAGCTAAAGGAAATCGCGGCAAGGGCGAATGTCTCGATCAGCACCGTATCCCGTATCATCAACAATCAGGGCAACTTCAGCGACGATACCCGGCGCAAGGTGATGGAGATCGCCAAGGAATATTTGAAGCCGGGCGTCACGCTGTCCAAGGTTGGCGGACTCGCGTACACCATTGCGGTATTCGTGCCGGAGGTCCACGACTTTGTCGACAACGACCCGGCTTCCTCGGCGGATTTAAGCCATTTAAAAGAAGAATTCGAAGCGAACGGGCATCGGTTCCTGATGGCGACCCATTCCCGCGACTACCGGACCTCCGGCTCCGCTTACCGAACGCTGCTGGACAACAAGGTCGACGCTGCGATCGTATTCGATCCGTTCGTCGAGGACCGGCTGCTGGACGATCTGATCGAGCAGGGGATTCCGTATTTGGTGACGAACGGCAGAAGATACGACCGCGTTCAGAACTTCGTCGATTACGACAACCGGAAAGGCGCATACGAAGTCATCCAATATTTGCACCGTCTGGGCCACCGCTCGATCGGCTTGATCGCAGGTCCGGAAGACCATCTGGTCAGTCAAAACCGGCTGGACGGCTGCAAGGACGCTTTTCGCGACCTCGGGCTTGCCTGGTGCGAGGACCGCGTCCTGGCGGGCGCGTTCGATCCGTCGCACGGCTATCGGGCGGCCAAGCGGCTGATCGAACAGGACGGCGGGATTACCGCGCTGTTCGCCTTTAACGACATGATGGCCTTCGGCGCCATGAAGGCGCTCTCCGAATTGAAGCTGAACATTCCCGAACATATCTCGCTGATCGGGTTCGACGATCTGAAGCTGTCCGAGTATACGATCCCGCCGCTTACGACGGTAAGGCGCTTCCGCTACGATATTAGCGGCCTGATCGTCAAGATGCTGACCGAGCTCATCGCGAACAAGACGATATCGGAGGTCAACATCAGCCTGAAGACGGAGCTGATCGAGCGCGAATCGTGCAGAAAACGGTAATGCATGAAGAAGCTCCCATTCCGGCAGAGGCCGGGAGGGGAGCTTCTTTTTTTAACGGCATGATTGAATCGTCGTTCAAAAGTTCAAGCCCCTGTGTTATGCTAAATTTGATTTTATTTGCGCAAAAAGTTTCCTTTCTTTTTTGAACGAAAGACGATAAAGGTGGTCAAGGCGAATGAGGTTGTCCCCATGGAAGGCCGGGCTTGGAGCCGCTGCCCGTCGTTTGGCGTTCGGGTCGTTCCTTGTTATGGTTGCGCTTACTTCGTCCTGCAAAGGCATACCGGGACTTGGCGACGCTACCGACGACAGCAATCCCGACATCCCGCAGCCCTATGTCACGCTAAGCATGATTATGCCCGGGGACGAATCGGCGCGCATGCGGGAGTTCGTCGACAACGAGCTGAACGCGCGCCTGAAGCAGGAGCTCAACCTCAAGCTGGAGCTGACGTACATTCCCTGGGCGGACTATCAGTCCAAGGTCGAGCTTGCGCTGTCCACCGGGGAGAACTACGACTTGTTCTGGTACGGCACGTCGTTCGTATCGGATTACAGGACGAAGGGGTATATCCGGCCGCTGGATACGCTGCTTCAGACGTACGGACAGGATCTGACAGCGAATATCCCGTCGGACAACTTCAAGCAGTACGAGATGGACGGCAGCCTGTGGGCGATTCCTTCGCAGGCGTTTACTTCCGCGGGCAAATTCACGTCGGTGATGGTGCGTCAGGATTTGCTGGAGTCGGTCGGCATGAAGGAGATTCGCACGATCGCCGATCTGGAGGCTTTTTATACGAAAATGCATGCGCGCGATCCGAGCTACTACGGGTACCTGGAAAACGATCGCGGCCAGGACGTCCTGTGGCGGGAGCTGTCGGATCAGCCGCTGACCTTCCTTGACGAGAACCAAATGTTCGCCGTCAACGAAAATACCGGCGAGCTGGTCGATTATCTGGAATCCGAGCTGTACAAGAAGGTCGCGGACGTACGCAAACGTTGGGTGGACATCGGGGTCATCGACAAGCGTCTCGCCGGCAATAAGGCGGCCAACATCGACCAGGAGGACGCGGGCAAGCTGCTGTTCCGGGTGGGCGCCGTCTCCCGAGCGATGGAGAACCTGCAGACGGTGCAGAACGCGGATCCCGATGCCAAGCTTAGGGAATATTACCTGGCCCCGGACAAACCGAAGTACATCGTGGCGCCGTCCAACGAGGCGTATATGATTCCGACCAAGTCCCTTCACCCGGAGCGCGCCATGCAGTTTATGAACTGGATTTTGCAGAGCAAGGAGCACTACAACTTCATCATCTATGGCGTGGAAGGCAAGGATTATCGCATCGAAAACGACAAGATCAAGCTGCTCACGAACGACCAGTTCATGTACGAGTGGATGTGGCGCAACAAAAATTACTTCATGCCGACGACCAACGTGGACGACTCCGTCGTGGAGGATATGCTGCATAACGACGACAATGCGCGGATCTCGAAGATTTTTGGTTTTCATTTTAACCAGGAGCCGGTCAAAAAAGAGTATGCCAAAGTGCTCGCGGTGTACAACGAGAAGTTCCTGCCGATCAATCTGGGTATTGTCGGTTATGACCAGGCCTTTCCGAGCGCGATGGAGGCGCTCAAGAAGGCCGGCTACGACAAAGTATGGGCGGAATTCAAGCGCCAGTACGCGGAATTTAGAGCGTCGCAGACCTCCCGCGCGGATCGGGAGGGGTCGAAGTGAAGTCCAGCATTTTCACGAGGATGGTACTCGCCCTGCTTCTGCTGCTGACGCCGATCATCGCGCTGTACGCCTACTCGAATCACACGAGCTCAAGCGTTCTGAAAAGGGAAATCGTGAAGGCCAAACGCACGCAAGTGCAAACGTTCGTCGGGCAGCTTGGCCAAATGTTCGCCCAATACGATTCCTATCAAAAGATGCTGTACGAGAGCAATGAAGTCCGCAATCTGGCCTATCCGGACTTGCTGAACGACGATCTGCTCTACTACCGCACGCTCAAGACCGTGTCCGAGGAGATCAGCAGGCTGGCGGGCTACGGGCGGTGGAAGGGCATCATCGCGGTCGTTTACCCGAAGACCGGGGTGGTCATCAAGAGCAATTCGAGCCTGGGCGCCGTGCCGGCGGAGCTGCCGGACAAGGACGGCTTCTGGAGCTACCGGACGAGCCCGAAGGGCAACGCCTATTTTATCGAGACGATCTCCAATCCGGCCAAGAGCGCCAGGGAAGAGGAGGCGGACCTGACGGTCGTCGCCAAGGTGGACGAAGGCGAGATCAAGAGCGATTTGTCCGAGATGAAGAGCAACGGGCTGGAAGATCCCTTTTTATACAAGCCGGGCGACACCCCGATCTACAATTATACGGCGAATCAGGATTTAATCCGGGAACTGCTGCCCGAGCTTGACCCGGTCGCCACGGAAGACGGCTTCGATCCCCTGCTCATCCGGACGAGCGGCGGCACATACCAGGTGCACATGGACATGGTCCAGTCGCTCGGCTGGTATCTGGTGGATTACGTGCCGATCGACACGATTATGGCTCCGATCAAGCGCAGTCAGACGATGTTCTACTCGATCAGCGGCATGATGCTCTTTATGGCTTGCATCCTGAGCTTTTTACTGTATCGGAGCATCCGGATTCCGTTTCGCAAGCTGATGCAGGGCATGAACTTCATCGAAAAGGGCATCTATACGAGCCGGATGAAGGATCCGCCAAGAGGAGAGTTCCGCTACGTCTATCAGAAGTTCAATTCGATGGCCGCGAGGATCGAAGAGCTGATCGAGGACGTGCTGAAGGAGCAGATCCGGACGAAGGAAGCGAATGTCAAGCAGCTGCAGTCGCAGATCAATCCGCATTTCCTCTACAATACGCTGGCGTATATTAAGAGCATGGTCGAGCTCGAGGAAAAGGAAGCGGCCGTCTCGATGACGATGAATTTGAGCCGGTACTATCGCTATACGACCAAGCTGAGCAGCAGCTTCGCGACTATTCAGGAGGAGCTCAACCTGATCGAAAACTACTTGGACATTCACCGCATGCTGACGGACGACTTCGAATACGAGATCGATATCGATCCGGCGATGCTGAAGATGGAGATTCCCCGCCTGTCGCTGCAGCCTTTGATCGAAAACGTGATCGTGCACGCGTTCCGAAAACCCGTGAAATACGGCAGCGTCCGCATCCGGGGAACGCTGGAGGAGGGCGGCCTCGCGCGGCTCACGGTCGACGACAACGGCACGGGTCTGACGCCGGCGCAGCTGGAGTCGCTGCAGGCGAAGATCCGCACGGCGCCGAGCGATCAGATCGACGCGGGCCTGCACAACGTCCACCAGCGGCTCATGCTGCTGTTCGGCAAAGGCTCCGGGCTGTTCCTCAGCCACTCGGAGCGGGGCGGGCTGTGCGCGGAGCTGGTGTGGCAGGTTCAGGTTGGCGAGGCGGAGTGACGGGTGCACCGCTGCGGGTCCGGCGCGTGAAACCGCGCATCGCCTGCTAAGTAGAAGGCGACGGGGTTGCCGCGGGCCGAGGATCCGGCATCGCCTCTTGTAGAGAAGGCGATGAGCCATGCGCGGAGCGCGGGTTCGGTATCGCCTCTCGTAGAGAAGGCGATGGGGCTTGCGCGGTGCGCGGGATCGTCATCGCCTCTCGTAGAGAAGGCGATGGGGCTTGCGCGGTGCGCGTGTTCGGTATCGCCTCTTGTAGAGAAGGCGATGGGCCATGCGCGGTGCGCGTGTTCGGTATCGCCTCTTGTAGAGAAGGCGATGGGGCTTGCGTGGTGCGCGTGTTCGTCATCGCCTCTTGTAGAAGAGGCGATGGGCCATGCGCGGTGCGCGGGTTTGGTATCGCCTCTCGTAGAGAAGGCGATGGGGCTTGCGCGGTGCGCGGGTTCGGTATCACCTATCTTAGAAGAGGCGATGGGCCATGCGCGATGCGCGTGTTCGTCATCGCCTCTCGTCGAGAAGGCGATGAGCCATGTGCGGTGCGCGAGCTCGTCATCGCCTCTCGTCAAGAAGGCGATGGGCCATGCGCGGTGCGCGGGTTCATCATCGCCTCTCGTCGAGAAGGCGATGGGCCGTACGCAGCGCGAATTATCTGAGGCGAAACAGCCTCCTACCAAATGGCTGTCTCAAAGGTCATCAAGCGACCTAAGAGGCAGCCTTTGTTTTTTTCGCCACACAACGCCCGCTTCTGGAAACGGACCTGAAAAAGATGGTTTCGATCTTAAAATTGGGGCCTATCGACGTGCAAAACGCGTGATTTATGATGGTAACGTAAGCGCTTACCCAAAATGTTTGAGTCAGAGAGGCGATGGTCCGTTCGTTTGCGTTGCCATGGAGCGCAGACGCGAGGCTGTACCGGAGGGGAGGCGAGGAGCAGGGACGGCGGGCAGGTCCGCCGCTCGCATCTGCAACATATCCCATGCGAACAGGAGTGAACGATGTAATGTCGAACGCACGACTCGCAAGGCCCGCAAAGCCGGTGCTCTTAATCATGGTTTTTGTTCTGATCGGCACGATGCTGTTTATGAATCTCCGGCTGCCTCACGCCGCCGCCTCGGGCGAATGGCAGACGCAGACGTACGATCCGAACAAGCCGGGGCTCGAGCAGAACCCGCTCAAGGGCTTCATGCCCTTTTCCAAGCAGCCTTCGGAAAGCGTCGATCCGAACAACAGCTTTCCGCACAGCATGGAGTGGTTTTACGTGTCGCTGCGGGATCTCATGACAGGCCCCAACACGTACAACTGGGCGCCGCTGGACGCCTATCTGAACGATATCGCGAGCCGGGGCAACCAGGCGGCGTTCCGCGTCTACGTCGACTATCCGGGACGGACGACCGGCATTCCACAGTTTCTGATCAACGGCGGTCTGCTGACGCGCGATTACGACCAGAACGGCAACCACGACACGTCGACGCACAGCCTGGCGCCCGACTGGAACGACGTCAACCTGAACACGGCGTTGCGCCAGTTCGTCGCCGCACTCGGCGCGCGCTACGACGGCGATTCGCGGATCGGCTTCGTGACGGCGGGGCTGTACGGCTTCTGGGGCGAGTGGCATACATGGCCCTACGACGCTGCTCCGAACGATTGGCGGATGAACCAGTCGAACATGGACGCGCTGCTGACGGCGTTCAAGGACGCGTTTCACACGACGCAGGTGCTGGCCCGGTATCCATACTCCGCGAGCACGGCGACGCTCAAGAACGCCTTCGGGTACCATGACGACTCCTTCGCTTACGCGACGCTGTTCGAGACGGACTGGGACTTCTGGAATCTGATTACGCAGAACGGCGTGCAAAACATTTGGCAAACGCATCCGATCGGGGGCGAGCTCTATCCGCCGCTTCAGCAGGATACGAGCTTCTGGCAAACCTGGCCCAACCAGAACGGGCAGAACTACCAGACCTCGGTCGAGACGACGCATGCTTCATGGATGATGTACGACAGACTGTTCAAAACGTCGCTGCCGAACGCCACCGCCTCGGCCAACGCGCTGCGGGGGCACAAGATGCTGGGCTACACGCTGTACAACTCCGGCGTGCAGTTGCCCGATTCGCCGGCGTCCTCGCTGACGGTCAACGTCAAGCTGCAGAACAAGGGCGTAGCGCCGTTCTACTACAATTGGCCGGTCGAGTTCGGCGTGCTGAACGCCTCCGACGTCTGGGTCAAATCGCTGGGCACCGCAAGCTGGAATCTGAAAAGCGTGTTGCCGGGCGGCGCGGATTACAGCTTTGCCTTTAGCGCAAGCCACAGTCTGCCCGCCGGCGACTATAAGCTGGTCATGCGCGTCGTCAACCCGCTGTCGAACGGCAAGCCGCTTCGCTTCGCGAACACGCGGCAGGACGCCAACCGCAGCGGCTGGCTGACGCTGTCGGGCTTCCGCGTAACCGCGAGCGCCACGACGTCCACGACGCTGGCCGATCCGCCTCTGACGGGCGGACCAACGCCAACACCAACCCCGACGCCAACGCCGACCCCAACCCCGACGCCAACGCCGACCCCAACACCGACGCCAACGCCGACCCCAACACCGACGCCAACGCCAACGCCGCCTGCGGGCACGACCGCCTATGAAGCAGAAGCGTCGGGCAACACGCTCGTTAGCCCGGCCGCCGTCTCAAGCTGCGCGACGTGTTCGGGCGGAAGCAAGGTCGGCTACGTCGGCAACGGCAGCGGCACGCTGCGGTTCAACGGCGTGACGGCGCCTGCGGCCGGCGATTATACGCTGACGATCTACTATCTGAACGGCGACGCGAGCCGCTCCGCTTCGCTTAGCGTCAACGGCGGCGCGGGCACGGCGATCAGCTTCCCGAGCTCCGGCGGCTGGACGACGGTCGCATCGAAGACGACGACCGTACATCTGCAGGCGGGCGCGAATACGCTGCTGTTTTCCCAGCCAACCGGCTATGCGCCCGATTTCGACCGCATCGCCGTGAGCGCTAACGGCGGCGGCAGCGGTACGCCGCCGCTCGTTTTCGACAATTACGACAATGCCAACCAATACAACTCGCTGCACACAAACGATATGGGAGGCGGCTATTGGGGAGACGGCACGATCTCGAGCAACGGCTCCGAGCTGTCGCTTAGCGGCGTCAGCTGGTGGGACGCCACGTTCAGCGCAGCCGAGACGAACGTCGACCTGTCTCCTTATACGTACCTCGTCTACGTCGTGAAGAGCGGCACGAACGGCGCCTCTTTTAACGTGACGATGTGGGACGCGGGAGGAGCGAAGGGGACGAAGACCGTCACCGCGACGACCGCCTACCAGACGATCCGCATACCGCTGGCCGACTTCGCGGGGTTCGACAAGGCAACGGCCAGAAAGTTCAAGCACGGCGCGTTCACGGGCAACTTTACAATCGACGAGATCCGGTTCGAATAGCGTATGTCCATAATCAAAAAAAGCCGGCGCGCGATTACTCGCGCACCGGCTTTTTCCGGCGGAACAACGGCACACGGGTTGACTATTTGAAATGCTTCGATTAGGTTGTGGGAAAGGATTCAATTCGAACGGAGGAATGAAGCGCATGGAAATCAGGAGAGTAGGGTCGCAGCCTTCCGGCAAAGGACCTTCCGATTATTTTACCGGCACGGTACGCATCGATCCGCTGTTCGAAGCGGCCGATCCCGGGCGGGGAGCCGGTGCGAGCGTGACGTTCGAGCCGGGGGCGCGGACCGCATGGCATACGCATCCGCACGGACAGACGCTGATCGTGACGGCCGGCGCGGGACGGGCGCAGCGCTGGGGCGGCGAGAGCGAGGAGATCCGCACCGGCGACGTCGTCTGGTCACCGCCCGGCGAGAAGCACTGGCAAGGCGCTCCGCCGACGACGGCGATGACGCATATCGCCATTCAGGAGCGGTTGGACGGCAAAGCGGTCGAATGGCTGGAGCATGTGAGCGACGAGCAGTACGAGGGTTAAGGCGTATCGATACGCCGGCAGGCACGAGGGACGGCAATCAGCCGTTCCTCGTTTTCTTTTCGCGAACTGGCTCTCTTTTATAATCGAGCAATCGGAAAGAAATGGCTTGCCTGGGTATGCCTTATAATCGGCTTATCACAAAGGAGGGGGCTAATCATGAGCTTGATCCAGCTGTTAGAGGAAGAATTGCACCGGGAGGTGGCGTCTACCCGCCGTCTCATTGAGATTATTCCCGAAGCCAACCTGGCTTGGAGACCGCATGCCAAGTCCATGTCGCTGGGACAGCTTGCCCTGCATTTGGCCGGCATGCCCGAGGCTGTGGCCTCGATGCTTTCTTCATCGTCCCATGAAGTGCCAATCGTTCCGCTGCCCGAAGCCGAATCCATATCGGAAATCATGGCGTTGCTGGAACGTTCCGCGGCGGCAGCGGCAAGCCGGATCCGCGAGTGGAGCGACAATGATCTCCGGCAGACCTTCAACTGGACGCTCGAGGGCGTGTCGATCGTTTCGACCTCGCGTTACGAGCAGGTCCGTTCGACGCTTCTTAATCACATTTATCATCATCGTGGGCAATTGACGGTCTATCTAAGGCTGCTTGACGTGCCGATCCCCGGCATTTACGGCCCCAGCGCCGACGAGCAATAAAGAGAAACATCCCCTGCAGCCCAAATCGTCCACGCGGACGTCTTGGGCTGTTCGTGTTTTCGCAGCATGGTCTTTAAGGGCCTTCATTTTCGCATCATCGGTCAGGTTTTTCTCGATCATCGATCATTTACGGTGCGAAATAAAGATGAGATTCTAGGTAGAGAAACTACGCTGCGGGCAGCCGAACTAGGGCAGACTGCTGGCCGCGTTCGGCGAATGATGCAAAGGAGCGAATCTCATTGACGATTCCAGGCAAATTGACGATAAACACCCGGCAAAGGGGTGTGCCGCTCGGCGATCTGTTCGGCATTTTTTTCGAAGACCTCAATCATGCCGCGGACGGCGGGCTGTATGCCGAGCTTGTCCGCAATCGCTCCTTCGAGTTCGATCCAATCGATCATCCGGACTATCGCGCGCTGACGGGCTGGGAGAAGATCGAACGCGGGGCAGGCAAGGCGGCGTTAACCGTCGAAGATGCGCGCCCGATCAACGATCGCAACACGCACTATGCGGTCATCGACATTATAGAGGCAGTGGACGGTGTCGGCATCGCCCACCTGGGCTTCAATACCGGCATACCCGTTCGCGCCGGCGAGCGGTACCGGTTCTCCGTCTATGCGAGACGCGACGCCTCCTTTGCGGAGCCCGTGCGTATCGCGGTCGAGGGCGCAGACGGGGCTGTCCACGCGGAAGCCGTCATCCAAGTCGAGTCCGCCGACTGGCAGCGATACGAGGCCGTGCTGACTGCGAGGGCGACCGACTTCGGCAGCCGGTTGACGATCGTGACCAAGGGAACGGGAAAGCTGTGCCTGGACATGGTGTCTCTTTTCCCCGCCAACACGTACCGCGACCGTCCGAACGGACTCCGAACGGATATCGCGAAGCTGCTGGCCGACTTGAAGCCCAAGTTCATGCGGTTTCCCGGAGGCTGCCTCGTGCATGACGGCTCGCTGAATGCGGACGACCGGGATTCGATGTACCGCTGGAAAAACACGATCGGCGACGTCGCCCAGCGCCCCCCAAGACGCAGCAACTGGCGGTACCATCAGACGCTGGGGCTCGGTTATTACGAGTACTTTCAATTTTGCGAAGATATCGGCGCCAAGCCGATCCCGATCCTGCCGGCCGGCTACGATCCGCATCACAAGCGCATCGTGCCGATCGAGGAATTGGGTCCTTGGATCGACGATGCGCTGGACCTGATCGAATTCGCCAATGGCGACGTGTCGACGGAATGGGGAAGCATCCGCGCGAAGCTCGGACATCCGGCTCCCTTTAACCTTGAGTATGTCGGCATCGGGAACGAAGAAGTAGGCGCGCCGTTTTTCGAACGTTATGCGTACTTCCACCGGGCCATCAAGGACAAGCATCCGGAGATCAAAATCATTAATTCCAGCGGCCCCTTCGCCGCGGGCGGCGAGTACGAACGGGGCTGGCGCTCGGCCAGAGAGAACAAGTCGGACTTCGTGGACGAGCACTACTACCAATCGCCGGAGTGGTTCCTGGCCAACGTCGGCCGCTACGACGGCTTTAAGGCGGACGATCCGAAGGTGTTTCTAGGCGAATACGCTTCGTGGGGCAACGCCTATTACAACGCGCTGGCCGAGGCCGCCTTCATGACCGGGCTCGAGCGGAATGCGCATGCGGTCGGCCTGGCGTGTTATGCGCCGCTGCTCTGCAACGTCGATTATGTCAATTGGAAGCCCGATCTGATCTGGTTCAACAATCACGAGGCGTTCGGCACCGCCAACTATTACGTTCAGCAGCTGTTTATGCACCATCAAGGCGACGTTCTGCTTCCGATCGAGGCCGCCGGCCTGAAGGCCCCGGAGCCCGCTCGCGAAGTGACGCCCATCCGCGGCCAGATCGGATTTGGCGCGAACGCGAACGCGGTCGAATATACCTCGATTCGCCTGGTCAACCATGCGACGGGAGAGACGCTCTCCTTTGCGGATACCGCGTTTGACCGAACGGGCCCGGGCGACAAACAGATCGCCATGCTGGGCGCCGCCGAGTGGGAGGACTACACTTTGTCGCTTAAAGCCAGAAAGACAGGCGGCGGCCAATGGGGCTTCGCCGTTTACTTCGGGTGGACCGACGACCGGCAGCATCTGCAGTGGGACATAGGCGGCTGGCAGAACCAGGATTCCACGATCCACTCCGTCATCGGTGGCAAGGGTTCCGTTCTGACGCAAAGCCTGTTCGAGGTACAGAACGACGTGGAGTACGATCTGGCGCTCCGCGTGACCGGGAGAAAAGTCGTCGCTTCCATCGACGGAGCCGTGGTCGCGGAGACCGAGGATCATATTCCGTATATCGAGCCTTTGTACTATGCGGCGAGCCTGGAGGAAGCGACAGGCGATACGATCGTAAAAGTCGTCAACGTCCGCGAAGTGCCCGAGACCGTGGAACTGGCGTTCGAAGGCATGGAGAGCGGCCGGGAGCGCATCGCCGAGGTGCACGAACTGAGCGGCTATGGTCTTGAAGACGAGAATTCGTTCGAGCAACCGACCCACATCGCGCCGCGGACGAAAAAAATCACGTTCGAGGGGCCGGACTTCGCGTATGAATTTCCGAAGTATTCGGTAACCGTGATCAGGGTGCGGGGGGAATAGCGCGAGGCTAAACCAACCTTGCCGCTAGTCTACCCAGATGGTTTGCTCTCGCCGGGGCCCCACGGATACGCATCCGACTTTGACGCCGGTCGTCTCTTCGACGAAGGCGATGTAGCTGCGCGCTGCGGCCGGCAGCTCAGATAATCGTCGCGCGCCGGAGATATCCGATTGCCAGCCGGGGAGCATGCGATAAACAGGCCGGGCCTCGTCCAGCTTGGCGGATACGGGGAAATGTTTCGTCACGGGCTCTATGGATCCCGGCAACTGGTAACCGATGCAAACCGGAATTTCAGTCAAGTAACCCAGCACATCAATATTCGTCAGCGCAATCGTCGTCGCGCCTTGAAGCCGGCAGCCGTAACGCGTCGCTACCGCATCGAACCAACCGACGCGGCGCGGGCGGCCGGTAGTGGCGCCGTATTCGCCCGAATCTCCGCCGAGGCGCCGCAGCGTCTCGGCCTCTTCGCCATGGAGCTCGGTTATGAACGGTCCGGCGCCGACACAGCTGGAATAGGCTTTGACGACGGCAATGATGTTGGCGATGGCATAAGGCGGCAATCCGGCACCGACCGATGCATAGCCGGCCAGCGTCGAAGACGATGTCGTGAACGGATAAATGCCGTGGTCCGGGTCGCGCAGCGCGCCTAACTGACCTTCGAGCAATATCGTTTTCCCCGATTCATAGGCCTCATGCAAAAGAACGGTCGTGTCGTCCACGTACGGACGCAGCTTCTCTGCCAGCTCCAAGAGCAATGGCAATAACTGCGTTGCTTCGGCCGCCGGAGTACCGTACAGATTTTCCAACAGCACGTTTTTCGTCGTTAAGCTTTTTTCCAACCGTATCCGCAGCCGATTCTCGTCGAACAGATCCGACACTTGAATGCCCAGCTTCGCGTATTTGTCCGCATAGAAGGGTGCGATCCCTCTTCGGGTAGAACCGAATCCCTGGCTGCCGAGCCGATCCTCCTCCAGCCCGTCCAAAGCCCGATGCACCGGCAATACCAGCTGCGCGCGATCCGACACGCGGAGCTTGGGTGCAGGTATGCCCGCGGCTTTTAGCTCCGCCAGTTCCGATAAGAGGGTCTCGGTGTCAAGCGCGGCGCCCGGACCGATGACATTCGTGACCTGCGGCTGAAATACGCCGGAAGGCAGCATATGCAGCGCAAATCTGCCGTGTTCGTTCAATATCGTATGCCCCGCATTGCTGCCGCCCTGAAACCTCACAACGAACGCCGAATCCGTCGCCATGGCATCCGTTATTTTTCCTTTTCCTTCGTCGCCCCAATTCGCTCCAACAATTGCCGTCACCCTCACGATGCTCACGCCTTTCAACTTGTAGTGGTTTTACGTATTTGAGTATACTTGGGGAAGTGATATCAATAAAATTGATCTTAGTAATATCAGATATAAGGTGAGGTAATAGGAATGGATCAGGACATCAGCTTAGACTGGTACCGCGTGTTTTTCTGGACTGCGAAAACGGGCAGCTTGTCTCGGGCGGCAGAACGGCTTTACATCACGCAGCCGGCTGTAAGCCATACGCTGAAGCTGCTGGAGAGCAAGCTGGGCGGGCAGCTCTTTTTTCGCACGTCGAGAGGCGTTCAGTTGACTGCGGAAGGGGAGGAATTGCTGCGGCATTTAGAGATTGCCTTTCGCGCAATCGAGAGCGCAGAACGGCTGCTGGCGGAAAGGCATGGATTGTACGGCGGGGAGATCAATATCGGGGCCAGCGATACGTTATGCCGTCATTACTTGTTGCCGTACTTGGAGCGGTTCCACCGTGAATACCCGGGGATCCGCATCAGAGTGACGAACAGAACGTCGCCGGAAACGGTAAAGCTTCTGAAGGACGGCCGTATCGATTTCGGCATTATCAGCCTGCCGGCTCCCGATCCCACGATAGAAATCCGGGAGAGCATCCCCCTCCATGATTGCCTTGTTGCCGGGCGTACCTTTTCGCATTTGTCCGGGCGTCCTTTTTTGCTATCCGACATACGCGACTACCCGCTCTTGCTGCTTGAACCGGGCGGGACGACGCGGCAATATCTCGATACCTATGCGCATGCGCACGGAGAAAGCTTGCAGCCCGAATTGGAGCTGGGCAGTCTCGACCTGCTGGCGGAGTTTGCGAAAAGCGGCTTTGGACTCGCATTCGTGATCAGAGAGTATGTCGTGCAAGAGCTTGCTGCAGGCGGACTCGTCGAACTGTCGCTCGTGCCCCCGGTTCCCCCTCGAAAGATCGGGATCGCAACGCTAAAAAGTGGATCCGTATCCGCGGCAGGTAAGGCGTTTATCGAGCTGTTGCTGGATGATATTAAAGAGGCTGTGGAGGATTGAAGCGAGTGAAGGCCCGACTAAAAAACAAAAGGCAGTCCCTTTGAAGCGTACGGCCTGCAGAAAGTCCCAACCAGAAACAATCGCAGCCGCTTGGAGGCGTGCCGACCGCAGAAGGTCCCAACCAGAAACACCCGTGGCTCTTTTGAGGCGTACGGTCTGCAGAAGGTCCCAACCAGAAACACCCGTGGCCGCTTTGAAGCGTACGGACTGCAGAAGGTCTCAACCAGAAACAATCGCAGCCGCTTGGAGGCTTGCCGACCGCAGAAGGTCCCAACCAGAAACACCCGTGGCCGCTTCGAGGCGTACGGACTGCAAAAGGTCTCAACCAGAAACACCTGCAGCCGCTTGGAGGGGTGCCGACCGCAGAAAGTTCCAGCCAGAAACAATCGCAGCCCCACCGGCTATTGGAAACGAGGCATCGGACATGTAGAGGCCTACTTTTGACGTACTGCTCTTACATGACGGAGAAAAAGACAGCTACTGGATACTTCCGGGCTAAGTCCGCTCTTTGAAGACGCCATTCCCGATGGTAAGATATAACTATGTCGACGACCATATTAGCAACCAAGCTTCATATACCGCCGCGCCGCCCCGGCACGGTGCTTCGGCGGCGGCTGATCGATAAGCTTCGGCAGGGTCTGCACCGCAAATTGACCTTGATCTCCGCGCCCGCCGGATACGGGAAAACGACGCTGGTCGGCGAATGGATCGCCGATTGCGGGCGACGGGCCGCATGGCTGTCCTTGGACGAAGGAGACGCCGAGATCGCGCGCTTCTTGGCCTGCTTCGTCGCGTCATTGCAGTCGATCGAGGAGAAGGTCGGAGAGGGCGTCCTCGCCGTGCTTCAATCGCCGGAGCCGCCGCCGATGGAGCCGATCCTCTCAGCGCTCGTCGAGGAGACTGCGGGCATGCCGCCGTTTATGATCGTGCTCGACGATTATCACGCAGCGGCATCGAAGCCCGTCGACGCTGCGGTCTCCTTCTTGCTCGAGCATCTGCCCGCGCACGTCCATCTGGCGATCGTAACCCGCGAGGATCCGCTCATTCCACTGGCGCGGCTGCGGGCGCGGGATCAGATGACCGAATTGCGTGCGGCCGAACTTCGGTTTACGTCTGCCGAGATCGAAGGGTTCCTGAATGACGTCATGGGACTTCATCTTCCCTCGGACCAAGTAGGCGTACTGGAATCCCGCACGGAGGGCTGGATCGCCGGCTTGCAGCTCGCCGCGCTCTCGATCCAAGGCGATCGCGGGTCGGACCGCTTTATGCAATCGATCTCCGGCAGCCATCGGTTCGTGCTGGATTATCTGGTCGAAGAGGTGTTGCACCGGCAGCCAGAAGCCGTGCAGGACTTTCTGGCGCGCACCTCCATCCTCGACCGCCTCTGCGGTTCGCTTTGCGACGCGCTTATGCCCGATTCCGATATACCGGGCGGGCAGCGACTGCTTGAGCTTGAACGCCAGAATTTGTTCCTCATTCCTCTGGACCATGAACGACGATGGTACCGGTATCATCATTTGTTTGCCGAATCGTTGCAGCGAAAACTGCAGGATCGCCTGGACGCGAGCGGCATCGCGGAACTGCACGGCCGAGCAAGCGCATGGTACGAAGCGCAAGGCTTCGAGATTGAGGCGTTCGGTCATGCCGCGGCGTCGGCCGATGTCGACCGCGCCGCACGGCTGCTCGAGGGCAACGGCATGCCGCTGCATCTTCGCGGCGCGGCAAGTCTGGCGCTACAATGGCTCGCTTCGCTGCCCCGTGCCGAGCTGGACGCGAGGCCCGCATTGTGGGTCATGTACGGATCGGCGCTGCTGATCGCAGGCAAGCCGACGCATATCGAGCCCAAGCTGCGAGCGGCGGAAGCGGCATTTGAGGGCGTCCCGCAGGACGCCCGCGTGAAGGACTGGATCGGCATCATCGCCGCGACCCGGGCCGCCGTGGCCTCGCTCGCGATGGCCGCGACGCCAAGCGGGTCCGATCTCAAATTGCAGGCAGCGGAAGCCTCCATGCAGACGACGGCGCAGGACGACAAGACCGAAGACTTGATCGGGCTGATCGCGCCTGCCAAGGATGCGGGCGCCGGCGCAAGCGCCGAGATATTGGATCGCGTGATCGCTCAGTCCAGCCGCGCATTGGCGTACCTTGGGCCGGACCAGCTGCCCGTCCGAACGTCGGCCGCATGGATGCTGGGCGTCGCGAGCCAACGGCGGGGGGACTATGCCGGGGCCAGGCAGGCGTATCGCGAAGTCGTCTCTTACAGCCATCTGCTCGGCCACACGCTGATGGCGGTCCTGTCCTGGATCGGGCTCGGCCAGATCGAGGAGGCGGCCGGCGACCCGGAAGCGGCAGCCGCGAGCTACGAGGAAGCGCTCCGGCTGGCCGGCGATCTGCCGCTTCCGGCGCTGCGCGAAGCGCAGGCCGGCCTTCGGCGCGCGAGACAGGACGGCCAGCCCGGGGCGAAGGGCGGCCTGATCGAGCCGCTCAGTTCGCGCGAGCTCGAGGTGCTGGCGCTCATCGCCGAAGGACTGTCCAACCGGGACATCGGCGAGCGGCTGTTCTTGGCGCTGGACACCGTCAAAGGACACAATCGCAGAATTTTCGAGAAGCTGCAAGTACAAAGACGCACGGAAGCGATCGCGCGCGCCCAAGCGTTAAATCTGCTCCCGCCTAACCGATGACCACACTTAAGTGTCTACGGTCCATCGTGCTTCCTTCGCTATAATTCGGGTAACACAAGCGAAGGGGAGATCCGCATGAATGGAATGGCAAGAGGGGCAGGCGCGTTATTTTTAGTATCGACGGCGGCGTATATGATCGGGAGCGGGCTGCTGAATCCCGTGCTCGAGCGGTCCGAAGCGCTTGGCAGCATAGCGGGAGACCGAACGAGCGTGATCGCGGGAACGCTGCTGGAGCTCATCAACGCCGCGGCTGTGTTAGGGATCGCGATGCTGCTGTATCCGATATTAAAAAAGCATCACGAGGCGTTTGCGCTGGGGTATTTCGGTTCGAGGCTCATCGAGTCCGCGATTTTAATCGTCAGCTTAGTCGTTCCGGTCGTCCTGCTCGCGTTCGGCGAACAAGATGCTGCGGCTGCGGCAGCGGATCGCTCCGTCTATCAGGGGATCGCGGATTTCGCAGTTGAAGCGCATAACATGCTCTTTCAATTGGCGATGATCGTGCTGGGGTTGGGCAGCCTGCTGTTCTGCTATATTCTCTATCGCTCCAGGCTGGTACCGAGATTTTTGCCCGCGGTGGGCTTCATCGGTTATGCCGGGCTATTGACGAGCAGCTGCCTGGCGTTAACCGGCCGGGACATGGGGACAGCTTTGTTTATTCCGGGAGCCATCTTCGAAATCGCGCTTCCGCTCTGGCTCATCTTTAAGGGCGTTAATCCGCGCACGGCAACGGCAGGTTAATCGTAAACATTTTGCTGCTTCACATCGTTAACGATATCCAACGCTTCGCGCAAGCTTTCCAGCGTCCCGTCGCGGTTATACTTCTCCACCAGCTTCGCGGCGTATAACAAGTCGTTGGAAGCGCCATAGTCGGCAACGACATTCGCCAGCGCTTGATAAACGGCTGGGTCAAGAGCGCGGCTGTCGATGCGTGCGATAGACGAACGCTGGTTCGTTACGATTCGCTCCAGTCGCGCGCTTGCCTCGTCAAGCGATAAAGTCAAAGCAGGTTTGCCTGCAAAAGCGTTGGGGAGCAACGTCTTAAAAGCGACGCCGCCGACGATCGATAAGGAGAGAAGGAGCGCGATTCCGTCTTTCCACAAATGCTTTGTCATGTTTTTATCCCCTTGGAAATTATAAATTAACCATATATGGGTAATTCCATTATAATGGATGAAGGTGCCGCGCATCTTAACAATTTGATGTTAGCGCGACCTTCATCTCATTTTTACGTAGAAAGCTTGATAACCATTGGGAGGGACTTTACATCGTGGAATCGGACAGTCAAAGGACAAGCTTTATCGCATTACTGAAAAAAGGCAATACCTCATCGGCGGCGGCAGCCATCGGCAACACCGGCGTCGCGATCGTCAAGGGCATCGCCGCGGTAACGACGGGCAGCGGAGCGATGTTCGCGTCGACGATGCACTCGATTGCCGATGCCGTCAATCAAGCGTTCGTATTCGCCGGCAGCGTGCTAGCGGAGAAAAAGCCGACGCGGCGTTTTCCGACCGGGTTCGGACGGGTCATCAACTTGTTCTGTATGGTGGCCGTCATCGTCGTCACCGTGATGGCTTACGAGACCATCCTCGAAGGATTTCACTTGTTGAAGCATCCATCGGCCGAGTCGCATGGCTTCTGGTTTAATCTCATTGTCTTGCTCCTATCCGTCGCGGTCGACGGATTCGTGCTCATAAAAGCGATGAAGGAAATCGTCCACGAGTCGCGGGCGGAAGCGAAGGGGCTCGCGATCATCCCGCAAGCGTTCAAAAACGTAGGACGCGCGGCGCCGCCGACGCGTTTGGTCTTTTACGAAGACCTTGTCGCGACGACCGGTGCGCTTCTGGCGCTTCTGGCCGTTGTCGTTACTTCGCTGACGAGCTTTCATTTGCTTGACGGCATCTCGACCATCCTCATCGGCCTGCTCATGGTCGGCGTCGCATTCAAGGTCGGCTACGACAATATGGTCGGGCTTATCGGCGTATCCGCACCTCGGGATGTTGAGGATAAAGTCGCGCAGATCATCTTCTCGAACAGCTACGTGACCGATATTTATCAAATGCGGATTTTGCAGGAAGGCCGTTACTATCACGTGGAGGGACTGATCGAGCTGCGGCCCGGCTTGACGCTGGCGGACGCGGACGATATCAAGTTCAAGATCCGGGATCGGTTGCTGCTGGACGCCGACATTGCCGACGTGACCATCGGGATTATCGAAGACAATGGCGTAAAGAACTGGAATCCGGAGCCTGTCAACTCTTAACGACGTGAACGAACGGTAAAATCATCTTTGTTTAAGGTCCTAGCCTGCCGGCGCAATCGGCGGGCTTTTTTTATGACAAGCGGGTCAAGCAACCTTTGAACAAAATGGATCGTTTTTACTTTCAACGGGAGGGGATAGCGTGAGACTATTCGCGGTTGTCGTTTTGGTTTTGAGCATCGTTGCGACAGGCTGCAGAAGCGCAAAGGACACGACCGGTAAAGTCATGCTGGACGGAAAAGAAATCGTGTCCGTCAAGCTGGAATGCGCGGACTTTTGCAAGCGTGTGGGGACGCCTCCGTTTCCTCCGTTTACGGAAAAGACGTTCGCGAAGGAAAACGGAAACGCGCTGAACGTATTCCGCAAGGCAATCGTTAACGCGGAAAAAATGAACGGCGTTTTGAATTATGTCGTCATTTTTTACATGTATCTCTTGTTCGACGACGGCGCGCAAAAGAAATATGTCCTTAACGTAGCAGACGAAGACGGCATGAATGCCTTGCTCGTGGATACGGAGGAAAGTAGTCAGGGATATACGATATCGAAAGACCTGACAAGTGAATTGAGAAGCTTTATTTACGGGGGGTAGTCGGAGCGGAGGATTTGGCTGTTCGGTGCCTGCTTTACATTTTCGAGCCAAATTACGATACGGTGACATTATCATGGAACAACCACACGGAAGCGGCCCATCCATTGACAGATCAACGATCCGCTTCTATAATCGAAATAAATGAATACGTATTCAGAAAGGATTATTCATGAGCTCCTCCATCGATGTGGCGAAGAAGGCCGGTGTGTCCCAGGCTACGGTGTCGCGAGTGTTGAACAATCCACAAAGCGTGAAACCGGAGACCAGAATGAAGGTGCTGCAAGCCATGGAACAGCTTCAGTATGTTCCCAACCTGATTGCCAGAAGCCTGGTTACGAATACGACCCGGACGATTGCGCTGATTTCAGGCTCTTTGCAGAACGGCTTTTTTGCCGAAACGACCGATTCCATCGTTCAATTTGCGAAGCATAAAGGCTACAAAACGCTTGTTTATTTCGAAGACGAGAACAAGGTTCCGGATTTGTTTGATTTGATCATGAGCAGCAAAGTGGACGGCGTGCTGTTGTCGCTCATCAAGCTCGACGATCCGCTTGTGGAACAGTTGGAGCGGGTCAAGGTGCCCTGTGTCTTTTTTAATAGGAGGTCTAAGAGCGGAGGTCATTATGTCGTCCTTGACAATCCATCGGCCGTGGCGGAGGTTACGCGTCACCTGATTGGCCTGGGTCACCGCAAGATAGCCTATCTGTCCGGGAAAACGGACTTCTCGACCTTCCAGGAGAGAAGCGTCGGATTCAAGCAGGTGATGCAGGAGCACGGTCTGGAAATGAAGCCGGAATGGACGAGTTTTATCGACACGACTACGGAAGAGATTGAAAGAACGGTATTCACGATGTTGAACCGTCCGGAGCTGCCGACCGCCATCATATGCGCAACGGACGCCATCGCACTGATCTGCATGGATATCATCCTCATGATGGGTCTGAGGATTCCGCAGGACATCAGTCTGGCGGGGATCGATAATACGCGGATGGCGTCCCACCGTGCCGTTCAGCTGACTACAGTCGGCCATCAGAAATTCGCCATGGGCAGGATCGCAGCAGAATCCCTTTTCGAGTTGATTGAAAAAGGCGATTCCGAGAGAAGTGCCATCCAGATCACGTTAAGGCCGGAGCTGATTGTGAGAAAGACGACGGGTCTCGTAAACTCATCCGGTAGCTAAGGAACATCAAGGATGCCTCCTGCTTGGCGCAGGGGGCTTCTTGCATGATCTCCGCTGCTGCAAAAAGGCGAAGAAATCATGGTTGACGAAAAGATAGGCAGGTGTTACCATTTTCGTGAATACGTATTCATTACCTGCGAAGGAGCATGAGGATGGTCAAGTTTATCAAGCAGGGTATGACGCCCGCCGACTTCTATCAGGAGGATCAAACGGTCTACGATACCGTCCGATCTGTGATTCGGGATGTGTCCGCACGCGGGGACGAGGCGGTAAGGGAGCTGTCCGGGAAGTTTGACCACTGGTCCCCCGAACACTTCCGGCTCAGCGTTGAGCAGATCTCCGAGATCGTGAGGTCCGTACCGGATAGCGTCAAAGAAGATATCCGCTTCGCACAGACCCAAATTCGCAATTTTGCTTCGAAACAAAGGGAAACGATTCATGATCTGGAGGTTGAGACGCTGCCGGGCGTCGTGCTTGGCCATAAACACATCCCGGTAAGCAGCGTGGGCTGTTATGTTCCGGGTGGCCG
This sequence comes from Cohnella sp. GbtcB17, assembly GCF_019091135.1. GTDB lineage: Bacteria > Bacillota > Bacilli > Paenibacillales > Paenibacillaceae > Cohnella. The sequence continues at coordinate 36,161 of NZ_JAGXJW010000003.1, read as the reverse complement.
TTATCCGATGGTCGCATCGGCACACATGAGCATTGTAACGGCAAAAGTGGCGGGGGTCTCCCGCGTGATCGCATGTACGCCGCCGATTGAAGGAACCGTACCCGCCGCAACGGTCTGCGCGATGGCCATGGCCGGTGCCGATGAGATTTATATTCTAGGCGGCATTCAGGCGATGGCCGCCATGGCCATTGGAACCGAAACGATCAAACCGGTGGATATGCTGGTTGGCCCTGGAAACGCTTACGTTGCCGAAGCCAAACGCCAGTTGTACGGAAAAGTGGGGATCGATTTATTCGCAGGGCCGACGGAGGTTCTGGTCATCGCCGACCATACGGCGGATGCCGAAATGGTCGCGACCGATTTGCTGGGCCAGGCGGAGCATGGTCCGACATCGCCTGCCGTTCTCATTACGACGTCGGAGACGCTGGCGCAGGAAACGCTAGTTGAAATTGACCGTCAGCTTGAAAGTCTTCCTACGGCCGATATTGCAGGCAAGTCATGGCGCGACTATGGAGCGGTTATGGTTGTGGACGACGTTCAGGAAGCCTTAGCCGAAGCCGACAAGTTGGCTTATGAGCATGTCGAGGTGCTGACGGAAGATCCGGACTATTTTCTGCACAACATGAAAAACTACGGAGCGCTGTTCCTCGGTCCCGAAACAAACGTGGCGTACGGCGATAAGGCAATCGGGACCAACCATACGCTGCCTACGAAGGGCGCCGCGCGGTATACCGGAGGATTATGGGTGGGCAAATATTTGAAGACGGTCACCTATCAACGCTGCACGGAGGAGGCAAGCAGGCTTGTCGGGCAGTATGTTTCCCGTCTTTGCGAATTGGAGCATTTTGCCGGGCATAAAGCGCAAGCCGACTTGCGGGTTCGAAGATACTCATTTTGATGACATAGAAGCGGAATGTCTCGAACGTAGATATAATTTTCACGCTTTATCTCATTCCTAGGCATCCGCCTTTTCTATAACGTGAAATGTCACCTGCTGCACCCGTATGGCTCAGCCATGAGCGGGGACGGGCTTGAGGAATGCCCGATCGGGCGCTCGGAGCTTACTTTTGTGCAGACCCATGATGCGGAGGACCCCTTTTATCATTTTGCATTTGATATCCCCACCTATTTTTGTGACCCGGGAGGAAAAATCGTTGAGTTTATCGCAAGGCATAACTGTGGCCATGACATACATACGCCATTTACAGGTGAAAGTCTTTTAAGCATCAGTGAGATCGGGCTTGTCGTTAGCGACGTTAGTAAAATTAAAAACATTCTGCATGCGAATTATTTCTTGAATGAGTTTAAGGATCGATTGGAGAATATCCATACAAACTATTGTTCGTTCATTCATAGCGGGAAATGCGTCTAAACAACCTTAGCCACCGATCTGGGCTTGACGATCGCCGGTACGCCGACCGCGGTGGAGTAATCCGGGATATCCTTGAGAACGACTGCGTTCGCGCCGACCATGACGTGGTTGCCCAGCGTTATTTTACCGATAATCTTGGCTCCCGCGCCGATAAATGCATGGTCGCCAATCGTAGGCGGGCCGTATTCCTCGGGCGTGCTCGGGTCCTTCGCGCCGATGGTGACTTGGTGGTAAATGGTCGCGTTGCACCCGATGATCGCATCCCAGTGGACAACAACGCCGTTTAAGCCGTGCGGAAGGAAGAGCCCGCCTCCGATGTTCGCCCTCGCAGGAAGTTCCCCGCTGTTGACGATTCGAACAAACAGCGTATCCATAACCGCATAAATAAACTTAAGGAGCTGCTTCAGTACAGGGACTTTGAAGTCGTACGTCACCCAGTTTCCGAATCTGTAAGTGGCCAGTGCCGAAAGAATCAATGGATTCCGGCGATTGACCTTGAGGTCCTGCTTGAACTTGTTCATCTTTTGAACCCCTCCTTTACTACCATAATATAGAAAGTCTTAATATCCAGTCAATTCAAAAATTAACAAGGAATTGGAATAGTGATCTATGACATAAGGTTACATATATAAATCTTATAATGGGAGGTCTGAAAAGCGGCGGCCCCAAGACCTGTTTTCCGGTCTTCGGCCGCCGCTTTTCGTTTAGGTTAAAGCTTAGGACGTTCCGGCTTCTCTTTGCAGCGCACCTTTGAACCATACGGCCCCGATGTACAGCGTATCCGAGATACGGGTTGTCGGGTCGCCGTTGACCAATACGAGGTCGGCGCGAGCGCCTTCGGCAATCCGGCCGCGGTCCTTCAAGCCGAACCTGCGGGCCGGCTTCGAGGTCGCGGACTGCAGCGCTTCGATCGGCGTGAACCCGGCCTCAACGAGCAATTGCAGTTCATGGTGGACACTGGCTCCATGAGCAAGACCGCCAAGATTCGGAACGGGAACGGGGGCAACATCCGTTCCGACCAGTATGTCTACGCCGGCACGGTGAAGGTCAGGAAAGGCAAACGTTGAAGGCTTTGTTGATCAAAATCAACGGGCGGTTATAGAGAAAATGGCAGCGGACCTAAAAAGGTCGGCTGCCATAGCCATTTGGTTTATCTTCCTAGATACTTCCGGTACGCTTCTTCTTGCTCGGCGGTCGCTTGGGGGATCGTCATGCCTTTTTCCCAGACGGTGATCCGATCGTCCTTATTGATTCCTTCGAAGTAGATGCCGGTCTTCTCCTGTTTCGTGTTCGCTTTTTTCGTCGACCAGTTCTCGGGCATCGTAACGACGCTTTCCTTCTCCTTGGAGAACAGCTTCCTGTGCTCGTAAATCCGGTAGATTTCCGTATGCTTGCTGCCGCGCGTGGAAACCCGGCTGACAAACCCCTTGATGTTGGCGGTCACGCGATAGTGGATCGTGCCGTCTTGCGTCTGATACACGTCGCTAATTTTCGCATCGCTCGCCGGCACGGGGAAGTCTCTCGTTCCGAACAAGTAATAGGCGCCGATCAAGAGCGCGGCGACGATCGCGACGCTGACGCTTGTGATGAGCCACTGCCTGCGCTTAATTTTTTTCATGAAGTTGATTTGTTTGGGCGGAGCCCCTTTAATGCCTTGAGTATCGCGCGTCATCAGTTCCAACGCTCTCCTGCATTCCTCGCAGCCGGCCAGATGAGCTCGAATGGACTGGTTCGTCGATTCGCTCGTCAGGCCTTCGATATAGTTGGGCAGAAGATCTTGCACGATCTCGCAATTTAATCTCGGTTCCATTCGGATCTTCCTTTCGCCATTTTTTGTTTGCCGCGGTAGAAGGTGACCCGCGCCCAGTTCTCGCTTTGGCCCACAATATCGCCGATCTCGGCAAAGCTCAGTTCGCCGGAGAGACGAAGGTACATGACCTCTTTGGTTTTCGCGTCCAGTTGATGGAGCGTTCGGAACATGGCGAGCTTGTCTTCGTTTCGCAAGACATCCTTCTCGGGGTCTCGGCTGGCAGGGATAGGGATCTCGAGCTCATCCAGGGAGACCGAAGGCTTCCGCTTATTTTTGTTCAGCTCTTTGTACCAGGCCCGCTTCGCAATCTGGCACAGCCATACGGACAGCTTGCACTCGCCGCGGAACTGATGGATGGTTTTCATCGCTTGATAAAACGTCTCTTGCGTCAGCTCTTCCGACAGATCGGCGTTCTGCGTGAGGCTGTATAAGTATCGATAAACGGTCTGCGCGTAGTTTTCGTACAGCTGCTCCATACTCTCCATCCATTCACCTCCTACTACATAAGTATCGGCAAGCGGATTTTCGTTACGGAAGGTTAAAAATAAACTTTTTGAAGGGATTGGCGGGGCTGCCGCGAAAGGAGCGGGTACCGATCGTATGGAAAAGAGGCTTCATAAATCATATACTAACTGTAACCGTTTGGTATTGAGGTGATTAGGGAATGGATGAAGTCGACGAATCCAGGCAAATGGTGTTGCAAATCGGCGGCGCCTTAAAAAAGTACAGAAAAGAAAAAAACATGAGTTTGGATGACTTGGCAGCGTTAACGGGCGTAAGCAAACTCACGCTGGGGAACATCGAACGCGGCGAGACGAATCCTACTTTGGGGATCATCTGGAAGATTTCGAAGGGCATATCCTTGCCGCTGCTCGCTTTGTTTAAATCCGAGGAAGCTGTCAGCTTGTATCGAGCGGGCGAAGGCATGCGATTTTCGAACGATCAAAAAAATTGGATCATCGAACCGATATTCAAAAACGCAAGCAGCGATTTTGAGATGTGTCGGGCGTATCTGCAGCCGAATAGCGCGTACTACCCTGAGGGTCACCACGTAAATACAACCGAAATCGCGACCGTCATGACGGGCTCCGTCGAAATTCAAGTCAATGGCGAAGTTTATACGTTGAATCAATACGATACGATCAGCTTTCGCGCGGATTGCCCTCACGCTTACACCAATCCTACGGATCGCGAAGCGGTGCTCCATATCTCCTTGAAATACGGTTATTAAAAACAACTCCGATATCCTTGCCGGGATCTCGGAGTTGTTTTTTTTAGAGTGATATTTGTATATTATAAAATAATGATTGTTAAAAATAATATACTATAATATACTTTCCTTATTCGCGCGAATAAGGATAGGTTGTGGATCAGGAAGGAGACAGGAGAATGCCGGAAGAACAAATGAAAAAGACGGCCATGCCCTCTTCGATAGGGCTGCTCATACTCGGCATCATCGTTATTGCGGCTAATTTACGAGCTCCATTAACTTCGGTCGGCCCTTTGGTGAGTCTGATTAAAGATGAGGTGCATATTTCCAATACATTGGCGGGCATGATAACGACGTTACCGCTGCTTGCTTTTGCTTTATTATCGCCTCTCGTACCCAAGCTTGGACGCAGATATGGATTTGAGCGCACGATTTTGATCGCGCTGATCTTTTTGACAGTCGGTATTGTCATTCGTTCGTTCTACGGCGCCGCCAGTCTGTATATCGGAACGGCCGTTCTTGGATTCGCCATCGCCGTTTGCAACGTATTGTTGCCGAGCTTGATCAAGCGGGATTTTCCTAAACGGATTGGCTCCATGACGGGCGTCTATGCCATATCCATGAATTTATGCGGAGCGATTGCCTCGGGGGTCAGCGTGCCGCTTGCCGCGAACGCAGGGCTGAAGTGGCAGGGCGCATTGGGGATATGGGGAATACTCAGCTTCGTCTCGATCCTGTGCTGGTTCACTCAATTAAGAGGTCGTCAACCCAAGCAAGGTGCGACGACGAGTCGTCAGACGGTCAGTCATCATGTGAACGTGTGGCGTTCCTCTGTCGCTTGGCAAGTCACCTTGTTTATGGGGATTCAGTCGATGGTTTTTTATATACTCATCGCCTGGTTGCCTGAAATACTCATTCAGCTGGGCATCGACGCGAGCCAATCCGGCTGGTACCTCTCCATCATGCAGCTAGCCGTGCTGCCGTTTACGTTTATCGTTCCCGTTATTGCCGGACGGATGTCCAGCCAGCTTGGATTGGTGATGGTCACAAGCCTGTTGCTTGTGGCGGGGACGCTTGGACTGCTCTACGGCAGCTCCGCCGCCATTTTGTTGTGGATGATCCTGCTCGGAATCGGCGTAGGCTTCGCCTTCAGCTTGTCCATGATGTTCTTCAGCTTGCGTACCAAGCATGCCCATCAAGCGGCGGAGCTGTCCGGTATGGCGCAATCCGTCGGGTATCTTCTGGCTGCAACAGGTCCCGCGCTCATCGGCTACCTGCATGATGCGACAAACAGCTGGACACCGCCGCTTTTCGTATTGCTGGGCGCTTCAGTGCTGCTGTTCATCGTCGGCATGGGGGCGGCAAGAAACCGTTTTGTAAGCGCGGGTTAAGCGGACAGCTTCGGGAATTGACCGGACACCAAATGGTGTCATATAATAAAACAGACACTATTCGGTGTCTGTTTATTTTATTTTATGACATCGGGAATCAGGTGGGCTGTGATGAATCAAGCTGTACAAAAACGGGATGTGTTTGACGCGATTGCAGATCCTACGAGGCGTCGACTGATTTATCTGTTGTCAGATGGAGACGAGCGGTCTTTACACGAGATCACGCCGCATTTTCAAATGGGGCGTACGGCGGTGTCCAAACATCTGACCATCCTCAAAGATGCCAGCCTGGTGCACGATCGTAGAGTCGGCCGAGAAACGCGATACAAGTTAAACGCATCTCCGCTCAAGGAAATCGAAGATTGGGTCGCTTTCTACAGGAAGTATTGGAGCAACAATATGATGCGATTAGGCCAGTTACTGGAGGAGGATGAAGAATGAGTTTATCGCTGAACATGGATTTTCAATTTACGACTTCGGTTGAAAAGCTGTGGACTGCCTTGACCGACTCGCGCAAGTTAGCCAAATGGATTGCGGATAATGACTTTAAGCCGGTCGTTGGACATCGCTTTCAGTTCCGCCATCAGCCGAACGAGCATTGGGATGGAATCGTGGACAGCGAAGTGCTTGTCTTGGATGAACCGAACCGGTTGTCCTTTACTTGGGCAGTCGGAGATGAGAGGCATACGGTTACATTGACGATACAAGATTTGGGAAATGGGAAGGCGACTCTGCATCTTGAGCAAACCGGAATTACCAATGAACAAGGATTTGCAGGCGCCAAGCATGGTTGGAAGGCGTGGATCGACAAGCTTGCGACAGTGTTGTCGGAACGATAAACAACCGGGCGAGTATAGCAAGAAAGGCGAGTACTAGTCGATAGAAGGAGATGAGATGATGAGTTTTTTTCGAGATAATCTAGTCCCCTTTTTCAAAAAGAGAGAGTTACAATTTATAGAAAGCTATAAGGAATCGGATGATGTACATACGTTTGTATTTGAAAAAGATACAGACTTAACCTGGAAAGCCGGACAATACGGTTTGTTCAGCATTACGCATAAGTCCGTAAAAAAGGCACGCGTCCGTTCAGCGTGTCGTCCGCGCCAGCTGAGACTGCGGTTAGAATCACAACGCGCTTAGGTCAACAGCCGAGCGAGTTTAAGAAAGCACTGCTGGAATTGACGCCGGGCATGAAAATCACGATGCGCGGACCCGTAGGACCTTTTTATCTCACAGATGAAGCTCCGACATTGTTCATTGCCGGAGGGATCGGCATTACCCCGTTTCGGTCGATCCTCAAGCAAATCGATTCAACGTCCAAGGAAGTCGGGAGGCCGATCCATCTTCTTTATTTGGATAGGAATAGGGAGCATTTGTTCAAGAATGAACTTGACGAGTTGGCTAGTCGTACCTTGGCAAGCCTAACCTATCTTGAATCCAGGGATGAGTTGCAACAGGAGATCAATAAGTTCAGCTCCCTATATAAGAATAGCGGCAAATACTATATTGCGGGACCCAAATCTATGGTTGAGGCGGTTTTTAAGTACTTACTGGACAATCATGTTCCCAAACCAAATATCAAAAAGGATGCCTTTTTCGGATATTAGTAGATTGCGAGGGAGGGATAAGTATGGAAGCATTCGCAGAATTCCTGGATCGTATCGAAAACCCGGAAAATCGAGCGCGTATGGAAGAGGTTCTGTCTTGGGTGATGAAGAAATTCCCGAATTTATCGCCTGTGCTGAAGTGGAATCAGCCCATGTTTACAGACCATGGAACATTTATCATCGGCTTTAGCGTATCCAAGAAACATATGGCCGTTTCTCCGGAGGAAGCGGGGATGGCGCGTTTCTCTGAGGAGATCTCAAAGGCCGGGTATGAGCAGACGAAAGGGCTCGTGCGTATCCCCTGGGCTCGTCCGGTTGAATACGCGCTGCTTGAAAAGATGATCGCGTTTAATATGGCGGATAAGGCAACCTGCACCACTTTCTGGCGGTGAGATGGAAGGACCGGACGAGACGACTATCAAATGAATAATAAACAAAAATGCCGCCAGCCTTTCACGATTCTTGGCGGCATTTTCTTATGGGATTTGTTAGTTGTACACATGACTCAAGTATTGCTTTAAACGCACTTTACGCTCGCCATTATTCATAATCCCTAACAGAATCAATGGGTCTATCAGCCGCGATGTCGATCACTGCTTGATATAAATTTGGCGGATGCTCGGCGATCCGGTGGCATAAATACAAATACCATTCATGGCCATAGGTAAGGTAGATGCGAACGGGATAACCGGCTCTTCTCAGCTTGCTGCTTAAGTCGGGCCGAATCCCGTATAACATCTCGAATTCCACACCCGGCTTCAGGGCCCATCCCCGATTGATTACCTCATCTATGATGCGCTCATCATGGGTAGCGATAGATACTCGATGCCCTTTATCAATGGATTGTTCCAAGAGTTGTAGATAGCGTTCGTTCAGAGCGTCCGAGCGTGAGAGCGCCAGCTCAACCGGCTCTTGATAGGCTCCCTTCACAAGGCGTAATCGTCTAGAATCAGTCTGCAAGTCATTCAAGTGCTGTGCTGTAAGGTGCAACTGCGCTTGCAAGGTGATACCCATATTCGGGTAGACAGCTGCCGCACGCTTATAGATCGATAGAATCGCTTCGGTTTTGGCCGATTCCTCCATGCTGATAAACAGCTCGATACCCGTGCGCTGGGTCTGTTCCGCCAAGGCGGCCAACTGCTTATATGCGAATGCGTGATCTATCGACAAACCGATGTGGGAGAGATCAAACGATACGCGAGCCGGTATCCCGCGATCGATCAGGGACTGAATAAGCTGTTCCATTTCCAGTGCTGCCGCTTCACAAGATTGGACGTCTGCCGTATTTTCGCCAATGTATTCGATAGAAATCGCATATCCCTTATTGACAAGCGCACTCCCGGCTTCCAGTCCGGCTGCTCTGTCGTCACCCGTCACATACCTCGCGGCAGCACGTTGCAGCATATGATAAATAGATGGCGTCTGCTCGACGTAATCCTTCAACGCTGCCCGCCGAGCAATGGATTTCATCGTTTCTGCAAATTGTTTTTCCAGCTCAATCATGATCGCCATATTGTAGCCCTCCCCTTGTGTTCTCGGTTCAGTGTACTACCGAGACCATAGAAGAGGATTGTATAAAATTGCTCTATTTATATGGATAACGCGTAAGTTTGAGGCGTCGCGCCTACGATTCTGGCGAAGGCTTTCGTAAAATGACTTTGATCATAGAATCCGGTGTCTACCGCTATTTCGGCAATGGGCCGCTGCTTTTTCAGCTCAATCTTGGCATGGTTAATGCGCAGCAGATTCTGATAGGCATGGGGAGGCAGATGCGTACTTTTCTTAAATAGCCGTATCAGATGATAACGGCCGACGCCGGTCTCCTGCTCCAATGTTTCAAGGGTGATCCGATCCTTATAATAGGCATGAATATATTCCTTGACCCGATTGACGTATTTCTGTTTCAATGCGCCATGCGGTTCGTGTACGATGTCGGATTCATGCTTAATGATGAGCATATGCATCAGTTCGATTAACGCCGTCTCAATCTCCAAGGAAGATTCATTGCGGACAAGAGAATCCATCGTTCGATTAAATAGTGTACGGCAAGCGTTGTTCTTCCCGTCCTCCAGCAAGAACGGAATTTGAAGATGATGAAGATGAGGAAGTTCAATATGTTCCAACCATTCCGGCTTAATGAACAGCATTCTGTATTTCCAGTCGGCATTCTCAGCAGGCTGACAAGCATGGAGCATGTGCGGCGGAAAGTTGATCATTCTCCCCGACTCTACGCGCCATAACATCCCTTCGCACCACGCCTGAGTCTCGCCTTCATCTATTAGACCGAGGGAATGTTCCTCATGGAAATGTTTCTGATAAGCCAAGTCACTCTTCCGACATCGCTTTGCTTCCAAGAAAGGCAATGCCTCGTCTCGATAAAATGTTACATCGGCCATCGGAACTGTACCCCTCCAAATGTGAATGAACATGGTTTCGCTACTCTATATGATACTCTTTATATCTCAAGATTGGGTCACAAACAATGGGATGTTTCGTTCATGATGAAGAAATAAATTCCACGGAATAGTTACATAAAAGTCGGTAAAATGACATTGAGGAAGCAGAGCCGAATCTTTAGAATGAGTCGACGAGCGGTCGACAAGGAGAATGTTTTTATGGAAAAACCAAAAAAATCAAAAAGTGCAAGGCGCCGATTTGGAAAATCCATTTACTCCAAACTAATCATCGCTTTTATTGTCGCCATGCTTCCTATTTATGTTCTCGCGATATTTTTGTACAGCTGGGGAACCTCGATGTTCAGACAAGATATTTTGAAATCAGCTCATACGCAGGCGTTTAACTATGTGAACGATCTTGGCCATACATTTAAACGCTTTAACACGCTGCAATACGAAACGATGAATGACGAAATGGTCATTCGGCTCATGAATGCTCACGATGTGCTCGAGCCTTATCGTCAAATCGAATTAATCAATTCCATTCGGTCCAAGTTATTTTCCATTAAAAACAGCAGCGATCTTATATCCGATGTTCGCGTATATATGCCGCAACTCAAGATTCAGATATCGGCTGTTGAAGGGTATAGCCAGTTGGAGCCGGATTTGATCTCGGCCAGCCTTATGCGCGCGCCTTACAAAGTCATTTTTGAACGCCATTCTTACCTGATTGAAGCTTATCCGCTCGAAGATATGTCCGGCAGCATTCCCGATCTTATCGTCGAGGTCGAACTGAATGAACGTGAGATGCGCCGCAGCATTGAAGCTGCTGTCGGCCGCGATTATACGGGAGCGATTATGCTCTCGATGTCCCAGGAAGGCAACATCGCTGTCATCTTGAATCCGGAGCTGACGGAATGGCTTAACAATCACATGGTTGTAGAGCTCCCTTCTAAAGCATCGATAACCGACAGTGTTTCTATAGATGGGAAACAGTATATCCATGTACGATCAGCCATATCTGAAACTGGACTTTTCTTAGATCAATATTTGTATAAAAATGACATGTTCCGATCCGTAACGGAGCGTGTCGTTTGGTTCTCGCTGTTTTTCGTGATCACATTTCTGGCGGTTGCTTTGTTTTTGTTTTACATCAATAAAGCGATTAATAAGCCGCTAGTCAGAATTGTTCGTGCATTTAGGCATGTGGAGGATGGCAACTTCGACTTCAATATTCGGCATGCCGTGGACGACGAGTTTGGCGACTTATACCAACGTTATAATGAGATGCTGGCAAAGTTAAAAACGTTAATTGAAGAGGTATATGACCAGCAGCTCCATCGACAAAACGCGGAACTCAAACAGTTGCAATCGCAAATCAATCCCCATTTCCTCTACAATTGTTTATTCAGCATTATTCGATTGATCAAAATGGACAAGCAAGAAGAAGCTGTAAAGTTTACCGATCAGCTGGCTCAGTATTTCAGGTTTATCACACGAAGCACGAGGGATACCGTTCCTTTGGAACAAGAAGCGGAACATGCCCGTAACTACGTGATGTTGCAGCTCGCCAGATTCTCCGATCGTGTATCCGTCGAGTACGATCAAGTGCCCGATACGCTTAAACCGATTAGCGTGCCGAGGTTAATCATGCAGCCTCTCGTCGAGAATGCTTTTGAACATGGTCTCGAAAGAGTAGATGCAGGCGGAATATTAAGGGTCCGCTTCAGCGTCAAACCAGACCGATTTATGATCATCGTAGAGGACAACGGAGAGGATGCCGATCAGCATCTCGCGCGTTTGAACGAGCTGCTGGCAGAGACGAATGAGTCTCGCGAAGTTACGGCCATCCTTAATATTCACCGCCGTCTTGCTTTTACTTTCGGAGCGGGCAGCGGAATTCAAGCAGAGAGAAGCGAACTAGGCGGTATTAAAGTTTCCATTATGATTGTGCCGGACAGGGGGGACTCGCATGTACAGGATGTTAATCGTTGATGATGAGAAACTGATCGTAGATGGACTATACGAACTGTTACTTGAATATGAAGGGGATCGCTTGAACTTATTAAAGGCCTCAAGCGCACGCGAAGCGCTGGAGGTGCTCGCAGACCGCAAGGTGGATATTCTCATGACGGATATACGGATGCCCAAAATGTCGGGCCTTGAACTGGGGGATGTCGTCCGTAAGAGTTGGCCGGATTGCCGTCTCATTTATTTGTCCGGTTACGATGACTTCGACTTTATTCATCATGCCGTAAAGAGCGGCGCGCAAAGTTACTTGCTCAAGTCGGAGGGCGACGAACGGATTCTGGAAACCGTCAGGCAGACGATCTCGGAGCTGGATAAACGGACAGAGATCCAATCGCTTCTAAAGCAAGCGAACGATTTGCGACGTCAGCATATCGCCCATCACCGTTCTTTGTATTTATCGGATCTGCTCATGGGGCTTTTGCCCGAGGAGGAATTAACGGAGATCGTCTCGGAAACGCTTGGTCTTGCCATCGATGTGTCTAAACCGATCCGACTGGCTTCCATTCGACTCGACGCGGACAGCAGCACGATCCGAATGAGAGATAAGGATATTCTGTTTGCCGCCGTCCTATCGGTATGCGGACAATATTTAGCGCCGCTCGTTCGATTCGAATCGGTCGTTATGAATCGCGAGGTCATTGTCCTGCTTTATCAGCCCATAGACGAAATGTACGTCTCTGAAGAAAGGCTGCTAGCCTTTATTGAAGGTGTCTTTGAGACGACGTCCGCGACTGCATTGAAGTCTACCGGGCATACGTTTTCTTTTGCGATTGGGGATAAGGCTTCTTCCCTGCGGGATGCAGCCGTTCAGTATGCGAAGCTAAACATGCTGTTTACACAGGTTTACGGCGAGAAACAAATAATCATTCGTGAACGCAACTTTCCGCATACGATAAGCACACCTATGCAATCGGACGCAGGCGCCAAAGTTGAAGTTTATCTAAAAAAGGTTTCGTTGCTGGATATGTATCTGGAGACAGGTCGGATTCAAGAAGTGATGCAGGTGTTGCAAGAATTTCGCATCCTCATCGCGCAGGCGCATGCTGAAGAACGCTATCAAGAACTGTACTATGCGACGGCCATACGCTACCTGACCGTGGTCAATAAATATGGATTAAATCGAGTTGCGATGATTCAGGAGCAGATGAATCGTTTGATGGAGCCCTCCGGGTTTAACACGCGCGACGAAGCCATTCATGCAATGGAGAGATTGGCCATACTGCTTGGAGACTATTATTCCTCCAATTCTTTAAAAATGCGCGAGGATGTGGTCGAAAAGCTCAAAGCTTTTATCGAGAGTCATTTATCAGAGGATTTATCGCTGACTAGGCTGGCTGAAGTGGTTCATTTTAATCCCGACTATATGTCTAAGCTGTTTAAACAATCCGAACAATGTACGATTACGGAATATATAAGCATGTTGAAAATTCGTCAAGCAAAAGTGTGGCTGGCGGATCCGGACATATTGGTTCAACAGATTGCCAAGGATCTGAATTTTACGACCGCGAGTTACTTTAGTAGATACTTTAAAAAGGAAACAGGCATGACGCCGCAAGAATTTCGTGCGAATCGTCCGTCGGAAAAGTGATAGCAATCTCGGAAGTTTGAAATAGATTCGAAGTAAGCGGTTTCGGTATGATGATTACGTAATCCAGTCAATGGCTATAGGGGGATTTAAATGACTAAGAAAATGAAGACCACTCCTGCGGTTTTGATTGCAAGTGTGCTCATGATGTCGGCATTGGCCGCTTGCGGAAATGACGGAAACGATGCAACCAACGCTTCGGCCGGTGCCGCACCTAGCGGCTCGGCGTCAGCATCCGCGTCCTCGGCAGCAACCGATCCCAATGCCAAATTCGATCCGCCGGTGGATGTTAAAGTAGGCGTCTTGGTCAATGATGCGATCGGGGATACCTTTACGGAAGAGGCTTGGGAAAATAGCGTCTGGATACAGGGATATCGCGATAAGCTTGGCATCAATGTCAAGCCGGAATGGTTCGTAAAAGGCGCAGATGCCGCAAAGCAAAAAGTAAGCGTCTCCATTGCTTCCGGTTCCATTCCTAACATCTTGGCTGTCACGAAAGAGCAGTTGGCGACGCTGTCCAAGACCGATCTTGTGTGGGATATGAAGGACGTATTCGATAAATACGCGACGCCGTTAACGAAGGAGATTATTACTGAAGAAGGCAACGCGGCACTGGATTCGGCGACGTTCGGCGGCAAGCTGCTGGCGATTCCCGGAACGAACTCTGCGATCGACGGTGCGCCGTTCCTGTGGGCCCGGCAGGATTGGCTAGACAAACTTAATCTTCAAGTGCCGAAAACGACGGATGAGCTCTACACCGTACTGAAAGCATTCGTTGAGCAAGATCCGGATGGCAACGGGAAAAAGGATACAATCGGGCTCTTGTTCAACAAGGATTTTCTGACCGCTGGCGTAGCGGAAGGCGTCGGCCTGTTTAACGCCTTTGATGCCTATCCGAAGGCTTGGATTCGGGATGCGAGCGGCAAACTGGTGTACGGAAGCGCGCAGCCGGAAGTCAAGGATGCACTGGTTTACTTGAACAAGCTTTACAAGGAAGGCTTGATTGAGAAGGACTTTGGCGCCAAGGACTCAAGCAAAGCTGCTGAAGCAGCTGCATCAGGCAAAGCCGGCATCAACATCGGCGCGATGTGGAACGGGATGTTCCCGCTGCAGCAGACCAAGGATAACTTTCCGGACTCCAACTGGCTCGCACATCCAATCGTATCCAAGGACGATCAGCCGGCCAACCCGCAAATTAAGCTGAACGTTGAGAATTATTATGTGGTCAGTAAGGAGTATGAGCATCCGGAAGTCCTGGTGAAGCTCATCAACTTCTGGACTGAACTCAATTATGGAAAGACGAGTCAAGAAGAGTTTGATAAATATTTAGGGGCGCCTCCTGCTCCGGGCCATCACTATGCGGTTGCGAAAGCCTGGAAAGCGAAGAAAAATCTGCAGGCGCATCTCAATATCAAAGAAGCCTTTAAAACGGGCGACGCCTCCAAGCTGAATGCAGAAGAGAAGGGCTACTACGATAATATCGTTAAATTTAAAAATGGAGACAATGCGAACGCGCAATACGAAAAAGTATTTGGAGAGACCGGTTCGTTCACTTCGATGGAAGGTTATGTGAACAACAACCTGTTTAAGATGGATGAATTCTACGGCGCTTCCACGGAGGCGATGAAAAATCGTCTGGCAACCATCGATCAAAACGTAATGGAGTACTTCACCAAAGTGATCATGGGTGCAGATACCGTGGATAACTTCGACAAGTTCGTTAGTCAGCTGAACAAGCTGGGGCTTGAAGATGTAACGAACGAAGTCAACGCGTGGGATACGGCCAAAAAATAAGCGGAAAGAAAGGGAAGGGGGATCACCGACCCCTTCCCTTGTTTTATCCGCGAACGGAGGGAACATACGGATGCAACCTAAACCCAATCGCATTCGCCGATTTAACGCAAGCGCTTATCATCTGATGCTGCTGCCGGCCGTTGTTCTGGTGCTTATCTACAGCTACGGTCCAATTGCAGGGATCGTCATCGCTTTTCAGGATTTCGTGCCTTCGCACGGCTGGTACGGATCGGAATGGATCGGGCTCGACAACTTCAAGTACGTGTTTAATATGCCGGATACGATGCAGGTGCTGAGCAATACCTTATTGCTTTCTGTAATGAAGATGATTGTAGGCATTTTATTTCCGCTAACACTGGCCATATTGCTCAGTGAGATCAAAAATGCTGCTTTCAAGCGAACCATTCAAACGGTTGTCTATATGCCGTATTTTCTATCATGGGTCATTTTGTCGGGTATATTAATCGATATTCTCTCCCCGACTGACGGTATCGTTAATCATGCGCTCAAACTATTCGGGATTGAACCGATTTATTTCCTGGGCGATGGACTCTGGTTCCGAATCGTGCTGGTCGCCTCGCATATTTGGAAGGAGCTTGGATTCGACACAATCGTCTATCTGGCAGCCATCCTGAATATCGACAAGTCGCTGAACGAAGCGGCGTCGCTCGACGGTGCCGGACACTGGAAGCAGATGTGGCATATTACGCTTCCGGGGATGCGTCCGATCATCGTCCTCTTAAGCGTACTGAGCTTGGGGAACATCCTGAATGCCGGCTTCGACCAGGTATTTAACCTCTACAGCCCGCAAGTCTACGACAGTGCGGATATTTTGGATACGTACGTGTACCGACTCGGAATGGAACAAATGCAATACGGCGTAGCGACTGCTGTCGGCCTGTTCAAATCCGTCGTATCGTTTATTTTTATCACCGTATCGTATTTCCTGGCTTATCGCCTCGCTAACTATCGCATTTTCTAACCTCGGGAGGAATGTTCCATGATTGAGAGACGCACGCCCTCCAGACGGCTGTTCGTATACAGCAATTACATCGTCTTAACGTTGTTCGCGGCGACCTGCCTGTTCCCTATTCTGCATATGGCCGCCATGTCGGTCAGCAGCAACTCGGCGGTCACGGCCGGTTGGGTAACGATTTGGCCTGTCGGGTTCAACCTGGATTCTTATAACTATATCGTTAAGAACCAAGCATTCTTGTCGTCCATCGTCGTGTCGTTCGAACGTCTGCTTCTTGGTGTAAGCTTGAGCCTGACCTTGACGATCCTGGCGGCGTATCCGTTGTCCAAGCCGAACCTGAAGTTCAGATCGCGCAGCGTCTATTCCTGGTTTTTTGTGGTGACGATGATTTTTAACGGAGGCCTGATTCCCGGCTTCATGGTCGTTAAAGAAACGGGCTTGATGGATTCGATCTGGGCGCTCATCCTGCCTACGGCCGTAAATGTTTACAATATCGTACTGATGCTTAATTTTTTTCGGACGCAGCCAGCCGAGCTTGAAGAATCGGCTCAGATTGACGGCGCAGGAATCTGGAGAACGCTATGGAGCATCTACTTGCCGATCTCAAAGCCTTCGCTGGCCACGATCGCGCTATTTACCATTATTTTTCATTGGAACGCCTGGTTTGACGGCTTGATTTTTATGAATTCGCCGTCTAATTATCCGCTGCAAACCTATTTGAGAACGGTCATCGTGTCGCACGATCTGACGAATATGAGCGCAAACGATATCACTCTTCTACAGAATATCTCGAGTCGTACCGTATTAGCCGCCCAGCTCTTCGTCTCCATGCTGCCTGTGCTTTGTATTTATCCGTTCTTGCAAAAATACTTTGTCAAAGGGCTTGTTCTGGGCAGCGTTAAGGGATAACGCCGGATTCTTTTCGATAAGGAATGATGGTAAACATGAACAAATCGGAATTACGCCAGCTATTTGAGCAACCCCCAGTGGCGTATCGGGGCGTGCCGTTCTGGTCGTGGAACGATCGTCTCCAGCAGGATGAACTGGATCGGCAGGTTAAAGGCTTCAAGGAACAAGGCATGGGCGGCTTTATGATGCACGTTCGCGAAGGCTTGGAGACGCCATATTTAAGCGACGAGTTCATGGCACGCATTAAGGACACTGTGGCTATGGCGAAGCAGGAGGGTCTCCACGCCTGGCTGTATGACGAGGATCGTTATTCGTCCGGTATGGGCGGCGGAGCGGTTCCCAAGCTTGGCGGAGACGATGTCCGTGCCAAAGCACTCACCTTAGAGATTTCTGAAAATGTAGCGTGGGATCAAACGATTGTCGTCGTATACAAGGCTGTCATCCATGAAGACCAAATAGAGCGCTTTGAGATCATTCGTCAACCCGATCTGGAAAAAGCTATTCAAGCAACGGAAAAACAAGCCTACTTGATTTTTCGGCGCGAAATGGCGGTGCCAAATGATTGGTGTCACGGAGATACGTATACCGACAATTTAAATCCCAGATCCGCTGCGCTTTTTATCGAGTCCACTTATGAAGTGTACAAAAAAGCCGTTGGAGACGAATTTGGAGGAACGGTACCCGGTATTTTCACGGATGAGCCCAGTATTAGAGGATTTGCCGAGAGGCAAGTAACGGATCGCGCATGGATCAGTTGGACGGACCGATTTCCTGAAGTTTTTCTCGAGGCGAATGGCTACGATTTTTGGAGCGTGCTTCCTTACCTTTTTTTCTTGGGAGAAAAGTCGGCGAAGACCCGTTTCGATTATTGGAAAACAGTCGCGGAATTATTCTGCGAAGCGTATACCAAACCGATCAGTCAATGGTGCCGCGAGAATGGGTTGCTCTTCAGTGGACATTTTCATTCCGAGAGCAGTTTGCTCGGATCGGTTCAGACGTCCGGGGCGGTTATGCCTCACTATCGATTTTTGGATGTTCCCGGAATAGATACGCTCTGTGAGCAAACGGATGAGAGTCTAACGGTCAAGCAGGTGTCGAGCGTAGCCAGACAATACGGAATGAAGAGGGTAATTACGGAAACGTATGGCGTTACAGGTTGGGAACTCACCTTTGAAAGCCGCCGATGGATAGGCGACTGGCAATTCGTGCTTGGCGTAAATCTGCTCACGCATCATCTGGCCCTATATTCTCTTAAAGGATGCCGAAAACGCGATTATCCGCCTTCCTTTAATTATAATTCCAACTGGTGGCCCCATAATCGCGTTATGGAAGATTACTTCGCAAGGCTAGGCGCAGTTCTAAGCCAAGGCGAAGCCGTTCGCGAGGTGCTGGTGCTGCATCCCCTAACGACCGTCTGGTCTATGTTGGGCGTCGATGTAAAAGGCAGAGGGGCGAACCAGGCCGGCAATATCGATCAGGCAAAGCAGTTTGATCGAACTTTTAACCAATTCACGGATCTGATGCTGGCTGCGCATTATGACTTCGATTTAGGAGACGAGCTCATACTAAGCGAGAGCGGCGATATAGTCGATGGAAGGCTGAAAGTAAACGCGGTATCTTATTCTGTTGTCATTATGCCTCCGATGAAAAATATGCTCTCCAGCACGGTCGGGCTGCTGCGCCGGTTCCTGATGGCAGGTGGCAGGGTCATCGCTGTGGGCGAGATGCCTGCGCTTGTGGATGGTTTGCCGTCGGACATCATGGCCTCCATCCAACAACTTGATGGCTTCGTCCATTTATCCAATGACAGCGAAGTGCTCCAGACGCTCGAACGACTGCTTCCTAGAGAAGTCAGCATTAAAAATGCCAATGGTCGGGAAGCTGAATCCTTCCTTTATATGCTGAGAGACTTGGACGATACGAGAATCTTGTTTGTCGTCAATAAAGACCGGCTGCATGGAGAGGAAGTCGAGATCGAGCTCAGAGGCGTCGGTCGCGTCGAACAATGGGACGTGCTCACAGGAGAAGTGCGTGAGGTCAATGCGATTGCTGAAGGGGCGTACATGAAGTACAAAACGAAGTTTGGGCCGGCAGACTCTAAACTTTATGTGCTGGATCTGAAGAGGGAGCCGACTCGCATCGATAAGGCAGCTGCAAGTCCAAGTTCGGCATCTCCCGGCCCCATTATTACTGCGCTTGGACCTGCGAGCCGGTTTACGCGTACAGCGCCCAATGTGCTCACATTAGATCGATGCAGATATCGTATCGGTGAAGGGAGCTGGCATGGAATAACTGATGTATGGCAAGCGCAAAGGGAGATTAGAGCCGAGTTAAATATGAGGCAAGTATTCGCCAACGGCGGATTGCAACGGCATTTATGGATTCATGAGCCGCATGAGAAGGATGGGACGCCGGTTACGCTCGAATTTGTATTTGAGGTTTGCGATTCGCCTGAAAAAGATGTGTTTGTGGTCATCGAGCAAGCGAATTTATTCGAGATTACTTTAAATGGCGACTTCGTTACGGAAGATCCGCAAGAATGGTTTATCGATCGCAGCTTCTTAAAAGTCAAGCTGCCTAAGCTTAAGTCTGGAACGAACGTTTTGACAATCGGCTGTTCCTACAACCACACGTTAGAGCTCGAAGACTGTTACTTAATCGGCGATTTTGGGGTATCCGTCGACCGTGTGATTGGCCAAGAACCGAATCGGTTGCGTTTTGGAGATTGGGGATTGCAGGGCTACCTCCACTATGCGGGCAGTATGGTCTATCACTTTGAGTATGTTAAAGAAGCTGAATTGGAAAGGGATGAATCCGTCCTTTTGGAACTCGGCTATTATCGGGCGGTTACCGTGGATATTCGAGTGAATGACCAGTTTGCAGGGCATGTCCCGTGGAAAGCGGCAAAGCGACTGGATATCGGTAAGTATCTGTCACTCGGACGAAACCGCATCGACATTGAAGTAGTCGGAAGCCTCCGAAATATGCTGGGACCGCTTCATCAGGCCGGAACGGCGTATGATTGGAAGGAATGGTGGGATTATCGCCGGACCGGGCTGGAGTATACGCCGGATTATGTAACGACTCCATACGGCCTCATGGGGCAGGTTCACCTTTATAAAACGAAAGAAAATGATTAAAAACGCGTATGCGCGGCCAATTCTCATTGGATCCCGTGCATACGCCTTTTTTTGCGATTCAGCAACAAGCGAAGCGCAGTGGTGCGGGTAATCGCCGGAATTTTCGACCACGATTAAGCTATTTTTCCTGTTGCCGTTACAAAAACGAACCGAAAGGCTAATGAAGAGAGACGGCAGCGCAGTTACATCGCATGCGAAAGGACTGTATGCATACCCATGAGTGACCGCATATGAAAAAATATCAGGATGCCCTGCAAGCTTCTGTCCGCGCGCAGTTGGAGAATTGGCTGGAAAGCACCGATGCATCGACTCCCCGGGACGAGGTCTACCGTTTTCTGCACACGGTCAGCGGCACATCCGGCACGATCGGCATGGCAGGCCTCTCCGAGACGGCGCGGTCGTTGATGGACGAATTGCGTCCGGAAGGCGGAGCGCCTTATCCGGTCGACGAGCTTCGCCGGTTTCTTCTTCCGCTCGCTGCGGCCGCATTCGGCGAGGACGAAGGCATCCTTGCAGAGGCTGCTCCGGCAGCCGAACAGCCCTTCGTCTCCATGCCTGAAGGCGAACAGCCCGTGGTGCTGCTGCTCGACGATGACGCCACCTTTCTCGTGTTCGTAAAAGACCAGCTGGAGAGCAGGGGATATATGGTGCTTGCCGCAACCACGCCGGCCCAAGCCATCGATTATTTGCACGATTACAGGCCCGACAGCCTGGTGTTCAACCTGCTCATGGAGGACGGTTCGGGCTTCGATCTTATTCTCGCGCTGCGGGATAAGCTGCGCCGGCAATTCATTCCGACGACGATCGTCAGTGCCGACAACCGCACGGAAACGCGAATCCAGGCTTACCGGCTCGGTGCGGACGATTTTGTCGCCAAACCGCTCCATATGCCTGAATTTCTGGCCGTACTGGAGCGGCAGCGGATGCGCAAGCAGCTGTTCGAGCGGTTGATGCGACATGACGAGTTGACGGGCGCCCTGAAACGGAACCTTGCGGAAGAAACGTTCCAGGACATGCGGAAAGCGTCGGAGGCAAGCGGTTCGACGCTCACGGTTGCCAAGCTCGACGTCGACGGGCTGCGCGCCATCAACCAGCGGTATGGCCCGCGTGCCGGCGACCGGGTGCTGGAGGCGGTCGTGCAGCATTTGAGAGAAACGCTTCCGGATCGTTATCCGATCGTTCGCTCCGGCGGCGATTCGTTTCTGCTTTTCCTTCCGGACATGACCGAGCGGCAGGCAAAGATGGCGCTTGAGCAAGCCGCAGCGGCTTTCGCCGCCATGGAATTCGAGGATGGCGGAACGGCCTTCGGCGCCTCATGGTCTGCCGGCGTCGTCGAAGCGGCAGACCCGGAGCAGCCGGCGCCCTATTGGTTCGACAAGGCGCAGGCTTCGCTCCGGGCCGCAAAGGAAGCTGGCGGTAAAGCCGTGCGGGCAAACACCGTCCAGAACGAGAAAAGCGCCCTTATTCCGCTGCGCATTGCGATCGTGGACGACGATCCGATTGTCCGCTCCATGCTGTCCGAGTATACCGCAACCTGTTTCCCGGAACAGGCCAAGCTCGACATTCGCGCCTATCGCGACGGCGAAACGTTTCTGGCCGACGCGTGGACGCGCAGCGAAGAGCGGTATTTTGTCATCCTGGACCGGATGATGCCGAGGATGGACGGCCTCGAGGTGCTGCAGCGGCTTCGCGGCTTCGGCAAGCCGGGCCAATATACGGTACTGATGCTGACCGGCAAGAAAGGCGAAGCCGACGTCGTCAAGGCGCTTCAGCTCGGTGCCGACGATTACATGACGAAGCCGTTCAGCATCCGCGAGCTTGAGGCCCGCATTCGCAAATTGGCTCGCAGGGTGGGCTGACATGCGGACGGAAGTTTTTGTCGCCCTGCTGGTTGTACTGTTCATTGCGGCGGTGCTGCTCGTTCTCCTCTGCTATCTGCTCGCGCGCAAGCACGCCGACAACCGGCTGGCGCGCCAGCTGGAGCAGCTGATCGAAGAGGCGCGCCCCGCCATGTTCGCCTATCTCATTCACGGCAAAACATCGGGCTTCCTCGACGCCGGCGGCTCACCGGTTCAAATCCGGGCGCTGGAGATGCTGCTTGACAGCTGTGCGGATGTCATGAGCGGGGAAGAGGCGACCCGGAGAATTACGTCTTATGCGGAATCCACGTTTACGGCAGCCTATCGGGCCAATCTTTTCAGCCGGCAGTGGAGCATCCGCATGAACACGCTGTATCGGATCGAAAGGTTCGGCATGACGGGGCTTGCGCCCGAGCTTGTGAAGCTGCTTGAACGTGACAGCGATGTTTCCGCCGCAGAGCTTGCGCAAATATGCAAGACGCTTGCCGGCTGGGGGGATGAAGCGCTTCTTCGCCGGCTGAAGAACCGGCCGCCCGCGCTCCCGGAGTTCCAGCGCCGGCTTATTCTGTCGCGGATGAGCGACGGATTGTTCACCCTTTTCATGCAAGAACGGGTGTCGTATCCGCGGGACTGGCAGCTGGCCGCAGTAGATATCGTCGGAATCCTGCGGAAGCTGGAGCATGCCGATACGCTTCAGGAGCTCCTCGGCCATGAGGAAGCCGAATTCCGGATCCGGGCGCTGAAGGCGCTGTGCGAGCTGCCGGTATCCGTCGATGGGGACGGTCTGCTTCGTCATGCCGAGTCGGCCGATTGGCAGGAACGGGCTATGGCTGCCAGACTGTTCGGCCGCATCCGGTACGCCGGGTTTCTGCCAAGCCTCCAGGCGATGCTGAGCGACGGGTCGTGGTACGTTCGATCCCAGGCGGCGCAATCGATATGCGCGTTCCCCGACGGCCAACCGCTGCTTCGCCGCATCGCGGACCACAGCAGTGACCGGTTCGCAAGAGACATGGCCGCCGAGTGGGCCGAAAGGGGGCTGGAAAATGGCTGAAGCCTTGCACGAGGTTCTGTTGTGGACGGGCAGGCTTGTACTCGGATACATGATGATCGTAATCGGATTCTATTCGTTTTTTACGGTCGTGTCGGCCATTCAGCTGCGCAGGACGGCGCTGCTCGACGACAACAATCCTTATGAAGAACTGCTGGATGTCAGCTATACGAAGCCGATTTCCATCCTCGTTCCCGCCTACAACGAGGAGCTCGGCATATACGGCAGCGTCCGGTCGCTGCTGAGCATTCATTATCCCGAATACGAGGTCATCGTGATCAATGACGGCTCGACCGACGCGACGCTGGATGTGATGATTGACCGGTTCAGGATGGTGCCCGTGCCGCGGAACGTGCGGAAGGTGCTGCAGACCGAAGAGGTACGCGTCGTGTACCGATCCACGCTGTACGACAATTTATACCTGCTGGACAAAGCCAACGGGGGCAAGGCGGATGCGCTCAATGCGGGCATCAATTACGCCAGCTTCCCGTATTTCTGCTCGCTCGACGGCGATTCCGTACTGGAAAGGGGCTCGTTCCTCCGCGTCATGAAGCCGATCCTGGATTCCGACGGCGACGTCATCGCTTCGGGCGGCTCCATCCGGATCGCCAACGGCTGCACGATCGAGAGCGGCGAAGTCGTCCGGATCGGGTTGTCGCGCAATCCGCTGGTCGTCATGCAGGTGATCGAATACCTGCGCGCTTTTCTGCTGGGCCGGATCGGTCTCAGCAGGCATAACCTGCTCCTGATCGTTTCCGGCGCTTTCGGCGTATTCGACAAGCATTGGGTGGTGGAAGCCGGCGGCTATCGCCGGAGTACGGTCGGCGAGGACATGGAGCTCATCGTGCGCCTGCACCGGATGAACAACGACCGCAAACTCGGCAAAAAGATCATCTATATTCCCAACCCGGTCTGCTGGACGGTAGCGCCGGAATCGGCCAAATATTTGCGCCGCCAGCGCAACCGTTGGCACAGAGGGCTGCTGGAGAGCCTGAAGCTGCATTTCACCATGATGTTCAACCCGAAGTACGGAGCCGTCGGCCTCGTTTCGATGCCTTATTTTCTGTTTATCGAGCTGCTGGGACCGGTGGTCGAAGGGTTGACCTATCTGCTCATGGCGGTTCTTTTCGCTTCGGGACCTACCTACTGGCCTTTTGCGC
This sequence comes from Cohnella sp. GbtcB17, assembly GCF_019091135.1. Classification (GTDB taxonomy): domain Bacteria; phylum Bacillota; class Bacilli; order Paenibacillales; family Paenibacillaceae; genus Cohnella. The sequence continues at coordinate 11,873 of NZ_JAGXJW010000003.1, read as the reverse complement.
TTCTGCTGGCCGCTGCCTCGGTATTATACGGTTCCGTATTTTCCATGACGGCCGTGCTGCTGGAGGAATGGAGCCTGCGCAAATACCCGCGGCTGTCGGATCTGCTTCGCCTGTTCGCTTACGCTTTGACGGAATCGTTCTGGTACAGGCCGCTCACCGTATGGTGGCGCATCGAAGGCCTCCTGCAGTGGATCGTCGGCAAGCGCGGATGGGGGACCATGAAACGCAAGGGGGTGTCGGCATAACGTGAACGGTCGAACAAAGGATGCAGATCGGAGACGTACGCGGATGTTCGTCCTGGGTGCTGCGGTGCTGGCGCTGTTTGCAGCGGGCATATGGGGAGGGATTCGCTTGAACGGCGGCACGCGTCATGCGGCGGAGCATGCAACGCTGGACGGCGTGAAGATGTCCGGCAAAGTAGGGGATGAATACCTTCAGGTATACAGAAACGGAACATGGATCGACCTCCCAGTGAAAGGGGTCAATATGGGGATCGCAAAGCCGGGGCATTTTCCGGGTGAAGCGGCAATTACGAAGGAAGAGTATGCGCGCTGGTTCCGCCAGATCGGGGAGATGCACGCCAATGTGCTCCGTGTCTATACGATCCATCCCCCGGCCTTCTATGAGGCGTTCCTGGACTACAACCGGAAGGCGAAGGAGCCGCTTTACCTGATGCATGGCGTCTGGGCGAACGAGGAAAATCTCGCCTCGACGCAGGATGCCTACGCCAGCGTAAATACGGACGATTTTGTTCAGGAAATCAGGCGCACGGTTGATATTATTCACGGGAATGCCAATGTTCCGGCGAAGCCGGGCCACGCGTCGGGCCGGTACAAGGCGGATATTTCCGAATACGTGATCGGGTGGCTGCTGGGCATCGAATGGGATCCGTCCATGGTCGACGCGACGGACAAGAAGCATGCGGGCATGCAGCCTTTTCAGGGGGCGTACTTCAAGACGGACGGCGCTTCGCCGTTTGAAAGCTGGCTGGCGCGCATGATGGACGAGACGGCTTCCTATGAAACGGAGAAGTACGGGTGGCAGCGCCCGATGAGCTTTACGAACTGGGTCACGACCGATCCGCTGAGTCATCCGGCCGAGCCTTCCGCAACGGAAGACATGGTATCCGTGGATCCGAACCACATCGTACCCGCCGCCTCGATGAAGGCTGGATATTTTGCGTCGTACCACATTTATCCGTATTATCCCGAGTTTCTGAACTACGAGCAGAAGTATACGTCTTACGTCGATCAGCGCGGCAAGCCGAACAACTACGCGGGCTACCTGCATGACCTGAAGGCCGCGCATCGGATGCCGCTGGTTGTAGCCGAATTCGGCGTGCCGTCGTCGCGCGGGCTCACGCACCGCAGCGTAGGCGGCAGAAACCAGGGGTTCCATACCGAGAAGGAGCAAGGCGATATCGATGCCGGGATGTATGAGGATATCCGGGCGGAAGGGCTTGCGGGCGGCATTGTGTTCACATGGCAGGACGAGTGGTTCAAGCGGACATGGAATACGATGGACTACGACAATCCAGACAGAAGGCCGTTCTGGTCGAACGCGCAGACCGGGGAGCAGCAGTTCGGCATACTGGCCTTCGATCCCGGCGCCAAGCGGACCGCCGTTTATCCGGACGGCGACGGCGGCGATTGGGACAAGCTGGGCGTGAAGCCGGTCAAAGCGTCACAAGCCGCAAAGCCTGAGTCTTCAGCCGCCAGTGAAGAGGCGGGGGCGGCTCAGCTCCAATCCTACCGCGTCGCAAGCGACGAGCGCTACGTGTACATCCGGATCGACACGGCAGACGCAGCGGGCAAGTCGGTTCCGATCGATTGGAGCAGAACGGGGTTCCTGCTGCTCGTCGATTCGGCCGCCGGTCAGGGACAGCATACCGTACCGGGAGGCAGCGGCCTGCGGTCGGAAGCCGGCTTCGATTTTGCCGTCGATCTGCGCGGGCCGGATCAATCGCGCATCTGGGTCGACAGCTATTACGACCTGTTCCATTACCAGTACGGTCGCCAGCTGCAGATGATCCCCGACCAGCCTTACGCGTCCCGTCCGGACAACGGTGTCTGGCATCCGATACGGCTTGCCCTCAACAAGGGAATGGTGATCCCGGACCGTCCGGAAGGCGAAGGGCACATCCCTTTCGACTCCTACGAGACAGGCATGCTGCGGTTCGGCAACGCGAACCCGGACAGCCCGTCCTACGACTCGCTCGCGGACGTATGCGCATCGGACAAGGACGGCATGGTGGAGCTGCGCATTCCCTGGCAGCTGCTGGGCGTGAGAGATCCCAGCACGCATGAAATTAACGGCGACGTATGGAAAAACGGACTCGCCGCTGCGGCGAAGACGGACGGGCTTCGCATGGCGGCCGTCGCCTATGACGCCGGATCCGCGAACAAGGATCAACCCGGCGGCCGGACGGTAACCGGCTCGATTCCAGCGGCTGCCGGCGGAACGCTCCGCGCAGCGGACATGAATGTCTATAGCTGGAGCGGTTGGGAGCTGCCGACGTATCACGAACGGCTGAAGGCGTCCTATTACGTGCTGCAAAACCTTTTCAAATCGAACGTGAAGGAGTGACGCTTATGGCATCTATACTGCTTGCCGAAGACGAACCGATTCTGCGCATGCTGGTCATGGATTCGCTGGAAGACGAAGGTTATGAGATCGATGCGGCCGTCGACGGCGAAGAAGCGCTGGAGAAAATCACGGCGAGGGAATACGATCTGATCATTCTCGATTATATGATGCCGAAGATGACGGGGATCGAAGTGATCGAAAAGACCAGGGCGCTTCCCGAACGAAGCGGCGCCCGCATTCTGATGCTCTCGGCCAAGAACCAGCAGGCGGAACAGGACAAGGTGCTGCAGGCCGGCGCGGACGACTTCATGTCGAAGCCGTTCAGTCCGCTCGATCTGATTGCCAAGGTGGGACAAATGCTCAATGGCTAAATTTCGCAATTTTTTCCGCAAAAGCTTGAAAACGCGCTTGTCCGCGCTCATGAGCCTATCCGTTATCCTGATCCTGATCGGCGCGCTTCTGGTGCTCTGGAGTACGATTCATCTGGTCCAGAAGTACAGGACGGAAACCGATCCGCTCAAGGAAAAGCTGGCGCTGATCACCGCCATCGCGGAGCATTCCAACGAAACGGTGCTTCGCGCGAGGGGTTATCTGATTTATCTCGAGGACTTCGAGCTTCAGGCCATGGAGAAGGAGATCGGCCTCGCACGGGATGCCATCGCTGCGCTTAAGCTTACGCCGATGAGCAAGGACGAGGAGGCGCTGGTGGGCAAGGCGGAGCCGTTCCTGGACAGCTTCGGCCAGTCGGACGGCAACTTCAAGAAGGCGGTCATCCAGGCGAAAGTGGGCCGTTACGATGAGATTCGCGAACTGATCAAATACAATCCGAACAGCGTATCCAACCAGATCATCTCCATGTCGGCGGCGCAGGAGAAAACCATGCGCGATGTCGTCGACGATCAGAGTCGCAAGCTGATTCGCGAGCTTTTCATCCAAAGTTTATATTTTATGCTGTACATCGCCGCCATTCTGCTCATATCCATTTTGATTGCGAGGCGGGTCGCCAAGGATATCGGCAATCCCATCGGGCATCTCGCGCATGCCGCAACCCGCTTCGCCCGGGGCGAACACGTGGAGACGGGCTATACCGGGCGCGTGGACGAAATCGGCGTGCTCTCGCGATCGCTGGAAGCCATGATGGAAAATATAGGGGCGAAGGAAGAAGAGCTCGTCGCCCAGAACGAGGAGCTGCAGGCACAGCAGGACGAGCTGCAGGCGCAGCAGGAGGAACTGACTGCCGCGCTCCGACAGATGGAAGAGAACGAACAATACCTGGCCAAACAAAACCGCCTGATCCAGTCGCTGGCAACGACGCTGGACAAACAGGAGCTGCTCCAGTCCATCGTCCGCGGCATGGTGGAGGTGACCGGCTCGGACAAGGGCATCATCAAGCTGATTAACGAAAAACGGGAGTACGCCTCGTTCGGTCTCAGCGGACAGGCGGCCGAGCAATTTGTCAACCATTGGCACGAAGGCATCATGGCCCGCATTCTGGAAACGCTGGCGCCGTATACGATCGAGCGAGAAGCGACGCAGGGGGAGAAAGGTTACCATACCGAAGCGATCCGTGCGACGGACATTCTCGTGCCGATTCTAGGCGACAACAACCATCTGTCCGCCATTATCATGCTGACGCGGGTGGGCAAAACGTTCGGGAACTCCGAGGAAGCCGAGATCTTGTTGCTTGCTAGACAAGTATCCCTCGCACTTTCCAAAATCGAGATCTATGCCGAATCCGAATACGAACGCCAGCTGAATACAAGCATGCTGAATACGATTCAGGAAGGCGTCCAGCTGATGAATCTGGAAGGCGTCACCTTGCATGTCAACATGAAATGGCTGGAGCTGCTGAACGTGGGCGGCAGCATGCGGGGAACGGCCGGCATGACGCTGGACCAGTTCAAAAGCCTGCTTCTGGACCGCATCGCGGAGCCGGAGCCGCTGCTGCAGTTCGTCGAGCGGATCTACTCGGGGGCACCGATCGATACGTACAGCATAAATTACGAGATCTCAGTGCCGGTTCACCGATACATCCAGATCTACTGCGAGCCGCTGTACCGCGGCGGCACGCTGTTCGGCTATCTGCTTGTCCACCGGGATATTACAAAAGAGTACGAAGTCGACCGGATGAAGTCGGAATTCGTAAGCACCGTCAGCCACGAGCTTCGGACGCCGCTTGCAAGCGTGCTTGGATTTGCCGAGCTGCTTCTGCACCGCGAGCTCAAGCCGGAGCGTCAGCGTAAATACGTCTCGACGATCTATCAGGAGGCGCGGCGGCTAACGGCATTGATCAACGATTTCCTCGACCTGCAGCGAATGGAATCCGGCAAGCAGGTGTACGATATGCAGCCGCTTGCGCTGCCGGCGCTGCTCCGCGAGACGATCGATACGCTGAGCGTGGGACAGGACAGGCACCGTTTTGTCTATGACTGCGACGCGGCCGATTCGACCGTACTCGGCGATCGCGACAAGATGACGCAGGTGTTTACGAACCTCCTCAGCAATGCCGTTAAGTACTCGCCGAACGGCGGCGATATAAGGGTACAGTGTGAACGAAGCGACAACCGCGTGATCGTAACCGTGAAGGACGAGGGGCTCGGCATACCGGACGAAGCGATCCCGCAGCTGTTCACCAAGTTTTTCCGCGTGGACAATACCGACCGGCGCGAGATTGGGGGCACCGGCCTGGGGCTTGCCATCGTCAAGGAAATCGTCGGCCGCCATAAAGGCGACATCACCGTTCAATCCGAGCTCGGTAAAGGCAGTACGTTTACGATCGCGCTGCCTTTTTATGAACCGGAGCCGACGCTTGAGACGGATGCGGGCGAGCAGGCCGGAGCAGCGATTTCCGCCGACGTGATGCTCGTGGAGAATGACCGCAACCTGTCGATTATGCTGCGGGACGAGCTGCAAAACAGCGGGTTTCGCGTCCATCTCTACTCCGAAGGGAGAAAGGCGCTGGAGGATTTGCCAAAGCTGAAGCCGGACGTCTTGGTCGTCGATCTAATGCTGGAAGCCGACGTGAGCGGCTGGTCGATCATCGAGGCCGCCCGTTCGAACACGGCGCTCGAGAAAATGCCGATCGTCATTTCCAGCGCCTTCGAGGAGCAGGCGCATGCCGCCGACCTGAACGTCGATACGTTCCTGGTTAAGCCGTATCCGCCCGCCAAGCTGACGAATGCAATCCGTGGATTATTGAAGGAGGTATGAGGGAAGGCGCTTGCCGGACTTCGTGAAAGTATCATTTTTAAACACGATGTATCAATCAAGCCTATCCCTTCACCGACTATCTTTTTGCTAGAATAGAAGGAGAAATTGAAAACCCGACTAGAGGAAGGACCGGACGATGACTAGCGCATGGAACGACAACAGCCCCGGCATTCTTTTGTCTAAATTACGGGTTCCGCGCCCGATCGCCAAGCATGTGCCGCGGCCGCACTTGATCGCGCGGCTGAACGAAGGGATGGCCGGACGAGCCGCATTCCTGACCGCACCGGCGGGGTATGGCAAGACGACCTTGGTCAGCGAATGGGTCCGTCAAGCGGACGTTCCCGTCGGTTGGCTGTCCCTCGACGAGAAGGATAATGACCTAGTTCGCTTTTGGCGATATGTCACGGCTTCTATCGAGGGGGCGATCGGCGCGCTGCCGGCATCGGTCGAAGCCGCGGCGGAAGCGCTGAGTCCCGGACAGTTCGAGCCGTTTCTCGTCATTTTGCTCAATGAGTTGAACCGCCTGCAGCGCCCGCTCGCGTTGGTGTGGGACGACTGGCACCTGATCGAGACGCCCGAAATCGTCGATTCCGTTTCTTTTTTCCTGGAGTACCTACCCCCTTCCGTGCACCTGCTGTTCGCGAGCCGCGCCTCGATCGGCTTTGCCAAGGCGAGATGGCGCAGCCGGGGCTGGATTCACGGCATCGATGCGGAAGAAATGCGGTTCGACCTGACGGAGACGATTGCGTTCTTCCGGACGTATGCGGGGCTGGAGCTGCCGAGGGAGCAGATCGAGCAATGCCTGGCCGAGAGCGAGGGCTGGGTGACCGGCTTGAAGCTGATCGCGATGTCTTGGCGTTACGGCGGACGAACGGGCGCGGTCAAAAAGCCTTATTCTCCGGAAGGCGGCAGCGTGGAGCAGTATTTGCTGGAGGAAGTGTTCGAGGCACTGGACGAGCGGACCCGGCGCTTTTTGCTCGATGTATCGGTGCTGGTGCGGATGAACGGCCCTTTGTGCGAAGCGGTCGGCGGTGAGAAAGGTGCCGCGAAGCTCGCGGAGCTGGCGGATCTCGGCCTGTTCCTGATTCCGCTTGACGACCATAAGGAATGGTACAGGTTTCACCACTTGTTCGGCTCGTTCCTGCGCAACCGGCTGGAGCGTCAGGAGGCCGGCAGGATCGGCGCCTTGTGCCAAGCCGCCGCCGAGTGGTGCGAGCGTAAGGAGCTGCTCGAGGAGGCGGTCGATTATTACTTGGCCGCGAAGCGGTACGAGGAAGCGATGCGTCTCCTGGAGCAGATGCGCAGCGTCATGATCCGCCGGGAATTCCAGGCGGTCCGATCCTGGCTGGCGGCCATCCCCGAGCAGATGCTGATGCAGCGGCCTTATTTGTACTTTTCCTACATTTTCTCGCTGCTGTGGGCGCAAGACGCGGAAACGGCCGACCGGTATTTGTGGCTGGCCGAGCGGCATTACGAGGACGCCTCGTCCCATTGGGGAGAGGATGAGAAAAACCGTTACCTGGGTTATTTGTATTACGTTCGGAACTTCAAGGCGACCCAGTACGACATGGACATGGTCCGCGCGTTGGCGTATATTCGGTTGTCGCTTGAACATAGTCCCGAAGGAACCGACTTGATTTTCGCGTCTCCTTACATGCCGCTCGCGCCTTCCGTATTCCGCTCGTACAACGGCAAGCGGGGCAAGCACCTGCCCAGAGGCTTGTCGGACGACTTTTTCGCCAGCATGATTGCGTTCATGGAACGGATCGGCTTGCAGGATCTGACGGTGATCTGCTACGGGGAACTGCTGTACGAACGGGGCGAGCTGGAGGAGGCGGAGCGCTATTTGAAGCAAGGGCTCGCGGGGAGCAGCCATGAAGCCTATCAGCCGGAAAAAGCATACGTTCCCGCCAGCTTGTTGCTGTCGCGGGTCGGGCGAGCGAGGCAGGACTTCGCGCAGGCGGAGCGATGGCTGGAGGAGGCTGGCGAGAGAGCGCTGAGAGACGAAGCCCGGGCGGCGCCGATTCTCCTGGAGGCGGAGCTGGCCGCGCTGCGGCTCGAACAAGGCGACCTGACGGAGGCGCTTCGATGGAAGGAACGATACAAGCTGTCCGCGGACGATCCGGTATCCGTGTACCAGCTGTTCGTTTATGTTTTCCTCGTGCGCGTGCTGATGGAGACAGGGGAGCGGCAGGTGGCGTGGGGCTTGTCGGAGAAGCTGCTGTCCATTGCCGTCAAGGGACATCGTCCGATGGATGCGCTGGACCTCCAGATTTTGCAGGCGATGATGCTGCAAAGCGCGGACAAGACCGAGGAGGCGCTGCTCAAGCTCGAAGAGGCGCTTCGCTACGCCGAGCCCGACGACTACGTTCGGGTGTTCGTGGACAAGGGCAAGCCGGTCGCGGAGCTGCTCGCGGAATACGTGCGGCAGCGACAGAAGGGGAATATCCGGGACCGGAACGCGCCCGCGCTCGCTTACGTGCGCAAAATTCTGGCGTGCTACGGAAGTGCGGCCGATGCGCCAAGCGTCCCGCCGGCCGCCTTGGAGACGCTTCTGACGCCGAAGGAGCACGCGATTTTCCGCCACATGGAAGCGGGCATGGACAACGCGGCGCTGACCGCGACGCTCGGGATCGGCATGGGCACGCTCAAGGCGCACATTAATCGCATCTATAGCAAGCTGCAGGCGAAAAACCGCATAGAAGCCATCAAGCGCGGGCGCGAACTGCGGGGGGATCGCTGAATCCGCCCGCTTTTTCCATTTCTCTATAACCGGGGCTATAACCGCGGTTAGATTCGACAGCCGGAGGGATCTTCTATAATTCTTGTGGAAGATTGTCGGCTATCGAACAGGAGAAGGAAGGTATGGGAGCAATGAAGCGCGTTTTCGTATGGTTGACGGTTCTGGCATTGGAGTTCGGCGTGCTGCCTGCATCCGTTCGGGCAGAGACGGAAGGTACGGTCATGCGCGGCAGCGGGTCCGCGGCCGATCCCTTCGTGATCGAGACGCTGGATCAGCTCGACGCGGTGCGGGACGACGTGACGGCGAACTATCGTCTCGCCGCGGACATCGATGCGACGGAAACGAAGGATTGGGAGGGCGGCTGGAAGCCGATCGGGAAAGGGTACGGCGGAGACCTCTCCAAACCGTTCAAGGGGACGTTCGACGGAGCGGGACACATTATCCGGAATCTGACGATCGAGCGCCCTTCCGAAGACGGGGTCGGCCTGTTCTGGGCGATCGACACGGGCGGGATTGTCCGGGATCTCGGGATGGAAGGCGGCTCCGTCGTCGGCGGCAACTTCACAGGCGCGCTGGCGGGGAACAGCAACGGGACGGTCGAGCGCTCGCATGCGATCGCCGATGTCAAGGGATTCGGATCGGTCGGCGGGCTGGTCGGGTACGATTTTGGCCGGATTGACGCTTCTTACGCCATCGGCAGCGTTAACGGGACGAACGGCGTCGGGGGTCTGGCCGGTCGAAGCGACGGGACGGTGACGAAGTCGTACGCGACAGCCGACGTAGCGGGAGAAACGGTCGTCGGCGGACTGGTCGGGCAGAAGCTGGGAGGAGACCTGAATCTCTCCTATTTCGACGGCACGGTTGAAGCAAGCGGTTATTACATCGGCGGGCTGGTCGGTTCGCTGAACGGCGGCAGCGTGAGCCGCTCGTACAACGTGGGTTCCGTCAGCGGAGATCGTATCGTTGGCGGGCTGGTCGGCATGGCGGTCGACGGATATATCGGCGACACCCATACCTCCGGCGCCGTCGCCGCTGCCGCGGGCGATGTCGGCGGCGTGCTCGGCGCCAACAACGGGGCCGTGATGAAGACGAACTACTGGGATTCGGGGTCATCGCTTCAAACCAACGGCTGCGGCTACAACAACGACCAATACGGCGTATATTGCGTCGCGACAGGCCTTGATACCGCACATGCGCTCAGTCAAGCGAGCTATGCAGGGTTCGACTTCGACGCGGACTGGTTCATGATCGACGGTTCGACCCGGCCGTTCCTCCGGTCGGAATGGTCGAAGACGATCGGCAACGTCCATCAGCTGCAGCTAGCGGCGATGGATCTGACGGCCGAATATACACTTGCGGATGATGTGAATTTCGGTACGGCGCTCACGGATATGAGCCGGGCCGACATGTGGGCCACGAGCGCCGGAACAGGGGCGGGATTCGCACCGATCGGCGGTTCGACGCAGGAGGGCTTTACCGGTCGATTGGACGGTAAGGGGCATGCCGTCCGCGGCTTGCGCATTAACCGCCCGAGTACCGGCCAGGTCGGTCTGATCGGTTATCTGGGCAATGAAGGTCTCGTGCGCAGCATAGGGGTGGATGGCGGCAGCATCCGCGGCGCATATGCAAGCGGCGGACTGGTCGGAGACAATAGAGGCGGTACGGTCGAATTATCCTACTCGACGGCTGACGTAAGCGGAGGCGACAATGTCGGGGGCCTTGTGGGCAACATGATTCCCGGCGTCGTCAGGCAGTCCTATGCGGCAGGCGACGTCTCCGGCACTTATGCGGTCGGCGGGCTCGTGGGCCGCGCCGATCTGGGGAGCTTGGTCGAGGATGCTTACGCCATCGGCGCCGTGTCGGGCACTTCCGAAGTCGGCGGACTGGTCGGAAGGCATGTCGGTACGGTCAACCGCGCCTATGCCGCAGGCTATGTAACGGGTACGGGTTCGGAAATCGGAGGTATAGTGGGAAGAGAATTCCCCATCGTATCCATCGTTGCTGCAGGATATTACGATGCCTCCACCTCAGGTCATGGAGGCGGTGAGACGACTGCCGCCATGAAGCGGCAGGCGACTTACTCCGGTTGGAATTTCGATGGGATTTGGACGATCGAGCAAGGAAAGTCTTATCCCGCCCTTCGAGGCATTGCGGCGAACATAGGCAAGGACGCAGCGCCCCCCACGATCGCCAGTATACGGGGCGAACGGCCAAACCGCATCCTGCTGACGTTCGACGAAGAGGTGAACCTGCGATCCGCGGGAGGATTTGCCGTTCAAGCGGACGACGCGGCCGCGACGGTCGTCGACGTTGCGAAGACCGGTCCGCAATCCATCGCGCTGACGGTAGGCGAGTCCTTGCGAGTCGGTCAGAATATTCTTGTCTCTTACGATGCCGGCTCGGGAAGCGTCGTCGACCTCGCGAATCGTCCTTTGCTCAGCGTGACCGGTCGGCCGTCCTGGCCGCCTGCGCTGTCGGTCGCGATGACGACGGCGGACGGCAACGAATACCGGGACGACACGTGGACGGACCAGACAGTGAAGGTGAGTGTATCCATAGAGGACGATCCCGCATCGGTTAATGAGATCGTCTACTCGCTCGACGGCGGCGCGACTTGGGCCTTGTACGGCGCCGGCATCGAGTTGGCGGATGACGGCGTCCATGTGCTCGATCTCAAGGCAGTGAATGAGGCGGGCTTTGAGACGACGGAACGGCGAACGGTAAAAATCAATACGAGCGGGCTAATATTGACGCCGTCGATGACGCAGGCGGACGGCAGCGCTTATGCGGACGGCGCGTGGACGAAGCAGAGCGTCACGGTCAGCGTGTACGCCAAGGGAGCCGGCGGGCTCGTGTCGTTCACCTATGCGGTGGATGGCGGTTCCCCGCAAGCTTATACAAACGATTCGCCGATCGAGCTGACGGAGGAAGGCGACCACGCGATCTTCTTCGAGGCGGAGGACGAGGCGGGCCGTGTGCAATTCGACGAGCTGCGGGTGAGGATCGATCGGACTGCGCCTTTGGTCGCGTTCTCCCCGAACGGTCAGGAGACAGCGGGATCATCGGCTTCATCTCGGACGACGACGACGGATGCGGGCAGCGGCATCGATGAATCGACGCTCCAATACGCTTGGACGACGGATTCTTCCGCACCGGCGGACGGCTGGCGGACGTTTGCGAACGGCGCCGAGTTGACGAAGAGCGAAGCGGACGGCGATTGGTACTTGCACGTGAGAGCAGCAGATCTGGCGGGCAACGCGGCGGAGGTCGTATCGAATCGATTCCGACTGGTTGAGCCGACACCGACGCCGACACCGACACCGACACCGACACC
>NZ_JAGXJW010000296.1 GCF_019091135.1 Cohnella sp. GbtcB17 | reverse complement strand
GCCGCCAGAAAGGTTAACTTGGAGGTTAGTGCCTTGACCAATATCAAGCAACTGCCCACCGAGACCTTGAAGAATTACATCAAGAGGTTCCGGGAGGAAGCCTCGAAGACCAAGAAGGTTGATGACGGACAACAGCTTGCACTTCTCCAAGCAGGAATGCGCACTGGGACTCCCTTCTGGAATGAATTGCAGCAAGAAGGGGCTGCTAGCCTCCAGGACTTCCAGAAAAGAGTCCAAAAGTATATCAACCTCGAAGAAGCCC
>NZ_JAGXJW010000295.1 GCF_019091135.1 Cohnella sp. GbtcB17 | reverse complement strand
ACTCTACTACTCTATAAAAGAACAAATCAAAGCAAATAACCCTAGATCTACACACAGAAAAACAGATCAGAAGAAATAGAGAGAGAGAGAAGGAATAAACCCTAGTTTGAGGCTTCAGCTCCAAGATCCAACCATGAGAATCCAGATCTCATGGTGAGAAGCTCGAAAGAAAAGTACATGCACAAAGAAGACAAAGCAGAGAGTTAGATTGAGAACAAATAGAAAGAAAACAACAAAAACATAAAGTGTAAAGGAAAAAATC
>NZ_JAGXJW010000294.1 GCF_019091135.1 Cohnella sp. GbtcB17 | reverse complement strand
AAACAAAACTTTTTTTAAAAATCCTTAATTTGCAGCATCAAATTCGTATTTTACAGAGACAATCAAGTCCAAATAGGAAACTTCTCACATACGACCAAGATCATGATTTGGTCTTCAATACTTGCCAAATAAAGATTATTTGAGTTTCTATATATATAGCAAAACTGAAATTAACATTTAGAAGAAAGGAAAGTTAATTTTTACATAAATAGGTAACTTTTCATAAAGAGAAATCCTTCTCTTGTATGACAAATTTCCTAAA
>NZ_JAGXJW010000293.1 GCF_019091135.1 Cohnella sp. GbtcB17 | reverse complement strand
GGCTTCATTATTCGAAGCTGTGAAGTTGAATCGGAGTGCTGCCTGGAGCCCCAATCCAGCAGGTGATATCATAGCCACTCCGGCTCCTGAACCGTTCTCATTAGAAGCTCCGTCCACAAATACTCTCCAAGTGGGGATTGGTGGTTCCGGTGTATTGGCTGTTGCCTCGGCTTCATTGCATTCGGTGATGAAGTCTGCCAAGGCGTGGCCTTTTACGGAAATCCGGGGCACGTAATGTAAGGCGAAATGTCGCAGCTCTAGTG
>NZ_JAGXJW010000292.1 GCF_019091135.1 Cohnella sp. GbtcB17 | reverse complement strand
CATCTTCCTCAGCCACTTCTGGCTCAGCGGATTCCCGGACCATTAGTATGGGCAGGTGGGTTGCGACATTGTTACATTGTCTTGCTACCGCCTGGTTTCCACTCACCGTCCCGATCGCAGCTTCCTGGGTAGGGAACTTTAGGCACAGATGTCGGATTGAAGTGACTGCGCCAAAGTCTACTAGGGCCGGTCGGCCGAGGATCGCGTTGTACGCTGTCGGTCCGTCCACCTTCCCCGGCGCAAAAGGCTGCAGCATGGCCGCA
>NZ_JAGXJW010000291.1 GCF_019091135.1 Cohnella sp. GbtcB17 | reverse complement strand
CATCATTGCAACGTATATCATCAGGCCTCGAAAAGGGAGACTGGGTTAGACAATGGCAAAATACAAAGACTAACATGTCCGTAACATGACACATACAACAAACAGCAGCTCACCGCAAGAAACTGTTAAATGGCCTAAGACAAAACTGTACGAACAGGATAATCCCAAAGCAAAAAATTTCCATATAAAGTATTTGATTCAAATTTATTGCAACCAAAGGAGCAGACTTCACACTCATGTATGGAGCTTTGTTCAAAAAATGA
>NZ_JAGXJW010000290.1 GCF_019091135.1 Cohnella sp. GbtcB17 | reverse complement strand
TCCTACTGTACGAAATATCTTTCTCCTGGCTACTGGTGCTAACTTCATCAAGTACAAACTCTATCCAGCTAATTTTGTACCAAAGGCTAAGGCACGAGGAGAGACTGTGCCCGAACAGGAGGCTCTGAGCAAAAAGAAAAAGAAGAGGAGAGCCCCTCCTGAAAGTCAAGTACCTACCGAGCAATTTATCACGAATAGGAAAAACCCTAAAAAGACTGCTCGGCCTTCCACCCGAGAGGTAGGAAAGGGAAAGGCTGTCCTAGT
>NZ_JAGXJW010000289.1 GCF_019091135.1 Cohnella sp. GbtcB17 | reverse complement strand
CGGGCCGAACCGGGTTTCGGGGCTGAAATACAGTTTTGGGATGTTTGATTGACATTTTAGTTTTATATGAGAAATCTGAAATTTATTATTTATGTTTGAAATGTGAGAATTATATTTTTGCCCTTGCATGCTTGAATATGAGAATTTGACCCTAAGTGCAATGTGGTAATTGTGCATTTTGGTTTATGATTCATTAAAAGAGAAATATTAAGCAAAATGGGATTTTAATTTCTGCATTATTCCAGCCCTAGCAGCCGAACCCCC
>NZ_JAGXJW010000288.1 GCF_019091135.1 Cohnella sp. GbtcB17 | reverse complement strand
CATTTAGCCTGAAGGCCTAAAAAATATTTTACATTCAAAATTATACATATTTTTATAATAATTTTAAAAAATACTACATATTTTTTAAATAAATGGTTCAATAAATTTTTTTTTCTAAGGCTCACTCAATCTTAGGAATGTGCAACTTGTTTTTCATGACAAGTTTTGTTTGATGTCAATGAAAAATATGGTATCATTCTCAAATATTTAATATTTGAAGGGTAGCAAAATAAACATAAATATCTAATATGAATAATACTTTAA
>NZ_JAGXJW010000287.1 GCF_019091135.1 Cohnella sp. GbtcB17 | reverse complement strand
CGGGCTCGTCGAAGGTGAACGGCAGCCCCTGATAGACCGGATAGGTAAGCGGTCCGGCGGGCGTCAACGCCGGCGGCTCCTTGTCAATATTGGCGACGACGGCTTTGTACTCGCGAATGGCGCCGTTGCCGTCTTTGTCGAGGAAGACGAATTCGCCATTGTCCGCAAAAGTGTAGGACGCGCTTCCCCCGTTGTTGTTCACCGTGAATCCGCTCGGAAGCTCCAAGGGCGCCGCAACCGGCTTGTTCGTCAGCGCCGTCGTGC
>NZ_JAGXJW010000029.1:21664-101869 GCF_019091135.1 Cohnella sp. GbtcB17 | reverse complement strand
CCTGCGCCGAAGTTGTAATACACCAGCTTGTGGCCCGTTGCAGGTGTCGGCGTTGCATCAATCTTCGTCTTGCCGTCGTTCTCCACGCCAGCCGGATCGCTCGACATTACCGTCAGGCCATCGGCAGGCACCAAGGTTACATAAGAAATATATCCGCCGTTCAACTTAAAGTTGCCAGGCGCATACACACCAGCGAGCTTGATCACAAACTCCGCCGCATCGTCATCGCCTTCCGTATCGATATAGAGCGTCGTCACGCCGCCCGATACGGATACTTCAACCGAATGCGCCGCTACGTTCGTACCGTCGCCGCTCGTTACCGTACCGCCCGTGAAGTCGACGACCGGGTGCGCGTCCGAATAACCGTTAATGACCGAAGAGCCGCCTGTCTCGGTGAAATAAATAGCATTTGCCGACGTCCCGATCTCGCCATTCACCGATCCGTCTTCGAACCCGATGACGTTCAGACGGTCGCCCGCACCAAAGCCTTCGATCGTATCGATGCCGTTGTCCGTCCGGTTGTAAGCAACCGTTTCGGTGCCGGCCCTCAGCTTGATCGTGTCGTCTCCCGACAGCGTCCAGATATCTATCTCGTTAACGCTAAACGTGTTGTCCTCGATCGTCGAGCCTGTCGCGGCTCCTCCCTCTACAATACCGGTGCCAAAGCCCGTGATCGTATTGTTTCGGATCGTCAGGTCCTTGCTGGCAGTGAAACCGATGCCGTCGTTCGAATAGCCGCCGTCATTGGACGTCGTGCTGTTATGCCAAGACGGAACCGAAGGTCCAGTAATCGTGTTGCCTTCAATGACGAAGCCGTCGCCCGCTTGATAAAGCAGGATTCCGGTCGGTCCGCCCAGTCCGAGATTCAGGTACGATCCCGTCTCTCCCGGTTCCGGAATGACCAGGCCAAAGTCATAGATCTCGTTGTCCTTCACGATCCCGGTCGTGCCTCGGCGGTCGCCTCCGCCGTTAACGCTCCAATCCGAGGACGCGATTTGGATACCGTTGCCCGTGCTGTACAGCGTCTTGCCGTGCCCCTGCAGCTTGTTGACGTGAATGTCGACCTCAAGCGCCGGTCCCCAAGCAAGTATGCCTGTCTTGTGGAAACGAACGATCTCCGAATCCTGCACCGTCACCTTGTGCGCGCCTGTGTCGGCCGCGCCTTCAAGCAGGATGCTCTCGTTGTGGTTCGCGCCGGAAGGTTGATCTTGCGGCAAGTAACCGTCTGGCAGCGGAGCGACCGGGCTTCCACTGTAATCCGAGTACACGTCCCGCACATCGATGACCTTTACCTGATCGATCGTCGCGGAAGTATCGCGAACTGCGATGCCGTTGAACGTATAAACGTCTGCGTCACCGTTATGCGCCGCGATATAGCCCTGTTTGCGCCCGTCAATCGTCAGGTCCTTAATGACGACTACGCCGTTCGTCGAGGTTTTCACGCCGATGACAGGATACAAGATTTGATTTTTGAGCGTCTTCCAGTTGGCTGCAACCAATTCGTCGGAATTAGGAGATTCAATAATCGTCTGGCCGATGCCCGCGCCTTGCAGCGTGATATTTTTCGCAACCGTTAATTGGTCTCGATACGTGCCTGCCTCAATCGTGACCGTATCGCCATCCGCTGAAGCGTCAAGCGCAGCCTGAATGCTTGTAAAGTCGGTCGTCGCGCTGCCGTGCTTCAGGTGAGCGATGACCGGGAGCGGCGTTAATTCGGTTGATGCCGTGTCGTCTGTCGCGACGTTCGGTGTTTTATTTTGATAACCTGCCGCCCCTACCGTCTGCGTGCCCGAAGGCAGCCACATATAAGCGAGGCCGTCGGTCAGCGTGGGCGCCTTATAGGTATAATTGCCGGCCAGCGTTCCGTCAACTTGCGAAAATACCGATGTCGCCGCGGCCGGATTCGTCGTGACGGTCACCAGGTACACATCGTCGCCGCCGGATTGATTTTTGATCGAGCGCGGATTGCCCGTGCCCTCCATGGCGATCGGCCCGACGTTACCGGACGCGATCCACACATCCTTCGCGATGACAGCCGGCCGTGTCGCGGATGCGCCTTGACCGCCACGCACATAAACGTCTCCGGCGTCGCTTGCAATCTCGACCGTGCTGCCGGTGCCGTTGCCGAAGGCCCGCATACCGACGCCGCCAAAGCCAGTCGTACCATTACCGCCTATTGCCGTAACGGCCGCGTTGTCGTTAATCGTTATTTGGCCCGTATAGGAAAATAGACCATGCGAGCCGTTGACTTCCCCGTTGCCGCCGGTCGCTTTGATCTGCGACGAACCGGTGACGACGATATTGCCTTGCACGTAAACTGCCGGTCCCCCCGACGCTCCGACAGCTGACCCGCTGCCGCCTGAAGCGGTCACGTCCGCGCCGCCCTTGATCGTCAGGCTACCGCTCGGCGAATAAATGCCGTATTCGCTCGCCTTGCCTTGTCCGCCTGCTGCCGACACAGTGCTGCCGTCGATGACGATGTCGTTAGTCACGTAAAGTCCGGCGCCGGCTTCAATGCCGGTCATGCTCGTGCCGCCGTTGCCCGTAACCGCTGCTGCAGCGCCCGAGATATCGAGCTTCGGCGTAAAAATGCCGTCGCCGCCCTTTTGCGAAGCGCTCGCTCCGCCGGTGCCCTGCACCGTGCCGCCGCTGACGAATACGCTTTGGTAAGCCCGGATGCCTCTACCGCCCTCGTAGAAATCACCCCGGACATTCTCAGCCAGCGCATCTCCGCCGACAGCCTTCAGCGAACCGCCTTCGACGGTCAGCTTGCCTGCCTGGCCTTGGGAGCCGAACTCCTCCAGGTAGACGCCTGCCCCTCCCCGGCGAGTGACGCCGGAGCTGGCCGTCAAGTTGGTCCGATCGCCGTTCGTCTTTCCGCCATATGCCTCGACGTCGCCGCTCTTAATCAGCAGATTGCCCCAATTAAGCGCAATGCCGCTGCCGCCCGAGGCACCAACCGAATCCCCGCCGTATGCCTTGACCGTGACGCTGCCATCCACCGTCAGCGAAGCCACGGGATTCGTATTCCCGCTCGTATTGTCAGATGTCATGTAGATGCCGCTGCCGCTGTCTGAGGCAGGATCGGCAGCAGTGCGTCCCTTCGCCGTCAGCGTACCCGTGCCTTTAATCGTGAGCTGATGGTTGGAATCCGAAAAAATACCGTTGAAGCCCTCGATCGTATTGCTTCCCGCCGCTTCAAGCACGATCTCGCCGGGACTGTTGTGCTTGACGAAGCCGATCCCGTTGTAGGTGTCGCCGGCGGGTGCCGCGATATTGAAGTTTTCAAGCTTCAACGTAATAGGCTGGTCGACCAGTACATACACCTTGTCGTAAATTTTGCCTGCTTTGCCCTTCAGCGTGACGGTCGAGCCCGCAGAGGCGGTGACGTAAATGCGCGTCGGCGAAGCAGGAGAATCGTCCGTCGTGATCTCCAGCACGTCGCCGTCCGCCGCCAGCGTGGCATCTTGCCAAGGCTGCGAGGTGCCGTTGATCGTATAGGCCGGGGCTGCAGCCGCGGCTCTGTTAACGGTAACGGCATAGTATTGAGTTGCGCTGCCGCTATCGATCTGAATGTACGCCGTGGCCGAGCCGCCCTCCGGCAGATCCAAGGACGCAATGCCGAATCCATCATTACCTGCATAATCCGAATCTTCATAAAACCAAATTGTTGCGCTGCTGTCCGCAGGCAGAATATCTGCAGTGACAAGCTTCGTCACATTGTTCGGCACGTCGATTGACCATGTGATCGGATCCCCGTAACTTCCGTTGCCGCCTCCAGGTGCAGCGTCCGTTTGACCGAGGACGCTTGTGAGCGACGCATCATCGCTCACCGGCCCCGGCACATACTCGTATGCGCCGATATCGACAGCGCTGCCGACCTTGCGCGCCTTGCCGGCCAAGTCAAAGCTGCCGAAGGACTTGCTGTCGTCGCCTAGATCGATCGCCTCCGTCGCCGGGCTGGACAGACGAAAGTCTCCGCTTGCAACATTGATGAACGGATTGCCTGTGTACAGGTTGTTGCCGACCTGTATAGGCGCGCCAGCATTATAGAAGGCATCTTCAAGTGCTGTAGCCGTCTGATCTTGCGCCTGGTTGCCAATCATAATGTTGTTGTAGAAGTCGACGGAAGTGGCACCAGTCTGAAGGGCAAAGCCGACCGGACCGACTGCCTGACCTGCTCCGGTATTGGTTGTACGATTGCCGTAGAACGTGTTGTTGAGGACTTTAACATGATAGCTGTCAGAACCGCCGATCACGCCTCCGTAAGCATCGCCGTTTGTATGGCTGTTTACCCTGTTGTTATAGAACAATGAGTTGGCGATCTCGCTGTCCTCCGAATAGATAGAGACGAGGAAAGCCGCCTGATACGTATTGATATCAGACCTAAGGGCAGTCAACTCATTTTCAGCCAGCACCACCCGATTTAAGTGAAACTGAAAGGGAGAATAATTGAGTCCAAGCGCCACGATAGAAGTGTTGTTTTCAGACGTCATCCTGTTATGGTCGAATTGAACATTACTTATATAGGCCGTTTCATAGTTTTGTCCCGCAATCGTCAAAGCTGATCCTAAGCCATTGTAAACACCTGTCGAATCGGTCAATTCAAAGCCCGTAAGCCGAATATCGGACAAACTGAATGTACCGGAGCCAGTCGCCCAAAGGCCGCGATGTCCGTTTCCGTCCACCGTGATGGCCGGCTTGCCGTCCGCATCCGTGAGTCCGGTCAGCGTAAAATTCGTAGAGTCGTCTCCGATAATCGTGCTTTTCGCGGACAGTACATCCCAGTCTGTAAGGTCCGACTCCAGCGTGATCGTCTGCCCCGCCAACGCCGGATCGAATACGACCTTGCCGTCGGCTACGGCGCCCGCTTGCACGATCGCCCAACGGAGCGAGCCTGTGCCGCTGTCGTTTGTGTTGACGACGGTGAACGTGCTGCCCGAGCCCCCGCCGGCCGACGCCTTGTATACCGCCACCGTCTTCGGTGAGCCTCCGATCGTATACCCGCTCGGAGAAGCGACCGCTACCGACACATCCCCTTCGGTCGTCACCGAGCCGAGCGCAATACTCCAGTTCTTGCCCGATCCCGTCAGCGCGCCCTTTACGGCGGATCCTGTTCCGTTTGTGATCGTGATGTCCGCGTCGGTCAGACCCGCCACATCCGTATCGAACGTCAGGTCGATCTTCGTCGACGTCGTCGTGCCGGCGGCGCCGTCGGCTTCGGCCGTTTGCAGCTCTGCGGACGACGTCGCACCGTAGGCAGCAGTTGTAATCCCCAGGTATGCGCCTATGGCGTAGAATCGGCTTCCGTCATAGAGAGCTGATCTTAGAGTTGATGATACATTCGATGTTTCCGCCGTCCATGCCACGCCGTCTCGCGAAGAATAAATGGTACCAAGCGTCCCCACAGCGACATACATGCCGTTTTCATAAGCAAGGCTGTAAAATATATTGGTTCCCACATTGCGCTGCGTCCAATTTACACCGTCTGGCGAGGAATAAATGTTTCCGACACTTCCGGCCGCGATAAACTGGTTCCCGGCATAAATGACATCGTTGTATGCGATAGCGCCGGTACTACCTGCTGTCGTTTTTTCCCACGTCGCTCCATCGGACGAATACCAAAGAGAAGAGGCGTTTCCGCTAATGAGATATTTTCCGTTGCCGTAAGCTATGGAAGTTAAATTGCCGGTCAAGCCAGTCGAACCCGGCGCAGTCCAAGTCGTGCCGTCATTCGAAACTAACAGCGTGCCGTTCACGCCAACTGCCATAAACTTCCCGTTCACATATCGAATGCCCGTCAAATTGTTGGAGGTATTAGTCGTCTTGACGGCTGTCCAACCGATCCCGTCGGCTGACGTATAAATCTTGCCGCCAGTGCCGACCGCCGCATAAAGGTTGTTGCCGTATGCCACACTTATTAAAACGCTAGATGCCGTCAACCGATTTATCCATGTCATACCGTCGGTCGAGCTCATAATGATGCCCGACGTGGCATTATGATAGCCGACCGCAATATAAAGACCGTTGTTATAAATCGCCTGGTTGACGTTCGGATCGACTGGCGTCCAATTGGTGCCATCGGTGGAACGCATAATATAACCGTTGTTGCCAACTAATATATAAGCGCCGTTGCCATAAGTCAAACCGTACCACGACGCCCCGGAGGGCAAACTCGCTTCTGTCCAGGTTGATGCATCTGTGGACGTAAAGACGCTGCCGCCCGACTGCGAATAGATCACATAGGTGCCGTTGCCGTATGTGGCTCCGAACACCTGCTTGGACAAAGTGAAAGGAATCCAAGTGGTGCCGTCTGCCGACTTATGAACTTCTCCATTGGCGTCAATGGCAAACCAGGTTCCGTTCAGATTGGCGAGATAATTAATTTGAACCGTAGCCAAAGTCGTACCGCTGCCCCAGGAACCGGTGGCGCCGGTCGTCGAAAAATAAACTTTGCCGTTCGAATCCCCAACTGCGTATTTGCCGTCCTTATAATCAATATCGATGATCGTATTGGTAGCGCTAACGTCGGGATAGACGCCCACGTTCCAGGTTAGGCCATCCGCCGAAGACATGACCGTCCCGGACACGCCAACAGCCCAGAACTTGCCGTTCAAATATTTGACCATCGTCAAACTGTTCGGAGTGGGAGAGGGAGCGACCTGGCTCCAATTAACGCCGTCTGTAGAACGGCTTACGACGCCGCCATTGCCGACAGCGATATAGACGCCACCGCCGTATGCAACTGCAATCATTTGCGCATTCGTCGCGAGGTCGTTGTTGGTTTTTGTCCAGTAAACCCCATCTACAGAAGTAACAATCTGAGGTGAACTGCCCCCTTGACTAACGGCTACGAATCTTCCTCCGCCGTATATAACATCGTTGATCAGCTGACTGGAGCCTAACGGGGGATTATTCAACGCCGTCCAGCTTAAGTTGTCCGCGGCTGCCGCCCTTTGCGGGTAAAACGTAAATTGACCCAGTACCAGCAATAAAGCCAGCAGGGCCGATAACCACTTTGCTGCAAAAGATAGACTGCGAGTGACCAAATGGAATCCGCTCCTTTACGCGGTAAAATAAATTCTAATTGGATGCGTGCAATATGAACTTCCAAAAATAAGACATTTTTCGAGTATCTTCGTGCGAATCATATCAAATAACGCTGAACAAACTCTTAAAATTTGGCAAAGATACGGAGTCAAGTAACGACCAAGAGCAAAAAGATCGTCTCCGCCCGGCCCCTTAGGCCTTTAGCAGAAAACGATCTTTTAGGTGAACCATATTCAGGACATCGTGCGGCTTACTTAACCCTCCACATCCAAATGCACGACACTGCTGTTAAACTCGCTGCCGTTCCAAACCGAATAGGCCAGCGCCTTTCCGGAAGGGCTCCAGACCGTCTGCGGATTTTCGGCGTCCACCGCGATGCTGGTCGATTTACCGGTGAGCAGATCGTACACGTAAAGACCCATCACGTTCGTGCCGGACGCAGTGCTCTTCGCGCCGTACGCGATCAGCCGCTGATCCGGCGACCAGGAGACGCCGCTGATCTCCGTGCCTTCGGCGATGACTTTCGGGTTTTTCCCGTCGGCATCGTACATCGTCAACGTTATTTTGGAATCGTTGTACTGCAGCGCGAGCATCTGCTTGCCGTCCGGAGACGGCACCAAATCGGATACGCGCGGCAGGTTCAGATCGGTCTGCGTACCGGTGGCCGGGTCCGCCATGTGCAGCGATTCGTCCGCATTGGAGGTGTAATAAACTTTGCCGTTCATCTGGCGGACGATGATCAGCCCTTCCTCCGGAAGCCCCTTAACGGCTTCGATCTTGCCGTCCGTGCCGGCCGTATAAGCTCCACCGCTGTATGCAGCGCCGATTACCTTGCCGTCGTCCGTCCAATGCGCGCTCATCGCGCCGGCCGTCGGACCGCCAGTAATCGGGAACGAATCCATCGTCGCAAGGTCCATCACGCGGTAAGTCGGATCGCCCAACGAAAATTCGCTATAGAGCAGATGCTTTTTATCCGGCGACAGCTCCCCGTCGCCCAAATTCGTGTTTTTCTGTTCTTTCAGCGTTTCGAACTTCTTGGTCCCGAGATTGTAGCGGTAAAGACTCCTCGGGTAGGAATCGGCCAACTCCGCCAGGCTCATCTTGCCCAGCGCTTCATTGGCTTTAATCGCGATCACCGTTTCTTCGTCAATCCAGTCGGTAATCGCGACATGCTCGTGTGGTTCTCTCTTTCCTATCGATAAATCGGGCGTGCCCGTCTCCTTGCCGGCATTGTCGATGACCGTTATCGATTTGCCGGGCTCCTTGATCACTTCACGGTTACCGGCCTGATTGTCGCTGCACGCGGCGAGCGTCATGAGCAGTGCCGGGACGGCGACTGCGATTTTCAAAGTTTTTGTTGTCATTTCTATCGCCTCCTTGCTACTCAATTTACCAGCCGAATGTTGACAAAGTACGACCGATTGTTTCGAAAATGTAAACAATTATATCGAATGTATCCGAGCGCTATAAGGATTCTCCGCTGCCCCAAGCGGGATACGCGACGCTGAACGTCGTCCCTTCCGCATCCGAACGCAGCAGCGCGATAGACCCTCCTTGCATTTCGGCATATTTTTTAGCCAGCGCAAGTCCCAGGCCGGCACCGCCGTTTTCACGCGACCGATTTTTATCCACCGTATAAAAGGGCTCGAAAATCTTGTGCACGACCGCTTGCGGTATGCCGATGCCCGTATCGGCGATCTCGATGACGACCTGCCCATCCCGCTCCGCGCAGCTTACCCGAATGCTCCCCTTAGGCTTGTTGTACTTGATCGCGTTATCCAGCAGATTCATCAGCACGATCGTCAGGCTGTCGCGGTCCGCGTCCGCGCTGGCTTGCGCCAGGTTCGTCTCCAGACGGAGGCCGAACTTGTCTATCTTGCCCTGCAGGCTGCCGAGCACCGACTCGATCGTCTGACGCACATCCACCTTTTCCTTGGAAAATTCGAAATCGTATTTCTCCAGCGCGGACAGCCTCAGCACCTTTTCGACCATTTCGTACAAGCGTTGCGTGTCGCCGGCGATGTTCGTCTTGGCCGTCTCCAGCAGCGCCTCGTCGTCCGGATACATGTCCATGAGGTCGAGATAGGCTTTAATTGAAGTTAAGGGCGTTTTGAACTCATGCGTGACATTGCCGATAAACTCCTTCTGCTGTTGATCCAGCTTGGACAGTTTGTCCACCGCCAGCTTCAGCTTTTCCCGCTCGTCGTCCTTGTCCCGGATCGTCTGCCGGATGCGCTCGCTCATCATGCGAATGCCTTCGCCAAGCTCGCCGATCTCGTCCCTGCGCTTCATGCCGGCCGTCTCGTAACTGCCTTCCCTGATCCGGTTCACCGTCCGATTCAGCTTGATAATGCTGCCGGAGAGCGCGTTAAAATAAAAATAAGCCAAAATAAAGCTGAGCAAAAACGTACCGGCGCC
The DNA here is from genome assembly GCF_019091135.1 of Cohnella sp. GbtcB17. Taxonomy (GTDB): domain Bacteria; phylum Bacillota; class Bacilli; order Paenibacillales; family Paenibacillaceae; genus Cohnella. The sequence goes on along the minus strand of NZ_JAGXJW010000029.1, from coordinate 92,401 downwards.
GATATACACGAATAGCTGCCTGATCTCGTGGTAAAAAGCGTCGTTCGCAGCCAGGTCATAATAAAACTGCACGACGCCTACCTGCTCGTTGGCGACTTTCAAGGGAGTCAAGTAATAAAGCGAATCGTCTTCGATCAAGTAAGCCGTTTTCTGCTTCAGAGCGTAGGCCAGCGTCTGTCCGATGCCTTCGGAAACGACGCCGGATTTGTTTTTATAGATCGCCTTCCCGTCCGCATCGTACAGCTCGACCGTTAGCCCGCTGATATCCTCCAGTTTCTTGCCGAAATCCGCTCCCTTCGACGCGATAAACGTCTCGGGCACCTTGTTCGATTCGGCCGTCAGCGACTGAAGTAAGTACGTGTTTGCCATCGAGGCTTGCTGCGCCAATAGTTGCTCGACCTGCGTCCGCTGATTGTTCTGAATTCCCCGAAGTACGAGCAGGCTTATGACGACGACCGTCAACAGCAGCAGCGCGGCCAGAAAAACGCTCGTTTTGAGCTTGATGCTAATTCTCAATACGCCCGCCTCCCGCGGCTTTGTAGCCGATCCCGTGCACGGTCTGAATAACGTCGCTGCAGTCCTCGCCCAGCTTTTTTCTCAGCCGCTGCACGTGGATATCGACCGTTCGCGTGCCGCCGGCGAAGTCCATGCCCCAGACAAGGTCCAGCAGTTGCTCGCGCGTGAAAACCATTCCCGGGCGGGCGGCGAGCTGCGCCAGCAGGTCGACCTCCTTGGGCGTCAGATCGAGCGGTCTACCGCCCGCCGTCGCCCGTCTTTTTCCGATGTGCAGCGCGACGCCGCCAAGCTCGATCTCGGCGGCATCCTCCGTGTCCCCGGCGGCTTGCATCCTGCGAAGCAGCGACTTCAGCCGCGCCAGCAGCTCCCGCATGTCGAACGGCTTGGACATATAATCGTCCGCACCAAGCTCCAGTCCAAGCACCTTGTTGACGATATCCTCCTTGGCCGTCAGCATGATGACGCCGATGCGCGCTTTATTTTGCAGCTTTTTAAGAATATCGTACCCGTCCATGCCCGGCAGCATCACGTCCTGCACAATGGCATCGGGCCGGTAGATGCTAAGCCTGGCCAGCGCCTCGCCGCCGTCGTAAACCGTCTCGACCTCATAGCCCTCCCGCTTCAAGGCATAGGCGATGGCGTCGGCGATTTTTCGCTCGTCCTCGATGACCATTACTTTTTCGTGCATGGGGTTTCCTCCGTTAGCGTGCGGCCTGAAATGTGAAAACCGTTGTAGCACCCAATGCTGGTGCGGTTAAGTTCGATTGTAAAGCCAAAACGAGCTTCAAGCAAAAAGCTCCGTCCGCCGATCGCTCTCTCTCGAGAACCTGTCAGCAGCCGGAGCTTGGATGGATGATGCGTCATATAGGTGTCGTTCGATCGATTACTGTCCCGCAGACGTCCCCGTCGCCGTCTTTGCCGGCCCCGCATCCGTCAAGCCAACCGCCGCATCGTACGCGTCAAAAATTTTGCGCGCGATCGGCGCGGCGCCCCAGCCGCCGTATCCGCCTTCGGGAACGACAACCGCGACCGCGAGCTTCGGGTCGTTCGCCGGCGCATAGGCGATGAACACCGCGTTCTCGACGCGGCCGCCGCCGACGTCCTGCTCGGACGTGCCGGTCTTGCGCCGGAACGAGTACTTGAAGTCCTCGAAGCCCTGCACCTTGACCTGCGACATGCCGCTCTCGATCGTCTGCCAGTAGCTTTTCGGAAACTCGATCTTGTTCAGCACCTCTGCCTCGTAGCCCTGCACGACATTGCCGTCCGTATCCTCGATGCGGTCGACGAACTGCGGCTTGAGCCGTGTGCCACGGCTCGCGAGCGTCGTCGCGTATTGCGCAAGCTGCAGCGCCGTGTACCGCCCTTGCTGGCCGAACGACGCATAGACGAGCGCGGACTGCGGACTGCCCCGCTTGGCCTCGATGAAGTAGTTGATCGAGCCCTTGGACTCGCCCGGCAGACCGCTCTCGGTCTTGACGCCGAGCCCGAACTCCTTCATGTACTTGTCCCAGACGTCCAGGCCTTTGGAGCCGTCGCGGAGGTAGAGCTTGTTGCCCACCATGCCCGCCATATAGGCGTTCGAGGAATGGGCGATCGCCGACGCCGGCGTAAGCGTGCCGTTGGCCGCGCTGCCCGCGTTTCGAACCCGCGTCTTGTGGCCTTCGCGCCCGAACTCAAAGTAGCCCGGATCGGGAAACGTGGAGCCGGTCGTGATCAAACCTTCGTTCAGGCCGAGCAAAATGGTGAGCGGCTTCTGCGTGGAGCCGAGGTTGACGAGCGAGGAAGGGTGCTTCTTGCGCTCCTTCTCGTCCGCATAGGGCGCCTGTACCTCGCGAATCGCGCCGTTGCTCAAATAAAACTTGAACTGCTCGTAGTTTTTCGAGCTGATGCCGCCCTGCCACACGTTCGCGTCGTAGTCCGGCATGCTCGCCATGGCGACGACCTTGCCCGTCTTGACCTCCATCGCCACCGCGTACCCGGTCTTGGCGTTCGGCGCGCGCTCCTGCTTGTTGTTCGACGTGCGAATCTTTTGCAGGTGCTCGGTGATCGCGTTTTGCGTCGCGAGCTGCACGTTCTTGTTGATCGTCAGGTACAGATTGTCCCCTTTGACCGGCTTGGTCAGCTCCATCGGACCGATGATCTGGCTCTGATTGTTGACCGGATAGGTTTTCAGTCCGTTGCGGCCGCGCAGCTCGGACTGGTACATGAGCTCGAGCCCGTCGAAGCCGACGTCCTCCGTATCCAGGTACTTGAGCGTCGGGTCTTCCTGCCCTTTGTTGATTTCCTTGTAAAAATCAAGGGAAGTGGCTCCGGACAGCTGCTTCATATAGCCGACGAGCTGTGTCGCGACCCGTTCTTTGCTGTACTGGCGGATGCTCTCTTCGACGATGTCCACGCCTTTGAATTCGTCGCGGTGCTCGCTGAAGTAGGCGATCTCCTGATCCGTCAGGCCGGACTTGATCCGCCGCTGCTGAAACGGGTAGTGCACCTTGCCCTCGAAGTCCATGTCCTCGAAAATCTCCGTCGCCGTGAGCGGTTCCTTCGACTTGTCACCGTACAGCTTGAACGCCGCCTCGATGCGCGCGGCCAGCGCTTGTCCTTCCGCCTTCTTGGTGCCCGGCTCAAGCGTGAAGTACAGCGACTGCGTCGATGTGGAATAAGCGATCGGAAACCCCGTCGAATCGTAAATGTTGCCGCGGATCGGCGGAATCGAGACGTCCTTGGTCGCCAGCTGATGCTCCTGCTCCTTCAGATTTGGTCCTTCGACGAATTGCAGGTAGGCGAGGCGAATGATCAGCACCGAGAAAAGTCCGAATACGGTAAAAAAGAAAAAGTTCAGACGAATGCTGAAGTGACGGCGGTTGCGGAGGACTCTCCGCTCCGCCTCTTCCGTCAGCTTGTCGCTCATACGCTAGTTCCTCCTGTAAATGCTGGGCCCGCAAGCGGGCCGTAATGCCGATGCTGCGAATGTGTGGAGCGTGAGTGCGGCGCGGCAGCGGCAGTGCGTGCCGCTATCGGCGCAGCACATAGGCCATCTGGTGTCTTAGCGGCACGCAGTGCCGTTAATGCCGCAGAACACAGGTTACCTGAGACATTAACGGCACGCGCTGCCATTATCATCCACAGCACGCACATAACCAGACGCCTTAACGGCACGCCGTGCCGCTAACGGCCATAGAACACAAGTTACCTGAGACCTTAACGGCACGCAGTGCCGCTATCATCCGTAGCACACACGTAATCAGGCGCAATAGCGGCACGCAGTGCCGCTAACGGCCGCAGAACACAGCCTACGCCGAGCGAATGTGCGTATCGTCGAAGCGCGGCGGGTTGAACCAATCGCCGGTCTTCGCCCATGTCGAATCGAGCGGAACCCACTCGCCGCGGTCGCCGAGCAATACTTCGTTCCAGGCATGCGGGCCATAGCCGCCCTGCCCGTCGTAGCCCTGGCCGGTCACGACCCGCACGTTCAGGCCGACCGATCGCGCCATCGCCGCGTACAATCGCGCATAGTCGATGCACACGCCCTCGCGCGTGCGAAACGTATCCTCCGGCGACTGCTCGCGCCACTCCCCGCGCTGCTCGTAGGCTTCGGCCTTCGCGTTGTCGTAAGCGACGCGCGTGCCGACCCAATCGTACAGCGCCCTCGCCTTCGCCTCGTCGCCGTCGGCTTGGGCCGTCACTTCCTTCGCCGCGCTCACGATGTCCGTCGGCAGGTCGGCGTCGATGACATCGTAGCGCTTCTGCCATAGCTTATCCATCTCGCCCTGCATCGACGCGGCCAGCACCGGCAGCCGCTCGGTCAGCAGATCGCCGGCCGCCGGCCGGATGATCTGCGCGGCCGCTTCCCGATATAGCGCGGACTGCTCGATATACTGGGCGAACACGCTCTGCGGTGACAACGCGCAATAGGCGAACAGGACGGCGGTCACAAGGATCGCCCGTCCGCCGCCCAGCGCCGCACCGATAAGGCCGCCGACAGTCCGGCTGACCGGTCCGCCGCCCGGTACAAGAACAAAAGGCGCGGCGCCCACGCGAATGAGCAGCGAGGTGACCGTGCCAAGCACATACCGGAGCAGCAAGTAGGCAATCAAAAATAAAACGGCAAAGCGCAGCAGCGGAAGATCCCGCACGCCCGAATAGGCGGTGTAGCCGAGTTGGCGCCAGGTCGAAGCGTCGGCTGCGGGCATCTCCCAATTCCGCGCCTCAAGCCAGCGCTGGACGGCGGGCGACGTCGCCGACGCGCACCAGGCGGCCGCCCCCATCGCGACCAGCGTCAGGAGCGCGCCGGACAAAAATAAAAACAGTTGCTTGGCGGAGCCCTTGGCGCCCCGCCGCATGCCTTGGAGCAGGGACACCGCTACGAGCGCGAGCAGCGCGATGGTGACGAAGTTCCCGTCCAGCCAGCTCATTTCGATGCTTGAAGCGCCGTCGTCACGAAGTCGCGAACGGGCCCTTCCATTTTCCACGTGCCCAGCGAGACGCTCCGGAACTTCACGTCCACCTCGCCGGAATTCGGGGTACCCGTCAATTCCAGATTCGGAGATTTGACGAGATAGGTGCCGTCCGGGTTCAATGTGTAGGTCGCTTTTTTAGCTTCCTCGGCCATCGCCTTGGATGCCTCGTCCTTCACGGCCGACGTCGCGGTCTCCACGACCTGTCCGCCGATCTCCTTCAGATCGTTCACCGTATAGCCGCCGTAGACGACGACGCCCACGATGATCGCTGCGGCCAGCACCCATTTAAGCACCGTCTTGACTACGTTCAATATAACGAACAGCGCGACGACCGCGATCAGGATCAGCACCCAATGATCGGTGACGAACTGCTTCCATGCCTCTGGTTCGAAGCTCATACAATCTCCTCCATAGCTATAAATCTGTACTCTATTATACTTTACAAATTTGTCGCGCGTAAAACCCCGGACTTAGGACCGGAATTTGAAAGTTTGCTCCCCGCGGCGGCGCCACCGGTCCTCGGTCGTATTGAAGACGAAAAGATGGATCCACTTGGCGCCGATCCGAATCGCCAGCGGGACGGCTGCCAGCACCAGGGCAGCTCCCGCCGCCAGCCCTGCCCAATAATAGGCGCCGACTGTTGCGCCCATCAGCGACTCCGGAACGATCCAGCGCATAAGCGTGCCCGGCAAAAAATAGATGGCGAACCACAAGGGCATGAACAACCATCCAATCATAGAACTGCGCAGCGTACAAGCCTGTAAAAATGCGAGCGCGCTGACGAACAGCCCGCACAAAAAATAAGCGGTCAGTACATAAAATATGCTGCCGATTCGGCCGTCATGCGAAAAGTAGTCAAGCCCCTCTCTTCCTCCCAGCGCGAAGCCTGCAGCGAGCATGGCCAGCAAGCCTCCCGCGGTTCGCAGCACGAACGCCCACACGGCAATATATCTCGCAAGCAGCAGTAGATGCCGCGGATAAGGGAGTCCCAGCCACCATTCCAGTCTGCGCTTGTTCGCCTCGTGGGAGATCTGGATCGTGATCGCCAGCATCGGCACGATGCAAGGGATGACCAGCATCGCCCGCAGCCCGCCAAGCAGGCCTAGCGGATCTCGCGCGCCGAAGTAGCCGCCGACGCCTGCCAGAAGAAGAAGTCCCCCGTAAACGAGACGCACCGGCCTGATCGACGACCAGTAGGCGTACCGCGAACGCTCCAGCACGTACAGCGAGGCGAATCCCGTACCGATGCGTCCGTTTCCGACGGCGGCGGACTTGCGCGCGCGCTGCCCGTATACGAAGCCGAAGCTGCCGGGCCGATGACGGGCGAGGTCGGGAATGCCGTAACGGCAGGCGAGCCAGAGGCAGGCGCGATAGGCCAGCACGGCAAGCAGGACGCCGACAACCGCATATTGAACGATGCGGCCGGCGCCTAGATATGGCGCCTGGTCCGTCTCGAGATTCGAGAGGATGCCAAACAAGCCGAACGGCGAGATCGATACGACAATCCATGGAACGAGAAGCCATCTCCGCCAACCGTAATACATGCCGAGCAAGCTGTACCCCGCGAAGGTGCCGAGCGGGACTAGCGCGGCATACAGCGGTGCGTGAGCGAGCGCGAGGGACGCAAGCCCGTCGCTGCCGAGCATCGTCCCGGTCTCTTCTTGCCCAGCAAGCCGTACGGCGTCATGGCCGATACATACGAGCCATATGCCGGCTGCCGCCACGTACTGAATGCCGCAAGCCGCGAACAGCTTGGCTTTGACCAGACTCGAGCGGGAGACGGGAAGACCGAGCCACCATTCGCGAAACCCGTTTTCCCAGACGGTCATCGCCTTGCCGCCGCCCGTATACACGCCAATCAGGAAGACGAACAGCGCGCCGAGCGCGAAGATCGATTGCGCCGAAAAGCCGTCTCCGAATAATAATAGCGAAGCGACGAGAAGGACGGTCAAGGCCAAGCCCCAGTAAGTCAGCGATGCCTCATCCCTCGGCAGCATGGAACGATAAGCCCGCCATTCAAGCTTCAACAGCGCCGCGTCGGCCGGCTCCAACCGGAACAGCCCGCGCATCCGGTCTCCTGCGCTCATGCGAACACGTCCCGGTAACACGATTCGACAGAGCGTCCGCCGGCACGGAGCGCCTCCACATCATGGCAGCCGAGCATACGCCCTTCGCCGATGAGCACGATCCGGTCGAACAGATTTTCCATCTCGCGAATATCGTGCGTGGCGATCAGGAACGTGCGCTCGCCGTCCGCCAGTTCTCCGACCACGGCCTGCGCGATCGACTCGCGCGACACCATGTCGACGCCGGCGAACGGTTCGTCGAGAATGATGATCGGCGCCTGCCGGGACAGGCAGGTGAGCAATTGAAGACGCGCCTCCTGGCCTCGCGACATCGAGCCAATCCGCTGGCCGCGATCCACGTCCAGCTTGACGATCAGCTCCTCCATTCTCGCTTCGCTCCAGTCCGGATAGAGCCCCGCCGCGAGCCGCAGCCACTCTCCCGCGCCGAGATACGGCGGCAGCTGCCCCCGGTCCGGCAGGAAGGACAGCACGCCGAGCCGCTCGGGACCGGCAGGCGCGCAGAACAGCTCCGCCCGTCCGCTGTCGGGCGGGAACATACCCGTCAGAATGCGCATGAGCGACGACTTGCCTGCGCCATTTGGACCGAGCAGTCCCGCAAGGCTGCCCGCCGGAATCTCGAAGGATACGCCGTCGAGCACGAGCTTCTTCTTGACACGCAGCGTCACGTCCACGCAGCGAATGGCCGGCGCCTTGGTGGCGGCGACGATCGGAATATTGAAGTCCGGATATCGCATATCTGCCATGACGATCACTCCTTTTCCCGGGCTAACGCCAATAATTGGTCGAGACTCAATCCGATCGAGCGGGCGGTCTCCTCGAGCCTCGCGACCGCTTCCCGCGCCAGCTCTCTTCGCGAGCTCCCGATCGCCGCTTCATCCTCCGTCACGAACGTTCCCTGCCCCCTGTGCGTCACGATTAATCCCAGGCGCTCCAGCTCCTGATACGTCTTCATGATCGTCGTCGGATTGACGCGCAGGCTCGCTGCAGCCTCGCGGACCGACGGCAGCCGCGTCCCGGGCTCAAGCTCGCCTCTCGCGATCATCGCGCGCACCTGCTCTACGAACTGCTCGTACAGCGGTCGGGACGGATCGAGCCTGAAGTCCTCCGGCTTCCACATGCGGATCGGCGGCATCGCCACACCCCGCTTCCTTTGTATGAAGTGTATGACTACACACCATACACTATAGGCATAGTGTACCATGCGATGCCATACACTTCAATTCGCGCTTGCGCGCGAAGGGTCATATCCTCGTCCGCCCCGGCGTACAAGTAGGAATAACGTTAAGACGCCCGTCCTGCGTCTTTGCAAAATGGAGGCGAACGCCGGTGAGGATGGCCATTTGGCTGTATTTGTTTTTGTTCGTCGCGTTTTTCGATCTGCATGCCCAGTATCCGATGCTCACGCCCTTCGCCGTATCGCTTGGCGCTGCGCCGTCGTTTATTGGCCTCGTGATGGGCATGTACTCGCTCACGCATCTGCCGGGCAACCTGCTGGCCGGATACGGCGTCGACCGGTTCGGGAGCCGGTTTTTTATCTCCGCCAGTCTCGTCGGCGCCGGCGTGCTGCTCCTGCTGCAATCGAGAGTCACCGATCCCTGGCATCTGCTCTACGTTCGTTCGGTGAGCGGCTTCGTGCTCGCCTTCTTGTCCCCCGCCTGTCTGTCCTTGCTGGCGAAGCTGACGAGAGATCACATTCAACGCGGCAAATTGATGGCGGGCAACGGGCTCGTCCACACGGTCGCCTCCGTCGTGTCTCCGGCGGCAGGCGCGTACCTTGCCGCCAAGGTCGGCTTCGCCCAGTCGTTCGCCCTTCTCGGTTGGGGCTTGCTCGCCACCGGGCTGCTGTCGCTCTGGTTCGTGCGGGACCCCCGGCGGGACGACGCTGCGGATGCCGTTGCGGATGTCGCTGCCGATACGGCCGACGTCGCGAGCGAAGCCACGCCGGCTCAAGCTCCGGTCGGCGCGCCTCCGCCGGCCGTTGAAGCGGAAGGAGGCTCGGCCGGGGCCGCGCCGCGCCGTTTTCCTTGGGCGGTATTCCTGCTGCCCGTAGCCATGGCGTTCGCGCAGGGCATTCTCTCCTTCGAGCTGCCGCTGCGGGCGATCTCGGCCGAAGACGGCGGCGTGCTGACGACCGGCATCCTGTTTTCCGTCGTCAGTCTGGGCGCGCTCGCCACGCTTGGCTTGCTATTTTTGCAGCGATACCTCCCTTACTCGCGCTGCATCATCGGCGTGCTGTTGCTTGCGCTCGCCTACTACGGACTCGCGTCGGACTGGCCGGTGCCCATGATGGCGCTGCTGTTCGCGGTTGGTATGGCCAAAGGCGTCGTATTCCCCGCGATGACGTCGTTTCTGCTGCAGCTCAGCGGTCCGGCGCGGTACGGTCGGACGTTCTCGCTCATGGCGATCGCTTCGTCGGTCGGCGCCTTCCTCGGTCCGGTCGCGGCGGGCGCCTTCCGCGGTCATTTGTCGCCGTTTTTCCTATCCTTCGCCATCCTCATGCTCGCGCTGCTGGCGCTGGCCCCCAAGCCCGCATACAAGGAGGGCTGGCACCCGCAGCCGGCGGTGCCCCACGCTTAGCGGAAATGATGCCGAAATCGCCAACGGGACGAAGCAAAGGAATTACCTGCTTCGTCCCGTTGGCGTATCCGGTCTAAGGCTACTTTCTTGACTGCTGATTAGAGAAGGACAAAGTCGTCCGACCTCCACGCTGCAGTTGCACCATTTTGGTGCTTTTGGGCCCGGCACCTGCGGTATGGCGGCGCGCTTGCGCTGCAGTAGCACCATTTTGGTGTTTTTAAGCCCGGCACCCACAGCGCAGCGACACACTTTCGCCGCAGTAGCACCATTTTGGTGCCTTCGGGCTCGGCCCCTGCGGCTTGGCGGCACACTTGCGCTGCATTAGCACCATTTGGGTGCTTTTAAGCCCGGCACCCACAGCGCAGCGACACACTTTCGCCGCAGTTGCACCATTTTGGTGCTTTCGGGCCCGGCACCGACGGCGCGGCGGTTAGCCTTCAGCCTTCAGCTTCAGCCGCCTCCCTTACCCCCGTACTTCGCCTCCGCTTATCTGCATCCGACGGGCAGCACGCCGCCTCACCCCGTCTCCCGCTCCTCTCTGCCCTGCGAATGCAGATACAGCTCCTCGTAGTACCCGTGCTGCTCGAGCAGCTCGGCATGGCTGCCCGATTCGACGATGCGGCCGCCGCTCATGACGATGATGCGGTTCGCCCGCATGACGGTCGAGAGCCGGTGCGCGATGACGAGCGTCGTCCGCTCCCGCGACACGACGCGCAGCGCGCGCTGGATCAGGTGCTCGGTGTACGAATCAAGGTTGGCCGTCGCCTCGTCGAGGATAAGGATCTTCGGCTTGAACACGATGATCCGCGCGAACGAGATCATCTGGCGCTCGCCCGCCGACAGCCCGCTCCCGCGCTCCGACAGCATCGTGTGGTAGCCGTCCTTCAGCCGGCCGATGAGATCGTCGGCGCCGACGAACTTGCAGGCGCGAATGACTTCCTCGCGCGTGATCTCCTCGTCGAACATGCGGATGTTGTCGACGATGCTGCCCGAATACAAATACGGCTCCTGCTGGACGAGCCCGACGAGCCGGTGCAGCGAAGACTGCGGGAGCGTCCGGATGTCCGTGCCGTCGATACGGATATCGCCCTCCCACACATCGTAGAAACGGCACAGCAGGCTGATCAGCGAGCTTTTGCCGGCGCCGGTCGTGCCGACGATGCCGATCATCTCGCCCGGCGCGATATGCAGATCCAGATCGTGCAGAACCGGCACGCCCGCTTGATAGCCGAACCGGACATGATTGAAGTCGATTCGTCCGGCGACCTTCTCCCGCTCCAACATTCGCGTCTCCGCCGCGTCCTCGATCTCCGGCTTGACGGCGAACAGGCTCCAAATGCGCCCGACCGATACGGTGGTCGACTGCAGCGTGTTCCACTGCGAGGTAATCGTGCTGATCGGCTGGAAAAACTGGCGGATGTACGTGATAAAGGCGTACAGGACGCCGAACTCGATCGCGCTGTTGAACACCGCCACGCCGCCCAGCCAGGTGACGAGCGCGATGGAGAGGCTGCCCAGGATGTCGAACGACCGGTTGAACAGCACGTTGGTGCGGATCTCGCGCAGATTGGCCCGCAGGTACGTCCGGTTGTTGTCGGTAAACCGGTTCTGCTGCTCCCGCTCCTGGTGGAATGCCTGGATCAGGTTCATGCCCGCCAGGTTTTCCGCCGCGAAGGCGATCAGGCGAGACAACGCGGCGCGGGAGATCTGGTACGTTTTCCGCATATACGTCCGGAACCCGATCGCGATGAGCGCAATGACCGGCAGCAAAATCAGGCAGTACAGCGTAAGCGTGACGTCGAGCTGGAACATGATCGCAATAATAAAAATGAGCGTCAGACCGTCGCGCACGAGCGAGAGCAGCACCTGCGAGAAAAACTGGTTGAGCGTCTCCGTGTCGCTCGACACGTTCGTGATCAGGCTGCCCGCCGGCATCCGGTCGAAAAACGACATCGACTGCTTGCCGATGTGCGCGAACAGATCCTTGCGAATGCGGCCGATAATGTTTTGGCCGAGATATTGCAGCAAATTATTTTGCAAATAAGTGAAAAGAAAGCCGGCAAGCGCAAGCCCCAAATAGATCGCACAAATGACGAGCAGCGTGCCGTAGTCGTCCCTGCCCTTCAGAATGTTGTCGTCGATGGCGACCTTGACGAGGTATGGCTGCGCCAGATCGGCCGCAATAGCCAGCACCGTGCAGCAGAAGACGAGAAGAAAAGACAGTCTGTGCGGGCGAATATAGCCGAAAAAGGCGCGAAAGGCGGCCTTCTGGTCGGCAGGCGGTCTCTGGTCAGAAACGGTACGCTGTTCGGCGGCGGAACGCTGGTCAGCGGGCGGTCGGTTCTGCATCTTCGCGTCCTCCCTCCTCCTGAATGGCGTGCAACGTCGCGTACAGGCCCGCTTGCGCCAGCAGCTCCTTGTGCGTGCCCCGCTGCACGATGCGTCCTTCGTCCATGACGACGATCTCGTCCGCATGCTTGAGCGCGCTGATCCGGTGCGCAATGATGATCGTCGCCTTGCCCTTGCGGGCTTTGCGGATGCCGTCGATGATCCGCTTCTCCGTGACTGCGTCGACCGCGCTGACGCTGTCGTCCATGATGAGGATCGGCGCGTCCTTAATGAGGCCGCGGGCGAGTCCCGTCCGCTGGCGCTGTCCGCCGGAGAGCGTGACGCCCCGCTCGCCCAGTCTTGTGTCGAAGCTCTCCGGCAGCTCGGCGATCGAGCCGTAGATTTGTGCCTGCCTCGCGGCCTTCTCTACCGTGGGCAGCTCCGTATCGCGCTTGTAGAAAGCGATGTTGTCGCGAATCGTCGTGCTGAACAAGAAGCCCTCCTGCGGCACGTAGGCGATCTGCGCACGCAGGCTCTCGAGCGTAAAGTCCCGGATGTCCGCGCCTGCGATGCGGATCGTGCCGGCCGGCGGATCGTACGCGCGCAGCAGCAGCTTGACGAGCGTCGTCTTGCCGCTGCCCGTCTTGCCCAGGATGCCGAGCGTCCGGCCCGGCGCGATGTCGAGACTGATATCGCGCAGCGACGGCCGCTCGGCATCCGGGTATGCGAAGCTAAGTCCGCGTATGCTGACCGACGCTTCTTCCAGACTGCGGTGCCGGGCGCTTTTCGATTCCCGAATATCCGGCTCGACCGCCATCAGGTCCCCGATCCGCTCGAGCGAAGCGCGCGAACGCTGCATCGTGTTGATGACGTTGCCGATCTGCTGCAGCGGCGCGACCATCATGCGAATATACAACGTGAGCTCGACGAAGTTGCCCAGCGAGATCGTATGCCGGATCGTCAGGTACCCGCCGTAGGCGATCGTCACGATCATGGAGAGCGCGCCAAGAAAAGGGATGATCGCCTGAAACAGCGACGAGACGCGCACGAGGCGCAGCTGATTATCGCGAATTCGGTCGACCGTCTCCCCGAAACGCCGGTTCATCGTCGCCTCCGCCGCGAACTTCTTCGTCACGCGAATGCCGCCGAACTGCTCCTCCGCCGATTCCGTCATTTTGCCGAGCGAGTCCTGGACGTTAAGCGATCGCTTGCGAATGACCGGACCGAACCTCGTCACGATCCAGGGGATGAGCAGCAGCGGCAGCACGCAGACGAGGACGAGACGCAGCGGAATGTCGCTGAGCGTCATCATGACCATCGCCGACAAGATGAGAATCGTCGCGTTGGTCGTCTGGTTGATGCCCATCGAGATCGATTCCCGGACGGCGGTCACGTCGTTCATCACATAGCTGAGCAGCTTGCCGACGCCGTTTTTGGAGTAGAAGCGCTCGCTCAGCGTCGTGAAGTGGGCGAACAGCTTTTTGCGCATGTCGAACTCGTACAATCGGCCGAGCCGCATGACGACGTATTGGCCCGCCCCGGCCAGCACGCCGAACGCGACGCCCACCGCTAGCAAGGCCAGGCTGTAATCGACGATCGCATCGTGGGACAGCTTGCCCTGCTGCAGCCGGTCCGTAAAGCTCCCGAGCAGCCGGGGGTAATAAGACTGGATCGCATTGCCCGCCGCGATGAGCAGGATCGCGAAACCGTAAACATGCCACTTCGACTTGATGTAATCCCTGAGCATCCGCTTCGGCTTCAACCTGCATCACTTCCCGGTGAGAGATGGTCCTTGCGTATAGGCCTTATTCTAAAACTTTTTGACAGCGGTCTCAATCGCGCAGCCTCAGCCTCAGCCGCATACGCTTAGCATGCCCGGCCCTTGTGGTACAATAGATCAAAATGAAATCGCGACGGCCGGCCCGAACCGGCTTCTCGCTTCAAAGAGGAGGCGCCTGCGCGTTGGACATCGCCATCATCGTCGAAGGAAAAAACGACCGCAGCCGGCTCGCGCGCGTCCTGTCCCCTGAAGTGCCGATCCACTGCACCTTCGGCACGCTCAGCTCGAGCCGGATCGAAGCGCTGCGCAAGGCGATCGGTCGCAGGCACGTCTACTTATACATGGACAACGATTCGTCCGGGCGACGCATCCGCGGCGTCCTGCGCGACGTTTTCCCGGATGCGGATCACATTTACACCAGGCGCGGCTATGCCGGCGTGGAGGGCACGCCCGAGGAATATCTGATTCAGCAGCTGGAAAAGGCGGGACTTGAGGAGTTTATCCTGTACCCGGCTCCCGACGCCGATCCCTGGAAGAACTAGCCCACGTCCCTCGACGATCTCCCCCAACAGACCTTACCCCGCAAAAAGCAAAGCACCCCTCAGTGCCATTAATGGCGCGTAAGGGGTGCTTGTCGATCTTACATCAGCTTTTTGACTTTGGCGTATACGTCGTCGGCGGTCGCCGAGTTCGGGATGCCGGACGACTCCGGCAAGATCTGCTCGCGCATGCGTCCCTTCTTGTCGACGAGGACGATCAGGTTCATGTGGGAGAAAAATCCTTCCGCATCCTTGGCTGCGAGGAGGCCGTACTTGGAGGCGAGATCCGCCGTCTCGGCTTCGTCGCCGCGCAGGAACTTCCAGCCCGTATAGTCGGCATGGTACTTGTCGCCGAACGCGCGAAGCGCTTCGGGCGTATCGCGCACCGGATCGATCGTCACGGAGACGATATCGACGCTTTTGCCGAACTCGCCCTCTGCCTTGAGCTTATCCTGTACCTGAGAGAGCATAAACGTCGTCGGCGGGCAGACGTCCGGGCAGTTGCTGAAGAAGAAGTACACCAGACGCACCTTGCCGTCGAGCGAGCTCATGCTGACGTCGTTGCCGTCGATATCCTGATAAGTAAAGTCAGGCGCGGCGCCGATGACAGGCAGTTTGTCCGCTTGCTGCTGACGGATGAGCAGCCAGGCGATCAGCACAAGCAGCAGCGCGAACAGCGCCAGCGAAAAGCCGTAGCGCACGTACCATGGCCTCGCCGGCTTGACCTGAACGGTGCCGTTAACATTGACGTTCAGGGGCGCGGAACCTGGGCCGGGCCGATCTTGATTCCCGGATACGCCGGGTCCTTCGAACTCTTGGGACATCTATGTTACACTCCGTTCGTATCGAGTATCATCACGAGAAACATAACCATCAAATAGTTGACGGAAAACAGGAAGTCCATTTTCGCCCACTTCTCGGTATCCTTGGCCACAAGCCCCGAGATCGCGTGGATCAGCCAGGCGCCGACGATGACGACCGACAGCACGAGATAATAGATACCGACGTAATCGTACGTATACATCAGGATCGAGGCGACCAGCAGAAGCAAAATATAAGGAATCATCTGCCACTTCGTCCGAAGAATGCCCTTCACGACCGGAAGGACAGGGAAGCCCGCAGCCCGGTATTCCTCGACGCGGCGGATCGTCAGCGACCAGAAATGCGGCGGCTGCCAGAGGAAGAGCAGCGCGAACAGAATCCAGGCGCCGGCATCCACTTCGCCGGTCACCGCGCAGTACCCGATCACCGGCGGCATCGCGCCGGAGATTCCGCCGATCGACGTGCTCCAGGTGGACGTCCGCTTCAGCCAGATCGTGTAGACGACGCCGTAGACGAACATGCCGAGCAGTCCCAGCCAGCCGCATAGCGGATTGACCAACACGAACAGCGTGGCGAGACCGAGCACGCCGAGCACGATCGAATAGCCCAGCACGAATCCCGGCGACAACCGTCCCTGCGGGAGCGCGCGATCGCTCGTGCGGGCCATCTTCGTATCGAAGTCCCGATCCCAGTAATTGTTAAAGACGCAAGCCGCGGCCATCGTCAGCGTCGTGCCGATCAGCATCCAGAACAGTTCCACCCAAAAGTCCCAGTTCTGAATTTGCCACCTCGACGCGACCCAGAACCCGCCAAATGCCGCGATGAGGTTAAGACGGATGATGCGCGGCTTGGTCAGGGCCACAAGATCTTTGAACACGGTGTGCCTCCTTCAAACATAAAAAGCCGCAAGCGGCTGAAACGTTATCTATTTCCTTCTATTAGATGATAACCAAATCTGCACACCTTGACAATGTTCGCGCGGGGCTGTTCATCAAATCGCCACCTGTGCGCCACCCGGCCGACATCCGTTTGCCGTCAAAGCGTCAAAAAGCGTCGGCGGATACTGTCACCTTTCGCCCATGGGCGCAATACACTGTACGGAGACATTCGCCCATTGCTTTTAAAGCTTCATGAATCGGCCGCTCGTGTACGATCGGGCGCATATAAGCGCCGCCCAATTAAAGGAGGATCTCCCTTGTACAACAGAATGGCTATGCCCCAAGGCAGCATGCCGCAAATGTCGATGAGCCCCGCAACCGCCAATCAGCCCATGTCCGGCATGCAGACGATGCCGGGCATGATGCCCGGTATGATGCCCGGCATGATGCCAGGTATGATGCCTTCCGGTATGACGACCGCACCGAACGGTTCGATGCCCATGAATATGACGCCGCCGGCCGCGACCGGCGCGCTGCCGGTCACCACGTTCCTCCCGACGACCGGCCGCGAGGAATCGTTCGTCGAGAACATCCTGCGCATGAACCTCGGCAAAGTGGCCACACTCTACATGACCTACGAAAACAACAGCGAATGGAACGCCAAAATCTTCAAAGGCGTCCTCGAAGCCGCTGGGCGAGATCACATTATTATCAGCGATCCGGCTACAGGCATGCGATTCCTGCTGCTCATGGTGAACCTCGACTACATTACGTTCGACGAGCCGCTTAATTATAATTTGCCCTTCGGCTCGGCGAACAATCCCGTCACTCGCCGCTAAGCGGCGCCGTCCCGGGGACGACGGGCGCGAAGGTCCACACTCTCAGACCTTCCCGTCCGCCCTTTGCCCAAGACGCCATCTCCGACCAGGAACGCCCCTCGAGGCGTTCTTTTTTCATGGCTTCGGCTTCGCGTTCGTTCGCGGCCCGGCGCAGCTCGACGAAAACGCCGGGCTGCTCCCGGTTTTCCGCCAGCTCCGCGCCTTCCCATTTCGACGGTTCCTCGCGGACCCAAGCCAGATATCGTTCCCGGTTCGCTTCCGGAATGCTGTATTCGCAAAACAGGATCAGGGACATGCGTCGTCTCCCCCTCATATTTGAATCATGCGGCGCCCATACTATACCGATGCCGCGCCCGCGGCGAATTTGACGGCAAAGGAGATCATGATCATGGATTCCGGGACGCATCTCGTTTTCGGGCTCGGACTCGGCGGACTCGCCTTGATCGATCCCGTCATCGCCTCCGAGCCTTACGGCCCCGTCGCGGTACTGATCGGCACGATCGCGGGCTCCCAGGCCCCGGATTTCGATACGGTGCTGCGCTTCAAGAGCAATGCCGATTATATCAAAAACCACAGGGGCATGTCCCACTCTTTTCCGGCCATCGCCGGCTGGACCGTCCTGATCACGCTCGCGGTGTCTCTTCTGTTCCGAAGCGTGTCCTGGTGGCATATCGGCTTGTGGGTGCTGCTCGCCGTGCTCTTTCACGTACTGAGCGATCTGTTCAACTCCTACGGCACGCAAGCGTTCCGGCCCGTCACGCGGAAGTGGATCGCATGGAATATCATCCATATCTTCGATCCGTTTATTTTCGGCGCGCATCTCGTCGCCATTTTGCTATGGCTGACCGGCTGGGCGCGTCCCACCGTCGTTTTCCCCGTGCTGTACGCGTTGCTGGCCGTGTACTACGCCTGGCGGAGCGTCGTACACCGTCGCCTGTCGGCCCGCATCCCCTCGCTTGATCCACAGCGGCGGGAAGGCGATCAGTACACGCTGCTGCCCACGCTGAACCTGCATCGGTGGAATCTGGTGCGGCAATCGACGGACTGCACATTCGCCATCGGGGAATGGGACAAAGGCGCTGTGCATTGGATCGACCATACGAAATGCGACGTTCACCCGGCAGTGGAAGCCTCCAAAAAGAACAAGGACGTGCAAGCGCTGTTGAACGTCACGCCTTTTCCTTGCGCGCAGGTCAGGGAGCAGCCTTGGGGCTACGAGGTTCGCTGGATCGATATCCGGTACCGGCATCGCAAGCAGTATCCTTTCGTGGCGACGGTCATGATGGACGCTTCCTATAAGGTATTTCAGTCGTACGTCGGTTGGCTTAGCGACGAGCGGCTGGAAAAACGGCTTCGCATGAACGCCTACTAGCCGATCTAGCCGATCTAGCCGCAAATGATCGCCCGCTTCCGAAAAAAGACGGCCTCGGCCGTCTTTTTTTCGCGCGCGATCATTTTTTTGCCGCCAAAGGTTGACCTTGACGCCGGTTAAGCGCACAATAAAAGCCCGAGGGGTTTCCTCGGGCTTTCGGTGAGCTAACGAATGTTAGCGGCTGCCACCGGAAAGTTGTTGCTCGGCCATTTGAACCAGCTTCTTGGTGATATAACCGCCAAGGGAGCCTGCGTCGCGGGACGTTACGTTGCCATAGTAGCCGTCGGAAGGGATTTGCACGCCCAGGGATTGAGCGGCTTCCATCTTCATGCTTTCCAGCGCTTGGCGGGCTTGCGGGACCAGAACTTGATTACGGGAACCGGAGCTATTGCTTGCCATGATTGATATTTCTCCTTTCGTCCTGCTTAGAGTGGTGTTGGTTGCAAGCTTGCGTTGTTATTATGCTATGCTTGAAGAAAACTATACTCGGGAGGTGAACACATTTTGAACAAACCTTTGGGACTTTTGTTCGCGGTCGTCTCCATGCTGCTTCTGCTCGGCACGGCGATATCGATCGATTATAACGGATGGCTCGCCTCCGGCTTGGCCGTGCTGGCGTTCGCCTTCATCGGCTGGGGCTTCACGCTCAAGTCGAAGATGGCCAAGCGGCAAGAGATCAGACAGCGTTAATCGCATGGAAAAGGCCTGCACGCCTCCGCCGGGGGAAGTTGCAGGCCTTTCCTTTTCATGTACTTATTTTAGCGGCGGCAGGAAGCCCATCGCTTCCTTTACCTCGGACAACGTCTTCGCGGCGACCGCGCTCGCCCGCTCGGCGCCTTGACGCAAAATGCGGTGTATGTCCCCGGAGGAGCGGATCTCGGCATAGCGGCGCTGCAGCGGCTCAAGCACGCCGACGACCTGTTCCGCCAGATCCTTCTTGAAGTCCCCATAGCCTCTGCCCTCGTACCGGCTTTGAACGACCTCGATCGTCTCGCCCGAGCAGTTGGCGTAGATGCTGAGCAGGTTGCTGATCTCCGGCTTGTTTTGCGGATCGTATACGACCTCGCGGCCCAGGTCGGTTTTCGCGCGAGACAGCTTTTTGCGAATCACGTCCGGCGGATCGAGCAGCGCGATGTAGCTGCCGGCGTTCGGATTGCTCTTGCTCATTTTTTTGGTGGCGTCGTCCAGCGACATGATGCGGGCGCCTACCTTGGGAATAAACGGCTCCGGCACGACCAGCGTCTCGCCGAAGCGATGATTGAAGCGGCCCGCAAGATCGCGCGTCAGCTCCAGATGCTGCTTCTGATCGTCTCCGACCGGGACGAGGTCCGCTTTGTAGAGCAGAATGTCCGCGCTCATCAGAGGCGGGTACACGAACAAGCCTGCGCCGACCGCGTCTTTGCCCGCCGACTTGTCCTTGAACTGCGTCATGCGCTCCAGCTCGCCCATGTAGGAGAGCGTCGTCATCATCCAGCCCAGCTCCGCATGCTCGTGCACATGCGACTGTACGAACACGGCCGCCTTCTCCGGATCGATGCCGGCCGCCAGATACAGCGCCGCCACCGATTCGGTATTCTCGCGCAGCGCCGCCGGCTCTTGCGGCACCGTGATCGCGTGCAGGTCCACGATCATGAAGTAGCTGTCGCATTCGTGCTGCAGCGAGACATAATTTTTCATCGCGCCGATGTAGTTGCCAAGCGTCAGCTGGCCGCTCGGCTGAATGCCGGAGAGGACGCGTTTTTTTCCGATAGCTTCGCTCATTGTCAATCGCTCCTTCGATTCGCAGGGATAAAACGCAAAAAGACCTCTTTCGTCAAAGGGACGAAGAGGTCGTGGTGCCACCCTTAATTCGCTCTCGTCGATCGCAAGCCGCCGGTTGAGACGGTGCGCCAAACGCGAGCCTTTGGTTCCGATAACGGGGAACGGACGGACTGGATGGGAGCCTTGCCCGCCAAGCAGGCCAAAGGCCCGAGCAGCGCGAAGATTCGTTTCCCAGTCGGCTCCGAGATCCATTCGGCACTGGAGGAACGCCGGCTCGCAGCAGCCGCCGGCTCTCTGAAGTTCCTTGCCCTGCTTACTTGTTCTCATCATCGCCTCGTATGTTATCGTTCATTATACGCGAGGCGCGTTAGAAGTCAACCGCCTGCTGCCGGTTGTCTGCTCCATGGCAGAGTTACGGGCGACAACGTCCTTGCCCGCATTTAATTGCTGGTTCTGGAAGCGGACAAGTCGCGCATATGTGTAATCGTTGGCGCGCGGCTCGCTTGTGCTTGCCAGGCGGGAACGACGTCCCGCGCGCGTCCGATCGGAGAGGAGCGTGCATGGACATGACATTGACTGCGCTGCGCGGCGCGACTTGGGCGGCTGCCGCAGGATGCCTGTATTTGATGTGGAAACTGAACCCGAATGGACCGGCCGTTTTTTTACGATCGTTCTTTTCAGTCCTGCTCGACGCGTTTCCTTTTCTTGTGCTCGGCGCCCTGGTCTCTGCGGCGCTCGAGACCTTCGTCAGCGACAAGATCGTCCGCGCCGCCGCTCCCAAAAACCGGCTGGGCGGCGTGCTGTTCGGCAGCCTGCTCGGCATCGCGCTCCCGCTGTGCGAGTGCGGCATGATTCCCGTCGCTCGCCGCTTGATCCGCAAGGGGCTGCCGGCGTATATCGGCATCGTTTACATCATCGCCGGCCCCGTCGTCAATCCGATCGTCTTCGCCTCCACAGTCGCCGCCTTTGACGGCGATCCCGCGATGGCCTTCGCGCGCCTGCTGCTCGCCCTCGCCGTAGCGCTGGCGGCAGGCACGGCCCTGCTCCTCTTTATGCGGCGCAGCCCATTTAAGGAAGACGCAGGCGCTGTCGGATGCACGCATGGGCACGAGCATGATGATGGACATGGGCATGACCATCATCATGGTCACGGGCACGATCATGGGCACGGACATGCACATGGCCACGGGCACGGACATGGACACGGACATGGTCATGGGGCGTTCGAGGGGCTGGGTCGCCGCGCGCGAATATCGGGCGCCGTGTCGTCCATCGCTTCCCACGCCATGATCGATCTGCGCGACATGGGAAAATATTTGTTGATCGGAGCCGCACTGACCGCGCTCGTTCAAACCGTGCTTCGGGCGCAGACGTTGGAGGCCGCGGCAGGCCACAGCTGGTTATCGCATATATCTCTGATGGGCTTCGCATTCCTGCTCTCCCTTTGTTCCACCTCCGACGCGTTCGTGGCGGCGCCCCTCGACGGTTTGTTCCATCCGGGGGCGATCCTCGCCTTCCTCGTCTTCGGGCCCATGATCGATCTCAAGGGACTGACCGTCATGCTCGCCGTGTTCCGCAAAGCGTTCGTCATCCGTTTCGCGCTCCTCGTCTTCGGCCTCGTGCTGGCCGGCTCGATCCTGGCCGAGAAGCTGCAGTGGCTCCATTAAAACGAATTAAAGAAGAGGCAGGCGCCCCTGGCGCTTGCCTCCATATGAAACGAGCTGTCCGCTTATTGTTCGCCGGATCGGTCGCGTTTTCCGAATTTCTTGTTGTTTACATGAAATAAAACGTTTGCCATATTGTAGTTGGATTCGACCGTTACGCTTAAGTATAATTTGCCATGCTTGATGCCAAAATCATATGTAACCTCGCCATGCGTCCAGCTCGTTTTGCGCCGCATCGCCTCCACCGCCGCACTACGCAGCTCCACGATCAACTCATCCGTCAGCCCGTCCGGTTTGGCATCCCCTGTCGTCCGGCGTTCCGCCAAATCGACCGGCAAATGGCGTATTCCGAACTTTCCTACCGTATCGTTGCGCACTTGCAGAACAATCGTCCCGGCCGTCATGCCCTTCAACTCGCCTTCCATCTGCCTGAAAGCCACATCCACTTGCCTCGCCAGCGGGACTTCAAACTCATACGCCATAATTCTCCTCCTCTAATCTGGGAGTTACTCCCCAATGTCGCCAAGTATTAACTATGACTTATGAATCATTATAGGATAGATATATAAAAAATTTCAACAAAAAATTTAGAAAATTCGACTAAATGATTCATTTTTTTCTTATATTGTGATTTATATACTTATAAAACGACGATTTGATTGGCAACTTTCGCTTTACTCGGAGGAAATTTGGCGGCCATCGCCTTCTCTACAATAGGCGTTGCGCCAGAGTAAGACCGCTCAACGGCAATCGCCTTCTCTACGACAGGCGTTGCGCCCCATCCAGCCCGCTCAGCGGCAATCGCCTTCTCTACAGCAGGCGTTGCGCCCAAACCAGCCCGCTCAGCGGCTATCGCCTTCTCTACAGCAGGCGTTGCGCCCGAACCAGCCCGCTCGGCGGCAATCGCCTCCTCTACAGCAGGCGTTGCGCCCCATCCAGCCTGCTCAGCCGCCATCGCCTTCTCTACGACAGGCGTTGCGACCCATCCAGCCTGCTCAGCCGCCATCGCCTTCTCTACGACAGGCGTTGCGACCGATCCAGCTTGCTCAGCGGCTATCGCCTTCTCTACAGCAGGCGTTTAGCCCCATCCCGCCCGCTCAGCGGCAATCGCCTTCTCTACGACAGGCGTTGCGACCCATCCAGCATCTGCGACTTCCCGGAAAACGCAAAGAACCGCACACCTCCATCGTGTGCGGTTCTTCCGCTCATTTTCCATATATCGGCTTCTCGCCGTCGGTCCAACCGATTAACTTAACGCGCACATAGCGCTTCGAACGCATCGACGTCGCCGGTCGCGCGGCGCACCGCGGCCTGCCAGAACGCCGGCTTGTCGAGATCGACGCCGAGATGGCGCCGGCCGAGCTCTTCGACCGTCATCAGGCCGGTATCCCGCAGCAGCCGGTCGTAGCGCTCGTGAAAGCCCGGACCTTCGGCTTCGGCCACGGCCGCGATGCCCGTGCTGAACAAGTACCCGAACGTGTACGGAAAGTTGTAGAATGGCACGTCGGTCGCATAGAAGTGCAGCTTGGCCGCCCAAAAGTGCGGGTGCCAGGAGGCCAGCGCGTCTCCGAACGCTTCCTTCTGCGCCGCCACCATCAGCTCGTTCAACGCCTGCACATCGAGCATCCCGTTCTTGCGCGCCTCGTAAAATCTCGTCTCGAACAGGAACCTCGCTCTGATGTTGTTGCAGAACGCCGAAGCCCGCTGCAGCCGTTCGTCCAGCAGCGACAGCCGCTCCGCGTCGCTACCTGCCGCGCGCAGCAGCGCGTCGCTCACGAGCCCTTCGGCGAACGTGGACGCCGTCTCGGCGACATTCATCGCATAGTTCCGTCCGAACTGCGGCAACCCGTCCACGCAGACATCATGGTAAGCGTGCCCCAGCTCGTGGGCCAGCGTAGAGACGTTGTCCGGCGTTCCGGAATAGGTCATGAAGATGCGCGTCTCCCCGGTCAACGGAAAGTCGGTGCAGAAACCGCCCGGCCGCTTGCCAGGCCTGTCTTCGGCTTCGATCCATCGCCCTGAGAAGGCACGCTCGGCCAACTTGGCCTGCGCGGGCGAGAAGCCGCCGAAGGCGTCCTTGATCAGCGCGGCCGCTTCGTCGTAGCCGATTGCGCCGCCTTCCGCGCCCACCGGGGCGGATACGTCGTGCCAATCCAGCCGTTCCTTGCCGAGCAGCCGGGCTTTGGCCGCCATATAACGCTTAAGCGGCTCCATCCCGCCCGAGACGCCTTCCCACATCGCGTCGAGCGTGTCCCGGCTCATCCGGTTGATGAGCAGCGGCTCCTTGAGCGGATCGTGCCAGCCGCGCGCTTGATACAGCTTCAGACGGAAGCCGGCGAGGCGGTTAAGCGTATCTGCCGCCAGATCCGCTTGCCCCGCCCAAGCTTCCTCCCACTTGGCGCCCATCTCGTCGCGCACCTGCTGGACGGGATGCGACAGCTTGTTGAACGCCTGGCCCGCCGACAAAGTCTTGACCGCGCCGTCTTCCTCCCACGGGATGGCGATGCGGCTGACGATCGTCTGATAGTTCTCGCCCCAGCCATGATAGCCGTCGACGGCCAGCTCGCTGGCGAGCGCCTCCAGCGCGGGCGGCAGCTTCTCCTTGACGAAGTCCCGGCGCTCGCGAATGACGAAGGCGATCTCGGAGACGGGGTCCGAAGCGACCCAAGCCTCGAGCCGATCTTCCGGCACCCGGGCCAGTTCGGCATCGTACAGATCGAGCGACTGGCCGAGCTTGGCGGACAATGTCTGGAGCTTCTCCGTCCAAGCCGTCGCCTTGCGGTCCTCCATATTTTGCGCGGACAGACAGCCGACGTAGGAGAACGCCTCCCGCAGCCGGGCCGTCAGGTCTTGAAGCCTGGTCGTCCAATCGTTCAGCGCTTCGTCGCCCGCAGCTTCGCCATCCGCCGCGGCCTGAAGCTCCGCGAGCAGGACGGCGGTCTCCTTTTCAAGCGCTTCGGAGAACGCGGCAAATGCCGGGGATTCGGAACCCCCGGAGAAGATTTTGTCCAGATCCCAGATCAGGGAATAGCTGTCCGTCATCAATAATCCCGTCCTCTCTCGCGTTGCCGGCGATCGGCGGACCGATCGCCATCGGCACCCGGACATTGTCAGCCCGTCCCATCTATTGTATCGTTAATGGACAAGGTTTTGCCAGAGAGGAGCGGGGAAGATCATGATTCCATTTCGCAACAGCCTGCCTTACGACATCCAGATGAACGAGGTGTACGCTTCCGAATGCCCGTTCTGCCGCCAATCCCACGTCCGCCTGCCGCTGAAGCCCGAAGAGCTCGACCAGCTGCGCGGCGGACTCATGAAGCGAACGGTCGTCATGCCCTGCTGCCGGTCGAGACTTCAGCTCATAGATGCGGACGGCGATTATTTGCTGGCGAACAAGCCGCTTCGGGCCTGACTCATCCTTAGCTCCCGATCCGCTGCATCTCTTCGGGCAGTTCGGCGCCTTTTCCCGACATCTCGTCGCGGATCGCCTGCCAGCCTTCGCGCGAGGCCCGTATCATCGCAGAATCCATGATGCTCTTGTCGTGAATGACCCGGCTGAACCATCTGACCGCCTCGTTAAAAAAACCGAGCCGCCGGTTCAGCTCCCCGATCAGGTACAGCAGGCGCGCATTGTTCATCAGCTCGCGCTCGGACTGGTAGGTCTTGATATAGGCTTCAAGCGCGTACTGCAGAAATCTGCGTTCCTGCTCCACATTGCCCTCGTACCTGTACAGCCACGCAATATGATGCAGGATGCCCGCGACGACGCGATCCTTTTCCTTGATGATCTGTCCCGTCAGAAGCGCGAGCTTGTAGCACGCCAGCGCGTCCGCCGCGCTGCGCTCTCCGCCGTAGTCGTTCATCTTCCAATGCTTGCCGATGCGCTCGAGGTAGGCGCTGCGCTGCCAGTCCAAGAGACGATGGTTCGAATTCTCCGTAGAGGCGAATCCGCAGTACGGACAGACGCGCACAACATAAAAATCGGGGTTCACCGATTTGAAATAAGAGCAAAAATCCGAATCCGATCGTATCGCGCGCTTCAGGCTCGGTCTTACCCGGGAGGTCACGAACTCGGCTTCGCAGCACACGCATGCAACCTTGGTCTGGTACAGGGGTTCCATCCCGATCCCTCCATGTAGGACGCGTCCCGGCGAACGCGCGAGACGGTCAATTACTCTTCGCTGTTAATAAAGTGATGCGCAGGACCGGACAGCCGCTCCAGCACGAAGGCTTTGAGCTCCTCGGACAGCTCCGTCTCGTCCAGCGAACGACGCATGCAATCCAGCCATGCTTCGGCTCTCGCGGGCGTGATCGGGAACGGCAGATGCCTTCCCCGCATCATCGGATGTCCGTAGGCGTCGGAATATAATGTTGGTCCCCCAAAAAACTGCGTCAGAAACATGTACTGCTTGTCCATGACAGGCATGATATCTTCCGGAAACAGCGGAGCCAACAGCGGATGCTGCAGCACCTTCGGGTAAAATCCTTCGACCATTTTGCGGATTGTAGGCGCTCCGCCGATTGCCTCGTACACGGTTCCGTAGTTCATAGGTTGCAATCTCCTCCCGATTCATTTTGCATTTATCGGGACTTACTACCTGAAGTCCCTTTATTATACCACAACACCGTAAGACTTCTATCCTAATTTTGCCGTTTTCGCACAAAACAAAAATCGCCCTTATCGGGCGATCGAAAGATGTAGAAAACTGGATGATCGGGGACCTAAATCTCTTCCTCCGGACCGCTGAGCGACTCCCGAATGACATAGACGAAAGCGCACATGAGAAGCCCTGCTACGATTCCTGCCACGTTAATCACTCCTTGAAGCAATATCGTGGTTCTATTGTACCACACGAATGTAACAGCGACATTACTTTTTTGCAATCGCTTACAAAAATGACCGCGAAAACACCTGCCCGGAAAGGGCAGGTCTTCGCCGCTTTTTTATGCCGGATTATCCTTTAGCGACTTCAGTACCAGGAGAAGATAACGCCATGTCCGTTCGACGGAAGAGATGCGGAAGCGCTCCGCCGGCGTATGGATATCGTAAAGGTCGGGCCCGTATGATACGGCGTCCAGCTCCGGAATCTTGTCGGCGAAAATCCCGCATTCGATGCCGGCATGCACCGCCTTGACCTCCATCGGCCGTCCGAACTCGCGCCCGTATACGTCCACGAAAACATCCCGCAGCCGGGATGCCATCCGATACGGCCAGCCGGGATAATAATCGCCCGCTTCGAAGCCGCAGCCAAGAAGGCGGGCGAGCGTCTCCATCCTTGTCATGGCCGCATCGAGCTCGGACCTGAGCGAGCTGCGGGCCAGGCTTTCGAAGCGCACGCTGTCCGCGGCCGTCTTCACGATGCCCACGTTGGTTGACGTGCGCGGAAGTCCCGGGATCGCCTTGTCCATCCGAAGAACGCCGTTCGGGATGAGCAGCAGCGCATCGACAAGCTTGCTATGGGAAGCGTCTGAAAAGATACGCGCCGCTTCATCCCCCGCAGCCGCGCCGCCCTCCGACGCCTCAAGCGAGACGCTTACGCCCGGATCGGACACCGCATACTCCGTTTGGAATACCGCTTCCCATTCCCGTACGGCCGCTTCGGCTTCCTCCCAACGCGCTTCCGGCACGAACAAGACCGCCTCGGCTTCCCGCGGGATCGCATTGGACGCGAGGCCGCCGCGCACGTCCGCGAGGCCGTACGGCAGCCGCTTGCGCAAGCCGTCGAGCGCCCGCCCGAGCAGCTCGCAGGCGTTGGCGCGCTCGTGAACGATATCGTCGCCCGAATGGCCGCCTACTAGGCCGTGTACGCGCAGCCGGCCCGCCCGCGCCTGCTGCGGCGCATCCGTCCATTCGACGGGCACCGTATGATAAGCGCGCGCCCCGCCGGCGCTGCTGACATAGAGAATGCCTTCCCTGTCGGAATCCAGGTTGATCATCATGCGGCCCTTCAGCAGCGCGGGATCCAGCTTCCTTGCGCCCTTCATCGACGTCTCTTCCTCCGTCGTCAGCAAGATCTCGAGCGCAGGATGCTCCGCGTTCCGCTCATCCAGCAGTGCCATGGCGAAGGCGACGCCCAGACCGTTGTCCCCGCCGAGCGTCGTTCCTTCCGCGGTCATGAAGTCGCCGTCCAGCCGCAGCCGGATCGGATCGGTCAGGAAGTCGTGGGCGACGCCTTCGTTTTTTTCCCCGACCATGTCCAGATGTCCCTGCACGATGACCGGCGGCGCCTGCTCATAACCTCGCGAGGCCGGCTTGCGGATGACCAGATTCAAAGATTCGTCCTGCACGGTCTCAAACCCGCGCGCTCTGGCGAATGCGGCCACATAATCGCTCGCCGCCCGTTCATGTCCCGAGCTTCGCGGGATGGCGGACAGCGCCTCGAAGTGCGGAATGACGGGACAATCGCCCCCATAAAGTTTCGATTCGGCGTTTGCGCTGCTCAATGGTCGCGCCTCCTTGCGTTCGATTCGTTTGCGAAGCGTTTGCTCGTCGTTTGCCCATCGACGGGCCATGCTTGCAATATATAGCAGCAGCTCTCGTTAAGCAACCGCAGTTAAACAGCCGCAAATGCGCCGTCCTTGAAATTTTCCCGCCCCGCCCCGCATATAATCGGACAAGAGGGCAGCTTGGTCCAGGGAAGGAAGTGCGCTCGTGTCCGACTTCATCTTATCGCGAAAAGGAAACGCCGGCTTCGTTCGAAGAGGGCTTCGGGTGGCGGCCGTGACCGGAGCTGGCGCATGCGTCCTGCTCATCGGACTGCTGGCGCTGCTCATGCCCAGCATCGCGCTCGAAGCCTCGCTCAAAGGCTTGTCCGTCTGGTGGGAGGTGCTGTTTCCCGCACTGTTTCCCTTCTTTGTCCTGTCCGAGGTGCTGCTCGGCTTCGGCATCGTTCACCTGGCCGCCGCGCTGCTCGATCCCCTCATGCGGCCGCTGTTCCGCATTCCCGGCGCAGGCGGCTTCGTGCTGGCGCTGAGCTTCGGGGCGGGTTACCCGATCGGCGCGCGCCTGACCTCCCAGCTCATGGAGCAAAACCTCCTGAGCCGCGGCGAAGGCGAGCGGTTGGTCTCGATGACGACGACCAGCGATCCGATTTTTCTGATCGGCGCAGTCTGCCTGGGCTTTTTCGGACGGCTCGACATCGTGCCGGTGCTGGCTGTGGCTCACTATGGCGGGGCGATGCTGGTCGGCTTGCTGCTGCGGTGGCGCAAGGACGATCCGGAACCGGAGCCCGAAGAGCGGTCGAAGCCGGCCCCCGGGAAGCCGGTTTCGCCGGTTGAAGCGCCTAAACGCGACGCCAAGCTCGGGCTTGGCCGTTTCAAACGGGCGATTGTGGCGATGCACGAAGCGAGAATGGCGGATGGACGGCCGTTCGGCATCGTGCTGAACCAGGCCGTCAAGTCCTCGCTCGCCCTTATGATCGTCGTAGGCGGTCTGGTCGTCTGCTTTTCGGCCACGCTCCAGCTGCTCCTGCACGGCGGCCTGCTGCTGCCGCTGAAGCATGCGATCGTATTCGCGCTCCAAACCTGCGGCCTCGAGCCCGGACTCGCTAACGCCTTCGTGCAGGGGACGTTCGAGGTGACGCTGGGCAACGCCGCGGCGGCAGCGAGCGCGGGCTTCGGCGGCATTCCCGCCGCCCTGATCGACCGCGTGGCCGTCGCGGCGTTCGTCCTGGCCTGGGCCGGCCTGTCCGTGCATGCGCAGGTCGCCGGGCTCATGGGACGCACCGGCTGGCGTTACGGCCCCTTCGCGCGCGCGCGGCTGCTGCATGCGGGAATCAGCGTCGCGCTTGTCTACCTGCTCTGGCCCTGGCTTCACGGGGCATAAGCGCCGCGCCGGCATTGTCTTAAGCGCCGATATTGTTTATCATCTATGTCAGACAACGATTGAGCGCTTAAGCTGGGAAGGAGCATTCCATTGAAATATGCGCTGCTCGACCGGGGCGACTCGCTCTCCCGCGAACTTGCGGAGACGTTCCACAAGCTCGCGCGCGAACGCGGGCTGACGTCCAACCCCGGCAGTCCGGATTTGATCGTCTCGATCGGAGGCGACGGTACGCTGCTGCAGGCCTTTCATTCCTTCGCGGACCGCGTCGAGGACGTGGCCTTCGTCGGCGTGCACACAGGCCACCTGGGTTTTTATGCCGATTGGAAAAAAAACGAGCTCGAAGAGCTGGTCTCGCTGATTGCGTCCACCGAGCCGCAGAAGGTCAGTTATCCGCTGCTGCATATTCAGGTCGTGACGAATACGGAGTCCAAGTCGTATCTCGCCCTCAACGAATTTACGCTCAAAAGGCCGGGCGGCACGCTCGTCGCCCAGCTTAATATTAACGACGAGCCCTTCGAGATGTTCCGCGGGGACGGCATCGTCGTCTCTACGCCGTCGGGCAGCACGGGCTACAACAAGAGCGTGCACGGCGCCATTCTTCATCCCTCGCTCGAGGCGCTCCAGATCGCGGAGCTGGCGTCCATCAACAACCGGATTTACCGTACGCTCGGTTCGTCCGTCATTCTTCCGAAGCATCATCATTGCGACATCGTCACCGATCCGTCCGACGACCTGTCGCTGCTCGTCGACCACTTGACCTTGCGTTTTCAAGGGGTGCGCTCGATTATTTGTACGGTCGCTGAGCAGAAGATCCACTTTGCAAGGTACCGGCCGCATCCGTTCTGGAATCGCGTGCGCAACGCGTTCATCGGATCGCCAAAGGAGATATTAAGCCAGAACTTCCCGCGCAAGACGTTCGCCGACTTGAGCGAAGACGAAGCACACAAGTAAAAGACAAAAAGACCGGCAAGGCGCGTTCGATCGCCGCCCTGCCGGTCTTTTTAACGTACTTGCTCACTCGCCTGCCGGGGAGCTCCGTTCGGGCTTGCTTCCGCCGTCGGTTCGCGGTTCGCCGCCTGACCTTGGAGCGCCGCCGCTCGGGCGTTCCGGTCGCGGCCTTGAATCGGCACGATCGGCGCGCGGACCCTGGTCGAAGCGGTCGCTCCGTTCGGGCCGCCCGCCGTGCTCAGGCCGCTCGCCCCGCTGCCCGTGCTCGGGCCGCTGGCTCCCGTCGTGGTGGCGCGGCTTGCCCGAAGAATGGCCCTGCTGCGCGCCGCCCGGGGAAAACCGCTGCTGCGAATGTCCGCCGCCCGGCGCCGGTCCTCCCGGCTGGCCCCCGCCTTGCGGGCCGCGACGCCGGTTCTTGTTGTTCGGCCACTTGCCGGGTGCGCCGCCGCTGCGATGCCCGCCGCCCGGCGCACCGCCGGATGAAGAGCCGCCGCGGTACCCGCCGCCTTCGCCGCCGGACGTCGTCGCGCGATCGCCGCCGTCGCGAGGATGCTGGCGCTGCTCCTGCTTGTTGTAGCCTCCGCCCTGGGTTCTCCGCTCGTAGCCGCCGCCGCTCGAACCGCCGCGGTACCCGCCGCCTCCCGGCTTGCGGTCCCGACTATCGCCGCCGCGCTCCTGGCGGGCGCCGTCAAAGGGACTGCCGCGCCCGTACATCTCGTCGCGTGCGCTCGCGGCCGCGGTCTGCGCCGCGGCTGCGCGCCGCTCCGCGCCTTCGGATACGGCGCGTGCGACCGCGGACGGGCTCGTCCCCGGCACCCGGCCGCCCGGCCGTTCCTTCAGCGGCCAGCGCATAAGCATGCCGCCGGACGGCAGCGAGATGGCGGCCGCAGGTGCCTGCGCAGCCGGCTCGCCCTCTTGGCCGTCGTCTGCGTCGCCGGCGGCTTGCTCCGCGGCCTGCGGCGCAACGGCCGGCAGTTCTTCAAGCCGAACGCCCGCGCCTTCGGGCACGGCGGCAAGATCCAGCTTTTCGAGGACAAAGTACGCGCAGCCGAAATTGCAATATTCGTGTATATATTCGTACAGATGCGAAATGACGGATTCCTTCGGCGCCTTCGGCTGCGGCTCGCGGAAAAAACCGCGCAGCCGGAGCTGGCTGTAGCCCCAGTCGCCTACGATGTAATCGTATCGCTCCAGCACCTCGCTGAATCTCTCCCGGAACGCTTCGGGATTCCATCCGTTCTTGTGGTCGCGAACAACGGAATAGGCGTTGTTCCCGGTCAGATAGATCACGCAAGGCTCTCCTTCCGTCTCCCGTGCGCCGACCGCCAGCGGCCGCGCGCGAATAAGGTATTCATGGCCCGCCGACGCGCAAGGCGCTAGACGTCAGACGCCCGTTGCCGCCGCCGGCAAGCTCTCCGCCGCTCCTTGAACGGCCGACGCCGTCGCCGCTGCGGACTTCACCTGCGAATGCGCGTGATAGGAGCTGCGCACGAGCGGCGCGGACTCGACGTGCGAGAAACCGCGCGCCAGGCCTTCGGCCTTGAGCTGCTTGAATTCGTCCGGGTGGACGTAGCGTGCGATCGGCATATGCGCCGGACTTGGCTGGAGGTACTGACCAAGCGTCAAAATGTCCACGTCGTTCGCACGCAGATCGTCCATCGCGGCCAGCACTTCTTCGTAGGTCTCGCCGACGCCCAGCATGATGCTGGACTTGGTCGGGATCTTCGGCGCCAGTTCCTTCGCTCTGCGAAGCAGCTCGAGCGACCGCGGATACTTCGCCTTCGCGCGCACGCGATTGGACATCCGCGCCACCGTCTCGATATTGTGATTGAGAATGTCGGGCTTCGCGTCCATGACGATGCGCAGCGATTCGAGGTCGCCCTGGAAATCCGGGATCAGCACTTCGACGCTGCAGAGCGGCAGCTTGCGCCGGATCGCCTTGATGGTCTCGGCGAATATCGATGCGCCGCCGTCCTTCAGGTCGTCCCGCGCCACCGAGGTGACGACGCAGTGCTGCAGGTTCATCTGCTCGGCGGCTTCGGCCACCCGCTCTGGCTCCTGCAGGTCGAGCTCCGTCGGCAGCCCCGTCTTCACCGCGCAGAAGCGGCATGCTCTCGTGCAAATATCGCCAAGTATCATAAAGGTCGCCGTGCGATTCGCCCAGCATTCGTATATATTGGGACACCTTGCTTCTTCGCAGACCGTATGGAGCGTCTTGGCCCTCATCATCTGCTTGATTTCCTGATAGTTGTCGCCGGTCGTCAGCTTGATGCGCAGCCAGTCGGGCTTGGGCGTCTTCTCGCCGTTCTTCATGCCATTCCCCCGCTTTCTGTCCTTTATTATAGCATGATTCACATAAAAACCAACGTACTGCAAAGGCTACGGATACTTGGGAAAGGGGAGTCGATGCGAGGTGGCATCATGTTAGAACGGCTAATAACGCAGACAATACGCCTG
Organism: Cohnella sp. GbtcB17; assembly: GCF_019091135.1. GTDB lineage: Bacteria > Bacillota > Bacilli > Paenibacillales > Paenibacillaceae > Cohnella. The sequence goes on along the minus strand of NZ_JAGXJW010000029.1, from coordinate 59,551 downwards.
CGGCATCCGCTGCGGGTCGCGGCGGCGGCGGCCGCGCTGGGCTTTGCGATCGTATCGCACGTTCACGGCCAGGAGCCGGGCGGCGAGGACAAGGCACGGCGCGAGCTGTACGACCACGTGGCAGCGATCACGGGATTGACCTGGCAAAAGGTGGCGGCCGTCGATCAGTACGAACGCTCGATGACACGGCTGCGGCCCAAGGAGCGCCCGCTTGGCGAGCATGCCATCAGCGGCGCTTATGTCGCGCCCGAACGATGGGCCGGCGCGCTCAATCCGAATTCGGAGGACCGCTCGCCACTCTCGATCGCGCTATTCGGCGGCATCGGCCGCGACGGGTCCGGCGACGGCATGGCCGACAGGAACAACGACGTCGACAGGCTTTATTCGGTCGTCCGGCAGACGATGCTGCAGGGCACCGGCGTCGACCATATGGCGATCGGGCTGTGGGAATATTATCAGAGTTCGCGAGCCGTGCTAAGAGTACAGCAATTCGACAAGCTCTACTCGGCGTTCGGTACGCTCAACTTGTCCAAACACGTATTCCCGCTTCCGTTGAACAGCGTCTACTCCTACCGCAGCACCTGGGGCAACAGGCGGGGATGGGGCGGCGTCAGAATTCACGAAGGGACCGATATTTTCGCCGGTCAGGGCGTTCCCGTACGCAGTACGTGCTACGGCGTGGTGGAGGTCAAGGGCTGGAACAAATTCGGAGGATGGCGAATCGGCATCAGGGATATCGACAACCTGTACCATTACTACGCGCATTTGTCCGGATTCGATAAAAGCATCCGAACCGGTGACATCGTGGAGCCCGGCCGCGTGATCGGGTGGGTGGGCAGCTCGGGTTACGGAAGACCTGGCACGCAGGGGAAATTCCCGCCGCATCTGCACTACGGCGTGTACCGAGACCGCGGCTTGGTGGAGTGGGCGTTCGACCCGTACCCATTGCTTCACAATTGGGAGCGATCCGAGCGCAAGGCGCTTTCAAGCCGCAGCAAGGGCGGCGGGTGAGGCTGTGGCCGGTTAACGGCAGTCAGAACAGTGTGCTGGAGAGAGGTAGGTCCGAAACGGTCCTGTAGATTGTACGGAATGCAGGTCAAAAAGTTATTCTGCAGGCTCGTATACGATATAACGTGTGGTGTAAGGGCAAAAAGTTACACTAAAGCAGTACCGTTTTTCCGGCAAGCGGCATAAGCTCTGCAGCTTGCGAAGCAACGGAGAACACTTCCAATTTTCTCTATAACCACCCGAGACCGAGTCAGCGCGAAATCCTGCTAACGGCTCCTGCACTCGCATCCCGATGCGGACCAGCACAAAAACGGCGCCCGCTGAGCGCCGTTTTCTGCCGTTCCGCCAAACGCGGCGCCGCGGCCCATCCGCTGCGCCCGGCCGTACCCGTTACGCCCGCTCGTGCAGAAACCGCTCGATCTCCGCCTTCGCCGGGATCGAGCTCTGCGCGCCGTGCCGCGTAACGGAGATCGCCGCCGCGGCCGCTGCGTAGCGCAGCGCCGCCGCGAGCTCCAGCCCCGACGCCGTCGCAGCCGCGTAGGCGCCGATAAAGGTGTCGCCCGCAGCGGTGGTGTCCGCGGGCTCGACCTTAAACGCCGGCACGCGCAGCGCGGCGCCGTCCCGGTCGAGCGCGGGCGCGCCTTTGCCGCCCAGCGTCACGATCACTCGCGCGACCCCTTCGGCCTGCAGCGCGCGCGCGGCCCGCTCGGCGTCCTCCAAGCCGTTCACCGTCAAGCCGCTGACGACTTCCGCCTCGGTCTCGTTTACGACGAGCGTGTCGATAAGCGGCAGCGCTTCCGCGGGAAGCTTCGCCGCCGGCGCCGGATTGTAGCACACCTTGATCCCAAGCTTCGCGCACAGCTTCAACGCATGAAGGTTGACCGCCGGCGGGATCTCGTTCTGCAGCAGCGCGATCTCCGCGCCGGACAGCGCTTCGTCCGTGACGTCCGCCTCCGTCAATTTGCCGTTGCTGCCCGCGGACAAGACGATCGTATTCTCCCCGCTCCCCGAGACTGTGATGAACGCGAGTCCCGACGAGCCCGCCTTGACCGATACGCCCTTCGTGTCTACGCTGCGCGACTGCAGCGAGTCGGTCAGCACGCCGCCGAACGCGTCGTCGCCGACGGCGCCGATCATGAGCGCGCCGTCTCCCGCCAAGGCGGCTGCAACCGCCTGGTTCGCGCCTTTGCCTCCCGGCTGATAGACGGTGCCGCTGCCATGAATCGTCTCGCCCGGCTGCGGGAACGCTTCCACTTGATTGACGATATCCATATTAATGCTGCCAATGACTGCAATCTTGCTCAAAAGTCCAACCTCCGACGGTGTCAGTTTTGCGCGTCCAGTCTATTCGACCTTGAAGGCGATGCCGCCCTCGTCGCGATCGATCGTAAGCGTACCGTGCTCGATGAACCAGACATCCTTGCTCTCCATATAAAAATGAAGGCCGTCCGCATCCGCTTCCGCGGCGGGATCCACCGGATCGTCCAGCATGATGCCGAAGCCGTAGGGTTCGCTGCCTCCGCTAATGTAACGGACGTAGACGCGGACCTTGTCTCCACGGCTATACTCCCATTCCTCCAGGAAGCAGGCCGCGGCGGCCTCCGATATGCGAAGCTCCATGTCGCCGACCTCCGTTCGCGCTCGTTGCTTGCTGCCTGTATTATAGCAGTCCGGCTTCGGAAGGAACAAGCTTGCGTTTACGGACCTGCGGACGCGGAAGGCGTTGGCAAGCTCAGCACAGGCGCCTGCGAAGCGCCGCTGCCGACAGGATTGCCGCTGCCGTCGTAATAATAGAGCGGCGTATCCCCCGCTACCATCACGTAGGAGAGCGGGATGTCCGTCTCGATCCGGTTCGGCTCGCGGTCGAACGGAATGACGATCGCGATATCGGTCTTGACGTGGATGTACACTTCGACGAGGACGTTGTTGATGCCCGCGCTCGTCTGGCGGGTCCGAACCTCCGCCTGCACGGTGCTGATCGGGTGCAGCTTGACCGCCACGCTCGGGCCGAGCGACGACAGGAACGGGCTGTCGATGGCATGGCCGATCGGGATGCGCTCGTGCAGTGCCTCTTGCTCCTTCAGCGCTTGCTCGACGACGGCGATCGTCTGCGCGGTGATGCGCATCTGCTCCTTGTAATCGATCTCGATGCCCGTCGTCTTGCCGTCCGCGTTCGTTTTCCAATGCACCATCTTGCTGCCGTCCGCCCCTGCCGCGATATTTTCCGTGATGGCGGCGTTGATCGCCTGCACGGCCATCTCGGTGATTCGCTCCTTGGCGAGGAACATGAGCGGCTCTCTCAGATAGCGATCCAGGTACATAAACGATTGGATGGCGGCGAAAAGCGCGATCGCGAGCAGCGCAAGAAAAAAGTACTTTCGCGGCAGCCGAGGCGTCCGCCTCGCGCGGCTGCCGGTTATGCGAGGGCGGCTTGAGTACGAGCGGCCCGGTATGGCAGGCTTGCTCCTGCCAGGGCGGGCGACGAAGCCCCTGCTTCTGCCGAAGCCGGAAAACAGCCTCGGCCGGAAGGCGACGCTCCTCGCATTCCTCGTGCCTCTCGCGCTTCTCGCGCTTCTCCAGCCTCTCGAGGCGGGCAGTCTCAAGCTCCAGCTTTTGCCAGCCGGCGGCCAGCGTCCCCATTTTCTACGCATCCGGGACTCACATCCCTTCCTTAAGCATGCCGAATTCGGGACGAACTCTCTTCATGCTTATGAAGGAAGGGCGCAAAATAGATCGCCGTTCGCCTTATCTGCCGGCCAGCGTCGCCGCCTGTTCGCGGATTCGCAAGAACACTTGGTAGCTCCGCTCCGCGCAAGCGGAGATCGAGATCGGGTCGAAGCCGGTCAGATCCGCGTAAAACGTATCGTTGAGCGGCTCGATCCACGATGCGGGCAAGGCGGCAGCGCCGAGGCTGGCCCCCAGAATCGATCCGACCGTCGCGCCGTTGCAGTCCGTGTCCCAGCCGCCGAGCACCGCGGTCGCGATCCCTTTTTCGAAGTCGCCGCCCGAATGGATCAGCGCCGCCGCCACAAGCGCCGCATTGTTGTTCGTATGGACCGGGTCGTAATGCTTGAACGCCTCCCAGATGCGACTGACGAGCTCGATCTGATCCTTCGCGCCTTTCGCGATATCTATCGCTTGGCCAATGTCGTGCGCAAGCCGCGAGGTGCGCGGGATTTCTCGCAGACCGGCTTCGACGATTCGCTCAGGATCGGTCTCCGTGAAAGCTGCCGCGATCATTGCGGCCGCGAACATTTCCCCGTAGATACCGTTCCTCACATGAGAAAAGGAGGCGTCCCGCCATGCCAGCTCGGCGGCCAGCTCGGGATTGCCCGCGGCGCCGTATGCGAAGCCGTCCGCGCGAATCTGCGCGCCGATCCATTCGCGATACGGGTTCAGGTACGTGCGCACCCACTCCTGCTTGGCCGCCCAATCCGCCGGCTTGTCCCGGTTCATATGGGACGTCACTTGCCCGAAGTTCAGATAGGCCTGCGTCTCCGCCGTGCAGACCTGCTGGTAGGTCAAGCGGCCATGCCAGAGCTTGCCGATATCCCAAGCGTCCCAGTCCAGCCCTTTCTCCTCCAGCATGAGCAGGCCGAGCACCGTGTACCGCACGTCGTCGTCGCTCTCCATGAAGCGAATTTGTTCGCGCGTGCTCTTCATGCACCATGGCGCCAGGTTGATATGCTCAGACTCGGCTCGCGACCGCGGCGGCGTATAGCCGCGGATCGGCCACGCATCCGCGCCTTCGAACCAGAGCTGCACGTTGCGCCAGCCCGGATTGCCGTTCGAGCCCCCCATCATCGGCCACGACTCGAGCGGCTTGCCGAGCGCGCAGCCGCTCAGCCGGCCCGCCCAGGCGCCGAGAAACTTGTCGCGCCATGCGGCTTCGCCAAGCTCCGGGACTTGGCCTTCTCGATTGCGGCTCGCCTCGGGACGCAGCGCGCGGATGCCCGCCAGATCCGACGGCTCGACAAAAGGAAAGTCCGGACTCGGCTCGAGCGCGCTTAATTCCGCGTACAGTGCCATCAGCTTCTCCTCGTCTTCCCCGCACTGCGCCCGCCTGCTCTCGAACCCGCTCACAGCGCAGCCTTCCTCGCCCCTTTGAATGATTTCCCTGCGCATGAGCTCGCTCAGCTTTTCCCATCCCGCCATCGTTATCGCACCCCTTCGGTATCGGTCATTGCTATCCTCACCTTAACCCGAACGGGATGCGCTTTCATCTCTTTTTGCCCCGATTCCATTCTTAAAAACGGCTATTCTCGGCTCATGTATCTCTCCCGGTATTGCTGGGGATTCAAGCCTACGAGCTGCCGAAACGATCGATAAAACGGAGCCGCGCTCTGAAAGCCGCAGGCGAGATACACGTCCGTCACCGACAGATCGCTCGTCGCCAGCAATCGCTTCGCCTCCTGCATCCGCACGAACGTCAAATATTCCTTGAATCGCTTGCCCACGCCTTCGACGAACAGATGCCGCGTGCGCGATTCGCTGAGCGCCAGCGCCTCCGCCGCTTCGCGCAGCCCGAACGGCTCCCCGAATCTCGCCGCCACCGCCTCCAGCGCGGGTCGCAGCCGTTCAAGCGCATCGCTGCGCGCCCGCCATTCCCTGCGTCCGTACCGCGCTTCCTCGGCGCGGTACAGCCAGACGGCGAGCGTCAGCATCGACGATCGCAGCAGCGGACCGTAGGCGGACGGCTTCGCTTCATACTCGGCAAGCATCGCGGCGAGCAGCGTGCCCGGCCGTTCGAACGACGAAGGACGATGCGAGCGCCATTCGGGCTCGCTCCAGGTCGCCGCGCGCGCGAACGGACGCAGCAGATACCGATCCTCCGGCGAGAACAACGACTCGCTGAAATAAACGAACGCGAACCGGCACCCTTCGGCCTCGGCCATGGCGATATGCGGCTCGTAAGGCGGGAACAGCATCAGCGTGCCCGGCTCGACGGTCACCGTTTCCTCCCCGATGAAAAAAGCGCCGCGTCCTTCGATGCAATATCCGATCTCATAAAAGGAATGCCAATGCTGCTCGGTACGCTCCTTCCTCAGTTCGTATTCGAACAGATGAAGCGGGACCGCAGCGTCGAAGCTGAACATCTCGAGCATGTCGACTCTCCTTGCGTGCGCGCCGATAGCCGCTCGGCGCTATTAGCGCTAATATACCTGCGAATCGCGTTGCTCGGCAACCTAAAAAGCGGCGGAGCCGATGCTCCGCCGCTTCAAGTAAAAATAAGTGCTCGCTTTGCGTGGCTTACGCCTTAACGGCTTCCAGCTCGAGCGAGATAGCAACATCGTCGCCCAGCATAACGCCGCCCGTCTCCAGCGCCGCGTTGTACGTCAGGCCAAAGTCGCTGCGCTTGATCTTGCCCTTCGCGCTGAAGCCTGCGCGCTGATTGCCCCAAGGATCCTTCGAAGCGCCTTCGTACGTCACTTCGAACGTCTCTTGCTTCGTAACGCCGTGCAGCGTGACGTCGCCGGTCACGTCATACTCGCCGTCGCCGGTCTTGACGATCTTCGTCGCTTTGAAGATCAGCTTCGGGTGATTCTCGACGTCGAAGAAGTCGGCGTTGCGCAGATGCGCGTCGCGGTCGGCGTTGCGCGTGTCGATGCTGGACAGGTCGATGGACAGCTCGATGTCGGCCGTCGTCAGGTCTTCAGCGTCTGCGTTAACGCTCGCTTCGAACGAGTGGAACGTGCCTTTTACCTTCGAGATCATCAAGTGGCGGATCGAGAAATCGATCGAGCTGTGCGAAGCGTCAATATTCCATGCGGATTTTGCCATTTTATTTTCCTCCTCATAATTAACTAACATTTTGGAACATGCTTTATTTAGTTAAGTAACATATCCTAAATATAGAGTAATATCGGGCGGCTGTCAACTGTGTAATTTCGCTTTACATTTAAAAAAATCCGTCCCCGCATATTGGCGAGAACGGCCTGTCGTATCAATCGGTTGCAAAGCTCATTCACGGAGCAGCCAGCCAAGCAGCTCGCAGGATTCGCGTTCGATCACCGCAATCATCGGCCCGAGCATGGTTTCATTTTTCGTGTGAAAAGTAACCGTGCTTAGCCGCTCGCTTCCGGTCGAAGGGAGTTGGATGACGTCTCCCTCGCCATTGACAGCAGCAAGGCCTGCCGGATCTAGCCCTTTCGCATCGATCTCCGCCTCCTGCCACTCCCCGACGACGGTTGTCCTGTCGCCCTCGGGCATCGCCTCCCAGGCAAGCTTGCGCAGGGCGGTGTCAGCCTCTGTCGTCTCTTTGGCATCTTCGTCGACGTCTGCGCGAATGCCAAAAAAGTAAGGCACGGTCCCTTGCGGCCAGGTCGCCGTCACCACGTACAATTGATTCCCTTTGCCGGCTGCGACTCGGAGCTTCCCGTCCTGCAGCTCGATGGCCTCGACTGGCCGCTCCGATCCGGGGAAATACACGATGCTGTGAAGGCTGTCCGGCGGATCCCCCGACCAGGCAAGCGCGATCTCGTCACCTGCGTTCGCGGGCGGCTTGTTCTTGACATCCTCGAAGCTCGGCGGCATCGCTGCCGCATCCGCGCATACGCCGACGCCTTTCTCCTTGTCGTTCCAGCAGTAGCCGCCCTTCTGCGCCTCAAAGGTCACGCCGCCTGCAGTTACCTCGAGATGCGGCACCACATCGGGTATCTTAAAAGGGTCTTCGGACGACGCAGGCAGCTGCGCGGTCGAAGCGGATGCGGAAGGCGGCTTCGGCGACTCTCCACCGTTCTCCGCCCCATTAAAACCCTCGCGAGCTCCGCACCCCTGCAAGACCAGCAGCGCGCCCAATAGCCAGCAAACCGCATATTTTCTCATCGGCCGTCCTCCGTTCTGTTACCGCCTAACATCCAGACGCTTCCAGATCAGGAATAGTTGCATGCAGCCGTCAAACACCCAGCATCGCGATCACCGCCGCCACCGTCACCGTGCTGATCGCAGTCGAGGCAAAAACCGTCTGCGAAGCGAACTCGGGTTCGTTGTCGAACTCGACGGCGAGCAGCACGCTGCTGAGCGAGGTCGGCACGGATGACGAGACGATCAACGCGCTTGCCAGCAGGCCGTGTGCGCCTATTATTTCGCAGGCGCCCCAGGCGAGCAGCGGACCTGCGGCCAGCCGCAGCGCGAGGGACAGGCTGATGTCCGACAGCAGCCTGCGACTGATGCGCCAGGCCATGCTGCCCAGCTGGACGCCGAGTGTGATGAGCGCCGTGCCGATAAAGGCGTTGGACAAATAATCGACGGAGGTTACGACGGAGTCGGGCAGCGGCACCGAGAAGTAGCGCATCAGCAGCGCCACGGGAATCACGTAGATGACCGGCATCGACAGAATGACCCGGCGAATTTGACGCCAGTCCGACTTGTGCGCGTTGACGCTGTATACGCCGTATGTATTCGGAATGAGCGACTGCATCATCATGATCAGCACCTGAACGGACAGCGTGTACGGATTGTTGTGGAACGCCAGCTGGTTCAGCGGGATTCCGTAGTTTGCGCTATTGTAAAAAAGCACGCTGCATCGCATCGCGCTGCGCATCGACGGCTCGTATCCGCGAAGACGGACGACCGCCGAGACGAGCGCGTACTGGAGCAGCATAAATAAAGCGAAAAAAGCCATGACCGTGCCGAACAGCGAGAGCGAGATCGCCGTATTGTACAGCAGCTTGAACATGATCGCCGGAGAAAATAAGTAAAAGTTCAGCTTCGACAGCGTCCGGATGTCCAGCTTGAAGGCGCGTTGCAATACGATGCCGAGCGCGATCAATATCGAAATCGGAAGCACGTTGCTCACGAGAATGTGGAGAAAAACGGTCATCCGCGGGCCTCCCCGGCAACGCTGGGCTCGACTCGGTCCAGGTGCCGCTTGCGGAACAGCAGGACAGCCGAGCAGAGCAGCATGAGCCCGTTCAGCACGAATACCCAGCGGATCGGTATCCAACCGGACAGCAAGCCGCCAAGCACCGGTCCCAGCATCGTGGCCAACTGCGTGGACGACTGGCTGAGGCTGAAGGCGCGGCCGCGGAATTCAGGCTCGGTGACCCGCACGATCATGGCGTTAAGCGCGGGGTAGACGCCCGCGAAAAACAAGCCGTATACGAAGCGAAGCGCGCCGAATTCGACGTAGTGCCCGACGAAGTATTGGAGCAGATTGCCGATGCCGCCGCCCGCGAGCCCGATGACGAGCACCTTGATAAAACCGATCCGCTGGCCGATCTTCCCCCACTGCGGCGCCGCGATGAGCGTCGCGATGCCGACCGCCGAGAAGACGATGCCCGCCTGCAGCGAAGCGTCCGCCTGTTCCCCGCCAAGCTGAGTCATGTAGATCGTGAGCAGCGGCTCGAGGATCATGACGGAGAAGGTGCTGAGGCCGACGATCAGGAGCAGCGTGATAAACGTGCGGTTGTGGATCGCCTGAGACAGATCCTCGCGAACGCTCGACCGCTTCGCCGAGCGGTTGAACTTCTCCTCCTTGACGAAAAAGCTTGCGATCAGCGCCGCGATGAAGACGACAGCCGCCGAAAATAAAAAAGCCTCCCGGTTGCTCGTCAGATGGCTCACCACGCCTCCGACAAGCGGCCCGATGATGCCGCCGCTGGCGCTGGCCGTCGCCATGACGCCGAGCGCATAGCCCGATTTTTCCTCAGGCGTGTTCGTCGCCACCAGCGCGATCGAAGCCGGCACGTAGCCCGCGAGCAAGCCCTGGCATACCCGGACCAACAGAAATACGTACGGATCTTGCACGAAAAAGGTGATCAGGTACAGCGCCGCGAGGCTGTAGCCCGAGCGGATCAGCATTGGCCTGCGTCCGTATTTGTCGGCCAGAGACCCCCAATACGGCGCGATCAACGCGCTTGCGAGAAAGGTAACGCCGAACGCGAAACCCGACCACTGGTTGACGTGATGCTCCACGCCCAGGTCGTTTTTCAGGAACAATGGGATGAACGGTATGGCGGCAGAGTAAGCCATGCTGCAAAAAAACACGCCGGTCCAGAGTACGTACAAATTCCTCTTCCATGATACGTTCAAAGCCATTCACTTCCTCGGGTGTAATAACAAAAGCAGACCCCCCCGCGCTGGGGGAGTCCGTACCGTAACTTATTATAACATGTTATATCGAATTAGTCCCGCATAAAGAACTGCATCGTTTTGTCGTTCGAACCCGGCAGGCCTTCGTGACCGAAGTCGGGATAAACGACCAGATCCTTCTTCGCCGTGATCTTGTTGTACGCGGCAAACTGCGTCGAAGGCGGGCAGACGGAATCCATCAGTCCGACGAACATGAGCACTTCGCCTTGAATGCGGTCTGCCAGATATTGAAGATCGATATAGCCAAGCCTGGTGAACACTTCTTCCTCGCGCTCGTGCGTCGGATCGAAGCGGCGGAAGTAGTCGCGCAGCTCCTGATAGGCGTCCTTCGCCAGGTCCATCTCCCACACTCGCTTGTAGTCGCAGAGGAAAGGAAAGACCGGCGCGAGCTTGGATACGCGCGGCTCCAGCGCGGCACAGGCGATCGTGAGCGCGCCGCCCTGCGAGCCGCCTGCCGCGTAGACGCGGGATGGGTCGACTTCGGGCAGGCCGAGCGCGATGCCGGCGAGCTGCGCGGTGTCGAGGAAAATGTGGCGGAACAGCAGGTTGTCCGGATGATCGTCCAGACCCCGGATAATATGCCCGTTCAGCGTATTACCCTTAACGCCGCCCACATCCTCGGACGAGCCCCCTTGACCGCGGGCGTCCATCGACAGAACGGAATAGCCTAGCGCCGCGAAGGCGAGCTTGTCGCTCCAATCCCCTGCGCTGCCCGAATAGCCGTGGAACTGCACGACGGCCGGATGCGGCTCCTGCACGTTTTTGGGACGGATATACTTCGCGTGGATGCGCGCGCCTCTGACGCCGGTAAAGTACAGGTCGAAGCAATCCGCCTGCGGCGTCTGGAATTCGCTCGGTACGAGCTCGACCTGCGGATCGGTTGCCTTCAGCTCGGCGAGCGCGCGATCCCAGTATTCGTCGAAGTCGGCCGGGCGCGGGTTGCGTCCCCGGTACTCCTTTAACTGATCTAACGGCATATCCAGTGCTGGCACGATAAATCTTCCCCTTTGACGATTGGTATGGCGGGATGGCGTTCCCGGCTCCGTCCGTATTGAAGCGTATTCATTGTACCATAGACTGGAAAAACTGTCCCTTTCCTTTTCTTGCGTTTTTTGCGCGCTATTATGGCTTTATTGCCATTCGACGCGCCGTACGTGGCGCAGCTCGTGCAGCGACGTCAGCACATTTTCCTTATCGCAGGACGGCGGCAGCTTGATCGACAGGTCGACGGCAACCTCACCTTTGTCGTCCCGATTCGTCTCGATCGCGACCAGCGACACCTGAAGCTCCTTCAGCTTGGCGAGCAGTTCATCCATCGCGCCATCGCCGTCCTCCAGCCGAATGCCGACATGCTCGGCAGACGCATGGCCCAGACGTCCGATGCTGCGTTGAAGAACCGTCTGCCCGAGCACGATCAGGACGACGGCGCCGCCGCCTACAATATACAGGCCCGCTCCGATCGCCATTCCCATCCCCGCGGTCGACCATACGCCGGCCGCAGTCGTCAACCCTTTGACCGTCTGCTTCTGCAAAATGATCATGCCCGCGCCTAGGAACCCGACACCGCTGACGACCTGCGCCGCGATTCGCGAAGGATCGAGCGACAGATTCGGCCAATCCTTCTGATCGCCGAAGCCGTACTTGGACAGCACCATCATCAGCGCCGCGCCCATGCCGACGATAAAATGCGTTTTAATGCCTGCCTCCTTCATTCTGCTCTTTCGTTCGTAGCCGATGATCGCTCCGCATAATCCGGCGGCCGCGATTCGGAGCAGCCATTCCCATTCCATCCGCATCACGCCTTCTTTCCTCGCCTATTTAGCAAAATAGTGTCCATAACCGTTTTATTACCCTTGCCGACGATATGCCGCAACGCAAAAAAGCCGGACTCCGATTGGAGTCCGGCCGGTATGCTTGTATATTCGCGGTGGCTCGGATTAGAATCCGCCCATGCCGCCCATATCGCCCATGCCGCCAGGCATGCCTGCAGGCGCTTTGTCCTTCTCAGGCTTGTCGGTGATGACCGCTTCGGTCGTCAGGAACAGGCCTGCGACGGATGCGGCGTTCTGCAGCGCGGAGCGGGTCACCTTCACCGGATCGATGATGCCGGCTTCGAACATGTTGACCCATTCGCCGGTAGCGGCATTGTAGCCGACGCCGACTTCTTCCTTCTTCAGACGCTCGACGATGACCGAGCCTTCTTGGCCGGCGTTGGCAGCGATCGTGCGGATCGGCTCTTCGAGCGAGCGCAGGATGATGTTGACGCCTGTCTTCTCGTCGCCTTCGGCGTTCACGGCCGCAACCGCGTTGTATACGTTAACCAGCGCCGTGCCGCCGCCGGATACGATGCCTTCTTCGACGGCTGCGCGAGTCGCATTCAGCGCGTCCTCGATGCGGAGCTTGCGCTCCTTCAGCTCGGTCTCGGTAGCTGCGCCGACCTTGATGACGGCTACGCCGCCGGCCAGCTTCGCCAGACGCTCTTGCAGCTTTTCACGGTCGAAGTCGGACGTCGTCTCTTCGATTTGAGCGCGGATTTGGTTGACGCGCGCCTTGATGTCGTTCGAGTCGCCTGCACCGTCGACGATGATCGTGTTTTCCTTGTTGACGCGAATTTGACGGGCGGAGCCCAGTTGGTTCACGTTCGTGGACTTCAGTTCAAGACCGAGCTCTTCGGTGATCACTTGACCGCCGGTCAGAGCCGCGATGTCTTGCAGCATCGCCTTGCGGCGGTCGCCGAAGCCAGGCGCCTTGACGGCTACGCAAGTGAACGTGCCGCGCAGACGGTTGACGATCAGCGTCGCTTGCGCTTCGCCTTCGACGTCCTCGGCGATGATCAGCAGCTGCTTGCCGGATTGTACGACCTTCTCAAGGATAGGCAGGATCTCCTGGATGTTGGAGATCTTCTTGTCCGTGATGAGGATGTACGGGTTGTCGAGCACGGCTTCCATCTTGTCCGTGTCGGTGATCATGTAAGGGGACACGTAGCCGCGGTCGAACTGCATGCCTTCGACAACGTCGAGCTCGGTTAAGAAGCCCTTGGATTCTTCGACAGTGATGACGCCGTCCTTGCCGACCTTCTCCATCGCTTCGGCGATCAGCTTGCCGACTTCTTCGTCAGCCGCGGAGATCGATGCGACTTGCGCGATGTCGTTGCTGCCTTCGACTTGCTTGGAGATCGCCTTCAGTTGCTCGACAGCGGCGCGTACGGCCTTGTCGATGCCCTTGCGGACGACCATCGGGTTCGCGCCGGCGGTGACGTTCTTCAGGCCTTCGCGGATGATCGCTTGCGCCAGTACCGTCGCGGTCGTCGTGCCGTCGCCGGCTACGTCGTTCGTCTTCGTCGCGACTTCTTTAACGAGCTGTGCGCCCGCGTTTTCGAATGCGTCCTCAAGCTCGATCTCCTTGGCGATCGTCACGCCGTCGTTCGTGATCAGCGGGGAGCCGAACTTCTTCTCGAGCACGACATTGCGGCCCTTCGGTCCGAGCGTTACCTTAACGGCATTGGCCAGTGCGTCCACACCGCGGAGCATCGCGCGGCGCGCGTCTTCGCTAAACTTGATTTCCTTAGCCATTCTTCAATAACCCTCCTCGAAATTGGTTCCTATTCGGATAGGTAATGCTTGCGATTGCTTATGTCAGCGGTTGTCCGCCGGCTTAGCCGACGATCGCGTGAATGTCGCTTTCTTTCATAATCAAATACTCTTTGCCTTCGTACTTGATCTCAGTTCCCGCATATTTGGAGAACAGAACGCGATCGCCTACGCTGACTTCCAGCGCGATGCGCGCGCCGTCTTTGCCGACTGCGCCGGCGCCTACCGCGATAATGGTGCCTTCTTGCGGCTTCTCCTTGGCCGTGTCCGGCAGAACGATACCGCTCAGCGTCTTTTCTTCCTTGGCGCTTGCTTCGACAAGCACGCGATCACCCAAAGGTTTGATCATGAAAATAGCCTCCTTTTTTACTCCGTTGCGGAGAATTTTGCGAAGTTTAGCACTCAATCGTGTTAAGTGCTAATAACCAATACCTATAATACTGATTTTGGATAACCATTTCAAGTCCCTTTGCGTTAAAAAATAAAGGCGGACCCGCATGAAAGGCGGATCCGCGCTCATTCGACATCCTTTTATCGTTTCCGCAAAACGTCCCGGCCTATACGCTTGGGTTGCGGCATCTAGCGTCCACTTAGCTCTTCTTTACGTTCGGAAGTTGCCGACCAACGTCTTCAAGCGGGCGGCCATCGTGCTGAGCCTGTCCGCCGTACGGGCCATCTCTTCCGTAGAAGACAGCTGCTGCTGGCTCATAGCGGTGACCTGCTCGGTGAAGGACGCATTCTCCTCCGTGATGCGCGTAATGTCGCTGATCGATTGCTGCACCGACTGGCTGCCCGCGGACATTTGTTCGACCGCCGCGGCGACATCCCCGATGTTGGCGCTCAGCTTGCCGACCTCGCCGACGATCTCTCTGAACGCGGACTCGGCGTGCTGCATGCCCGATACGGCGCCGAACACCTGCTCCGCGCTCTGCTCGAACATGGCGGCCACCTTGGTGATGTCGCCGGACATCGCCTCGAGCGTCGTCGCGATCTGAACGGCGGACTGCTGCGTCTGGTCGGCCAGCTTGCGGATCTCGCCGGCGACGACGGCGAAGCCGCGGCCATGCTCTCCCGCGCGCGCGGCTTCGATCGCCGCATTCAAGGCAAGCAGGTTCGTCTGACTCGAAATTTCCGAGATATATCCGATGACTTCGATAACTTTCTCGGATTTGTGATTGAGGCCGCGAACCGTCTCCTGAAGCGAGCGGAACGCCGACTCGACCTGCACGATATCGCTCGAGGTCGTCTGAAGCAGCGTGGAGCCGCCTTCCGCGCGGTCTCTTGTCAACTGGGCGGCATCCGATACGCCGGTCGTCGTCGAGGCGACCTGCGTCAGACCGCTGATCGTCTCGGTCATGACGGCCGAGATTTGCTGCGATTGCGTCACTTGCGTCTCCGAGCCCGCGGCTACGCGCTCGACCGCTCTCGACACTTCGCTGCTGACTCTCGCGTTCTCGTCTGCGCCCGTTTTCAACTGAATGGCGGATGCCGCGAGCTCGGCCGTATTTTCCCGAAGCTCCTTCATCATCTTCTGGAGTCCGTCCAGCATGGCGTTGGCCGCCGTCGCCAGATCGCCGACCTCGTCCTTCGTATAAACCGGAATGCGCTGGGTCAGGTCGCCGCCCGAACCCGCAATGTTCTTGAGCGTACCCGTGACGCCTCCGATCGAATGGAGCAGCTTGCGCGAGACGCTCAGCAGCGCCAAGCCGCCGCCCACCACAATGAGCGCGTAAATGACGATCACTTCGATTAATAACGCCGAATGCCCTTTGAACACAGAAGCCGCCGCCAGCATAATAAACGACAGCGCCAGCAGAACGACCAACGCGACATAACCGATCAAAAACTTCGTCTGCAAGCCGAATCCCGAATTGCGCATGCTTTACCCCTCCGAATTAATGTCGCTTGCCCACTTCTATGTAAGCACTTCCATTTCGAATCACAGACACATTTTAGCACAAGTTCGTATTGGATAATATCGGATTATGTCGAATGCATGAAAGGATTTTAATTTTTTGTCGGCAAACTTGAATCGACCGCCCTAAAAGGACGGTTCTCTCGCCCTAGGAGACTATGTTTCCTCCCGTTTGAACGATATCCCCTTCAGTCAGGAACGCATGCCAAATTTCCTAGGCCGGACTCAATAGATACAAGGACGCATACGAATTTGGCGGAAATGGTGCCCGTTCTCCTGTTCGAAGGGGATATCGTTCAAACGCGCAAAAACAAAAAAACGTTCGCCGCGCAAGCAAAGTCAGCCGCTTGTCGGCAAACGTTCCCTATTCACGCTAATCGTCTTCGTCCAACGCGGCTTCCCGTTCGGCGGCGCGTCGCATACGCTTGCTGTAGGCGCTCGCAGACAATAGCACGCTGATCTCGTAGAGCAGGATGAGCGGCACCGCCACGAGTAGATCCGAGATGACGTCCGGCGGCGTCACGACGACGCCGACGACGGCCATGACGAACCAGGCCAGCTTCCTCAGCTTGCGCAGCAGCGCCGGGCTTAAGATGCCGATCCGGGTGAGAAATAAGATGATAATCGGCAGCTCGAACAGGAGCGACATCGGCACGAGGATGTTGAACAGGAAGCTAAAGTATTGGTTCGCCCCGTAAACTTGCTTCAGCCCCAGGTTTTCTGTCACTTTTTCCGTAAAAGAATACGCCATCGGGAAAATCACGTAGTAGGCAAAAGCCAAACCGGCCAAAAACATGAAAAGAGCTCCGGGTATGTATCGCAGCGTCGCTCGCTGTTCCTTTTTTCCGAGCGCGGGCTTGACGAACGCCCACAACTGGAAAAGGGTGAACGGAATAACGACGACAAACGAGATGACAAAAGCGAACTTCATATAAAGGCTGATCGCGTCCCACGGCGAGAAAGCGCTAAGGTCGACCTGCCCCGACGGTGCGGCGTCGATCAGATAATCGAACAGCGGCTCCGCGCCGAACAGGCCTCCGACCAGCGCGAGGACCAGCACGATGATGATATAAATGACCCTTTTGCGCAATTCTCCGATATGCTCCATGAGCGGCATGCCGCCCATATCCATCGTATCGGCCCTTGCGCCCGAGCGCTCCGCCATATGCGACCTCCGCCCCCAGCCCCACCGGGCATAAAAAATCAGGACGGCTCCCGGAAATCAAGCCGCCCTCCGTATTCATGAAATGAGTATGTCCGGCCACCCGAATCCATGCAGGTTCCGCAAGGAATCATCAACCCGTCATTCGGGCAGACGGCGCTCGGCCTTCATCGGCTCCGCTTCAGGAGCCGCCGCGACTTCGCGGCGAGCCGGACGCTCGCTGTCGTCCATCAGATCGTTGGCGCCCTTCTTGAATTCGCGCAACGTGCGTCCGAAAGCCTTGCCCAGCTCGGGCAGCTTGTTCGGTCCGAACAGTAGCAAAGCGATGAGAATCAGCAGAATCAGTCCTGATGCCCCAATACCTCCCATGGTTATCCCTCCCTTGTCTTGGTGACTGGGCTTGCATTAAAACCGAATAAACGAAATGGCGCATGTCGCAAATTCGTACATTGCGCCTGAAATGACTACATTGTGGCCGGTCAACGGTGCAATCCGCCATACCCCATCGCGGCGATCTCTTGCCGTGTGATGCGCTCTCCTGCCAACACACGCGGGAGCAGCACGTCGAACGACGTATACGGATCGTGCATGACGCAGCCCGGCAATCCGAAGATCGGCACGCCCTCCAAATAGCCGAAGAGCAGCATCGAGCCCGGTAGCATCGGTGTCCCATAGCTGACGATGTCGGCGCCCGCGTCGGCGATGGCGCCCGGCGTACGGTCGTCCGGATCGACAGACATCCCGCCGGATACCAGTATCATATCATAACGCCGTTCGAGGAAGTAGTGCAAGTGGTTGACAATTGTTTGACGGTCGTCGGGTGCGAAGCGCTGCTCGGCGAGCTCCGAGCCGAGCGCCTCCAGCTTCGCCCGGACGGCGGGTCCGAACTTGTCGGCGATGCGCCCCGTGAACACCTCGGTTCCCGTGGACAGCAACCCGGCGCGCATCCGGAGCAATGGCTTGACCGCGACGGGAGCTGCGCCGCCGTGCGACGCTCTGTAGCTTGCCACGATGTCCTCCGCCGCGACGATCTTGGCCTCGGGCACGACGAGCGGAATCGCCCGCGAAGCGGCGAGCGCCTCTCCGGCCGTCACGAAGCGTCCGCCGGCAATCGTGGCGAGCGCGATCTCGCCGAGCGCGTTGATCGCGTCCACGACTTCGCGCACAATGACGGCGAGCCCCGGCGATGCGGCCTTGAGCGTCACCTTTCCTTCATGGGGCTCGCCGTACGCGATTCCTTCTCCGGCGAGCGCGGCGGCGAGCCGAAGCGCGGCATCGTCCTCGTGCAGATCGCCCGGCGCAAGCTCGATGACGTACAAGTGCTCCTTGCCGATGTCCTTCAGCTTCGGAATGTCGTCCGCCGTGACGCGATGTCCCTTGCTGAACAGCCTTCCCTTGAAGGTACCGGGCACAATCTGCGTCAGATCGTGTGCAAGCGTCAGCCCGACGGCATCCTCGACCTTCACCTCGCGAAGCACGGTCCCGCTCGGCCTGGATAGACCGCTCATCAGTAGTCCCGGTCCTTCCCGATGCCCGAGACGAGCAGCAGGGCTTCGGGCAGCTGATCCATAATTGCCATCAGCATGTCGTTGACGCCCTTCGGGTCGCCCGGCAAGTTCACGATCAGCGAGCGGCCCCGGATGGCGATGACGCCGCGATAGAGCATATAGTGCCTGCTTCGCTGCATGACCGCGGCACGCATCGCTTCGGTCATGCCCGGCACCGTCCGCTCGGACACCATCATCGTCGCCTCGGGCGTCACGTCGCGCAATCCGAGACTGGTGCCGCCCGTAGTCAGCACCAGATCGGCCTGAAAATAGTCGCACATCTCGATCAAGGCGGCGCGCAGCTCGTCCTGTTCGTCGGGCACGACGCGATAGTCGACGATCTCTCCGCCAAGCTCCTCCTCGACGAGCTCCCGGATGACCTGCGCGCTCGTATCCTCGCGTTCGCCCCGGGAGCCTTTGTCGCTGGCCGTCAGCAGCGCCACTTTCCAAATCATGCCCATCCCCCCGATTCGCGTCTCCTCAAATATTAAGCAAGCGGCCTCGGCCCGATCGGCCTAGCTCTCCGCCCGGTAATCCCCGCTCTTGCCGCCTGTCTTGCTCCGCAGCAGGGTCGGCCCGATCACCATATCCTTCTGCAGCGCCTTGCACATATCGTAGACCGTCAGCGCGGCCGCAGACACCGCCGTCAACGCTTCCATCTCGACGCCGGTCTTGCCCGTCGTCTTGACCTCGGCCGCGATCGTCAGCGTATCGTCGCCGCTCGTGCCGAAACTCACATTCACGCCCGTAAGCGGCAGCGGGTGGCACATCGGTATCCAATCCGACGTCCGCTTGGCCGCTTGAATCGCGGCGATCTGCGCGACCGCCAGCACGTCGCCCTTCTCCACCGTACGGTCCAATATCCGCGACAGCGTCGAAGGCGCCATCGTGATTCGGCTCTCCGCCACGGCCGTCCGCGCGGTCGCGGCCTTGTCCGATACGTCTACCATGACGGCGCGGCCCTGTTCGTTAAAATGCGTCAATCGTCCTTCGCCGCCTGTCATCATGGACCCTCCTTCGCAAACCAGATCAATCCTTCGTCGGTCGCCACGCCATGGAGCGCCAGATCGTGCGCCTCCTTCGGCAGCGCTTCGTCGCACAATTGCAGCGCATACGCAAAGCCGATCCAGTAAGGCAACCGCCCCGGGCCGATCGCCTCGGCCAAGCGGTCGTAGTAGCCGCCGCCGTAGCCCAGCCGGCCGCCTTGCCGGTCGAATGCCATGCCCGGAACCAGCACCGCGTCGGGCCGTTCGTCCTTCGCAAGCGGCTCCGTGCGAAGCGGATCCGGACTTGGCACGCCATAACGCTCCGGACGCCAGTCCGTCGGCGATGAGACGATCCGCAGGTCCATCCCGCCGCCGTCGTCGCGAATGCGCGGAGCGACCGCCCGATGGCCGCCGGCGACGCACCATGCCAGCACGCCCGCCGGATCGGCCTCCGAGCGGAACGCGCCGTACAGAACCACGGTCAACGGCCGCCCCAACGTCAGGCATAGCGGCTCCAGCGCCTGCGCCACGACGACGTCGCAGAGTCTGCGCGAAAGCGCCTGGCGCTCGTCCGGCGTCAGCGCGTCGCGCCGTGCCGCCATCGCCTTGCGCAGCGCAGGCTTCCCCGCGCCTCCCGGCTCCCTCGCACTCATCCGCCATCCCTCATTAATACACGCGAATTCATAGATAGCAATAGTGTATCATTTTTCCGCACGGTACGCCAAAGCGCTTTTGCACGAAAACGACCCGCCTGGTCTTCGCCTGGCGCTATCCTGCAAATGCGCATCATCCGAGGCCGGGAGGGCGCTTTGGACGTTCAAGCGGTTTTGCGATAAACTTGATTCAACTACAAGATCTCGTTCGGAGGGAATCCTCTTGCTTTTACAGGCATCCGGCATCGTCAAGCATTACGGCGTCACCCCTATATTAGAAGGCGTCTCGCTGCAAATCGGCGAACGCGACCGCATCGGCCTCGTCGGCGTAAACGGTGCGGGCAAGTCGACTTTCCTTAAAATTTTGGCCGGCGAACTCGATTCCGACCAAGGCTCGGTGTCGAAGCCGCGCGAGCTGCGCATCGGATATCTGGCACAGAACAGCGGGCTGGACCAGCGGTTGACCATCCAGGAAGTGATGAACGCCGCGTTCGGTCCGCTGCTCGAGCAGGAGCGCGCGCTCGGACGGCTCGAGGCGCGGATCGCCGATTTTGCCGAGCAAGCCGACGCGGCCCGCTACGAAGCGCTGCTCGCGCAGTATGCCGACGCGAACGACCGGTTCCGCGAAGCCGGCGGCTTTGAAATGAACAACCGCATCCGCGCCGTCCTTCACGGCATGGGCTTCGGCGACTTTCCGAGCGATACGGTCGTCTCTTCGCTGAGCGGCGGACAACGGACGCGCCTCGCGCTCGCCAGGCTGCTCGTCGTGCAGCCCGAGCTGCTGCTGCTCGACGAGCCGACGAACCACCTGGACATCGATACGCTGACCTGGCTCGAGCAATATTTGCGCACGTATTCGGGAGCGATGGTCATCGTTTCGCACGACCGTTACTTTTTAGACGCGACCGTCTCTTCTATTGTAGAGATCGAGCGCCACGCGGCGACGCGTTACACCGGCAACTATACGCGTTTCATGGAGCTTAAGGCAGCCGATTTTGCCCAAAAGGTGAAGCTGTACGAGCAGCAGCGCAAGGACATCCAGCGGATGGAGGAGTTCATTCAGAAAAATATCGTTCGCGCCACCACGACGCGACGCGCGCAAAGCCGCCGGAACGCGCTCGAACGTATCGAACGGCTGGAGCGTCCGGGCACGCTGAAGCAGGCGAGCTTCTCCTTCACGGCCGAACGGCGCACGGGCAAGGACGTGCTGCAGGTATATGACGCCTCGGCCGCACCGGGAGAAGGCATCAGCCCTCTTTTCCGCCATGTGGGCTTCGAGGCCAAGCGCGGCGAGCGTATCGCGCTGCTCGGTCCCAACGGCGTCGGCAAGACGACGCTGCTGCGCGCGCTCGTCGGACAGCTGCCGCTCGCGGCAGGCACGATTCGCTGGGGGACGGGCGTGCAGCTCGGCTATTACGATCAGGAGCAGCGCGGCCTCAATCCGTCCAACACGGTGCTGGAGGAAGTCTGGAGCAGCTATCCGATGCTGCCCGAAGCCGAGATCCGCACCGTGCTCGGCAACTTCCTGTTCAGCGGCGAGGACGTCCGCAAGACGGTCGGCTCGCTCAGCGGCGGCGAAAAGGCGCGCGTCGCCTTGTCAAAGCTCATGCTGATGAAGGCCAACGTGCTTGTGCTCGACGAGCCGACGAACCATTTGGACCTGTGGAGCCGGGAGGTGCTCGAGGGCGCTTTGGAGGAGTATGACGGGACGCTGCTGTTCGTGTCCCACGACCGCTATTTCCTGAACAGGCTTGCGGATCGCGTCGTAGAGCTCGGCCCGGAGGGTGCCGTGCATTTCCTGGGCAATTATGACGAAATGGTCGCGAAAAAGCGCGAATTGGAGGAGTGGGCCGCCTCTTCGGCAGCCGGCGCGTCTTCTTCCGCGGCCAGCGCCGCCCCGGCCCCCCAGTCCTCCGTCACCGATTACGAGACGGAAAAGCAGGCCAAACGCGATGAACGCGCGAAGCAGCGCAAGCTGGAGCAGGCCGAGGCCGACATTTCGAAGCTGGAGACTGAGGTTGCGGCGCTTGAGGAAGAGATGGCACTGCCCGAAGTGTGCACGGACTTCGTCCGGCTGCGCGAGGTTCAGGCGAAGCTAGAGGAGAAGCAGCGGGCGCTGGAGACGGCGTTCGCTGTCTGGGAATCGTTGATGGCATAAACGTTGACGCTTGAAGGCGATGACGTTCATAAGCTTTGCCGCAGTCCTTGCTTTGCCCAATTGCCGTCCTACTCGTCGTCTGACGAGCCATAGGGCGGCTTTTTTGTATTTGTATACGGCCTTTTTGTGACGATAAAATGGCATTTTAAAAGTCTTCATAAAAAAATGTTATCCACAGTCTTATCCACTGCATGTGCATGCATAATTCATCGGCAAAAGCGTTTCTGCTATTTAAAAATAGCTTCGTGACGCAGACGATTTAGTCGCAGCATATGGCACGCCCGGTTGGAGGATCGTCTTATCCCCACAATCCCCAACTCAAAAGAAAGACGCTTGAAAATATAATCCCCGTTTTCAAGATTACACTGCGTTTACTCTCCCAACACATTGGGCAGCTTTATCCCCATTATACACAGGGACTGTGCATAACTTTACCCACATGAGCCTGCTTGCGATTTGGGAACGGAAACCATTGACTTCCTGGCAAAACGTCGATTTTC
This sequence comes from Cohnella sp. GbtcB17, assembly GCF_019091135.1. Taxonomy (GTDB): domain Bacteria; phylum Bacillota; class Bacilli; order Paenibacillales; family Paenibacillaceae; genus Cohnella. The sequence continues at coordinate 36,939 of NZ_JAGXJW010000029.1, read as the reverse complement.
TCTCGTTAAATGCGAGTATGAAGAAAAGCGCCTGCGCGATCGACGGGGTCGGTGTCGATTCGCTCAGACGCTTTTCAAAAGGGGGTATGCCGTTACTTTATCACGCCGCAAAATCCATGTCAACATATATCACATAAAAAATTAATAGTTGACACAAACATGCCAAATAGTGCCCCTCGATTGAATATCGGCGTAAGCCCAGCAGGACTCGGATACATACGGCGCAAAGCTGCCGTCGCTGTAGCCTTTTACCGAAGCTCCGATTATTAAACGGACCATTCCTCCAGCGACACCTGCGCGGCAGCGGCCAGATCGAGCGACGAAAACTGCCCTCTGCGCCACTTGAGGTCCGCGGCGGCGCCGATCATGGCGGCGTTGTCGCTGCACAGCGACATCGGCGGCACGAGCATCGGCAGCCCGGCCTCTTCGCAGCGGGCGGCCAGGCGCTCCCGGATGCCGCGGTTGGCGGCGACGCCGCCGCACAGCAGCAGCTGGCGCGCGCCGAACTCCGCCGCAGCCTTCATCGCCTTCGTCGTCACGACGTCGACGACCGAGTTCTGGAATCCCCGCGCCAGCGCGGCAAAATCGGGATCGAGCCCTTTCATCTTGGTGCGGTTGATCTCCGCCAGCACGGCCGACTTCAAGCCGCTGAAGCTGAAATCGTAGGAGCCCTCCTCCAGCCAGGCGCGAGGCAGCACGATCTCCTCATCGGACTGCTGCGCCAGCCGGTCCACGTGAGGCCCTCCCGGATAGGGGAAGAACAGCGCGCGCGCAACCTTGTCGTAGGCCTCGCCGACCGCGTCGTCCCGCGTGCGGCCGACGATTCGAAACACGCCCTCCTCCGGCAGCAGCACCAGCTCGGTATGTCCGCCCGATACGACAAGCGCCAGCGCCGGGTATACGATGTCCCCGATCAGGCGGTTCGCGTAAATATGTCCGGCGATATGGTGCGTACCGATCAACGGGACGTCCAGGGCGAGCGCGAGCGACTTGGCCGCCACGACGCCGACCAGCAGCGCGCCGATCAGGCCCGGACCTTGCGTGACGGCGATCGCGTCGATGTCCCGCCGGGATACGCCGGCCTCCGTGAGCGCCTCCTGGACGATCAGCGTGATGCTCTCGACGTGCTTGCGCGAAGCGATCTCCGGCACGACGCCGCCGAAGCGGCGGTGCGTCTCGATCTGGCTCGAGACGATGTTGGAGAGCACCTCGCGACCGTCGCGAACGACCGCCGCGGACGTCTCGTCGCAGCTCGTCTCGATCGCCAGCAGCAGACTACCGTCTTTCTTTTCCGATACGTGCTTCGTCGTCATGAAGACATCCCCCCGCGCTCCCGGCCAAGCGACGGATCCAGATCCGCCCACATGATGAGCGCGTCCTCGTTGTTGTCCGAATAGTAGCCCGGCCGAAGTCCCGCGGGACCGAAGCCGAGCTTGCGGTAAAGTCGCTGCGCGCGTTCGTTGGACACCCTCACTTCGAGCGTCATCCGCGCCGCTCCGAGCCAGGCCGCGGTCCGCATCAGCTCCCGCAGCAGCCGTTCGCCGAGCCCTTTGCCGCGATACGCCTCGCGAACCGCGATGTTCGTCACGTGCGCCTCGTCCACGATGAGCCACATGCCGCCGTAGCCGAGCACTTCGTTGTCCTTGGCCATCACCATATATTTAGCGAAAAGGTTTTGCGTCAGCTCGTTGTGAAAAGCTTCGGGCGTCCAAGGCGCCGTAAAAGCTTCCCGCTCGATCTCAACGATGGCATCGATGTCCGCGAGCGTCATCGACCGGAACTCGATCTTGTCGTTCAAGCTTGTCCCTCCGTCCGGGCGCCGTCGCCGAGCTTCGTCTCGGCCTCGGTCAGCTGCGTGTAGTTGGGCGCGAAGCCATGAACATCTTCTACGAGCCCTTTGGCCAGTCTTGCCGCCGCGAGCCGGCCCATCTCGCTCGCGTCGATCGCCAGCGGCAAAGCGACCGCGCCTTCGAGCGTCGCAAGGACTGCCGCATGAGGGCCGATCTCGCCGACGAAAACGAGCAGCGCGCCCGCTTCGGCAGCATTCGCGGCAAGAGACGGCCCCCACTCGCCGATGAGCCTGATGGCATCCTCGTCGAGCCGTCGCCAGACCGATCCGTCCGTCGTCTCGAAACGGGCGCCGTATACTTGTCCGCGCCTCGCATCCATGATCGGGACGACCCAGACCGGCCGCTCTGCATGGCGCGATGCGAACGCCGCCGTCTCCGTCGCCTGTTTATCGCCGCGCAAATAAGGCGCCGCCGCCATGGCCAGCGTCTCCAGACTCGACAGTCCGACGAGCGGCTTGTCCCAAGCCCAAGCCAGCGTCTTGGCAGCCGACACGCCGATGCGCACGCCCGTATACGAGCCCGGTCCGCGTCCTACCGCGATCCCGTCGATCTCCTCGCCGCCAGCTTCCTCCAGCAGCGTCTTCAGATCCGACACGATGCGCACGGCATGGTTGCGTTCGGTGTGCGAGTGACGGCTCGCCAGCACCTCCGCGCCGCGGCAAACCGACGCCGCCAGCACGGCCGTGGACGTGTCGAAGCACAGCATCAGCGGATTGTCGCCTGCCGTGCGCTTATTGCCGTTCGTCATCTCCGCTTCCCTCCTCCTTCGCCGGCCGAAGCCCCAGCTCCGCGCACCACGCCTCGTACCGGGCGCCGATCGGCGCGCACGTCGCCAGCCTGCTCTCCGGTCCGGTCAGCTCGAGCCGGATATGCAGGCGCTCGGGGGGCAGCAGCGGCTCGACGAGCGAAGCCCACTCGACGAGCGATACGCCGACGCCGTCGAAGTATTCGTCCAGCCCCAGCTCGTCGGCCTCCGCGATCGACAGGCGATACACGTCCATATGATAGAGCGGCAATCGGCCGCCTTCGTACTCTTTCACAATCGTAAACGTTGGGCTGTTCACCATGCCCGGCACGCCAAGGCCAGCCGCGAATGCCTTCGCGAAGCGGGTCTTGCCCGCGCCGAGATCGCCGTCCAGCGCGATCAGCGCGCCGGGTACGCACAGGTCCGCGAGCCGTTCGGCAAAACGCACCGTGTCCGCCTCGGACCGCAGCTCCAGCACGAATCGTCCGGCGCCGGCGGCCTCTCTGCCGCCTTCGCTCCAGTCGTGCATGTCGATCGTTCTCCTTCAATGCGGACAGTCCGCAGGTTGTCCTTAATTATATCGGTGCGGGGGCGAACTTGCAAAGCTATGGAGGGGAGGGGAAAGGAGAGATAAGCGCGCCGGAGGCGATCGGCGAACGTCGTCTTAAGTCGAAAACAGGCCTGCAGTTAGGGGGTATAAGTTTTCGTGGGTAAATTCATCGATTTTTCGTTGCAGCAGTGCGCCCAGTCAGCTCGGGTTTGAGCCAGTAATTCGCCACTTGCGTCCATTTTGGATCAATTCCCCTGCGTCCGTTTTCGCTTTTATTAAATCTCGATTCGCACGGATGAGCAGACCAAGTTCGACAGGATGCCTGGAAGGAGCGTTCATTGAACTTTTTGAAAGCAATCCGGGAATTGCGGGCTTCGGAGCCATCAGCTCCGCCAACGTTTGACTGCGCATGTCAAACTCCCCTCGTCTGCTGGCGACCAATCTGCGCCCTCCGCGAGTCCGACGCCGGCCCCGCCCGAAGTCGCATTCCATCTTATCCCCGAGGACGTGCCGGACGGCCGGCTCGGCGAGTTATGATAACCATAAATAATGAAAGATACGATCGGAGGAATGAATCGTGTACAGCGCTTTGAACGGCATGGCTGTAGGGTTCACGCTGCTCTTGCTCGCGTTTGCATGGACGGCCGGCAGCAAGGCCGGCAAGCTGAGATGGTTCGGATCGGCCGAACGACTCGCCCGCAGGTCGCGCAAGCTGCTCACTTGGACCGCGCTCGCCTCGCTGTCGGCGATCGGCGCGGCCGCGGCCGTCTGGCTGCTGTCGCGATCGTACGACGGCGCCTATTCGACCGAACGCGTCGCGCTGCAACTGACGTTGATCGCGCTGCCGATCGCGGCCGTCTGGCTGACGGCCCTGCCCGGCGCCATGCGCTTGTGGCGGCAAGCCGCGCGCCTGAACGGCGCTCCCGTGCCGGCCCCGCTTGCGACCAAAGCATCCTCCGCCGCTCTTGTCGCGCCGTATCGTGCCGCAGCGCTCGGAGCCGGCGCCAGCCTCGCGCTCTATGCGCCGGCCGCCTGGGGCACCACAGCTCCCGCGTTGGCATGCGGGGCGACATTCGCGGCGCTGTGGATGCTAAGGCGGCGCCGAACGAAGCAAGCGGCAGCTCCCGTATCGCAGTAGCAGCGACCGCCTGTGCTCCTTGCGGAAGCTCCGCACCGCACCGGAACCGCCCCTAGCTGCGCAGCAGCGCCTCTTTCAGCCTGATCACCCCGAGCTCGATCTGCCCCGCCTGCGGCTTTGCGTAGCATAGCCGCAGGCTCGGCTCCTCCGCGCCGAACACTTGCCCGGGTACGTAGGCCACGCCGGCGGACATCGCGCGTTCGAGCACTCGAAGCTGCCTCGGATCCGAATCCCCGAGCCACTTCACCCACAGGTTCAGCCCCCCGCCCGGCGGCTCAAACGTTACAAGTCCGGGCAGATGATAATCGAGGCTGGCTCGCAGCTCGTCCAGACGCAGCGCCAACCGGTCGCGCAGACGGCCGATCTGACTGTCGAACGCCGCTCCCTCGATGAGCTTGGCGGCCAGCCACTGCGGAATGACGCTCATCCCGAAGTCCATCTGCTGCCGCGCGTCCGCGAGCCGCGAGACGATCTCCTGCGGCCCTGCCAGCCAGCCGACCCGAAGACCCGACGCTGCGATCTTGGATAACGAGCCGACGTACAGTATACGGCCGCCCGCATCCTCTGCTTTCAGCGGCAGCGGCGGACGGCCGTCGAACGCGGTCAGGCTGAACGGATCGTCCTCCACGATCGGAATGCCTTCCTTTTCCGCGATCCGCAGCAAGGCTGCCCGCCGTTCGGCGGACAGCACCGTCCCCGTCGGATTCTGGAAGTTGGGATTCAAAAACAGCATCTTAAGCCGGTGCCGGCGATGCAGCCGCTCCACGTCAGTAGGATCGATGCCTTCCGGACCGACCGGCAGCGGATAGACGCGCAGCCCGGCCGATTGTAGCAGCGGCAGCGAAAAGCAGTACGAAGGCGTCTCGACGCCTACGGCATCGCCATGGTTCAGCAAACATTGCATGATCAAAAAGAGCGACTGCTGGGAGCCGGACGTGATCAGCAGCGAAGAAGCAGATGCCCGGATATGCAGATGCCGCGACAAAAAGGCGGCCAACGCTTCGCGAAACGGGCCGTAGCCCTGTGGATCGTCGTAGCCGAGCGGGCCGTCGTAGGGCCGTTCGGAAAAAATGCCGCGCACCGTCTCCCCCGGAAACAGCTCGTCCGACAACTCCCCGCTCGCGAAATCCACGAGGCCGTTCTCTTTGCGCAGGCCGGAACGGATCCGTCGCATCGCGTCCGAATTCGGCAGCATCGTTCCGACGTCCAAATACTTGCGCCAATCCGCAGGCCTTAACGGAGAAGCGTCTCCGCCGGCCACGACGGTGCCGCTGCCAATCTTGCTCACGACCCATCCCGAGGCGCGCAGCTCCTCATAGGCTTGGATGACGGTCGTCCGGTTGACCGCCAGCTGTGCAGCCAGCTTGCGTTCGGCGGGCAGCGGACTGCCTGCCGTCAATTCCCCCGATTGGATCCTTTGTTCGAAATGCTCGGCGATCTGCCGGTACACCGGCTTGTCCAACGACCGATCGGGCTGCCAACTCATGCGCCGTCCCCTCCAATGGTACCATTATCCCCATAAGTCAGGGACGCGGCAAGACTGTGGAAGACGTCTTTCCTGCAATTGGAGGATGAATTGGATGGGCTTAAAAATCGGCTGATTGGAGGATGCCGGCAGACGAAAAGCCTTCTATGCTTGTAGCAACGACAAAGAGGCGAACCAAGAAGCCGCGATCCGGCTGATGGGCGCCTACGACAAAGGGGATGCAGCCGAATGAGCATGGTTTATTTGATCGGCCTGGTATTCATCGTGATGTGCGCCGGGTTTGCGGGCACGCTAAGCGTCGGTTGGTCCAAAGCCAACCGAAGCGAAAACGCGGGCTATGGAAGCGGAACGGGAAAAAAGTGGACGCGTCTTGGCTTGTTGTACGTGTTAGGCGTCGTTATCGTACTGGCCGTCTTTTTTGCACTGTTAAATCGCTGATCGTTCGAGGAGGTGCTTGCACAGTATGCTATACATTGTCATCTTGTCCCTATGCATGGTCCTCGGCCTCGTCGTGCTCTTCGCGGCCGGCAAAGAAATCGTCGCCTCCGAGGAGAATTGACGCCAAGACGGCGGCCGGCGGCCGCGCGCTTACAGCCAGCGCATGAAGCTCCCCTGCCTGACGGGAACTCCCTGCTTCTCCGCCCAGCGCAGCAGCAGCAGGCCGGCGCTTCTGTCCTTCAGATCGAGGCACAGACGTACGGGCACGATCCGCTTGCCCCGCGGCAGCAGGCCGATCAGGCCCCGATTGATCCGCAGCTCTAGCAGCGAATCGCCCGTGATCGTCAGGCCGTTCACGGTCAAGCGGTTGCCCGCCAGCGTCAGCTCCGCCTTCAGCGCCTTCCGCCGAACGAGCAAATAGACGAGACAACCGCCGCTCAACGTCATAACCCCCGCCTGCGCATACAAGACAAAATGTTCGGCGCCGTGGATTACATTGCCCAGCGAGAGCAGGAAAAGCAGCAGGAATCCCGAGATTTGCCTCGTCCCTAGCGGATATTGCACCTGAATGTTGCGGATCGACGCCTTCTTTTCCATAGTTAACCGCTCCTTCAGGCCGACGGCCCGTCCTTTTCTATTAAAAAGATTATATGTCCGGCAGCGCCTATGTATTCGCTCGACCTGCTAGATTATAGCAAAAAACGCAGCTGTTGGGCTGCGTTTTTGCGTTCCGCCGGCGTGCTGCTTATCCGGCAGAACATTATATTTAGGCGGATAAAGGACGCGTCAGTGATCTGTGCGCGACTTGGTGTTTTCTTTCCATTCGCCGATCTGCTCCTGCACCTTGCCCTTGGCTTTATCCCATTTGCCTCTTGCCTGGAGACCCGGATCGTCGGTAAGGTTACCCCATTGGTCCTTGGCCTCGCCCTTCGCCTGGTTGACTGCACCTTTGATTTTGTCGCTCCAGCCTTCCGTTTGCCGATCCATATGAATGCCTCTCCCTTCTCTTGCATGAGTTGGTTATATGGTGACCTTACCCGCGAGACAGCGTTTCCAAACAGAAGAACGCATCCTCATACGTATTCTTCTGTTCGTTCGCTTATGCGGCGGGTAAAGGTATTCGGCTGGAAAAAGCAACATTTTTGCGGCGGCGGGAGATGGACTGGCGTGGCGATATCTAGATGTCGATGACGATCTTGCCGTGCACGTGCCGGCCGGCTTGAAGCCCGCCCGCCGCGCGGATCTGCGCCATCGGAAAACTTGCTGCGATCGGCCCGCGGAGCCGGCCCGCCGCGACCAGGCGAGCGATCTCTTCTATGGCGCCAGGAGCGACTCCGGCACCGTTTGCCGGCTTGATCCCGCCGACTTGTGCCGCGATGGTGGTGATGCGCTGGTCCGAAACGCCGAGTTCTCGCGCAGCCTGCATCGTGTCTGTCCCGAATAGATCGATCGCCGCAGTGACGCCTGCGGGTGCTATGGCACGGACCCTGTCGACCATACCGTCGCCGTAGACGACCGGATCCGCCCCGAGGGCGCGCAGGGCATCGCCCGAAGCCGCCGATCCCGTTCCGATCACGCGCGCGCCCTTCAGTCGAGCGAGCTGGCCGGCGAACCCGCCGACCCCGCCTCCTGCGCCGCCAATGAGCACCGTGTCGCCCGGACCGAGGTTGACCACGGCGAGGGCGGCGGATGCCGTGCAGCCCGCGATAGCAAGGGTGGCCGCGGTGCGGCCGTCGACGCCGTCGGGGGTAGGATGCGCCTCGCCGCCTGAAGCGATGGTCCCTGCCGCGTCTATGATGACATACTCGGCTACTGTGCGGGAGAGAGCGCCGCCGAACACGCGATCGCCGACAGCGAACCCGGTCACACCTTCACCGACCTGGTCGACGATCCCGGCATAGTCGGTTCCGAAGCCGCACGGCAAACGCAAGCCGAATCGGGCCGCGGTATTTGCGTCGGAAGTTATGACCCAGTCCATCGGATTGAGTCCGGCCGCGGCAACGCGCACGCGAATCTGCCCCGAGCCCGCCTGCGGCACGGGTATTTCGCGGACGTTAAGAACCTCGGGACCGCCGAACGACTCGAGCCGTACCGCTCTGCTCACGACTGCCGACGTATCGACGCCCGATTTTTGATTTAGCATCCATATTCCTCTCCTTTAAACTCCAAGATTCAAGTTACAAAATTTATTTTTTGTCACTCATGAGATAGATACTATCATGCCAAGAAACGAATTACAATATTTATTACTTGTAACCAGTCGCAATAAATAACGCCCGCAACGATCCTATTCCCCTCTCGGAAACAAGGCGTTGCGAGCGAACGATGGCGGATCGTGTGCTTCAGTTCAATTCATAGATCCGGATTTTTAAGTCCTCTTATCAGAAGATGGATAACCGCTTCAATATTTTGTTTTCGATTCGGGTCTTCAAATGTGTTGGGGTTAATAAAAGCACTGGTTGCAAAATATACGGCTCTCGCCGCTTGATATGGAGATTCCGTAAAAAACAGACCTTCCGAAATTCCTTGAGCGATACTCTCTTTGATACGATTAATGCCTTCTTCGATACTTTTTTGAATGACTTCCACCGAGCTGTGTGCGACTTTGATGTAATTCGCGAACATTTCCGGGTCGTCGATCGCGCTGAGGCGTTTCCCCTCCGCAAAGTCTTCGAGTAATCGAAAAAGCTTCATATCAGCAGGCGTATCTTCTTTTAATATAGCTATTGAAGCAGCACTCATGCGATTAAGCCAGCGTTCCGTAACGGCATCCCAGAGGGCGGTTTTCCCATTATAGTATCGGTAAAGGGCAGCATGGCTAACGTTTAATGATTTGGCTACATCGGAAATATTCGCTTTTTCCGGCCCAAAACGGCGAATAACTTCTTCCGTCGCGTTGAGGATTGTTTCTTTATCTAAAGGTATCTTGTTCAAATGAATGACCGCTTCCTGTTTTTTCCGATTATATCATGTAAAATTTAAGTTTCAAATTACAGCATTCGTAACAAAAAAAGAGATCGTTTCCTCGAGCGTTGGCTTCAGAAGGGTACGATCTCTTTTTTGCGCCGACGCGCGCTATTCCGTCAACCGGTCGACCGACACCGTCTGCACATTGGTCGGCTTCTGCCCGACCTGCACCGTTGCCATGCCGTTGGCTTCGTCCACTTCTTCGATCCATACCGGCTGTCCTTCCAGCTTCACGGCGATCGTGTCCTTCGAATTGAAAATTTGCTTGGCGCGCTGCGTATTCATGACGGATCGTCCCCTTCTTTTTCGCGCATCGTATCGGTCGTCGTCTCTTCGATGAGGCCGTTGTCCAACGTCACCTGACCACCGCCGAGCCCTTCGTTGATCATACGGTCGATGTCCATGTCGTAGTTGTCGCGGCCTTCGTAAATATGGTCCCGGCCGTCCGTCGCTTTCTCTTCGTTCATGAACGCCGCTCCCTTCGCCAGGTTGTTCGTTTCGCCTAGAAAAGATCGTCCGGTAAAGGATGCCCAGACGGTATGAATCCCATGCAACGATGGGAATCCTGAACGGTATACGGAATCATGAGGAGGGCTAAGCGTCATGCATACGGTTTGGAAAGGCGCCATCAGCTTCGGGCTCGTGCACGTGCCTGTGAAGATGTTTACCGCTACCGAGGACAAGGATGTGCACCTGAGGCAAATCCACAAGGTTTGCGGCACGCCGATCTCCTACGCGAAGAGCTGTCCGCACTGCGAGAGAGCGGTCGAGTGGGAGGAAATCACGAAGGGATACGAATACGACAAAGGAAGATTCGTGCTGTTCGACGAGGACGAGCTGGAGGCGATCAAGCCGGAGAATACGCGGACGATTCAGATTCTCGACTTCGTGGCGCTCGAGGAGATCGATCCGATGTTTTATCAAAAAACGTATTATTTGTCGCCCGATCAGGCCGGCGCCGGCGCCTATGGTCTGCTGCTCGAAGCGATGCGCCAGTCCGGCCGCATCGGCATCGCCAAGATCGCGATCCGCAGCAAGAGCAGTCTGGCGGCCATTCGCTGCGTCGACAACTGTATCTGCATGGAGACGATGTTCTATCCCGACGAGATCCGGTCGATCTCCGGCGTCCCCGGCCTGCCGCAAAGCCAGAACGTCAACGACCGCGAGCTCGATATGGCCAAGCTGCTCATCGAACAGCTGTCTGCGCCGTTTGACGCGGCTAAATATACGGACGACTATCGGACGGCAATGCTGGACGCCATCAGCCGCAAGGTCGCGGGACAAGGCGTGGACGTCGTGACCGCGCCGGCGGCGGAACGGACCAACGTCATCGACCTGATGTCCGCGCTGCAGGCCAGCCTCGCCGCCGTCAAGACGGGCGACGCGCCCGCGGCCGGCGCGACGGCCGGCAGAGGTGCCGGCCGCAAGTCGGCGATCCGCGGCGATACGGGCGAAGCCGGCTCGGCACCCGCGGCCGACAAGCCGAAGCGCACGCGCGCCAAGCCGCCGGTACCCGGCGCCGCTGTCGCCGGCGGCGAAGAAGCGGTCGGCGCCGGCTCCAAGGCTGCGCCTTCCCGCAGACGCAAGGCGACCGAACCGCAGCCCTGATCGTTAGCGGATAAACAAGCGATGCGCATTTGAAAAACGATGAGAGTTTTTTAAGAAGCAATGGCCGGTACACCTGAATCCCGCGCGGGACAAGGACCGGCTCTTTTTATATTTCCCAACATCTGGGCCGTGGTAATATTTATGCCGTGAACCTGCGAGATTCCGCTGATAGAATGTGAGACATCCGAGCCGAAGCCCGACAGGGCGCGGGGGAACCAAGTATACGGGGTGAAGCCGCAGCCGCGGCAGGGCGTTCTCCGACCTAACCCGTCAGCTAACCTCGCAGGCTTACATTCCAAGGAGGAATTCGTCTATATGAAAAACAATCGTATCGGTCAACTGGCTGTTTCCGGCGCGCTTCTGCTGTCGCTTGCCGTCCCGTTCGGCGCTTCTGCGAATGCCGCGACGACGACCCAGACGACCCGGACTTACACATATAATATTGACGCCTCGCAGCTTCAGCAATATCTCGGCTCGTTCGATTGGCAATCGCTGCTGTCGCAGCTGAACGGCGGCACGTTCGGCGGCCAGACGCCTTCGAATCCGACGTCCACGACGCCCACGGCGCCTACGGCCACGCCGACCGCTCCAGCCAAGCCAACGACCGTGCCTTCGGCCACGCCGGTTCCGGCCAAGCCGACACCAGCGCCTGCAGTGACGCCGACGCCGGCTCCGACCGCCACACCGGCTCCGGCGACAGCGCCATCCGCACCGGCCAGCACCGGCGCAACCGTTCAGAAGTCGGGCTTCGCCGCCCAAGTCGTCGATCTCGTCAACCAGGAACGTGCCAAAGCCGGCCTATCCGCGCTGAAGACCGACGCTAAGCTGACGACGGTCGCCGACGCGAAGGCCAAGGATATGTACAACAACAACTACTTCGACCACAACTCGCCGACGTACGGTTCGCCGTTCGACATGATGAAGCAGTTCGGCGTGACGTACAGCTACGCCGGCGAAAATATCGCCATGGGCCAGCAGTCGCCTGCTGAAGTCATGACTGCGTGGATGAACAGCCCCGGCCACAAGGCGAACATTTTGAACGCGAACTTCAAATCGATCGGCGTCGCCTACTTTAACGGCGAATGGGTGCAAGAGTTCACGGGCTGATCCGCATACGAAAAAGATGCCTCCGCAGTCGTTCTATCGACTTCGGCGGCATCTTTTTTTGCGTTCGGCGACCGATTTTAAAGCAGCAGCGGCAGCGCCAGCAGGATCAATCCGGCCAAGCTCATCAGGCCGCCCTGCAGGCGGATCCGTCCTTCGGACGCAGGCTCCCGGCGCGAGAGCCCGTCGTCCCGGCCGCCGCGGGCGAGGAGGAGCACGGTACCGGGGTGAAGCAAGGCGAACAGCGAGGACCCCGTCCAAAACACCAAAACGAGCGATAGCAGCGCGCCGGCGTGCTGCAGCAGCGGCATATCCGTAGCGATCCCTCCCCAAGCGCTTTCTTTATTGTTGTATGAGCGTGCGGAGGCAAAAGTGCGAAAGGAATTCGCCCTGGAATGGCGGGCCCGAATACCGGCTACACTAGGAAGATTAACGCCTCGACGCAAAGGGGCGACTTCAGAACGGAGGAACGCCCATGGCGCCGGCCACGATGTCCCCGGTCACGCTCCGGCTCGGCGATCGCGAGCTGCTCGTTTCCCATCCCGATAAGCTGCTGTGGCCCGACATGGGCATCGACAAGCTCTGTTACGTGCGGACGCTGGCTGAATTGGCGCCTTATTTGCTACCTCATAGCGAAGGCCGTTATTTGACGACGATCCGCTTCCCTGAGGGCTATGCGGGCAAATCCTTTTATCAAAAAAATGCGCCTACGCCGGTGCCTGACTTCGTGCGCGTCGAGACGGAAGGCGGCATCCGGTACGTCGTGCTCGACTCCCTGCCGACGCTGCTATGGATGGGCAGCCTGTACGCGCTGGAGTACCACGTCTCCTGCGAACGGATCGCCCAGCCGCTGCCGGACCGCTGGATGCTCGATATCGACCCGAGTCTTGAGGTCGAACCGCGAATAATGGAAGCCGCGGACAAGGTCGGCGACCTGCTGCATTCGCTAGGCCTCGAAGCAGTCCCCAAAACGTCAGGCGCGACGGGCATCCAAGTCGTCATGCGCATCGAGCCCGGTCCGACTTACGATGACCTTAGACGGTTCGGCAAGTTCGTCTCCGAATATTTGACTGCAAAAAATCCGCAGCTCTTCACCGTCGAACGGCTGAAGAAAAACCGCGGATCGCTCATCTACCTCGATTACCTGCAATTTTATCCCGGCCGCACGCTGGTCTGCGCCTACTCGCCGCGCGCCCGCGCGGGAGCGCCGGTATCGACGCCGCTCGATTGGAGCGAGGTGCGCGCCGACCCGAGTCCGGCCGACTTCAACCTGCTCAACATCGTCGCGCGGCTGCGGGAGCGTGGCGATCTGATCGGCTCGATGAAGCCGCAGCGGCTCGGAGACGTGCTGGAGCAGATCAAGTAAAACGGCGAGCCTTCCTGCGAGCGAAGCTAGAGCAGCGGAGACAGCATACGGCAGAGCGCCTCCGCCGCCTTGCGCCCGCCGGAGCGCTTGCGGAACGACGACAGCTCCAGCTCTCTGCTGTCCTTCAGATCCTGGAGAAAGTCCCGCTCCAGCGCGGCGATCGCATCGGGATGGAAGAGGTAGGCGTTTGTCTCGAAATTGCTGAAGAAGCTGCGCAAATCCATGTTCGCCGTGCCGACCGAGGCGATCAGGTCGTCGACGATGACGACTTTTGCATGAATAAAGCCCCGCTCGTACTGCCAGAACCGGATCCCGCAGCTCATCATCTCGTCCACGTACGACATTGTCGCCGCATGAACGAGCTTCGTATCGGGAATAAGCGGTACGATCATGCGCACGTCGACGCCGCTCATCGCGGCCGTCTTGAGCGCCATAACGACGCCCGCGCTGGGGATAAAGTACGGCGTCGTGATCCAAATCCGCCGCTTCGCCGTCGCCAGAATGGCGAACAGCGTCTCGTGGATCGCGTCGGCTCTCCTGTTCGGTCCGCCGGCGACGATCTGCACGACCTCGCCTCCCGTACAGCCGTGCTCCGGCAAAAATCCGGGATCGCTTGGCCGCTGCTTCGTCGCGAGCTCCCAGTCTTTGAGGAACACCTCCTGCAGCCCGTATACCGCGTCCCCCTCCAGCTCGAGATGCGTATCGCGCCAAAAGCCGAGCTTTTTGTGCCTGCCCAAATATTCCTCGCCCACATTGATCCCGCCGACGAAGCCTTTGGTGCCGTCCACGACAAGGATTTTGCGGTGATTGCGATAGTTCATGCGCTTCTTCATAAAAGCCGGCCGAAGCGGGAAAAAGCAGGCGTATTCGGCGCCGGCCTCCTCGAACGCGGCAAAAAAGGACTTGCTGAGCGAAACGCTGCCGATGCCGTCGTAGATGAGCCGGACCTGGACGCCCTCCTTCGCTTTCTCGATCATCGCGTCGCGGAACATGCGGCCGATCTCGTCGTCGCGGTATATGTATGTAGCGAAATGAATGTGATGCTTGGCGCCGCGAATCGCTTTCATCATCGCGTCGTACGTCATTTCTCCGTTCGTCAGCACCCTCGATTTGTTGCAGCCGGTGATCGGGGACGCCCCCGCCTTGCGCAGCGTGCGGAACAGCCGCGCCTCGTCCGCAAACCCGCCGCCCGGGATATCGCCCGGCTCGTTGATCAGATGGCTCTTCGTCAATATCTCGCCCCGCCGCTGCTCGTCCAGGCCGCCTCTGCGACGGACCTTGCGGCGACGCACATACTCGCGCGCGAGGAAGTAATAAAGAATGAAGCCGACGATCGGAAATAAAAACAGAATGAATAGCCACGCCATCGCGTTGGCCGGACGGCGATATTCCAGCACGAGGATCGTGCCGGACTGGAATATGAAGATAAGCAGCGCCAGCAGCAGCCACGTCGTCACCCGCACGAACCTCCCCCGTATGTTGTGTTTGTATCTAACTTTCCTTACCCACTGATCGTGACGGCGCTCGTCCGTCGATAACCAGTATAACCCGGAAGACACGGTTTAGGCAGACGGAGGCAACGAGGCTGGCGGGGAAAATAAAGAGCCGCACACGCGACGACGTTGTCGACGCGCGTGCGGCTCGGCTGGGGAGATGTTTAGTACGTGCCGCAGCCGGGACGGCGAGCGCGGCCATCGCCTCTTGTGGAAGAGGCGATACGGCGGGCGGGCGGCTCGGCAGAGCCATCGCCTCTCATACAAGAGGCGATACGGCTGGTCCGCGGCTCCGCGGGGCCATCGCCTCTCGTTGAAGAGGCGATACGGTTGGCGCGCGGCTACGCAGGGCCATCGCCTCTCGAAGAAGAGGCGATACGGTGGGCGGGCCGCCCCGCAGGGCCATCGCCTCTCGAAGAAGAGGCGATACGGCGGGCGGGTGGCTCGGCAGAGCCATCGCCTCTCGAAGAAGAGGCGATACGGTGGGCGGGCCGCCCCGCAGGGCCATCGCCTCTCGAAGAAGAGGCGAT
>NZ_JAGXJW010000029.1:0-21564 GCF_019091135.1 Cohnella sp. GbtcB17 | reverse complement strand
CCATCGCCTCTCGAAGAAGAGGCGATACGGCGGGCGGGTGGCTCGGCAGAGCCATCGCCTCTCGAAGAAGAGGCGATTCGGCGGGCGGGTGGCTCGGCAGAGCCATCGCCTCTCGAAGAAGAGGCGATTCGGCGGGCGGGCCGCCCCGCAGGGTCATCGCCTCTCGTAGAAGAGGCGATTCGGCGGGCGGGTGGCTCGGCAGAGCCATCGCCTCTCGAAGAAGAGGCGATACGGCGGGGGGGCCGCCCCGCGGGGCCATCGCCTCTCGTAGAAGAGGCGATCCAGACGGTGCGCAGCTCCGCAGGGCCATCGCCTCTCGTACAAGAGGCGATACGGCTGGCGCGCGGCTCCGCGGGGGCCATCGCCTCTCGAAGAAGAGGCGATCCGGCGGGCGGGCCGCAGGGCCATCGCCTCTCCCAGAAGAGGCGATCCCACTGGTTGAGAGTCCAGCGCTTAAAGCGACAGCTTCGCGAAGGCGGCCAGCATCTTCGCCAGCTCTTCGCGCGTAGCCGTGGACTTCGGCGCGAAGGCGAAGCCTGCGCCGCCTGCGGCCGGACGGCCGGAGACGATGCCGGCGCGCTGCACGGCCTCGACGGCCTGCGAAGCATAGGCCGGGATCGCGGCGGCGTCCGCGAACATCGCAGGTGCCTGCGCGGCCGGCAGCGCGATCCCCTCAGCGGCGGCGAACTTCACGAGCATGACCGCCAGGTCCGCCCGGGTCAGCGCGGCGCGCGGGTCGAAGCGGCCTGCGCCCGTGCCGGTCACGATGCCGTTGTCCACGGCCCATGCGACGGCGCCGGCGAAGTAATCGCCGTTTTTCACATCGTCGAAGCCGGATGCCTTGCCTTGATAGGCAGCGAGATCCGCGTCCGCGATCCTGGCGAGCATAAGCGTCAAGTCGGCACGTGTCACGCTGTGCTTCGGCGCGAAGACGTTCTGTCCGACGCCTTCGAGAATGCCGCGCGCGGCCAGGTACGCGATGTCGTTCACCGCGAAGCTGCCGGCGGTGTCGGCGAACGAACGGTTTTCGTAGCCGACGCCGTACATCGAGAAGTGCGAGACGGAGAAGCGGAGCGTTCCCGATGCGGCATCGTAGACACCGCCTGGCAGCGTCTTGATCCGTCCGTCGTCTGCGATGTAGCGGACGACGATGCCGGAGGCATTTTCATTAGCCGACTTCACGTAAGGCAGCTCGATCTTGACCTTGCCGTCGCCGAATTCGTGTAGCGGCTTGCCGTCCGCCGACAGCTTCAGCTCGATGACCGGCCGGTCGTCCACCGCCGCTTGCACGCCGCTGCGCGCGCTCTCCGGCAGAGACGAAGCCGCGTCTGTCCCGGTCAGCTTGCGAACCTCTAGCTTCAGCGCGCCTTTGCCCGCCGCCGCGCCGATCGCTGCGATGGCGTTCGCGTCGAACGACAGCGTCGCTGCGCCCGTCTCGACGGTCAGCGTCTTGATCGCGCCGCTCGTCAGCTTGGCGACGGCTTCCGCCGGCAGCAGGGCGACCGCTTGCGAGCCGTCTCCTGCCGAAGCGCCGGACAGCTTAACGACCGCGGTATTGCCGTTCAGGTTAACCGTCACGCCTCCATACGTCTCGGTCTGACCGGACGGCGACGGCGACGGCGTAGGCGTCGCGCTCGGCGCAGGCGTCGGCACGTAAGGACCGCCGGCGGAAGTCACCGTAGCGATAGCTTCCGCCTTCGCGTAACCGTCCGCCGTGACCGCCGAGATCACGGCGGTGCCGGCCGACACCGGCGTCACGCGGCCCTGGCCGTCGACCGTGGCCACGGTCGGGTTCGAGCTGGTCCATGCGACCGTCGTCGCCGAGCCGTCGGCGGCGGCCGCCGTCGCCTTCAAGCTGCCGACGGCGCCGCCCGCGGTCAGTGACAGCGTTGAACGGTCGAGCGCGATCCTGGAGACGTTCAGCTGCAGCACCGACACCGTACCGCCGACTTCTTTGGCGACCAGCAGCAGGGGATAGCCGGTCGGACTGTCCGCGGCCGGAATGAACTCCAGTCCTTCTGGCCCGCTGTCCGTGTTGACATTGGCGCCGGCCGAGAAATTCCGCGTGTTCGTGTAGTTCAAGAACTGCGGCTTGCTCGGATTCGTCACGTCGTACGTCATGACGCCGCCGATTCGCTCAAGTCCGGCGAAGGCGAGCGTCCTCGTGCCGACCGTTCCCGTTTTCACGTCCTCGGGCTCCGGTCCCTTTTTGCCGCTGCGTTCGTCAATGCCCGTCTTGCTGCTGCTGTTGCTGGCGTTGAAGTTGTTCGGATAGCGCTGCGCCGTGATGCGCTCGAAATCGCTGCCCGTATCCGATACCTGCTTCATCGTAGACGCATCCCAGATCGAGAACGAACGGCCGCCGTACAAATAAATGCTGTCGTTGCCCATGTCGCTCATGACTTCGACGCCGTCGTATCTTGTCGTACCCTTCAAAAATTTCGCTGCCGCGGAGTCCGGATCGAGGCTACCCTTCGTCGCCTTGATCGTGCTCGCCGTGACGCGATCCTCCCACTCCGTCGCGTCGCCTTCGTTGCCGGTCACCAGGTACGTCTTGCCGCCCGCCTGGAAGGAGGCGATGCCGTCCGGCATATACACGCCGTAGAACGGCACGTTTTCCAGTTGAATGGCGCCGTCTTTGACCAGGTCCAACCGGTTGGCCGGGTCGTTCAGATCCTTCAGTCCAAGGCCCTTCACCCACAGCACCTTGCCCGCAGCGATATCGATCGCGGCAACCGCATTGTTTTCCTGCAAAGTCACATAAGCCGTGCCTTCGTCGGAAGAGAGCGCGATGTACTCCGGCTCAAGGTCGTAAGCCGCGTCCGCCTTCGTGCCGCTGCCGGTAATTTGTTTTGTCGCGGGATCCGCCGCGCCGCGGATATGCACGTCGTCCGCGATGACGGAAGGATCGTCGAACTTGACGTGCTTGACGGCGCCCGTCTGCGTGTCCACGATCGTGATGCTGCCCTCGGGATCGTGTCCTGCCGTGCGCGGCTCGCCTTCATCCGCGGTCAGGATATACCTGCCGTCCTTCGTCGACTTGATCATGTCCGGCTGAACGCCGGTCACATAAGAAGCGAGCAGCTTGCCGTCATAGTCGAGCGTCAAAATTTTGCCGGGCTTCATGCCGTCTTCTTCCTGCACGGATACCGCGATCCGCTTGGCGGCCGAATTGATGTCGACGCTGGTCAGGTCGCCGTAGACGAAGCCGTTCGTCTCGGCCAGCTCCTTCACTTCGACTTCGCCGGTCTGCTTCGGATTCGTGCCGTCGCCCAGCTCGACGATCTTCAGCGAAGGCGGGTCGCCCGCGCCGTCCACCAGATAGAACTTGCCGTTGTCCTTGTTGTACTTGACGATCTCGGCGACGCCGCCGTCGTCGTTGGGCTTGTCCGCGATAAAGCCGCCCAGCTTCGTCACTTCGATGCCATTTTCAAAAATCGCGCCGGTCGTCGATTCGTTGACCTGCAGCGTCACGCTGGCGGAAACCTCCTTGGATGCCGGATAAACCGCGTCCTTCACCGACAGCTTCACCGTCGATGTTCCCGCTGCCAGCGGAATGCCGGTGATCTTGCCCTTGACCGCGTCGAGCTTGAGGCCTTCGGGAAGTCCTTCGGCAGCAAACGAAAAGGGCGCGGTCCCGCCGTACACCGCGATCGTCGCGGAATAAGGCGATCCGACGTAAGCCGCCGACAGCGCGCTCGTGCGAAGCTCAAGCGGTTGGACCACCGGCTTCAGGTGCGGTCCGACAACCGCCAGATCGATCGAGCTCGAGGAATAATCGATTTGAACGAAGTCGGACTGGTTGTTGTCGGTGTCTTTGCCGCCCACGCGGCGAATCGCTTTTTTCTTGGACGTGCCCTGGGCGTCTCCGGTCGGGTAAGCCGTCTCGTAGCCGTCGATGTCGCTGCCGCTGTCGTTGCTGCCGGTGCCGACCATATCGACATAGCCGGCGGACTTCGCTTGGGCGCCGTCGACGTTGAACGGATTAACCGCCGTCAGCAGTGTCCGATTGTCCACGAGAGCGACCTTGAGACCTTTATTATTAATAAAACGGTCCCACGTCAGATCGACTCTTCCCATCAGGTCGACTGCTGGCGTCGCCGCGCCGGTCGCCTTGCCCGCGATGACAAAGTAGCCGCCCGCCGGAATCGTTCCGGCAAGATTGAACTTTTCCCACCCCTGCGTCGGGCCGGTCTTGGCACTGCTGCCTCTGTCCGCATACTGCAGCGACCAGCCGGTCAGGTCGACGGCTGCCGAAGTCGGGTTGTACAATTCGATAAAGCCGTGCGAAGCCCAGGCATCGGAAGCGGCGGCCAAGCCCGCGCCATATACCTGATTGATCACGACATGCGGCACCGCGACATCGTATTGTCCCGCATCGTTGTAAGGCGTGCCGGCCGCAGCCGCCGCGGCCGACGCCTTCCCAGCGCCTCCCGCCGATCCGATCGTGCCCGTCAAAATCGCCGCGGCCGCGATCATCGCCGTACGTTTTCGCCAATGCTTCAACATGAAATAGAGCCCTCCCTATGTAACGTTACACTTCATCGTAGTGAAGAAGTATTAACGCAGTCATGCGCTGTACGTTAACGGGAGGTAAAATAGCGCTCGCAAATACAAAAGACGCGACCTCCGCCGTAAAAGCGGAAGCCGCGCCCGGGAAACCGTTCGTTCGATCAAGCCGATACGTCGCGCTTCGTGAACACCGTCCACGAAATGACGTTAAAAATAATGAAGTACACCGCCAGCACGCCGAGCGAAAAGGCATAGGTCGTCGGGTAATCGGGGAGCGGAACGTCGCCGTTCAAGTAGACGGACAATCCCAGATGAGGGAACAGCACGTATTTGATCCATGCCTGATCCGTCAGCGACAGCAATCCGGTGATCATGCTGCCGGCGAACAGCAGGAACAAGGACAATCCGATCGCGAGGCCACTGCTGCGGAACGCCGAGGACAGCATGAAGCCGAAGGTAACGACCACGATCAACGTGATGAATTCGTCCAGATAGTACCGTAGCGCGTACGCCCAGGGCGAGCTGCCCGCGAGCGGCGAATTGTCGGAGATCAGGTTGGCCGGATTCGCCGTATAACCGAAGGCGACGACGTTGGCGAGCCAGGTCACGGCAAACCCGACGATCGTGAACAGCAGCGCGAACAAGACGATCGCGATGAACTTGGACAGCAGAATCGACGAGCGGCTCCACGGCCGAATGAGCAGCAGCTTGATCGTGCCGCGCGAAAACTCGCCCGCGACCGTCTCGGAAGACTTGACCACCGAGAAAATCGTAATCAGGAGAAACAGGATCTGGGATTCCAGCATCATCGCTTCCCAGTTGTTCGCGTTGTTGTCCTCGGCCAGCAGCGCAAAGGCGACCGTGAACAGCAGCGGAATGATGACCGTAATGCCCAGCATGATCCAGGTGCTGACCCGACGGTATATTTTCATATTCTCGTTCTGAACGAGATTCCAGAAGCTAGCCAATGGTCTCACCCCCGGTGACCTCGAGGAATTGATCCTCGAGCGACTTGAGCTTGACGCGGATGCCGTAGACCCGGATCCCCGCCGCGACCAGCCGGGCGTTCATGTCGGCGATCGTCTCGCGGTCGGCCGTCACGCTGAAGCCGCCTTCGGCGAAGCGCGCGGAGCCCCGCCCTTCCAGAACGGTCACAGCCTCGCTCGGGCGGTCGACCTCGAACAGCACTTCCTCCAGTCCTGCGGCAGCGCTCGCGGATTCGGCGCGCAGCGAACGGATATCGATGAGCTCGCCTTTCTGGATGATGGCGACGCGGTCGCACATGAGCTCCATCTCCGAGAGCAGGTGGCTCGATACGAATACGGCCGTGCCTTCTTCCCTGGACAGCTTGCGCAGATAGTCGCGCAGCTCGCGGATGCCCGCCGGATCGAGACCGTTGGTCGGCTCGTCCAGGATCAGCAGCGCGGGACGGTGCAGGATCGCCTGCGCGACGCCGAGCCGCTGGCGCATGCCGAGCGAATACTTTTTAACTTTGTCATGAATGCGGTCCTGGAGGCCGACCAGCGAGACGACCTCGTCGATGCGGGCCTTGGTGATGCCCGGGTTCATGCGTCCGAAGTGAATCAGGTTCTGATAGCCCGTCAGGTACTTGTACATCTCCGGGTTCTCGACAATCGCGCCGACGCGGGCGATCGCTTGGGGAAAGGATGTCTTGACGCTGTGGCCGGCGATCGTGATATCGCCGCCCGACATCGTGATCAAACCGACCATCATGCGGATGGTCGTCGTCTTGCCTGAACCGTTGGGGCCGAGGAATCCGAACACTTCGCCGGGATTCACGTCGAGCGTGAGACGATCGATGATCGTTCGGCCGCCAATGCGCTTCGATACGTTCTGCAAGCTGACGACGGGCGCTTGGGACATGATTTCTCCTCCGTATGTAGATTTGTAAATCTTCACCATTATAGCAAATGTCGACAGGCGCGGCCAAAAAAGAAAAAAGCGCCGCGCGCGGAGGAACGCGGGAGCAAGGGGAGGGGACTAAAGGAGGGGGTATCAGGCCCGGAGACTGCCGTGCGGTCAGACGGCGGAATGGAGACGTTCGACAAGCGAAAAACCGCGAACGCCGACGAACGCGGAAGTACTTGGTCAATGCACGCCTTCTACAGACGATTCAGACGATTCGCCGTAAATGAACCGTTCGATGCTGTCCGCGACGCATTCGGGAGCTGCCGTCGAATTGTCGACGTACAAGACGGCATTCGACGGCAGCCGCCAGGCGACCGTTTTGCGGCCGAGGCCCAGGCTGAACCGCTCCCAGTGCTCGAGCTTCCATTGATCCAGCGCGCCGCCTCTGCCGGCGATCCGCGCTTTGTAGCGCGACTCGTCCGAGAGGTAGACGGACACGACCTTGACCCGAACGGCTTCGAGGCTCAGGCCCGTCCGGTCAAGCTCGGATCGCAGCCAGCCCGGATCGTTCAATTCCCGGGAAAACGGACCGATCACGATGGTATCCGTTCCGAGCGCCACGTTCTCCAGCGCGGCGTCCATCGTGATCCGATAGCCGAGATCCCGGCACAGCGACTTGTAGTCCTCCGAATCTCTGTCCGCAGGATCGAACCCCGCCTGGGTCATGAGCGCTTCGGCTGCCGGCCGAAGCAGCGTGTCCATGTCGAACAGGGCTGCACGCCGCGCAGCTGCAACCCGCTTGGCCAATGTCGTCTTGCCCGCTCCTGCACTGCCCACCACGAACACCAAATTTGTCATTGTCCCAATCCCCCGCATGTCCCATTTCATATCATTATCGGGTCGGGAATGCATAGGGTCAAGCGGGCGGCCGGTGCGCCGCGCTTGTCGGTCTTCGCAGCTAGATGGCGATCATGTCCGAGAGCGGCGTGCGCCAATCGTCGCTTTTCTGCAACCTCAGCAGCTCCGCCGAGCTTCCTGTGTCGCTAAGACCATGCCTGGCGCAGCAGCTCCTGCAGCAGCCAAGCGGGTAGATGACCGTGTAATAGCCCGACTTAAAAAGCAATCTCGCTTCCTTCATTCCGATCAGCTCGTTGCATGCCACGCAGTAGAATTGACCTAGAATCATGCGAGCCGCCTCCCGTTCTTGACTCAGGATTTCATTACACGCTCTGTAACATATTGATACATTTCGTATCTTATTACTTGATCTTACTTACCCACTCCGAGCTTGTCAAGCACCAATGTATCGTTTTCAAAATAACCGTCCCATTAATGATAGCGCTTTCTTTAATGGATAAAAGAAAATCTACCGCCGCAACACCTGGTCCAGTTGCGAGCGGTAAAGCCGATGAATGCGGCTTTGATGCGGGCAAGCCTTCAGAATCAGCGCATTGAGGAGCCGAACGAGCAGGATCGTCTCCATGGCGCCGGACGCGAATCTTACGCCGTAGCGGAATCCGTATTCGTCTTCGCGATGCCAGACGAGCTGGCCTTTGATCTTCATCGACATGCCCTCGAGCTGCCATTCCATTCGGTATATCGCGTCTTCCCGCACCGGAAAGCGAAGCCCTGTCCGGAAGGAGCAGCCTCCCGGGCTGAGGTCGACGAGTTCGACCGCGGCCGGAGGCAGCACCGGCCGAACGTGACCGATCCGGACGATATGAATGCTAGCCAGGACCGGCCCGGCCAATCGCAGGCGAATCTGCCGGCGCTGCTCCAGCCTCGTATCCGACAGCGTCAATACACGGTTGAACGGCCCGGATTGTTCGGATGAATCGAGCGTCATTATACACCCTCCTTCATAATCGATTTGCGGCGGGCCGACCGGATCGCGCGGGCGACAGCCAGGACGATCGCGGTCGCCAGCAGCCCGCCGACGACGTCCAGCAACACGTCGATCGGTTGGCCGGTCCTGCCGGCGACGCGCGCCTGATTCCACTCGTCCAGGCAGGCGGCCGTCGCCAGCAGCGCGGCCGCCGTACTCAATCGAAGCAGCGCGCGCGGCGCGAGACGCGGCAGCGACCTGAGCGCGATATACAGGCTGGCGCACAGCAAGGCGTACCAGAAGACGTGCGCACCCTTGCGAAATAAAAACTCGATGAACTGGTAAGGCGCCTGCTTGGCCGACAGCAGCGAATGCCCGTACCGAAACGAGATGTCGGGCAGCATGCCGGACAGGCGAAACTCCGAGATGTGACGCCGCAGCAGCGGGACGATCGTCTGCTCGCCGTACGTTTGCGAGGAGAACCAAAAAATAAGTGCCAGGCAAGCGACGGCCGGCAGCGCCTGCGCTAGCTGCGCGACCTTGACGCGGCTCATGCCTCCCGCCCTCCCCCGTCTTTGTCGCGAAAAGGGGGCGACGATCTGCGTCGGGTGTTCATCGGAACGACGGACAATCCGTTGACGCAGTAGCTCAGACGATACAGCATATCGTGGGCTTTTTTCTTGCCGTAAACCGCGCAGTACGTACCGCCTTTATAATGCAGGCCCCATTTGACGAACTTGTTCTTGCCAATCGGATATCACTCCCCTCCGCCGACAGACGCATGGTCCTTCCCGTCCCAGGCCGTCTCTCTGACATCCTCGGCGGACAGATCCGCTCCGATCTGAACCTCGACCAGCGTGAGATCCGTCAGGGCGAGCATGCCGTGCTTGGCCCCCGCCGGAATGTGCGCGACGTCGCCCGCCCGCATTTGGCGCCGGCTGCCGTCCAGCAGCAGCTCGCCCTCGCCCGACGCGATCGTCCACGTCTCGCTGCGAAGCCTGTGCGCGTGGTACGGCAGCTGCTTGCCGGCGTGCATCCGGATCAAGCCCACCTTCGTGAGCGCATCTTCCCCGGATACGTTGCAATCGAGCACCCGGTAGGAACCCCACAGGCGCTCCTCGAACATCGGCTCGTCGTCTCTGTTTCCGACCATTTCCTTCACCTTCGGACTTTTTTGTTTGTCCGCCACCAATATGCCGTCCGGACTGGCGGAGACGATCACGTTCGGCAGCCCGAGCAGCACGATCGGCAGCCCCAGCTCGTTGACGATATGCGATCCCGTCGACGCGTCGCACTTCGTCCCGTTGCCGATGACGCCCGTCTTGATCTCTTCGGTGAGCGTGTTCCACGTCCCAAGGTCCTTCCAGCAACCGTCGTACGCCGAGACCGCGATCGAATCGGCTTGCTCGACGACCTCGTAATCGAAGCTGATCTTGGGCATTCTGTCATAGCTCCGGACCAGCTCTTCGTAGTTAATGGGCAGCTGCTTCTCGATGAGCAGGTCGATCAGCATGCCGAGGCGAAACGCGAATACGCCGCAATTCCACAGCGCGCCCTCCGCGATCAGCCGCTTCGCCTCTGCCTCGGACGGCTTCTCCGTGAATCGGCCGACAAGCCGCCAGGGCGACGATTCCGCAAAGCCGGCGTCCGCGTCCGCGGGCTGCGGGACGATGTAGCCGTATTTCTCTGAAGGGTGCAGCGGCTTCACGCCCATCAGCGCAAGCGGCGCCCCCGACTCCTGCAGCACGCCGTCCAGCTCCGCGACGCGGTCGAAAAAGCGATCCTCGACGTACGGATCGACCGGCAGCACGGCGACCGTCTCCTGCAGCGAGACCCCTTCGATCGCGTACAAGTACACGGCCGCGAGCGCGATCGCCGGAAACGTATCGCGGCGATGCGGCTCGAGCACCATCGGCACATCCCCGAGCTGCGAGCGGATCATCTCCGCCTGGTTGCTGCCCGTCGCGATATAGGCGTCCTTCGCCAGTCCCGACGCGCCGAGCTGGCGCCATACGCGCTGGACCATCGATTCCATCGTGCCGTCGTCACGCTCGAGCACCTTCAAAAACTGCTTGGACCGGGTCTCGTTGGACAGCGGCCACAGCCGCTTGCCCGATCCTCCAGACAATAAAATCAGCTTCATACGACCGCTTCCTTTCTTTGTCCCGCCGGACTTGCCGCCGGCTGCTCGCTGGCGGACAGCGCCGCGGATACGGCGGCCCGCATCTCGCGCTCGAACCGCTCCTCGCCGAAGCCCGCCGCATACGCGCGGATGCGCGTCGAATCCCATGTCCACGACTGGAAGCCGAGCAGCGTTTTGGCGAGCGATTCGCGCGTCTGCTTTTCAAAAAACAGGCCGTTCAGGCCCTGCCGGATCGTATCCTGCGCGCCGCCCTCCCGGTAGGCGATGACGGGCCGTCCGCAAGCGTTGACCTCGAGCGGCGTAATCCCGAAGTCCTCGACGCCCGGAAAAAGGAGCGCCCGGCATCCGCGCATGAGACGCTCGACTTCGCCGTCCGGCAGACGTCCGAGGAAGGAGACGTTCGGACCGGCCAGCCGCTTCAGCCGCTCGCGATCCGGGCCGTCGCCGACGACGACAAGCCGCTCGCCGAGCAGGGAGCAGGCCTCGACGGCAAGATCGATCCGCTTGTACGAGACGAGGCGCGACACGACGAGATAATAGTCGCCGGCTGCGCGCTGTTGCGCGTCCGCGCGGTCGAACCGCCCCGTGTCGACTGGCGGATGAATAATGCTCGCCTGCCTGCCGTAGTGGTCTCGAATCCGCGCCTGCACGATGCTCGAGTTGGCGATCAGTTCGTCCACCCCCGCGGTGTTCGCCGCATCCCACCGGCGCAGCGGCGATACCATGAAGCCCGACAGCTTTTTCAGCGCCGCGGGTACGTCCATATCCTTTACGTAGTTGTCGTAGTCCCAGGCGAACCGCATCGGCGTATGGCAGTAGCATACATGGACGGCGCCTTCGGGCACGCGCACCCCTTTGGCGTACGCGCTGCTCGAGCTGATGATCAGATCGAAGCCGCTCAGGTTCATCGAGCGCACTGCGAACGGATACAGCCAGAAAAACAGCTTGAAGCGCTTGTTGATGCCCGGTATGCGCTGCATCCACGTCGTCCGGATATCCGCCGACCGCAGCTCCTCGGGCAGCCTTTCCCTGTCCGCGATCGTCGTAAAGATCGGCGCGTCCGGATACATGCGCCGCAGCGAGCAGACGACGCGCTCCGCGCCCCCCATCTGGTTCAGGTAGTCGTGCACGATCGCCACCCGCGGCCCGGCGGACCGGACGGGCCGCAGCTCGCGATAAAGTGCCTCGACCTTGGCGACCGTCGACGCGATGCCGAACTTGCGGCGCGCCCGGTCGTAAGCCGCCCGGCCCATGGCGAGTCTGCGCGCGGGCTGCGCGATCAGCTCCCCGATGCGGTCGGCCAGCGCGCCGACGTCGCCGACCTCGTAGAGCAATCCGCTCGCGCCTTCGGTCACGATCTCGGGAACGCCGCCCGCCCGCGTGCCCACCACCGGTATCCCCTCTCCCATCGCCTCGATCAGCACGCGGCCGAACGGCTCGTTGTCCGAACATAAGACAAGGAGATCCGCCGCCCGGCAGATCTCCCTGATATCGCTTCTGAAGCCCGTAAATACGACGCGTCCCGCCAGGTCCGCCGCCGCGGCCATCGTCTTGAGCCGCTCGGCGTACGCGATGTTTTCCTCACGGAACTTCGGCTCGCCGACGATCCAGAGCTGCGCGTCCAGCCCGCGCGCGAGCAGCAGCCGGAGCGCTTCGATCGCGTCCTCCTGCCGTTTCCACGGCGCGACCTGGCCGATGATCGTCACGACGACCGTGTCCGGCGAAGCGCCGAGCTCGCGCCGGATGCGAACGCGATCCGCCTCGCGTTCGGCTTCGTCGGCGTGCTCGAGGGCGACGCCGTTGTGGATGACCGTGACGAGCTCGCGAGGCGCGCTCCGCACAATGCCCGGAGCCGGGCTTCTCGCCGTCCTGCCGGCCAGCTCGCCCGTTCCTTGCCTGACCGCTTCGGAGATGCAGACGAGGGAAGACGCGCTGCGCGCGGCCACGGCTCTCACCAGCTTCCCGACCAGGCCCTGCGGCATATGGTCCCGGATATGCCAGACGACGGGAAGCTTCTTCGGCCTGGCGAACAAGGAGACGATCAGTCCAGCGCGGATCGAGTTGGCGTGAACGATGTCGAGCTCCAGCTCCCGGATGAGCTTCGCCAGGCGCCTGCCTTCGGCGGCCATGCCGAACGCATGGCGGAGCAGCCGCAGCGGATTTCGGGTCAGGCGCGCCCGATAGCCGGGCACGACGGCGTACGGAATCCCTTTGGCCCACGCCCGATCGGCCAGTTCGCCGGCCGGCCCCAGGAGCACCGCTTCGGCATCCTGCAGATGGCTTGCCATCGTGAGCAAGCTGATCTCCGCGCCGCTGACGTCGGAGGTATGGTTGTAATAGCCGACCTTCATTGCGCCGCCTTCCTCCCCCGCTCGTGAATAGCCTGCAAAAACAAATCTTCGACCTGTTCCGCGACGCGCAGCCACGTATACCGCTCCAACACGTGTTTGCGGCAGTCCGCGCGATCCGGCAGCGGCGTCTCCCGCGCCAGCACCCGTCCGAGCAAATCCGCCATCGCTTCCGGCGAGTCGTCCTCGAACAGCAGGCGGCCGTCGAAGCCGCCGAGTATTTCCTTCGTGCCGCCGTTCGGCGTGCCGAGCACCGGGGTGCCGCAGGCGAGTGCCTCGACGGTGACGAGCCCGAAGCCTTCCAGCGTCACCGTAGGCACGACGGCGACATCGGCAGCCTGGTACCAGCGCACGAGCTGCTCGTTGCTTACCCGCCCCGCGAATTTGACGCGGTCCCGAAGTCCAAGACCGGCGGCCAGCTCCTGGAGCTCGGCTCGGATGGCGCCGTCGCCAGCGATGACCAGCACGGCTTCGGGCCGCTCCGGCGCGATCGCAGCAAACGCGCGGATCAGCCTGTCGACGCCCATCCGCCTGACCAATCGTCTGACGCAAAAAAGAACCCGGTCGTTTTCCGCGATTCCGAGTTCTTTCCTCACACCTTCGCGATCGACGGCCGGCTTGAAGCGCTCCGTGTCGACCGCCCCCGGGACGATATGGATCCGGTCGCGCCCGATGCCGTATTCCTCCGACAGGACGGAGGCAAAGTAGCCGCTGAGCACGACGAACTTGTCGGAGCGTTGATAGGTAAGCGATTCGAGCGACTTTTTCAAACGATACTTGATGTGCTTCGCCGAGGCGCCGCTGCGGTCCTCGACCTTCGACTCGCTGGCCCAGGGGCCATGGAAATGGGTCACGATCGGAATGTCGCGCGGCAGCTGGCCTCTGCCGATCAGCGCGGCATAAAGCGCGAAGTGGGGATTGTACACCTGCGGCTTCCAATGCCGGCTCTGCATGCCCACCGCCTGGCGGAATGCGCGCATCCGGTCCCAGGTGCCGAAGCTCCCTTTTTCCCGGAGCACCTCCGCTATATAAGCAGGGGCCGACGCAAGGTCGCCTCCCGCCGTTACGAACGCGCGCAGGTCGTGGCCTCTATCCCGCATCGCATGCGAATAATCCGCGAAGTACCGATTCAATCCGCCTGGCGAATGATCGATCCAGCCCATGCCGGTCGTTAAAATATTCATTCGGTTCCCGCCCTCCAACTCGTTTTGCCTCTACCGCCTCTACCGCCTCTGCCGCCTTAGCCGCTTCCGCACAGCCATTTAAGCTCGTCGACGATGTCCGCCCGGTTGGCGATCCCCGCCTTGGCGTCCGCTGCGCCGCCTTCGCCAGTCCGCACGATCGCATCGGCCAGCCGGGAGACGTCGCCCCGGGGCACGACCGCGATCCCGTCCATGTACCGCCGCCACTCGCCGAGTCCGCCCGAATCGTAGACGATGACGGGCTTGCCGCGCCGCCTCGCCTCCGGCACGACGAGCCCCGCGGGCTCGGGCCAGATCGAAGGCACGACGACGACGTCCGCGCGGTCGTACCATCCGTCGACTTCGCTGCCGGCCACTCTGCCCGCGAACCGGACGCGATGGTTCACGGCCAGCTTTTCCGTCAGCTGCTTCAGCTCTCGTTCGTACCAGCCGTCGCCAACGATCGTCGCGTGTACGTCGAAGCCGCGGACGTCGAGCTCGCGGACGGCCTTGACGAGATCCTGCACGCCCTTGTAATGCACAAGCCGGCCGACGTACAGCACCTGCAGCGTCTTGCGTTCCCTAACCCGGTGCACGGGAGGCATCGGGAGCAGCGCGCTTCCGAGCGTATTGTCGACGATCCGGATCGCGCTTGCCGGAATGCCGTCGTATACGAGCATGGCCCGCATCGCGTCGCTGACCGCATAGATGACCTTGGAACGGCGCGCCGTACGGGCGATCCGGCGGGACAGGCCCATTTTGCGAAGCATGATCCACGGCTCGACGTTGGAGCCGCACCGTCTCGCGTACCAGTTCACCATGCAGCCCGCACCGAACGGCTTGCAGCAGATTTCGTCCGTATCTCTGAACAACCGGGTGCCTGCCGGGCATAAAGGCGCGTGGAACATCGTCGCGAGCGGATAATCGGCGGACAATCGCTCGGCCGCCTGCAGCGTCCGGTTGCCGCCGTGCCACAGCACGATATCCGGCTGAAACTCGGCAGCAAGTCCGATCCACGACGCTTCCCCGTCTCCGAGCGGCCTGGCGTCGGCGATATAGTCGTCCCAGCGCAGCCCGGCCTCCTCGATGAGCGGCGCCGCGATCAAGACCTGGTGACCTTCGCGGTCGAGCCGGGCCGACAAATCGTGCACGAATCTTTCCGTTCCCCCGAGCCCGGGAAACTTGTCGATCAGCTGAAGGATTCTCATGCTCTGTCCAATCTCCGCGTTTTTGACGTCTTGAACAATTGCAGCAGCCCTTGCCAGGTGCCCGCTTGCGCCGGCCAGAACGCCCGGAGCACTTCGCGCTCTCCCCGAACGAGTCCGTATCCCGTGCGGAACAAGCCGGGCGCCCTGCGGTCGCCGACCAGGGTGGCGTACAAGATGCGCGCCGGCGTCCGAATCGGACCGCCCCCCTGCCTGAGTATGCCGACATGAAGGTTATAGGCGGCGTTGCGGACGGCTTCGGGAACGATTTTGCCGCGCTGATCCGCGTCGAAGCGCACGGCGGGGAAATGATCGACCTCGATGTTCGGATCGTAGATCAGAAAATAGCCCTGCTTGCGCACATGAAGGCAAATATGCACCTCGATATGAACCTGCGCGCCGCTTCCCTGCAGACGCTCCGGGAACCGAAGCAAGCTGCGGCGGAACGACATGTTGACACCTTTGAGCACATCGACCTTCCTCGGTCCGCCGGCGCCGATATGGTGATTGCCGTGCAGCTTGCCGTACCAGGTTACGATGCCGACAACCGTGCCGGGAGCGGCCTGCGCCTGCCCTTGCTGGATATCGCGGCCGCCGACGCCGCCGACGCGCTCGTCCTCGTATGCCGCGGCCATGCGCTCAATCCATGCCGGCCGGGGGATCGCGTCGTCGTCGGTAAACGCGATCACATCGCCCGTCGCCTCGGCGGCTCCGGCCTTCATCGCCGCGAGCATGCCCGGCTCGCTTACGATCGCTCTCTTTTTGCGGTAAGGGGCAGCCGTCGACAGCCAGTCGCCTACCGTCGCGAGCGAGATTTCATCCGTGTCCCTGCAAACGACGACGACCTCTTTGGGCTGGCGCGTCTGGCTGTCGATCCCTTCCAGGCATTTGACCAAATCCGCAATGCGCCGATAGGTCGGGATCACGATCGATACGGTTACCATGCGAACCTCTCCTTCCTTTTATTGTTTGGCCGCCAGCGCGCTTTTTCTGCGGGCGTAGGCGGACCGATAGCGGTTCAACAATTCGGGCAAACGTCTGATATCGCTCTTGTGCACCAAAAACAACCCGCGGATTCGCACGCCTTCCCGCCGGAGTACGGCGACGTAGACGCCCCACTTCAGGAGCGAGGCGATCACGATGCCCCAAGCGGCGGCTGTCGCGCCGGCGACGGGCATCAGGACGAGCAAGCCGAGCAAGCCTCCCCCGACGCTCGCCGCTTCGGAGATGCTGACCGTATTGAACCTGCCGACCGTGTGCAGGTAATACATCATCATCTGGCAGCAAATCCGGATCGGCGCCACGCAGAGCAGAAGCGCCGCCATGCCGATCGCAGGCTTGTATTCCTGGCCGTAAAGCAACGGCAAGGCAAAGGGGAGCAGCGCGGATACAGCAACCGCGAAAACGGCCGTACCGTACAGCATGAGGGCATGCATCCGCTCCACTTTGCGCTGCCGCTGTTCTTTGTCCATGTCCATGAGCTTGGGCAGCAGAAATACGTTTAAAGCGCCGAACAATACGGAAGGAAGGATGCCTCCGATGCTGCTCGCTACCGTATACAAGCCCAGCGCGTAGGGAGACAAAGCCAGCGACAAAATCAACTGGTCGAAATTGCCCCCGAAGATGTTGACGAGAGAGCCGCCGTAGATTTTGACGCCGCTGCCCAGCAATTCCTTGCCGCTGGCCGCGAACGAGCGAAGCGTCGGCTTCAGGCTCTTGATCGCCCAGAACGTCGCCAGCGCCATAAGCAAAAAGCTCCAAAGGACGATGAAGCCGATAACGAGGTTTCGCGGATTCAAATTCCCCGTCGCCTCCAGCGCCACGATGACGAGCAGCGATCCGATCGGACTGAGCGCGCGAAGCGCCATGACGCGCTTGAATTGGTTCAAGCTCTGCAATGTGCCGATCAGTCCGTCCGCCAGCACCGCAAACGGAACGCTCAGCATGGCGATTCTGGCGTAGTTCAGTCCCTCGTTCTCGCCGTTCATGAGCAGCGGCAGGATCGATTCCCCGACGATAAGCCCGACCAGTCCGAACGATAGGCCCAGAATCAAATAAGAGCCGAACAGCTCTCTTTGCTTGTCGGCATGCTTTTTGCCCAAGTAGATGATCGCGCCCGGCAGCCCCAATGCAGACAGACCGGTAAGCAAGCTTGCCCATCGCGTCGCGGCGGCGAATTCGCCCCGGCCGTAGGAGCCCAGCCACCGAGCCATCATGATGCCCGTCACCAGGTTCAAGACGAGGACGCCGATATTCAGCGCGAAGCTGGACAGAAACAGTTTTTTCATGTTTTACGTTTCCTCTCTCGCCGGCAATGCCATGCCCGTAAAAAGCCAGAAAATAACCGCGCCGATGCCGTTGATCTCTCCCCCGAACAAAAATGACGCCAGAAGGTTGACGATCATCAGAAGACCGAGCACCCGCGTACCGTTCGTACGGATGCCGCCGGCGATCAGCTTCCAGTGCCTGTACAAGGCTCTGAAAAACAAAACGCCTCCGATAAGGCCGAATGTCGCAAAAATGCCCAGGTAGCCGTTGTCCACCGAGCCGAGGCCGCTGAACGTCGAACCGCCGTCCAGCATCGCGCTTCTCCCGATGCCCCCGAAGCCCGTGCCGAATGGATGGACGGCCAGCTGCGGCAGCGTATGGAGCACGATTCCGATCCGCGCGTTCGCCGAAGTATCCTCGTCCAGGCTTCCGAACGTGGAGACCCGGTCCGCCATACTCGCGCCGCCCGGCAGATAGGGAAACACAAAGTAAGCCGCGCCCGACAAAAAGACGATCGCCGCCAGCATGCGAAACCGGCTCGCCCCGCTGGCCAGCAGTACATACGCGACGAGACAGACGATCAGCGTGACCCACGAGCCCCGCACGAGCGTGACGGAAAGCGCGGATATGATCAAGACGATGCCCGGCCAGCCGAACGGCTTGCGATAAGCTTTGGAGACGATCGCCGGCACGAGCGCGGACACCAGAAAGATGGCCAGCGTCGCCGTAGCATTCAAAGTCGAGAACGGACGGAAGCTAAGCGGTTCGGGGATGCCCAGAGAGGCCATGCTGGCGCCTTCCATCCAGAATCGGTCCCAAGGAGGCAGGACGAGATACTGAATCCAGGCATAGGCGGAGAGCAGTACGGCCATCGCTACGTACGACCGGATCCACCCGGTCTTGCGCTCCTCAGACGGAGGCTTGGCCAGCAGGTACAGCAAAATCGCGAGCGGCAGTACGTAGTTGCCTACGCCGTAAATGCCCGCCATTTTATTGAGCAATATGCCGACGCCCGCGGCATAAATATAGGGCGCCAAATACGCCTTGAAAATTCGCGCCGCCGGTTTGGCCAGCACGACCTTTTCCCTGAAAATCGCGAATACGAGCAGCCCCGTCGCAAGCAGCGGCGTCAAGGTGAGGATGGACAGGGTCGAATACTGTCCGTTCATCCAGTCGTACAGCCTGCGAATCTCCGGCGACACGACCCAGACCAGCATAATATACGGAATCAATCTAGGAGAATCGCCGGAAGCCAGAATAAATCCGGGGAGAAGCACGGCGAACATGATGGTGGCCTGCACCAGCATTTCTCCGTGGGAAATGGCGAACTTGCCCAGCCCGATCGAGATCAGGACGCCAAGCGCCGTTAAGACCAGGATGCGCAGCCATGCCGGGAAATAAGACAGCGCGAGCTTCGGAATATCCATCATAGCCTCGCCTCGTGAAGCGAGCGCTTCGCATCCCGCTTGTCGCCGGCCAGTCCGACGAACTCGTCCAGCAGGTGCTCCCAATCGTGCCGCTTCGCCCACTCCAGGGCGGGAATCGTCCAACGGTCCAGCTCTCCCGATTGCGCGGCGCCGCTCTTCAAAGCCTGGATCAACGCGTCAGCCAGCTCTTCATCCTTGACGATCCGGCCGTAGCGTCCGCCCTCCAGCACCTCTTCCGCGCCCGGATTGGACGTCGTGACGACATGCGTGCCGCTGGCCATCGCTTCCAAATACGGAATGCCGAATCCCTCGTAGGTCGAGGGCATGCAGAAGACATGGGATTGCCTGTAGAGGACGGCCAGCTGCTCCTGCGACGGCATCTGAACGTATTCGACGCCCTCCGCCGGCTGGCCCGGATCGCATACCATCCACAGCCGCGCGTCCGGCAGCGCAGGCTTGATTCTGGATACGAAAAGATCCAGCAGCCATCTGCCCCGCTTGCGGCTATCGAGCGCCCCCACGAACAGCAGCGTCGGCCGTTCGGCCTTCTCGCCCGGGTAAAAAACCCGCGTATCCACCGGCAAATGAACGATGCGATCCTTTTTCCGATGGAAGTAGAGCTTGCGGGAATCCGCCGAGTTGAAGAGCGTCGCGTCCGAACGCGCCGCCGCGACAAGCTCGAGCCCATAGAGCGCGGCCAGATTCACCTTTCTCAGCCATCGCTTGTTGAACTTCAGCTCT
Organism: Cohnella sp. GbtcB17; assembly: GCF_019091135.1. Lineage (GTDB taxonomy): Bacteria > Bacillota > Bacilli > Paenibacillales > Paenibacillaceae > Cohnella. Next base: position 2,045 of record NZ_JAGXJW010000029.1, on the reverse strand, counting down.
CGCCTCGCGCTGCCGTGCATGATGCGATACCACGGGGTGCCGGCATGCTTCATCGCCCAGTCGTCTCCGCTCGACAGCACGAGATCGAACGCGCTGAAGTCGATCGCTCTCGCACGCCAGGGAGCCTGGTAGTATCTGTGCAATCTCCCCTTGCCCGCGCTGGCGCCGGGAACCTGCACGACGCGGTAGCGGGCGTCCGGCAGCGGCTCTCTGACGGTCAGGGCGGTCACGTCGTGGCCCCGCTCCGCCAGCATGTTGCACAGCCGGTGGTTGAAATGGCTCACGCCGCCCGTCCGCTCCGTCAGGGCAGGCAGCTCGAAGGCGACGACCGCCAACTTCAAGCTTTTTTTTGCGTTCATGATCATCATCCTTTAGGAGATCAGGGCCGGCATTCTCGTCCCTGCGCCGATGCCTATGTATTCCACTTCCCGTATGAACGACGCCGGCATCGCGTTGCGGCCGTCGATGAATAGCGGGCGTCTCATTTTCGCGGCTGTCGACGCGCCGTCAAGCGACGTGTACTCGGACCACTCGGTCACCAGGATCGCGGCGTCCGCTCCCGCGATCGCTTCCTCCGCGCTGGCAGCGGCATACACCGTCGGCGACAGAACCCGGAGCGCAGCGGGCAAAGCGACCGGATCGTGAACGCGCACGGACGCGCCTTCATGAAGCAGCGCTTCGACGATGCCCAGGCTCGGCGTCTCCCGCAGGTCGTCCGTTCCCGGCTTGAACGACAATCCCAGCACCGCGATCGTTTTCCCGCCAAGGTCGGGATATTCCCGCTTCAGCTTGTCGATCACGACCGTTCGCTGCAGCCGGTTCACCTCGATGACGGCCGACAGCAGCTTAAAATCGTAGCCGCTCTCGCCGGCAATAAATCGAAGCGCCCGCGTGTCCTTCGGAAAACAGCTGCCGCCGTAACCGATCCCGGCTTGAAGAAAGGCGGGGCCGATGCGCGAATCGCTGCCGACGATGGCGGCAATTTGCTGGATATCGGCGCCGATGCGGTCGCTTAGATTGGCCATCTCGTTGATAAAGCTGATTTTCATCGCCAAGTAGGCGTTCGCCGCGTACTTGCCGATCTCGGCGCTTCGGACGTCGACGGAGATGAAGGCAGAGCCGGTTCGATCGTCCGGCCGCGGCAGGTAAGCGGGCGCATCGAAGCTTTGCCCTTCGAGCGGGGCGTACATCCGTCGCAGCGCTTCGACTGCGGCGTCGCTTCCGCCGACGACGATTCTTTCCGGGTATAACGTATCGTGGACGGCCCTGCCCTGCCTTAGAAATTCAGGGTTCGAGGCCACGACGACCTTGTCCGCCATCCCCCTGTCGGCCGCGCGAGCGGCGATGCGATCGCAGGTGCCGACGGGCGCCGTGCTCTTGTTCACGATCAGCGTGACGTCCGGCTTGAACGCCAAGCCGTCGAGGATGGCTTCGACCGCGGATTCCAGATGCGCAAGCTCGGGCGATCCGTCCGCGCGCGGCGGCGTCCCCACGGCCAGAATGACGACGTCCGCTTCGCGAACCGCGGCTTCGCTGTCGCAAGTGAAAGAGATCCGGTCCTGCGCGTCGCGGATCAAGCGCTGCAAATGCTCCTCATGAAAGGGCAATCGTCCTTCGCGGATGCCCTGGATCTTTTTCTCGTCCACGTCCGCGCAGACGACCCGATGGCCGATATACGCGAGGCAGGCTCCGGTCGTCAAACCGACGTACCCCGTTCCGAGTATCGCTACCTTCATACGAATTCGTTCTCCTTTCAATTGCAAAGCCGGATCGGCGGACGGGACTCAATAGGCATCGTTAGGCAGCACCATCACCTTGACCGTCCGCAGCATGAGCGACACGTCCATGCCGAAGCTGCGATGCCGGATATAGTGCAGATCGAGCTCCAGCATCTGCTCGAAGCTCAGTGCGTTTCTGCCGCTTACCTGCCACAACCCCGTGCATCCCGGCGTGACCACGAGCCGCAGCTTGTCGATCGGACTGTAATTTTCCGCTTCGCGCGGCAGGCAGGGCCTCGGCCCGACCAGGCTCATCTCTCCGCGCAG
>NZ_JAGXJW010000286.1 GCF_019091135.1 Cohnella sp. GbtcB17 | reverse complement strand
CCGGGTTCGCTTCGATGCGCCGGTACGTCAGCCATTCCGGCTCCGGTGTCGGACTGCGCTCCGCTTCCTGCTCGCCCCGGTAGTCCTGAACCGTCCTGTCGTTCAATGTTTGTAGAAATTGCAAGTCCTGCTCCGTTAACCCGCCCATTTCATCGGAACGGAACAGTAGGCCGTATTTCACACTCCGGCCATCTTCCGTCTCGTAACCGCCCATATCGCGGAAGTTGCTCGCTCCTTCCAGCGCGATTACCCGGTTCGCCGGATA
>NZ_JAGXJW010000285.1 GCF_019091135.1 Cohnella sp. GbtcB17 | reverse complement strand
CGCTTCCTTGCTGCCCGTGCTCGGGCATGCCTTCTCCCCATTCCTGCGGGGAAGAGGCGGCATAGCGATCGCGACCACATTCGGCGTCTGGTGCGCGCTCTCGTTCGTGGGCGCGCTCGCCTATGCGGTCATCCTCGCCATCCTGCTCTTGGGCGGCCGTCTGTCGCGCGGCACAAAGAAGGAGTCCGCCGAAGCGGACGCCCTCCAGGGCGTGCTGGGAATGCTGCTGCTGTTCGTCTACGCGCTCGCCCGGGCGGTCCCGGCG
>NZ_JAGXJW010000284.1 GCF_019091135.1 Cohnella sp. GbtcB17 | reverse complement strand
ACCCTCCGGCGATTGTGCGCCGCATCGCCAGCTTTGCCAGCAATAGCGTGATCGATCCGCAGCGCCGGGCCAAGCGCCGGGCGCAGGCGGAAGCGGCGCGGGTAAAGGCGGGCGCACCGCACCGGGTCGAGTATTTCCACCAGCATGACGATCCCTATTCGCATCTCGCGCAGCAGGTGCTGGACGCGTTCAAGGAACGCTATGATATCGAACTGGTGATCCACCAGATCCGCGCCAGTGGTGGCAAGAACCAGCCCGAATTGGCG
>NZ_JAGXJW010000283.1 GCF_019091135.1 Cohnella sp. GbtcB17 | reverse complement strand
GTAACGCGATGCGGAACCCGCTATGGCATTTAAGGTTTGGTTATCACGTTCAGCTTTGGTACTGGGTGTTTGATATTCCACATACTTCACAAAGCTTTGAATATCATTTTGGCGTTCAGATTGACTATATTTAGCCGATTCACTGGCATTATAACTGCTCGAAGATGCAGATTTACCCGAATTATTATGACTGGCCGAGCGCGCAGAAACACCTGCACCGGCGCCATAATAATTACCATAGGCATAGCCTGATGCAGCAGATGAAC
>NZ_JAGXJW010000282.1 GCF_019091135.1 Cohnella sp. GbtcB17 | reverse complement strand
GACTATTCATTATCAAATAGAAACTTTTCAAATAAATCCAAGTATACAATTTGGACTTTAATTCTTTCCATAGAAAGATTATATGATCTGTTATATACATTGTAAAATGAAAATTAACAACCAGCAAAATAGTGTCTCTAAATGTGATTGTTATATTAGATCTATTAAGTTCTTGTTATCTATTTTTCTGAGTGTATGTCTTTTTGGTTGGGAGAAGTTTCTTTTTGTTTAATAACCAAGTATTGTTTGACTCTCGATAAAATTGA
>NZ_JAGXJW010000281.1 GCF_019091135.1 Cohnella sp. GbtcB17 | reverse complement strand
AGATTGCTTTCTTTTGACAGGAGAAATATAGACCGGCACAGGAGGAACCAAAATTTAGGATGATCACTGTGATTACCACTTACCCCAACGAATAGTTCAAGCAATGGATGATAAGATTCACTTGGAGGCATGCAGATCATGGAGTAGACACGATGAGAAATCCAATGCATACTCTGCAAACAGTATACCATCTTTTTTCTATTATGAAAATGATTAGCAAAAACAAATAACACAACGGATTACAGCAAAGAAACAAACTATCGGAA
>NZ_JAGXJW010000280.1 GCF_019091135.1 Cohnella sp. GbtcB17 | reverse complement strand
AAATGCTTTTTCCTTTTTCCTGCAAATTTCTTGACAAAACACTTGTTAGGACAACTTTTTCTTTTTCATCCTCACTACTCTCAGAATCATCACTCCAAGTAACATTTAATCCCTTTTTATTTTTCTTTAAGGTATTAGCACATTCGGATTGAGTGTGACCAAAACCTTCACATTCTCTGCATTTAATACCTTTTTTATTGTTAGATGAAAAGGGTTTAGAGGGAATATTACCAGAAATGTTACCTTTTGGGTTCTTTGAAAAGATC
>NZ_JAGXJW010000279.1 GCF_019091135.1 Cohnella sp. GbtcB17 | reverse complement strand
AAATAAATAATAAATGCCCACGAGGCTTCCAAAAACCAACACGCCCACATGGCATGACCCAAACCAAACCCACTTGTTTTAACCCTAAACGAGTCCACTCAGTCCATTTCAAATCAAAAATATTTCAACGCGGCTATTTTTAACTCACCAAAACCCCACTATATATATAAACCCCTTTTATTCACACAAATCAGAAACCAAAAAAAAAAAATCAGAACACATTAAAACGCAGTCGTTTTAAGACAAAAACAAAAAACACTTTCCCT
>NZ_JAGXJW010000278.1 GCF_019091135.1 Cohnella sp. GbtcB17 | reverse complement strand
TCGCGCTGCATAAGGCTCTTAATGGACGCGGTTTCCTGCCCGGACTTCATCAAGGTGCGGAACTGCCGCTGATGACCGAGCTGCTCGAGCAGCTGCATCGGACGCCGCATTCTTTCTTCGAAATCCATCGCCGCCAGCTCCTTGTACAATTCCTCGAAGCCCGCGCACAGGAGATGGTACTTGTCCTCGAAATGCTTGTAAAACGTCGACCGGTGAACCATCGCCCGCTCGCAAATCTCGGCGACGGTAGGCGATTCGAACGTCCG
>NZ_JAGXJW010000028.1 GCF_019091135.1 Cohnella sp. GbtcB17 | reverse complement strand
GGTCGATATGCGCAATGATGCAAAAATTGCGAATATGGCTCTGCTTGTGTTGGATGTCTGCCATGTTCTTTGTCCTTACCTCCACCGATACATGCCGTTGTCCGGCTATCCCATCTATTATATCAGCAGGGCAGTGGAGCGGCAATCGCGGCGTACCGTCGATCTGAAACGAGACGAAAAACGACGCATGCCCCTCCTCCCAGCGAAGGTCAACATGCGCCGCATACTTAACTTATTTGAAACTTCTCTCGCTTAAGCGCTTCTATTCTGCCGATCCGACCAGAACGTTGCTCAACGAACCGAGCTTCTCAATCCGGATCTCGACCCGATCGCCGGCCTTCAAGTAAACCTGGCGTTCTTCCGGATAGCCCATCACTACGCCTTCGGGCGTCCCGGTCAGGATGACGTCGCCCGGCTGCAGCGTCATATGCCGGCTCGCGTAGCTGACGATCGTCTTGCAATCGAAGATCATGTCGCTCGTGTTGGAGTTTTGCCTCAGGTCTCCGTTCACGAAGCTCTGGATTTCCAGCCGGTTCGGGTCGCCCACCTCGTCCGCAGTGACGAGCCAGGGCCCGAGCGGACAAAAGCCGTCCAGGCTTTTGCCGAGCAGCCATTGGGAGGTGCGCAGCTGCAAATCCCGTGCGGAAAAATCATTCGCCGCGCAATACCCAAATACGTAGTCCAGCGCCTCGTCCTCATTCACGTTAAAGGCGGTTTTGCCAATAACGATGGCGAGCTCTGCTTCGTAGTCCATTTTGGAGGTGACGTTCGGGACGCGGACAGGCGTATCGTGGGCGGTCAGCGCGTTGGCGAATTTATTGAAAAGAATCGGATAGGCCGGGATCGGGGAGTTGGTTTCTTCAGCGTGCTTCCTATAGTTTAAGCCGACGCAAAGGATCTTCCCCGGCTTGGCAACGCAAGGCGCCAAGCTCGCTTTCTCGAGGTCTCGCGAGTACGCTTGTACCTTCGATTCGTCGCGAAGCGCTTCTTCGATGCAAGCGGCGAGCGCCGCGAGTCCTGCGTTGCCCAAAGCGATCAGATCGTCGGTCGATCGTACGGGCCGCTCCATCTGAGCGCCCGCAGTCAGACGGCCTATGTCCAGCAAGCGATCGTTACGGACGACGCCCAGCCTCAGCTCGCCGTTGTCGCCCCAATAGTTGACCAGCTTCAAAGTCCATTCCTTCTTTCTCCATATTTAAGGCTGCAGCAAAATCTTCGCGATCGAGCCCGGGCCGCCAATCAACATCTCGAAGCATTCGCCGCCCTGCTCGAGCGGCCGGTGTATCGTCCACGGCAGCAGATCGACCTTGCCCTCCGCGATCCACCGAAGCGCTTGCTTGAAGTCCTGCGGATCGTAGGCGAAGGCGCCCAGCAGCTTCAGTTCTTCGCGGATGACTGTATTGACGGGCAGCGTACTGTCCGCTTCGTGCAGTCCGGTAAAGCCGATACGCGCCCCCCTGCGCGCCGAGGCGATGCAGCGCAGCCGCGTCGCTTGCAAGCCGACGGCGTCGACCGCCGCCTCGAAGCCTTCGGCGGGCTTTAACCGTTCGATCTCGGCGTCGCCGTTCGCGGGGATGCCGCCAAGCTCGGCTGCGATCCGCAGCCGGTCGGCATTCAGATCGGCGACGACGACTTCGCGCACGCCGATCAGCCTCGCCGCCGCGACCGCGAACAAGCCGATCGGTCCGGCGCCCATCACGAGCAGCCGGTCATCCGGCCGCAGCGAGATAAGCCGGCACAGATGGACGGCGCATGCCAGCGGCTCGGCCATGGCGGCCAGGTCGAAGGACAATCCGTCCGGCATGGCATAAACGTTGGATTCCGCTACGACGGCGTATTCGGCGAACGCGCCGGGCAGATGCGCACCGAGCAGCTTGCGATCCGGGCACAGCTGCGCTTCGCCGCTGAGACAATCCCTGCAACGGCCGCAGGTTTGCAGCGGATTGACCGCCACCCGATCGCCGGGCTTGAAGCGCGACGCGCCCTCGCCCGTCGCCGCGACCGTGCCTGCGAATTCATGGCCCATCACGAGCGGAGGCTTGCGCAGCGAGTTGTGCCCCAGATAGCCGCTCAGCTCGGAGCCGCAAATGCCAACCCGCTCGATCTTCACCAGCACTTCACCCGACGCCGGTTCCGGCACCGGCAGCGTCCTCATGTTCATCAGCCGCGGTCCTTCGTAGACCAGCGCCCGCATCGTTTGCGTCATGCGCGTTTTCCTCCTATTGGACTCTGTAGCGGCTCAGCACTTGCTCGTCGATCTCGATGCCGAGTCCCGGCCGGTCCGTCGGCACGGTGACATAGCCGTCCTTGAATTCGATCTCCCGACTCACCAGATCACGCGCGAGCGGCGAGTCGGATACGGTGTATTCGATCATAAAGCCGTTCGGAATGGCCGCCGCAAAATGCGTGCTCGCCGCGACGAGGATCCCCGTCTTGAAGGCATGGGGCACGACCTTCTTATGCCGGTCGTAAGCCAGGTAAGCGATGCGCTTGCCTTCGGTCAAGCCGCCGACGCGGGCGAGATCCGGCTGAATGATATCAAGATGCCCCTCGTCCAAAAGCCGCTGGAATGCCATCCGTCCGCTCTCCTGCTCCCCGCCCGCGATGGAGATGCGGCTGCGGTCCGCGAGCGCGCGATAACCGGCGATATCGTTCGAGTGAACGGGTTCCTCCAGCCAGTAGACGCCGTACCGCTCATACACCTCCGCCATGCGCAGCGCGCCCTTCAGATCCCAGGCGAGCCCCGCGTCGATCATGACGTCGACCTCGTCTCCGACGGCATCGCGGATCGCCTTGATCTGCGCTTCGTCGAACTTGGCGTCCCGGCCGATCGGTCCCCAGCCGAACTTCATCGCTTTATAGCCCAGCTTGGCGTACCGCTCGGCCATGGCCGCCGCTTCGTCGATCGTCTCGGGCATCAGGGCGCTCGCATAAGCTTTAAGCTTTCGATTGAATACGCCGCCCATCATTTCGCACACCGGCCGGTTCATCGTCTTGCCCAAAATGTCCCACAGCGCGATATCCACGCCGCTGATCGCGTGCAACGCGGGACCGGTGCGGCCGAAGTAGATCGTACCGCGGTACATTTTGTCCCACAGCCGCTCGATCTCGATCGGATTTTCCCCGATCAACAAGCTTCGAAGACCCGTCGCGATCGAATGCGAGGCGGGCGCCTCCACGACGGCCTTGGCGACCAGCGGCGACGAGTCGACCTCGCCGACGCCCACGATGCCTTCGTCCGTATGGATGCGTATGACGAGCGTATCCTGCGTGCCGTCGCATTGCTCGGCGTCCAGGTCGGGAATGCTCAAATAAATCGCTTCGACCTCGGTAATTTTCATAAGACCAGCTCCTCTATTTATCGTTAGCTTCCGAGCAAATCCTCCCGCAAAGGAGTGAAAACTTCCAGCACCAGCGAATCTTCCAGCGCTTCGACCGCATGAGAGACGCCGCCCGGAACGACGACCTGCTCCCCCGCCGAAGCGACGATCTCGACTCCGTCCAGCAGCATCCGGATTTTCCCGGACACGACATAGCCCAGCTGCTCGTGCGGATGCGCGTGCTCCGGGCCGATCCCGCCCTTTTTAAATTCAATCGCCATGCTCATCAGCCGATCTCCAGGAGGAAATATTTTGCGGCGAATAAGCGGATTGATCTGCTGCCACTCGTCAATCGGCATCGCAACTCTCCCTTTCTAAAACGTAATCGATAATCCCCCGTCGACGGGCACGATCGCGCCCTGTATGTACGAAGCCGCTTCCGAGGCAAGGAAAGCGATCACCGCCGCCACTTCTTCGGACTGGCCGGGGCGTGCCAGCGGAATTTTGCGCTCCCCTACGTAATAACGTTTGAACCACTCTGTCTCCAATTCGTTCTCGCCGCCGACGACGGACAATCCCGTATCGATAAAGCCCGGCGCTACGCCGTTCACCCGGATGCCGTGAGGCGACAGCTCGGCCGCCGTGCATCGGGTCAGTTGATCGAGCGCGCCCTTGGCCGAATTGTAGTGACTGGACCGATTCAAGGCGCGGACCCCGTTGATCGAGGAGACGTTGACGATGACGCCGCCGCCCTGCTCCTTCATCGCGAACGCTGCTTCGCGCGTGCACCAGTAGGCGCCGTTCACGATCGTGTCGAACACCGCGCGCCAGCGGTCCGTCGTCTCCTGCAGGAAATCGCTCTCGTAAAACATCGCGGCGTTGTTAACCAGCACGTCGATCCGTCCCGCATGCGCCATCGTACGACCGATCAAGTGCCGTACGGCGTCCTCGCTGCTGATATCAGTCTTCACGAACAGCGGGTTCCCGCCGATTGCCTTAAGCTCTGCCAGAGCTGTCGCCCCGCGCCCCTCATCCCGGCCCGCGATGACGATGTTCGCCCCTTCGGTCGCCAATAGCTTGGCCGTCGCGAGTCCGATGCCGGTCGCGCCGCCGGTGACGATCGCCTTCTTTCCTTCGAATCGACTCATTTTCGCCTCCCCTTTCATCCCCGCTCTCGCGTCACCACGGCAGCAGCGTGCCGACGATGTTACGCGGATACGCCTTGGCCCGGATAAACCCTTCCGCGTACCGGACGCCGCATTGAATGCCACGAAAGCGCGAGATCACCTCAACCATCTCCATTGCGTTGGAGCCGTACTGATCCTGCAGCCAATCCCCGACCTGACTCTCGTGCGCGGCCAGCATTCGTTTTTTCGTATCGATATAGTCCGTAATATCCACGTACTCGTCAGGCTGGAAGCCGATGCCGGCCATGCTGTCGACGAAATAAACGATCGGGATCTTCTTCAGCGCGGGACTGGCGGTCACGATATTCGGCACGGTCGTCATGATGGCAACATCGTTGGCGATCCGGCCGGTCAGCGTATGGTCCGGATTGTACAGATCGTCCGGCCAGTGCGTCAGCACGACTTCGGCCCCGCTCGCCCGCATCGCCTCGATAAAATCGAGGCGCGTCTTCTCGGTATCGAAGAGGAACTCGTCCGGGTATCCCATCCAGATCAGGTCCGCGCCGATCAGATCCGCGGCGGCCTTCGCTTCCTGCCGGCGAAGCTCGGCGATCTCCGGCTTGGACAGCGTCGGCGACCCGACCTCGCCGTTAGTCGAGATCGCGATCGTAACCTTGTCGCCGCGCGCCGCATACTTCGCCAGCGTACCGCCGCACAAAATCTCGGCGTCGTCCGGATGCGCGCAAATGGCCAAAATGTTCATCTCCACTTTCCTCCTCACAGGCGCTAAAGGTTATGAGCCCATCTTAAATGCCGTTTTGGTAGATTGTCAACAATCGATTATCGTCAATTGATCGTTGAATTTAATGTTGCGCTGCACTATACTGGGGGCATCGCCTATCAAACGTTCGAACTATACCAAGCTGGGAGTCTTAGATATGAACCCCTATCAATTCAAAAGCCAGGAAAACCTGTCATTGCGGCAACGCGTGTTCGCCGATATCCGCGACGCGATCGTGCGCGGACACCTGAAGCCGGGTGACAAACTTCGGGAGCTTGATATCTCGAAGCAAATGAACGTCAGCCGCGGTCCGCTCCGCGAGGCGCTTCGGGATTTGGAGGCGCTCGGCCTCGTCGTGAGCGCTCCTTACAGGGAGACGGCGGTCGCCGACGTGCGCAAGGATGAGGTCGTCGGACTGCTGATTCCGGTACGGCTGCAACTGGAGCTGTTCGTGCTGAAGCAGAGCCGCGGCAAGCGGGACGAAGCGTTTTTTGCGGCGCTCGAGGCAATTGTGGAGGAGATGAAGCGCGCAGCGACCGAGAATGACTTGTTCGCGCTGGCAGAGGCGGATATTCGTTTCCACGAGCAGGTGCTGTCGCTCGACGAGTCGACTCACACGCAGCAGATCTGGCTTGGCATCGTGAACCGGCTGCGGCTGCACTTCATTAAAAACACCGGCGCGTTCGGCGACCTCGGACGGGTGCCGGCGGAACATGCGGCGCTGGTGTCGGCGCTGCGCAGCGAGAGCGACGAACGGATCGAAGAACTGTGGACCCGGCATATCCGGGACGAAGACTGCCTGCTGTGCTTCGACGAAGAGACGGATTAGGGGAGATACGGATGTCCGAAACGCGGGAAGCGCATCTGAAGCAACTGGGCGAGCCTTACGTTAAACTGACCGGCGAAGACGGCGGAACGCTGCTTGCCCTCGTGCGTGGAGGGCGCGTGCACGATATGACTGTGCCGGGCGGGCAAGCCGGCGCGTCATTTTGGACGAATGCGGCGGCGCTCGATGCCGGCGGCTGGAATACGGGCGGCGACCGCACCTGGATCAGCCCTGAGATCGAATTTTTTACGGACAGCGCAGGCAGCTACGCGATTCCGCCGCAGCTCGATCCAGGTCAGTGGGCATTAAAGGCGGCCACCGGACGCGAGGCGGTTGTCCGGATGACTAGCGAGCTGTCCCACCGCACCTCGGGCGCCCGAATCCGCTTGGACCTGGAAAAACGGTTTGCGACGCTGCCGAATCCGCTTCGCATGAATGCGTCCCTGGCAGCGCGAGAATGGGACGGCGTCCGCTATGTCGGATACGAGGTCCAAACGGATCTGGAATTGACGCCTGTCGCGCAGAAGAGAAGCGACGATGCCGCAAAGTCAGGCTGCTGCAGCCTCTGGAGCATCATGCAGGTGCCGGCCGGCGGCGTAGCGCTGGTGCCGACGCGCGGTCCTGTGGCGCCGATGACGATGTTCGCGCAGCGGGAGCCGGCAGGCATCGCGACGACGGCCGGCGGCGTCCGCATTCCATGCCGCGGCAGCTACAGCTACAAGCTCTCGTTCGACGCCATCGCTTCGACCGGCCGCTACGGCTATATCCGCAGGCTTGACGCATCCGAGAGCAGCCTTCTGGTCCGCCAGTTCAGCGTAAATCCCGCCGGCGTCTATCCCGACTATCCGCCGGATCGGCCCGATTATTTAGGCTCCTGCATGCAGATTTACAACGACGGCGGTCAACTGGGCGGCTTCGCCGAGCTCGAATACCAATCGCCCGGCCTGGCGATCGACAGACCCGGGTGGACGACGGATGAATCGCAAGTATTCCATTTTACGGGACCGACGGAGAAAATCAGGGAAATCGCTGCGCTCCTGCTCGGGATGGATGACGTATCGCCGGCTGGGCTTAGCTAGCCGCCAACTCCAACGCGTGCGAACCACGGACTAACGCCTGCTCGACGACACTATGACTGAATCCACGTTGTCTCTCGGTGGCTTGCCGCATATCGGGAATATAGCCTACTCTAGAAGAGGCGTTCGGCGGTTTGGGCCGCACATCGGCGCGTTCGCCTTCTCTAGGAGGGGCGATGGGCGCTTCGGGCCGCGAATTGGGGATATCGCCTACTCTAGAAGAGGCGATCAGCGGTTTGGACCGTGCATAGGAGTAATCGCCTTCTCTAAAAGAGGCTCGCGGCGGTTTGGCTCGCGCATCCGGGCGATCGTCTCGCTTTATAAAAAAACCGCATCCCTTAAAGATGCGGTTGACGAACTCATGTCCTGTATGCGCAGCCGCGCTCACTGATGCGGCTGCTTTTTCACTCCAGTTCCTCGCGCTCGATTTTCAGCCCCTCGACGTGCCGCTTGGCCATCAGGCTGCGTTTCTTGCGGTTCTCGACCGAGTCGAAGACGATATCCATGTCGTAATCGTCCGGGTACAGGTGCTTGCTCTCGATTTGAAGCTGCACCCGTTTGCGGTTGATGAGCTGCTTGACGCCGCGGACTTGAACGATGAGGTTGCCTCGCTCGTCGGCGAGCCGGTAGACGACGCCGCGCTGGCCGAGCGACGGGATCCAGACGACGTCCCCCATGCCGAACTCGGGCGGCGGCGGGGAGGCGGGAGCTTCCCGGCCTTCAGCCTTCGCCTCGCCTGCGCCGGAGCCTCTGGCCGGACGCGCCATCTGCCTCGCGGATGCATCGGCTCCATCCGCTTCGATCGCAGCCGGGGGCAGTATACCTTGCACGCCTTCCCGCGGCACGTTCCCGCTTCCGACGACCCCTTCGCCGCCCTTCAACCCCCGGGCGATCTCTTTAGCTCTGGCGATGATGCTGTCGTCGATGCCGAACTTCCGCGCGATGACGAACGCATAGCTGTCGCCGGCCTCGCCCATATCGAGACGATAGAGCGGCTGCAGCGTCTCTTCGGCGAAAGCCATGCGGGCATTGCGGAAGCCAGGCGCGACGCGGGCGTATTCCTTGATCTCGTTAAAATGCGTCGTCGCGAGCACGGCGGCGCCGCGCCGGTACAGCTCCTCGTGCACGGCGATCGACAGGCCGACGCCTTCGCCGGGATCGGTCCCTGTCGCGAGCTCGTCGAGCAGCACGAGCGTCGCGCCGTCCGAGACGGCCAGAATATCGGTGACGTTGCGGATATGCGAGGAAAAGGTGCTGAGCGAGCGGTCCAGACTCTGTCCGTCGCCGATATCCGCTTCGATCGCGTTAAATACGCCGACACGGCTGCCCGCGGCGGCCGGTATCAGCAAGCCGGTCTGCGCCATCAGCGTGAGCAGTCCGACGGTCTTGAGCGCGACGGTCTTGCCACCCGTATTGGGCCCGGTGATGAGCAGCGACCGGTAGCTCGCGTCCATGGCGATATCGAGCGGCACCGGCGTGGCGCTTAGAAAAGGATGCCGCGCCGCGCGCAGCTCAAACGTGCCGTCGTCCGTGAGCGACGGCGGCAGCGCGCCGATCGCGAGCGCCCACTTCGCCTTCGCCAGCAGGAAGTCGTAGTGCGCCACCGACTCCGCGTTCACGGACAGCTGGGGCAGCGCAAGCTCCGCTTCGCCCGTCAGCCGTGCGAGCACCTGCAGCTCCTCGCGCTGCCCCACGGCGCGGAGCGCGGACAGCTCCATCTGCAGGCCCGCCGCCTCCGACGGCTCCCCGAACACCGTCTGTCCGCTCGCCGATTCGTCGAGCACGCTGCCGGATACCTTGCGCCGATGCTCTTTTTTGACCGACAGCACATAACGTCCGCCACGCGTGCTCACGATCCGGTCCTGCAAATGCTCGGCATGCTTCGACAGCAGGCTGTCCAGCCGCTTCTGCAGCTTTTCCTCCGCCTGCCGCAGCTTGCGCCGGACGCGCCCGAGCTCCTGGCTCGCGCCGTCCACAATGCGGCCCCGATCGATGCAACCCTCGATCTCGGCGAGCAATCCGCCCAGCTCGTGCATGGACGAAGCATAAGCGGCTACCGTCGGCGCGAGGGCCGCTTTGGAAGCCATAAACCGCCGCAATTGGCCGCAGCTCCGGACGAATTGCGCCAGCTGGCCGAACTGCCGCTCGTCCGGGACGTAGCCGGTGCCGAGCAGACCCAGCAGTTCCTCCATGCCGTCCATGGACGGCAGCGGGACATGCATGCCCTTGTCGATCATCGCGCGAGCCTCCTCGGTCTCCGCGAGGCGCGCGGCGATGACGCGGGCGTCCGTGAGCGGGGCGAGGCGCTCGGCAAGTCGGCGGCCCAAATAAGTGGAAGTCCGGGAGACGACGGCCTCAATGGCGCGTGCGTATTCTAATTTATCGAGGGAAGTTTGTCTCATGATTAGGGAGATGCTCCTTTGTTTAGGGGAATGAACGAACGTTCGAACACGGCGAAAAATGCGCAAAAAAAACCGTGCCTGATGGGCACGGTTCGCATTCCCGCTCCTCGCCGCAGCGATGGACGGAATGTCGGACAGTTCCTCCCTGGCAATCAGAGCCGCAGAACGACGCAACGAAACAAAAGACCGAAAAATCGATCCCTCGCGGACACGCTCGTTCTAGCGGGCTATCCAATTGATCAGTTCAGAACCATCGCAGACATTAAGGTGTTCCCCTTTAGTTAAACAAAGTTGAGATTAATTTATCACAAACTATATGTCGTGATCAAGCAGTTTTTCCAGCCGGGTCCGGTCGTTGACCTGAATCATCTTCTGCTGAATCTGGATTAAGTCCTCGTCCTGCATGTCCTGCAGCACCTTGGACACCGTCTCCCGCACGGCGCCGACCATGTCTGCGAGCTGCTGATGCGTAAGCTTGATCGGGATGCGGACGGGCGCAGCCGGATCCGAAGCGCCGCCGTACTCCTCGCACCAGGTCGCGAGCCGCTTGATGATCCGCGAACGGACGCTGAGAAAGGTAAGATCGTAAATCTGCTGGTTCGCCTTGCGAAGCCGGTTCATCGTATCTTCGACGAGGTAGTGCAGCAAGTTGCGGTCGTTCTCGAACAGAAGCTGGAAATGCGAGCGCCGCAGCGAGAGCAGCCGGGTCTGCGACGCGGTCTCCGCCGTCGCCGAGCGCACAAGACCGGGCTTGATGAGCGCCATTTCGCCGAAGTAGTCCCCTTCGTGGAAAAACGCGAGAACGACTTTTTTGGATTTGTTGATCGTGTGGATGCTGACCGAGCCGGAGAGGATAAAGTAAATCTCGTCGCCTTCGCTGCCCTCGAGGAATATAATCGCGCCTTTGCGGTACACTTTTTCCTGGACGTACGGGAGGACGCGGTCGAACAATGCAGGATCGATGCCCTTAAAAAACGGAATCGTCCTCAGCTTGGTGGCTGTAATCGGCATAATGGCCCCCTTGCGCGAATGTGCAGCTGCACCGAACGTCCCCCCTTCAGACGACAGCCTCCACCATAAAGCTTGGATGCTCCATCAGGTTGAACTTCGTGCCGAACTGGCTCAGCCGGACGATCGGCCTGGCCAGATGTCCTTTGTTCAGCTCGACGACAGTCGCATGAAGCCCCCCGGTCAGCCTGAGCTCAGTTCCGACCGGGTAAGGGACGAATGCCTTCAGGAAGCCGCGGACGACGGCATAGCTGTATGAAGTATCTATTTTCGACATTACGTACTCAATTCCTCCACAAGGCAGCTTGTCCGCAAGCCGATCGTTCATAAAATAGTCGAAATCGCTGCACAACCCGCAAATTTGCGCTTCCTCGGACAGCTCCGCGCCTTTTGTGCCATGCGGGAAGCCTCTGCCGTCCATCTGCTCGTGATGCTGCATCACGATTCGCAGAGCAGGCTGCGCTAAGCCCGGAGACTGACGAAGCAGATCGTATCCGACCTGCGGATGGTTGATGACCATCGTGCCGTCGTGCGGCCTGAACAGCCCGATGTCGTGCAGCAGGCTGCCGACGGCGACATTCTGGATCTGCTGCCTGGTGTATCCGAGCGCTTTGGCCGTCAGCATCGACAAAAAGCATACGTTGACGCTGTGCGCGATCAGATTGGCATCCGAGCGCAGCAAATCCTCGAAATGGTACAGCAGATCCCGCTCTTCCATGACGATCCGGGACATGTGCTCGGACCATTCGAGCACCGGCTCGACGGGTACCGCGCCGCCGCGCAAGACGGTATCCATGACGTGACTCAGCAGATCCTTCATTTGTTCCCGCAGATTTTCCTTCAGCGCCTTAGGGTCGGTGCCGAACGCCTCCGTCGTCTCGATCATCAAATAACGGAGACTGCGCTTTTTCAGGCCCTCGATCAGGCGCCGGTCCAATACGACGCCCTGCCTCAATATAAGACGTCCATCGGACGTATACAAGCTTTTTCCCAGCTTATCGCCTTCAGCCAGCTGGTCTGCACGAACTAACCGCACAGTCTCTCACTCCCGATCCTTGAATGTCTCTCTGTCGTGATTCGATATTACTATTGATACCTGGTACGGTTCTGTAACTCAGATCACACAAAAAGGCAAAAAGTCGCAGGACTTAAATCCGGAATATAGTCCTTATGAACCGGATAGCTTGTCGAACAGCGAAACGACGGCTCTTACGCCGCTCTGCGACAACTTCTGCAGCGTTGACGCCGTCTTGTCCGCCAGGCTGTCGACCAGCGGCTCTCCGTCCGGTCGAGGAATCGCATACGGGTCCTGCGTCTTATCGCCCGTTTGCCCAACGCGCGAGGCGTCGGGCGTTTTACGCCCCCTGCCGCTATCGGACGCAGACGCATCGGCAGCGTCCGCCCCGCTGTCGTACGCGATGCCCTGCGGTTCCTCCGCATAATAACGGCTCCGCTGTTCCGCCCGGCTGCCTGCCGCATTTCCATCGCTCGCGATCGTCGCACCGTCGCCGCTTACCGGACCGTATACGGTCCGGATGCCGTCATCCGCCATCTCCATGCCGAACAGCACGGCTAGCGCAATCAGCGCCGCGAGAAGCGCAAGTCTCCCCATCGATCGTCCCATGACCCGCATCCTCCTTTATTGGGCCGTCGCGGCCTTTTGCGCGTCTGCTCCCGCAGCCTCTGCATTTTGACTCCGCCAGTACAGATCCGAGATCGTCTTCGCGAGCGCGTCGGCCGTGCGGTAGCATTCTTCAAGCGTATTGTCGACGCCGCCGATCTCGATAAGCACGCTGTCCGGCGCCAGCGACTGGTTGTATTCGCCGTTGCCCGTCGCCGCCGTCTTGCCCCAGATGCCGCGCGACAAGCCGGGATACGTGGCCTCCAGCTTTTCGTGAATCTCGTTGGCGAAGCTCTCGTTTTGTTTCCAGTTCGGATTGCGCTGCCCGATGATGAAAAACACCTGCGCATAGTCCTTGCCGCCGATCGTGACGGTCGACTCCTTGCGCCGCAGCGAGTCTCTATGAA
Source organism: Cohnella sp. GbtcB17 (assembly GCF_019091135.1). Classification (GTDB taxonomy): domain Bacteria; phylum Bacillota; class Bacilli; order Paenibacillales; family Paenibacillaceae; genus Cohnella. The sequence goes on along the minus strand of NZ_JAGXJW010000028.1, from coordinate 89,622 downwards.
TGTCGAAGAAAAAGGTCAGGTCTTTGTCGTCTGCCATCGCCTGCATGACGGTCTGCTTGGAATACTTGTAGGATTGGTTCCAATCGTAGTCTTTAACCGTGCCCGCATAATCCTTGGACGAGTGGAGCGCGCCGATCCCCCGCTTCTCGAGCTGGTCCGCAAGTCGCTTGCCGACCAGGGTGACGTTGACCTTGCCGGAGTTCGGATCCTTGGTGGTAGGCGGCAGCTCGGGATAATAAGATTCGCGGTTATGAGAATGATAGATGAACACGACTTTGCGTCCGTCCGTTGTCTTCGACTGATTCGGAGGCGAGTCCTCGCCGGCCGGCGTCGGCGTCGGAGCCTCGCCTCTCGGTTCGGGCTCCGGCGTAGCGGTCGGATCCGGCTTGCCGGCGCCTTCGTCCGGCTGCTTGTCCGGTTCCACGCCATGATCGTCCCGATCGTCAGCCGCGCCTGCGGCAGGCGGGCTGTAGTCCTCCGGCGCGCTGTCGGAGCCGCCCGAGCCCGTCCGGAACAAGATCGGCTCGTCCCCGCCGGCGCCCGGCATTTCGGCGGCGAGCAGGCTTTTCGGATCGCCGGGATTGACGTCGGTCAGGAAGCGCAGCAGAAATGCCGCGATCCGCTCCCCGTCCATATGGCCGCCGCCTTCCTTCCCGGCCATCTGCGGGAGCTCGAGCCCGAGCATCGAAGAGAAAAACGTATCCGATACGGATGCCGCGAAGCCTTTCATCGACTGTGCGGGCGAGGCTGCCAGCTTGATCTGCACAATTCCGCCGAGACCAAGGAGGACGAACATGACCATCGAACAAAAACTGAGTAGCAAAAACGCGCGCCCGGACGCCAAAAACCTACGGAACTGCCTGCGCCAGGCCGGCAAATAATGCGATAGCGCCGCACGGAACATTCCGCACCTCCGTCTCCCCTCCCGGGGGTCTCTTAAACGTTCTATTCTTCCGGCTTGCGAAAGCGATAGTGAAGTCTATGAGAGATTAAGAGATGCTAGAACGGTACATAGGCAAAAAAACGGGGAACCGGAACTTGGCGCGATGGGCAACTCATATGGCGAAGAGGTGATTGGTCGCGGGGTGTTCTCAGTTAGGACCTCTAGCGACAAAGTGACGGCGACAGAGGGCTAGTTAGTCCTGGTTGAGACTTCTACATGCTGGAGGACTGCGATTGGGCGCGGGGTGTTCTCGGTCAAGACTTCTAGCGGAGGAGTGATAGCGAAAGGAGACCCTTTGGTCCTGGTTGAGACTTCTTGACGCTGGGGAACGGCGATCAGGCGCGGGGTGTTCTCAGTTAAGACTTCTAGCGACGCGAAGTGATGGCGCGAAGCGTGACAGAAGCCGGTTCGTCCTAACAGAGACATCCCCACGCGACGAAAAACCTCCCGGCGGCTGCCGGGAGGCTTGGGATGACGGCGTCCTGCGCCGTCGTTATGCGATTTTGGCTACTGAATTAGTCTTCCTGCCCGATTACACTACGGCTTAATAGCCGAGTTCCTTGCGAGCCTTCGCCCACTTGGCGTTCAGGTCGTCGAACGCTTTTTTCAGATCCTTCGCCACGATCAGGTCCTGGTCGACGGAGCCGGTGCCCAGCGCGATCTCAGCCTTCTTGGCGATCTCGTTGTAGCGAGGGTCGACGGCGACGCTTTCGATGTAGGTCGGGTTAGCGGCGTTGAATTCTGCCAGCTGCGGTACTTCAGGCGTCTTCGTCTTGTCGACCGGCAGGAAGCCGGAGTCGGTGTCGTAGCCGGATTCCTTGACGAAGAAGTTAACCCAGGCGATAGCCAGATCCTTGTTTTTGCTGTCCTTGCTTACGCCGACGAAGTAGTCGCCGCCGAGCGGGGCATTGTACTTGCCGCTGTTGTCGTAAGGGAACGGGAAAAACCCGATGTCTTCGGAAGCGGCGCCAGCGCCGATGACTTGCGGGATGACCCAGTTGCCGAGGAAGTACATGGCGGCTTTGCCGGATGCGACTTCGCCCTTGGACATTTCCCAGTTGTTCGTGGACAGGTCGGACTCGACCCATTTGTTCTCGACGAACTTGCGCGCGATCGTGATCAGTTGGCCCCATGGTCCGTCAACCGTAAACGGCGTGTCGGTGGAAATGCGGGTATCGGTCCACTTGGCGTCGCCCGCTACGTAGGTGTAGGAGTTTTCGCCCCAGTTGCCCATCGGCCATTGCGCGCCGAAGTTCATGTACAGCGGCACGATGCCGGCATCCTTCAGCTTTTGCGCGTCCGCGTACAGCTCGTCGAGCGTCTTCGGCGTGGACGTGATGCCCGCTTTCTCGAACGCCTTCTTGTTGTACACGATGCCTTGCGTGTTAACGCCCGAGGTGATGCCGTAACGTTTGCCTTCATACGCGTCGTAGTCCGCGAAGTAGACATTGTCGAACATCGAATCCGGCAGCGGCTCGTAGTACTTGGGGAATTCGCTGGTGGCGAGCGCCGAAGGGATCATGTTGACGTCGCCGGCTTCGCCGGTCGTCAGACGCGTATTGATGTCGGTCGCGTAGTTGGTCAGGCCCTCGAACTCGACTTCCGCTTTCGGATACTTCTCCTTGAACTTCGCAACGTACTTGTCGAACGTGCCGTCGCTGATATAGTCGGTACGGTGGGTCAGCACGAGAATTTTGCCGGACAGGTCGGCGTTCGCTCCGCCGCTCGACGCGGATGCGGAAGCCGATGCCGTGCCGCTTGCCGACGAAGACGGCGAGGCGGATGGAGATGCGTTATTGTTGTCTTTGCTGCCGCAGGCAGACAACACGGCGGATGCAGTCAGCAACGACAAGATGGCAAGCGTGCTTTTCTTCATTTGTGGTTACCCCCAGATCGATGTTTTAAACTTAAGACCCAACCTTGCAAGCGCTATTTGGCATCGCTTACAAGCACTAATTATACGCCGTTCAATTTGCAAAAGTAGGCATTCGTTTTGTTTTTATTGTCATCTATTATGATAACAAATAAATAATTTTAGCTAAAAACCCCCTAACCAGGCATTAGTATGCGCCGGTCAGGGGATTTTTACCCATCCGATTCAATTAGCTTGGGAAGCGGTTAGCCGCGCTTGATAAAGGCGTATTCGGGACGGTCCAGCAGCTCGAGGTTGCGTGCGATAAGCGCGTTGCGCGTCTCGACGCTGGCGCGCGAGCGAAGGCCGTCTTCGGGCGTGTTCGTCACGTAATCGATCATGCGGTCGATCGTCGTCGAAGCGACGTGCAGCCGCGTATCGGACGACGCATAATAAATGTACAATTCTCCCGACGCCTCGGCGATCAGGCCGTTCGTGAAGACGACGTTGGACACGTCGCCGACGCGCTCTACGCCCTCAGGTGCGATCAAATGTCCGGCCGGTGCGTGAATGACGCGGCTCGGGTCTTGAAGCGAGGTCATGAACGCGTAGATCACATATCGCAAGCCGGCAGCCGTGTTGCGCACGCCGTGCGCGATATGCAGCCAGCCCTTGTCGGTCTTGATCGGCGCGGCGCCTTGTCCGTTTTTCACTTCTTTGATCGTGTGATATACCTTCTCGTCTACGATCGACTCATGGTCGACGACGGCCGGATTCATGCTCTCGGAGAGCCCCCAGCCGATGCCGCCGCCCGCGCCCGTATCGATGAAGCCGTCCTGCGGACGCGTGTAGAAGGCATATTTGCCGTCGACGAATTCGGGATGCAGCACGACGTTGCGCTGCTGCGGCGACGGCGTCTTCAGATCCGGCAGACGCTCCCAGGTGATCAGATCTTTCGTGCGGGCGATGCCGCCTTTGGCGTTGGCGCTGGACGTGTCTCCCTTCGGCGCGTCCGGGTCCTTGCGTTCGCTGCAGAACAGGCCGTAGATCCAGCCGTCCTCGTGCTGCACGAGGCGCATGTCGTAGACATTGATGTCCGGATCCTCGGTCTCGGGAAGCAGCACCGGATAGTCCCGGAAGCGGAAGCCCTCCGTCGGTTTGTCGCTCTCGGCGACCGCAAAAAACGATTTGCGGTCGACGCCCTCGACGCGGACCATAAGGTAGTACTTGCCGTTCAGCTTGATGGCGCCCGCATTAAAGGCGGCGTTGACGCCGATCCGCTCCATCAGGTACGGATTCGTCTCCGGGTTCAGATCGTAGCGCCAGTAGAGCGGCGCATGCGCGTGCGTGACGACGGGATGTTCGTGGCGCCAGTAGACGCCGTTGCCCGGCTCTACCTTTGGGTTCGGCTGCGCGATCAGCTTTTCGTATTGCTCGTTCAGCCGCTTTATCTGGTTCAGAAAATCGCTCATGGATTATACCTCCGCCGTCAAATGTTCGAGTCTTTCCAGCACTTCAATGCAAGCCCGGCTGTTGTGGTACGGGCATTTCCACTGGCCGACCTTCGGCTGGTTCGCATGGACGACAGGCTCGCCGGCGCGCGTCACCTGCCAATGCCAATCGCCGCCCTCGCGGTCGCTGACGAAGCTCGAGATGAAGCCCCAGCTCTTTTTAGCCGCCGCTAAATACTTCTCATCGCCCGACAACTGGTAAGCGTTCAGAAAGCCGACCATCGCTTCGGCCTGCGGCCACCAGTCCTTGCTATCGTCGAGGTGGTGCCCGTCGTACTCGTTAAACAAGCCGCCGTCCTCGTCCACGCCCTGCTCGAGCGTCGCCTCCGCCATCCGGACGGCCGCTTCCTTGACGCGCGGGAGCAGCGACTCATCGCCGAGCACCTCGGCCGCTTCCCACAGGAGCCAGCTGCCCTCGATGTCGTGGCCGTACGAGACGTGCGGCGCCTTGGAATGCCACTCGTCGTCGAAAAATAGCAGGAAGTGATCGGTTTGCGCATCGATGATCTTGTCCAGGTGAACCTCGATCAGCTCCTTGAGCTTTGCCTTCAGTCCCTCCGGCTTCCACACCCGGTACAAATTCGTGTAGGCTTCGAGCACGTGCAGATGCGTGTTCATCGATTTGCGCTCGTTCAAGTCCTTGCCGGAGAGGCTAAGCTCGTCCGTCTCCGTCCAGTCCCGCGCCAGCGCCTCGATATAGCCGAGATGCACGGGATCGTAAGCGTGCTTTTCGAGGAGGCGATAAATCTCCTCCGCCCAGGCGAGCGCTTCCCGATCGCCGGTCACGCGAACGTATTCGGACAGGGCGTAAATCACGAATGCCTGGCCGTACACTTGCTTTTTGTCCGATACCGCCGCTCCGTTCACGTCGATCAGCCAGTACAAGCCGCCATGCTGCGGATCACGAAAATGCGTTTTTAGCGCCTCGTACGCGCGCTTTGATGCGGACAAGTATGTGTCGTCCTTGTACAAGCGATAGGCTGACGCGAACGTCCACATGATGCGCGCATGCAGCACCAATCCTTTATCGGCTTCCGGCCGCGTCTCGCCGTTGCTCGCAATCTCGCCGATATAGCCGAAGTATTTTTCGTCGACCGTACGGTTCAGCCAGTAGCCGAGTATGTTGTCTTTAAGCTCCGCGGTCAGCTCTTCCCGCCAACGCGCGCCCGTCAATTGCTGCGTCATGCCAAATTTCCCCTCTCATCGGATCGTCAGCGGACCTCTCGGATGTTCAGGCGTTCAAGCCTTCCGGCTTCTGTCCCGACCTGTAGTAGTCGCCGACCGTCTTGGCCGCCGACTTGCCGTACATGCAATAATCGTCGTTGGCCGCCGCGTCCTTCGCGTCGTACAGCTTGGCCGGCCAATCCCACAGCATGAAGCCGCGCATCCAGTCGCGCTTGACGCAGGCGCCGAACATCGCCTCGTAGTAGCGCTTCTGCTCCTCCTCCGAAGGACCGCCGGGCAACGACCAGTCGTTCGGGCGCAGCGATGAGCCTTCGCGGCTCGGGCAGCCGGCTTCCATAAAGAAAAACGGCTTGTTCCACCGGGCGAGCACGCCCTCGATGCGGTCCAGATGCGCCTCCCACTCGTGAATCGGGTAGTAGCCGCTCGAAGAAATAATATCGACCGCGTCCCACCATTTGACCCGGCCTTCTTGATATTTATCGCAATTATACGTAATCAGGCCCGAGTAGATCGGACGAATTTCGGCGATGAGCGCGCGCCATTCCGCTTCGCGCTTGTCGGTCTGAACCATCTCACAGCCGACGCACAGCATCTCGCAGCCCTCTTCCTCCGCGATCGTCGCGTAGTGGGCGATGAACTTGCCGTAGCTCGCGAACCACTCGGCCCAGCTTGGCTCTCCTGGCACCTCTTCGTCGAAAAAGCCGATGTGCGCGCGCCACGTTCCGTTATTCACGTTGACGACCGGCTTGAGGCATACCTTCATGCCCAGCGACTTTGCCTTGCGAATGGCCGCGCGCACCTCGTCGTCGGTGACCGTCGGCTCGTCCCAATATGGAATCTCCGTCGATTGCGGCGTCTCCTGAAGCGCCGACAGCGCGATCGCCGTCCAGTTCACGCCGAGCTTCGCCATCTCCTCCATCGAGAAGTCCGTCCCGCTTCCCGTCCACGTGCCGCGCGTCCCGACCCAGCCCCAAGTCATGCCGTTGACCGTCTCGTTCCAAGCCTGTTTGCTCATGCTGCAGCTCCTTTTGCGAGAATGCTTGTAATTGTATATTTCCTATTTGTTATCTATTTTGTTAGCTAAATTAGATAAAAAATCATTTAAACTGATTGTATCACCTGGGGGAGAGAAGTCAACAGCATCCCCTATTCCAAGTAAACAAAGCTTCATAAAAAAGGAACCCTTCAAAAAATGTCGAATAATGGGAGCGACGATTAATATTGAATAACAAAGGGAGAGTAAAAAATGGGTTTAAAGAGATGGAAATGGACTTGGACTGTTCTTTTTATGGCGTTCGCAAGCTTCGCCCTCGTCTTCGCCGACGACAGGACCGACGCAGCAGAGCCGGCGGGAATCCGAACGGTCATCGACAGCAAGACGCTTCTGCTTAACGACGGTTCGATGTGGGTTCTGATCGGCGATCGGTACGTTCTTGCGAAGGACCTTGACTTGACCGATGTCGCAGGCTCCGCGTACTCCGGCTTCGCGCTCACCAGGGACGGCGCGCTGGCAAAGTATGCCATCGGCGCGCCCGGCCTCGTCGAAGGCCAAACCGGGGTGGCGCAGATTGCGGAAGGCTTCTGGCTGAAAAAAGACGGTACGGTCTGGACGGAAAAAGGCAAGATGAAAGGCCTGCAAGACGTACTTCGCATCGCAGCCAAAGACAAGCACTTTGCTGCGTTGACAAAAGACGGGCAGGTGCTGTTCATCAGCGCAAACTATGGCGTCCTTAAAAAGCTCGGTCAGATCGATGACGCCGAATCGGTCGTATCGATTCAAACGACCGACGACCGTGTCGCCCTTCTATACCGGTCGGGCGAAGTCGTCGTCTACGAAGGCGCCAACTTCGACGACAACGGCAAGATCATCCCTGTGCGGGTGACGGACGATGCGACGTCTATTCAGTATGCGGGACCGAAGTCGGTCTTACTCGTCGTACGCCAAGACGGCACGGTTTGGACGACCGGTCCTTATAGCGATCGCTTCAAATTGACGACGCAGGTCCAAGGGCTGTCGGATATCGTGAAAACGGCCGGGGCGACGGATGCGGACAACTTTTTCGCGATGAATCGGAGCGGCGACTGGTTTAAAGTGTTCGACGGGGAGCCGTCCGCCTTCCAGGCCCCTGTCGTCTCCCGCCTGTCGGCAGCAATATCCAATGCGGCGCCTGCCAAAGGCGACAAGTTGACCGTCAGCGTGCAACTGGGCTACACCAACGGCTCGCTGCTCAAGGCAGCTCCCGGTGAAGCCGCTATCGTCGTAGAGAAGCCCTATCTGCTGAAGCCTCAGCCCGATGGGAGCTTTGTAGCCGCCGGCGTGGGGGAGACCGCCATCACCGTCTCATCGGGCAGCGCAACCAAGACGCTGCAGGTCGTTATTGGCTATCCCGGCAGCTTAACATACGCGCAATTGACCAACGGTACCGTTTATTTGCCGGCCAAATCCGTCCTGCAAGCGCTCGGAGGGGTCTTCACGGCGAGAGAGGGCGGATACGAAGGCGATGTCGGCGCCAAATCCGTGCAGTTCAAGGTTGGGAGCAAGTCCGCCCAAATCGACGGCGTCTCGATCAATCTCAAAGCCGCGCCGTTCATGTCGGCAGGCGTCGTATACGTTCCGTCCGACCTGTTAAGCTTGGCATTCGGCGTGTTGACGCAATGGAACGCAACGTGGCAGCAAGCCGATCTTAGCTTCGGCAAAGCCAAATTGACCGTCGTCTCCAAGCAGACGGCTGCACTCGTCAAAAAAGCCGCGCAGGGCAGCTTGGCCAAGTATATCGGCAAAACGTACTGGGTCAATCACTACAACGAATGGTCCCGGTTTGCAAAAGTTACGGTAACCGATGTCGTTCCGGACGGTAGCGGTTATTTCAAGATCAGCTTCAAGACGGCCTCCGGGCAAACTTGGACCTCCTACTCGATGCCCACGGGCTTTATTCCCACGATTTTTAGCGACGATTATTATTTCCTGACGTTTGATCCTTACAAAAAATACAAGTGGTCGAACGCGACCTGGCAAGCGATTAAAGCCGGAAACGTGACGATGGGCATGACGAAGGATCAAGTTCGGCTTTCCTGGGGTTCTCCGTCCGGTAAAAGCACGACGAAAACTTCCGCGGGACAGGTCATCGAGACTTGGGTGTATCGGAACTTCGATACGGTCGCCTTTGTAGACGGCAAAGCGATACTGATCATTGAGTAGATCCCTTTCATTAAAAAGACATCAAAAAGCGGAATGTCGGTTCAAACCGACATTCCGCTTTTTGATGAACCGTTAAATGCTCAGCCCTCGTTCGCCAGCCCCGTCGACTGCCTGAACACCAAGTCTCCCGACAGCAAAATCCGCTCCTTGGGACTGTCCGGATGGCCGATACGCCACAGCAGCGTCTCCACCGCCCGCCGGCCGAGCGCCTCCTTGTTGACGTTGACCGTGCTGAGCGTCGGCGTGGACAGCGCGGCGTCATCGATGTTGTCGAAGCCGGTGACGGAGACGTCTTCGGGCACGCGGATGCCGTGCTTCATCAGTGCCGTGACGACGCACAGCGCGAGCGAGTCGTTCGCGCACACGAACGCGGTCGGCAGCGCTTCCCGCGCCTTCATGTCGCCCAAGATTGCAGTGAGCGCTTCCGTGTGCTCCGAGCGATTTTCCCCCTCGAGCGAGACGAGTCCCTGCTCCTGCGCAAGCGGCACCGCCTGCTCCTCGAGCAAGGACCGGTAGCCGAGCCAGCGGTCGTAGAAGCTGCGCGAATAACGCGTATTGCCGACGAATTGAAGCTTGCGATGGCCGTTGCCGAGCAGGTAGTCGGTCACGCGGCGCATGCATTCGTAGTTGTTCATGAACAGGGCGTCCGACGGAATAAGCGGGTCTTCGTGGTCCACCATGACGAACGGAATCGACAAATTGCGGATTTCGAGCAGCAGTTGGTTCGAGATATGGCCGACGCAGACGATGCCGAGCACGCCGTCGGGATTGATCAGCTTGATAAAGTTGTCCGTAATATGCTCGGTCACGATCATCATTCCGAGGCGGTGCTGCTCAAGCCCCGTCGTGATGCCGTCGATGATGCGTCCCCAGTAAAAGGAATGGCGATTCTGCTCGCGGACGTTCGGGATCAGCACGATGATCGTATCCCGCTGCGCATGGCCTGCCGGATCGGCCGAGGCGCGGGACGCAGAACTCTTGATCTTCTTCCCCGCGAAGTATCCGAGCTGCGTCGCCGAGCTGATGATTTTCTCCCGGGTCTCCGCGCTTACGCCGGATTTGCCGGCGAGCGCCTTGGACACGGCAAACTTGGAGACGCCGACGTGATCGGCGATCTGCTGCATCGTTACTTTCTTTGACATCGGTACGACCCTTTCCGCTTATCCAAACTCCGTATGCGTTAATAACAAGATTAATTGTTATCATAACACATTCGAATCGTTAGCGTCATGGCCGGAATTCGCCCGTTATTTGACCGCGCCGTTCGTAACGCCCGCAAAAATATAACGCTGCAGGAACAAATAGATCACGAGCGTCGGAATAAAGATGATGAGAATGCCCGCCGAAATGACGTTGATCTGCGCGGCGTTCGGCCCGACGAACGAATAGATGGCAGTCGAGACGACCTGAAGCTTGCGGCTTGGCATGTACAAATACGGCGTGTAGAAGTCGTTGTAGATCGAGATCGTCTTCATGATTATCAGCGTTGCCGTCGCCGGTGCGAGCAGCGGGAAGATGATCGACCGGTAAATCTTGAATAGGGATGCGCCTTCGACCATCGCGCTCTCGTCGAGATCCCTCGGGATATTGTTCACAAATTGCAGGTAGATGACGATCTGCAGGACGTCGGCGCCCAGGTACAGCAGCATCGGCGCATAAATCTCGTTGTATGCGCCCAGGAACTTGATGACCTGAAACGTCGCAACCTGCGTCGTAATCATCGGAATGACCTGCGCGACGAGGTACATGCCCATGATCGGCTTTTTCAGCTTGAAGTCGAAGCGGCCGAGCGCGTAGGCGACCATCGTGCCGATCAGCACGTTGCCGGCGAGCGATACGACGAGGATGATGAAGATGTTTTTGAACCCTAGGCCCAGACGCCCGACGTTGAACACCTTCCTGAAGTTGTCGAAGTTGAACCAGTCGTGCGGCAGCTGCAAACCCGAGTTGTAATATTCGGTCTGCGTCTTGAAGGCGGAGATCAACACCGAGTAGATCGGGAAAAACACGATGAACAGTCCGATCGCGATCGTCACGTAACGGAATATCGTCCACGCTTTATTTTGGCGCTCCATCGCTTACTTCTCCTCCCTGAACAGCAGCTTGCGCTGCAGGATGATGAAGGCGATGACGATCAGCACCAGGACGACGGCCATCGCGGACGCGAGCCCGGCTTGCTGGAACTTGAAGGCCATGTCCACCGTCTTCGAGACGAAGGTGTGCGTATCGTTCGCGCCGAGCATCATGATGTACGGAATATCGAATGCCTCGAGGGCGCCGGTCAACGTCAGTATGAGCATCAGCTCGAGGACGCTGCGGATACTCGGGAGCGTGATAAAACGGAGCGTCTGCCAGCCCGAAGCACCGTCGATCTTGGCGGCTTCGTAGTTGTCGGCCGGGATGGACTGCAGCGCGCCGATGAAGATGACCATCGTGAGGCCGAAGTATTTCCAGATGGAGATGAAGGCCAGCGAGAAGTTGACCAGGTGCGGATTGCCCAGCCATTGCTGCTGCCAGGAGCCAAGGCCGATCGCTTCGAGGAAAAGGTTCAGCGAGCCGTATTCGACATGATACACGTTGCGGAACATGATGACGATGGCGACGCTGTGCAGCACGTAAGGGATGAACAGCATCGAACGGAAAATGTTCCGTCCTTTCAGCCTGCTGGTCAGCACGATCGCAAAGTAAAGCGCCACGGCAGTCTGCAGCAAGCCGCCCACGAAGTAATACGCGTTGTTTTTAAAGACACCGAAAATTTCCGGACGGGAGAATATCTCTTTGTAGTTGTCGAATCCGACCCAATTCATTTCCCAACCGAGGCCGCTCCAGTCGGTGAAGCTGTAGTAAAGCAACGACAGCGCCGGATAGTACGAAAAGGTCAACGATAAGAGGACCGGAATCGTAAGAAATCCGAATAGAATGAGTATGCGCTGCGTTTTGTAGCTCAGGTTAAACATAGACACCCCTGCTTTCGTCGTCGGTCAAGTCACCGTATGGAAATCGCTTACAATGATTATATCCGATTCGGTTATGCGTTTTAAGGTTCTACGTTTGTTTTCCTTGTCTTCTATTTGGATAACTACAACCTAACACGTTCGCGGTACTCTTTTGGCGTCAGTCCAACGACTTTCTTGAAAACCTTGTTGAAGTACGCCGGGTCTCCGTATCCGACCTTCTCGCCCACCTCGTACGTTTTGAGCGCGGGACTGCGGATCAAATGCTCTTTGGCATGGGCGATGCGCACGGAGATGATGTAGTCGGTAATCGTCTCGCCGGTCTCCGTCTTGAACAGCTTGCTCAAATAGCTGGGCGTCAAGTAGACGCGGTCCGCGAGCCGCTGCAGCTCGAGCTCCTCCGTAAAATGCGCCTGAATGTAGGTTTTGACGGTTTCGACGACGCGATTTTCCTGTTTGGCTTCCTTAAGTATGTGAAGCAGAGCGGTTGCCGACTCCATAAATTCCGATGTAAATGTATGCCAGCTCACGAATCGGACCGGCGACAGCATCAGCTGCTCGTCCTCGCTCTCACCCGCCGGCAGCCGGGTCTGCCTTCCGCTCAGCTCGGTGCGGAGCAGACCGAACACGGCTGACGCGGCCTCGCTCAGCGCCGGCCAGGCCGGACGCTGATTGCCGGTCTCTCTGAGCCAATCGCGCAGCGCCTGCTCCGCCCGCGGCAGATCGAGCAGCTGCAAGGCCGGCCGGAAGTCTTTGTCGAGCAGCCGAAGCAGACCCGATACGTCCGACGGTCGCCTAGACAAATGGAGGTAGTCGATCATCGCCTTGATGCCGTCCTCGTACCAAACCTGCTGCATGGCGGCCTCCGCCTCCAGATAGGCGTCCCGCAGCTTAAGCGGTCCTTGGTGAACCGCGCTCACGCCGATTCGCGCATGAACCGCGTGAGGGATGCGCTGAAGCAGCGTCGAGGCGATGCCGCGGGCGGTATCGTCATGGTCGCCTTGGCCGATCGCCACGACGATGACCGATTGCCGGGGCTCCCATACGAAGCTGCGGTGTTCCCGATTCCAGGCTTCCATGTAAAAAGCGAGCCGTTCGCCCGTCAGCTCCGGGTCCGTCCGCAGCAGGACGACCGCGAAGTAATCCCTGAACAATCCGATCTGCGACAGCTCGCGCCCTGCCCCCTCCGTCATATGGCCGGGCAGATGCCTGACGTCGCTTCCGAGCAGCAGTCGAATATGCTCCTCCGCCGCGACGGCTTTGCGGTAGCTTTCCAGCTCAAGATTGTTTTTGACGCGACGAAGCAGCTCCTCCAGCTCGTCCTGGTCGACGGGCTTGAGCAAATAATCCTCGACGCCCTGTCGAATGGCCCCTCTGGCGAACTCGAAGTCGCTGAAGCCGCTAAGCACCGCGAACTTCACCTTCGGACGCCGTCGCTGCACCTGCTCGATGAGCTGCAGCCCGTTCATCTGCGGCATTTTGATATCGGTGAAAATGAGGTCGACCTCGAGTCTGCCCAGCTCGCCGAGCAGCTCCAACCCTCCGGAATAAACGCCGACGATCCTATATTCGTCGCCCGTCATTTCGATTAATTTGGCGAGCCCCTGCCTGATTTTTTCTTCGTCGTCGACGACGGCGATGTTGACGATCATCTCGCTTCTCCCCCTTGTCGCGCTGCCGGCGTATCCGGCAGGCGGACAGTCACGATCGTGCCCTGGCCGGACCGGCTGCGGATCGACAGCCCATACGCTTCCCCGTACTTCAGCTTGATTCGCTCGTTAACGTTGCGAAGCCCGATGCCGGTGTTGTCATCTTCCGGCGCCCGAAGCAGCGACGCCTGCAACTTGCGCAGCGTCTCCTCATCCATGCCCTGTCCGTCGTCCGCCACCTCGAACAGCAGATCCTTGCCCTCCCGCTTGCACTGAACACGGATGCGCATCCCGCTGCGGGACTCGTGAAGCCCGTGGTACACGGCGTTCTCCACGATCGGCTGGAAGAGCAGCTTGATCACGCATAAGCTCTCCGTCTCGCGCGGATCGGGCAGCTCCAGCTCGAACCGGCTGCCGTACCGGTAATTCAGCAGCTGCACGTAAATGCCGAGATGCTCCCATTCCTTGGCGATCGGCACGCTCTCGAGCCCGCCATGGATGCTGTACCGCAGCAGCTTGCCGAGGAGCTGGGACATCGTCGCCACTTCCTTGTTGTCGCTCAGCACGGCCGTCATGCGGATCGATTCGAGCGTATTATAAATGAAGTGCGGATTGATCTGGTGCTGCAGCGACTGCAGCTCGGCTTCCTTCTTCCGCTCCTCGACCGCATAGATGTCCTGGATCAGCGTCTTGATCCGGTCGATCATCCGGTTGAACGCGCTGCCGACGAGTCCCGCCTCATCGCGGCTGACGACGGGGAACGCGACGTCGAGATTGCCCGTCTGCACCTCCTTCATCATGCGAACGAGTCCGCGAAGCGGCCGGGTGATCGCGAACACCAGCACAAGCGAGATCAACAGGGCGAACGCCATAATGGCGAGCGCCGCGGCGATCGTATAAGTGCGGGTTTTTAAAGCGTCGGCCATCAGCTCGTCCTCGGGGATCGTGATCAGCACCTTCCAGCCGGTGACCGACGATTCCTTGAAAATCGCCAGCACGGCCTTGCCCTCCACCTTCGTATGGAAGCTGCCCTGCTGTGTCAACGCGCCCGGCATCAGTTCGCTGTTTTTCAAATTTTGTCCGATCAGCGACTTGTCGCTGTCGTAAACGACGCTGCCGCTCTCGTCGACGACAAGCGTCTTCCCGTGCGTGGACTTGTCCAGATCCTTGATAATGTTGTCGATGACACCGATGTTCGCATCGATCGCGATCATCCCGATCGATTCGAACGTTCGCGGATCGATGATATGGCGCACGACCGTGAACACGTAGCGGCTGCTCGTCGCCCTGCCCGCGACGTCCTGGGTGCTGACGAGCACCGGTGTGCCGTGGGCGTCTTCGGCAAGCTGCGTCCATTTGGGCAGCACATCTTGCAGGTCGGAGCGGATGGCCGTATTTTTAATGGCGAAGTACGGGTGGCCGTAGATGTCGAACAAATATACCACGTTCGTGCTTCGCTTAATGTTGTTGATAAAATAAATGCTGCTGCCGATCTTGCGATCGATGGCCAGCCGCGTCCGCTCCTGCTCGGTCAGCACGCCGCTGTCTTCGGCATCGCCGCCCGGCTGCCCGTCGTAGAAACGGTTCGACATTTTCAGGCCTTCCATAATATCCGCCTGATACGACGGGATGATCGATATTTTTTTCATGTCTTCAATATAATCGTCCATCTTCCCCATCATTTGATCGGACAGCTGGGAGACGAACGTGACCGTATTGCGCTCGATCGAATTCGAATAGCGCTGCGCGGCGACGTAGGTGAGCACCCCGATCGGCAGGATGATCAGGAACAGGAACACGATTATGAGCTTGCTCTCCATTCGTTCGGGCCACCATCTCCGCGGGCGGTCGAGCCGCCGGTTCCCTTTTCTCATGAGACTCTCCTCGCAGAACAACGCACCTTGATCCGGCGGCGCGTTAGGTCCGGTTATCGTTTGCGATACTCATTATACATAACAAATCCTAACGAAGTAAGCGAATGCGAGGAAAGAAGGGAAGATGCGGGAGAGATGCGGGAAAACTCCTTCAGCCATAGCCGGAAATTGGGGCGGGCGGGTGCGGAACGGTGAATACGGGACGGTCGAATGACCGACGGCGCGCGTTGTTCCTATGTGGGACTTGTTTTGTGAAGTGGGATGCGGGTGGGTGCTCATTGTTCCCAGGTGAGACTTGTTTGGTGCGGTGGAATGCGGATGGCTGCTCGTTGTTCTTAGGTAAGACTTGTGTGGCGCGGCAGGATGCGGACACGTGCCAGTTGTTCCCAGGTGGGACTTTTTGGCGGGGGTGAGGTGCGGGCGGTTGCTCGTTGTTCCTAGGTGGGAATTGTTTGGCGGGATGGTGCTGCGGGTGCTCGTTGTCCCATGACGCGCGCAAAACAAAGCCGCCTCCCGCCAGCTGCGCGCTGTACGAAAAGGCGGCTCTACCGGTCTGCCGGCATCTGCGCTCGGATCAGTGCGTGTAGGCGGCCACGTTGTCCGTGTCGATCGCCTGGTGCATCGCCGCGTTGAGGCCGCTCGCGACGATGTTGCCGAGGTCCTCGATGAAGTCGTCGATCTCCTTGGGCGTGACCAGCAGATCGTGGCCGATCGGCTGCAGCACCTCTTTGACCAGCTGCAGCCGCTCCTGTCCCGCCATCGTACCGAACACGCCGAACAGCGGATCGGTGTCGGGCGTATGCTGCTTCATATGCGTCAGCACCATGTCCATCGCGTCGTTGACGATCGTCGACGCGTACAGTACGGTCGGCACGCCGATTGCGAGCACCGGCACGCCCAGCGTCGCGCGCGTCAGTCCTTTGCGCTTGTTGCCGATGCCGGAGCCCGGATGGATGCCCGTATCCGCAATCTGGATCGTTGTGTTCACGCGCTCGAGCGACCTCGCCGCCAAGGCGTCGATCGCGATAACCAGCTCCGGCTTCGCCTGCTGCACGGCGCCGAGCACGATATCGCTCGACTCGATGCCCGTCGTGCCGAGCACGCCCGGCGCGATCGCGCTGACCGAACGGTAGCCTTCGCCGACCTGGTCGGGCATCAGCTCAAAAAACTGGCGGGTCACCATCAGATTGTCGACGACGATCGGTCCGAGCGCGTCCGGGGTCACCTTGCCGTTGCCGAGACCGACGACCATGATGGACGTTTTTGGTCCGACGCCGATGCGGGCGAGAAATGCCTCGAATTCTCTCGCAAAAGTCGTCGCTACGCGATTCTGAAGCTCGGTGTCGCCGCGCCGAAGCTCAGGTACCTCCAACGTGACGTAATTACCCTGCATTTTGCCGATCGCCTGCGCGCCCTGCTCCGTCTGAATCTGCATCCGCGTGACGGTGATACCGCCCTCGCGCTCTGTCTCGGTCCAAACGCCGGGAATCGTACCGCCCGACAGCGATTCCGCCCTCTCCTTGGCCTCAAGCGCCAGGTCCGTTCTGACTTCGTACATGCTTAGATCAAGCTCGCTCAACGCATGTTCGCTCCTCTCCGACTGCTGGACGGGGCAACGCGATCCAGCCGCGTGCCGAGCGTACCGCGGCGCTTCTTGAGCGCAACCGTGCCGGCTTCGCGATTGTCTTGCGTTTTGCCCCCTTGCATGATAGAATGTTACAAGTTGTGTGGAGAAATACTTGCAGTTTTTGCAGGAGGTGAAATCAATGCCGAACATCAAATCCGCGATCAAGCGCACCAAGACGAACGAGAAGCGCCGCCTGCGCAACGCTTCCCAGAAGTCCGCTCTTCGTACCGCCGTCAAGCAAGCGGACGTCGCCGTAGTGGGCACGGACGTCGAAGCAGCGAAGAACGCGCTTCAAGTGGCACAGAAGAAGCTGGACAAGGCAGTAACCAAGGGCCTCATCCACAAGAACGCGGCTTCCCGCAAGAAGTCCCGCCTCGCCAAGAAGTTGAACGCGCTGTCCGCGCAAGCGTAAGACGGTGCCTGAATCTATAATGGCGTTTAAAAGCCGTACCCGAGAGGGTACGGCTTTTTTGACTTTACTCGCTGCCCGCGTCCGACGCCGATTAGCTTTTCCGCTCGAGCACGCGGAAAGACGCGGTCGCCATCGACGACAGCTTGCCGTCCGCCGTATACAGCCTCCCCTCTGCGGTAACCATACGGCCCGACATATGCACGACGGTCGCGGTCGCCCGCACTCTGCCCGCTCGCGCCGGCGCCGTAAAATGAATGTTCAGGCTGGACGTCACGATATCCTCGTCCGGACGCGCCGCCATCGCGGCCAGCCCCATCGCCGAGTCGAGCAGCGCCGTATGCACGCCGCCGTGCATCATGCCGATCAAATTCATATGCCTCTCCTCGACATCCAGCTCCACGACGGTCTCGCGCACGTCCCGCCGGATGAGCTCGCAGCCCAGGTATCCCCAGAACGTGCTGCGGGCCCGCTCCGCCAACTCCGCATCGGACCCGGATGCCGGGTTCTGTCCTTCCATGACGGTCCCTCCTCTCGGACCAGCCGAGCAAGCGGCGCCCGTTGCCATCAACCGTCGCCTTGATCGCGTCCGGCCGACTCCTCTTCGAGCAGCTTGCGCCGCAGCACCTTGCCCGCCATCGTTTTCGGCAGGCTGCTCCTGAATTCGTAAATGCGCGGAACCTTATAGGCGGCGAGGCGCTCCTTGCACCAGGCTTTAAGGTCCGCTTCGGTCAGCTCCGCCCCGGGCTTCAGCACCGCGTACACCTTCACCGTCTCCCCGCGATACGGATCGGGCACGCCGAGCGCGGCGACCTCCTCGATCGCCGGATG
Organism: Cohnella sp. GbtcB17; assembly: GCF_019091135.1. GTDB lineage: Bacteria > Bacillota > Bacilli > Paenibacillales > Paenibacillaceae > Cohnella. The sequence goes on along the minus strand of NZ_JAGXJW010000028.1, from coordinate 71,588 downwards.
CCCGAACAGCACCTCCTCGATCTCCCGGGGAAATATATTGTAGCCGCCCGCGATGATCATATCCTTCATCCGGTCCATGATGTAAAAAAAGCCGTCCTCGTCCATGCGCGCCATGTCGCCTGTGCGCAGCCAGCCGTCCCGCAGCGCCCGCGCCGTCTCCTCCGGCCGGTTCCAGTAGCCCTTCATAACCTGCGGCCCTTTGATTGCAAGCTCGCCCGTCGACCCGATCGGCAAGTCCTCCCCGGTTTCGGGGTCCACGATTTTCGCAAGCGTATCCGTAAAGGGCAGGCCGATCGACCCTTTTTTGCGGTATTCCCAGATGTTGTTCGCATGGGTGACCGGCGAAGCTTCCGTCAGCCCGTAGCCTTCGATAAGCCTGCCGCCGGTGATCGCCTCGAACCGCTCCTGCACCTCGTGAGGCAGCGGGGCGGCGCCGCTGATGCAGACGTTGATCGAGGACAGGTCGTAATCCCGAACCTTCGGATGGTTGATGAGCGCGATATACATCGTCGGGGCGCCGGGAAATACGGTCGGCTTCTGCTTGTCGATAATCCGCAGGATGTCGCCCGCCTCAAATCTCGGCACGAGGATCAGCTCTCCGCCGAGCATGATCGCCTGATTCATGAGCACGGTAAGGCCGAAGACGTGGAAAAAGGGAAGCGCCGCCAAATAACGTTCCCGCCCTGGCTCGCTTTTGTAAAACCACAGGCTCGTTTGAATCGTGTTGGCGACAAGATTGGCGTGCGTAAGCATGACGCCTTTGGCGATGCCGGTCGTGCCCCCGGTATATTGCAGGAGCGCGAGCTCGCGCTCGGCGTCCACCTCCGCATGGATCGGCAGCGGCGGCGTATCGCGCAGAAGCCTGGCGTACCGGTGAATGCGCGGTCCGTAGGACACCTTCCGGTCAAGCCCATCCCGTCTCGCCTTGATCGGGTACAGCCAGCTTTTCGGAAAAGGAAGCCCGTCTTTGATGGAAGTCACGATGATGTGCAAATCGGGCAGCTCTTGCGCCGATTCCTTCACTCTCCGGAACAGCAGATCGAGCGTCAAAACGGCTACGGCGCCCGAGTCCTTGAGCTGGTGCGCGATTTCCCGCTGCACGTACAGCGGGTTCGTCATGACGACGACGCCTCCGGCGAGCAGCGTGCCAAAATAAGCGGCGACGAGCTGCGGACAATTGGGGAGCATAATCGCGACCCGCTCGCCGCGTCCGACGTCAAGCTTCCCCAAGACGCCTGCGAACCGGTACGCCGAGTCCAGCAGCTGTGCATAGGTTATTTTTTTGCCCAGGAAGCTGAGCGCGGTCCGATCGGGATAACGTTCGGCGGACGCGACGAGGAATTCGGCCAGATTGTGCTTCGGGTACGGGCAGGTCCGGGGCACTTCGCCAGGATAGTGTGCATACCAAGGCGCTTGCGGCAAACCCATCACCTCACGGAACGGAGTCTATCGCGGTCCTAGCAGACGTAGCCTTCCTCCCGGATGACGGCCGCCGCGATCTGCCGCTTCAGCGCGATCGTATCGACCGGGCTTCGGCGGGTCAGCTTTTTGAGCGCCGACAGCTGCGTCCGCAGCGAGTCGCCGCTATCCACGGCCGACAGCGTCTCTTTGGCGAGCGCTTCGATCTGCCCGAATGCGTCGTGCGCGAATGCGCGTGTCATGGCGACGGCGAGCGCAGCGCGTTCATCGCCCTGGCGAGCGAGCAGCTTTTTGGCCCGGAGGAGCGCGCTCTCCATCGCGTACAGCTGAATCAGTATGTCGGCCAGCGCCGCGAGCGCTTCTTGCTCCTCCTCAAGCCTAGGACCGTAACGCTGAACGGCGGCCGCGCCCGCCATCAGAAATATTTTTTTGGCCATCGCCGTCAAGTGCGTCTCTTCTTCCAGCGTCCCCTCGAACGTACGTCCCGGCACGAGCTGGAGCAGTTCGCCTTGAAGCGCCTGCGCCGTCTGCAACAGCGGCAGCTGACCCTTAAGCGCCCGCTTCACGAGCGTGCCCGGGATGAGCAGCCGATTGATCTCGTTCGTGCCTTCAAAAATGCGGTTGATGCGGGAATCGCGGTAAATCCGCTCGATTTTGTATTCCTGGATGTAGCCGTAGCCGCCGTGAATTTGAACGCCCTCGTCTGCGACGAAATCCAGCGTCTCCGAGCCGAACACCTTGTTGATCGAGCATTCGATCGCGTACTCCGCGATCGCCCTGGCCGACTCGACGCCGGCATCCGGCGAGGCGAGATCGATACCGGCCAAACCTGCGTCGATGAGCCCGGCGGTACGGTAGATGACGCTCTCGAGCACGTAGGCGCGCACGTTCATCTCGGCCAGCTTCTTCCCCACAAGCGGAAAAGCGGAGATCGGCTTGCCGAACTGGATGCGCTCGTTGGCGTATTTCGCGCTTAATGCGATCGCCTCTTTGGCGCCGCCCAGACAGCCGACGGCAAGCTTGAAGCGGCCGATATTCAATATGTTGAAGGCGATCAGGTGGCCTTTGCCGACGTCCCACAGCAAGTTTTCGGCCGGCACCTTCACGTCTTCGAGCACGAGCGGACGCGTCGAGCTCCCTTTGATGCCCATTTTTTTCTCCTCAGGTCCGACGCTCACCCCCGCCATCGTTCTCTCTACGATAAAAGTGCTGAAATGCTGGCCGTCGACCTTCGCATACACGATGAAGATGTCCGCGAAGCCCGCGTTCGTAATGAACTGCTTCGTGCCGCTGAGCACGAAATGGCTGCCGTCCTCGGACAGCCGGGCCGTCGTCCTGGCCCCAAGCGCGTCCGAGCCCGACGACGGCTCGGTCAGGCAATACGCCGCGAGGAGCCGCCCGCGCGCGAGATCGGGCAAGTACTTTTGCTTCTGCGCCTGCGAGCCGAAGTACACGATCGGCAGCGTGCCGATGCCGACATGCGCGCCGATCGACAGGGCGAAGGAAGCCGCGCGGGACAGCCGCTCGCTGATGAGCGCCGAACTGATCTTGTCGAGGCCGAGACCCCCATAAGCCTCGGGGACGTCCGCGCCGAGCAGGCCGAGCTCCCCGGCCTGGCGCATAAGCTTGACGGTCAGCTCGTAGTCGAGCTTCTCCAGCCGCTCGTCGTGCGGCAGCACGTCGCGTTCGACGAACGCCTCCGTCGTCTCGGCGATCATGCGCTGCTCCTCGGTCAAGTCCTCGGGCGTCGCGACCGACGCGTAGTCGGCGTCCGCGACGACGAAGCCGCCGCCCGCCGTTGTTACGAACGAATTTCCGCTCATTTGCGAGGAACCTCCTTTGAACGCTTAGATGACGTCAATCGTCGCGGTCCGGCTCCGCGCTATGCGGGATACACCTCGAACGCGCCCGCCGCGCCCATGCCGCCGCCGATGCACATCGACACGATCCCGCGCCCGCCTCCGCGGCGGCGCAGCTCGTAGATCAGGCTCGCGGCCAGCTTCGCTCCCGTGCAGCCGAGCGGATGGCCTAGCGCGATCGCGCCGCCGTTCACGTTCACCTTGCCTTCGTCTAGCGCCAGCGCGCGAACGATGTGCAGGCATTGCGAGGCGAACGCCTCGTTGATCTCGAACAGATCGACGTCGGCCATCGACCAGCCGGCCATTCGCACCGCCTTCGGAATCGCTTCGACGGGGCCGACGCCCATGACGTCCGGATCGACGCCGGCCAGGGCGAACGACTTGAACGCGGCGAGCGGCGCGAGCCCGAACGCCTCCGCGCGCTCGCGGCTCATGACGAGCAAAGCGGCGGCGCCGTCGCTCATCTGGGAGGCGTTGCCCGCCGTGACCGTGCCGCCCGCCTTGAAGGCCGGCTTCAGCTTCGCGAGCGCCTCCGGCGTCGTGTCCGGACGGACGCCTTCGTCCGCCTCGAGCACGAGCCGGCGCTCCCAAGGCCTGCCGTCCGCGCCGAAGCCGCGGACCGACGTCGCCACGGGCACCGTCTCCTCCCGAAAGGCGCCGCATGCCTGCGCTTGCGCGGCCTTGCGGTGGCTGTCCGCGGCGAACCGGCCCTGGTCCTCGCGGGAGTTGCCGAAGCGCTCGCCGCCGTTCTCCGCCCTATGGCCCATCGCGATGGAAATGTCCGGGCGTTCGACGGCGATCGCCGGATGCCGCGAAGGCTTGAACCCGGCCATCGGCACATGGCTCATGCTCTCGACGCCGCCCGCGACGATGACGTCGGCGCCGCCTGTCGCGATGCGTTCGACCGCGTAGGCAATCGCTTGCAGCCCGGACGCGCAAAACCGGTTGACCGTGATCGCGGGCACGGCGGACGGAAACCCCGCGTACAGTGACATGATGCGCGCAAAGTTAAGCCCCTGCTCGCCCTCCGGCATCGCGCAGCCGACGATGATGTCCTCGACGTCGCTCTTTGCGACGCCGGGCGCCCGCGCGATGACCGCCTCCAGCACGGTCCGGCCCAGGTCTTCGGCGCGCGTATGGACGAAGCTTCCCTTTTTGGCGCGGCCGACGGGCGTGCGTGCGGCCGACACGATGACTGCCTCTCTCATGGGACATTCGGCCCCCTTCGCTCCTCGTTAGTTGCGCAGCGCCTTGCCCTTGGCGAGCATATGCTGCATTCGCTGCTGCGTTTTCGGCTCGCCGCACAGGCTGAGGAACGCCTCGCGTTCCAGATCCAGCATGTATTGCTCGGTCACGTAAGTGCCGGCCGGCACGTCGCCGCCTGCCAGCACATGCGCGAGCTTGCCGGCGATGAGCAGGTCGTGATCGCTGATGTACCCGCTCGTATGCATGCCGCGCGCCCCGAGCTTCATGACCGCCTTCCCCTCCGCGCCGACGACGCGGATTCGCTCCGGCACAGGCGCAGGAATACCTGCCTGGGCGAGCCGTAGCGCGCTTTTTTTCGCTTCGTAGATCAATCGCTCCTGGCTCATCACGATCCGGTCCCCCGGCCTAAGGTAGCCGAGCTTTCTCGCGTCGTGCGCGCTCGTCGACACCTTGGCCGTGCCGATGTTGAGGAATAGCCGGTTGACGTGCGGCTGCAGGTCGATCTCCGGATCCGCATTCGCCTGGCTGATCCGCAGCGTGAGCTCCTTGCAGCCGCCGCCCGCCGGGATCAGGCCGCCGCCGGCTTCGACGAGGCCGAAGTATGTCTCGGCCAGCATCGCGATCTCGTCCGCAGGCAGGCACACCTCCACGCCGCCGCCGAGCGCCATCCGGTGCGGGGCCGCCACGACCGGCTTTTCGAACCGCTTCAGCTTCGTCATCGTGTCCTGGAACAGGCGGATGATCGCGTCCACTTCATCCCATTCCTCGTCCTGCGCCTCCATCAGAAGCAGCATCAGGTTGGCGCCGACGCAGAAGTTGCGACCTTCGTTCGCGATGACGAGCGCGTCATAGTTGCGCCGCACCTCCTCGACGCTCTCCCCGATCATCGTCAGAATGTCGCCGCCGATCGCATTGCTTCGCGAATGGAATTCGAGCGCCGCCACGCCGTCGCCGACGTCGATCAGGCTCGCGCCGGCGTTCGACCGCACGACCCGTCCCCGCTCCTTGAGCGCGCGCAGCGAGATCGCCTCCGGCCGCTCCTCGAGCTCGCGATAGGCGCCCCGGTACGCATAGGCGCTACGGCCTTCCACCCGGCGATAAAACGACTTGTGTCCCGCCGCGATCCATTCCTTCACCCAGGCCGGCAAGGCCGTGCCCTCCGCTTCCATCCGCGCCGCGGTCTTGACAAGCCCGATCGCGTCCCACAGCTCGAACGGCCCGAGCTCCCAGTTGAAGCCCCACCGCATCGCTTTGTCGACGTCGTCTACCGTGTCCGCGATCTCGCCGACCTTTTCCGCCGAGTAGACGAGCGTTTGCTTCAAAATTTGCCATGCCAGCGCCGCGTACCGGTCCTTCCCGCCGAGCAGCGCCTTCGTCTTTTCCTTCGCTCCTTTCGCGGCCGCAGCCGCCTCCAATGAAGCCCCGCGCGGTTTGACGGCTTGAACGTACGTCATCGTGGACGGATCGAGCGACAAAATTTCGCTGCCCGCCGCGCCTTTCGCTTTTTTGTAAAAACCGGCGCCCGCCTTTTCGCCGATCCAGCCTCGCTCCGCCAGCTCCAGCAACAGCTTCGGCGGCGCGAACGCCGCCTTTTCCGCCGGATCGTCCGTCTTCTCGAACACATTGTTTGCCACGTGAAGGAACGTGTCGATGCCGACCAGGTCGAGCGTGTGCAGCGTCGCGCTTTTCGGACGGCCGATCGCCGGCCCGGTGACGGCATCCACCTCCTCAACCGTAAAGCCGCCGGCCTCCATCGCCTGCAGCGTCGCGAGCAGTCCGTAGGTGCCGATCCGGTTGGCGACGAAGTTGGGCGTATCCTTGGCGACGACGACGCCTTTGCCCAGGACGCGTTCGGCGAATGCGGCCATCCCGCTCACGATCGCCGGGTCGGTGCGGTCGCCGGGGACGAGTTCGAGCAGCTTCATGTAACGGGGCGGATTAAAGAAGTGCGTGCCGAGAAAATGCGTTTTGAACGCCTCGCTTCGCCCTTCGGCCATCTCCCGGATCGAGATGCCCGACGTGTTGGAGCTGACGACGACGCCCGGTCGCCAATGACGCTCGATTCGCTGGAGCACGTCGCGCTTCACGGACAGCTTTTCGACGACGACCTCGATCACCCAGTCGACATCCCGAATGCGATGCAGGTCGTCGTCGAGATTGCCGGGTTCGATCAAGCCTGCGAAAGTGTCGTCGTAAAAGGGCGCCGGATGAACGGAAGGCAGCCTCGCGAGCGCGCCGGCCGCCAGCCGGTTGCGAACCGCGGGATCGGCGAGCGTGAGCCCCCTGGCTTCCTCTTCCGGCGAGAGCGAATCGGGAACGATGTCGAGGAGCAAGCTCGGAATGCCTGCGTTTGCCAGATGCGCGGCGATGCTCGCCCCCATGACGCCCGAGCCGACGACCGCCGCTTTTCCGATCTTCAGTGCCATGCGGCAATTCCTCCTTATCCGGGTTCAAGCATTGAGCTTTAAGGCGCGCCGAATACCGCCAGCTCCAAAATTTCCGCCACGTCCCTCGCCTTGACCCGGTCTTCCGCTTCCTTTTGCTTCGTGCCGTCCTCGAGCATCGTCAAGCAGTACGGGCACGCGCTCCCGATCATCGACGGCTGCGTCCTCAGCGCCTGCTCCGTCCGCGCGACATTAACCCGTTTGCCCGCCGTTTCCTCCATCCACATCAAGCCGCCGCCCGCCCCGCAGCACATCGCGTTTTCGCGCGTACGGTCCATTTCCAGCAGCTCAAGTCCTTCGATCGCGCGCAAAATATGCCGCGGCTGGTCGTACACGCCGTTGTAGCGGCCGAGATAGCAGGAGTCGTGATAGACGACGCGTTCCTTGACCGGATGTGAAGGCGCAAGCCTCCCTTCCTGCAGCAGCCGGTCGAGCAGCTGCGTATGATGCAGCACCTCCACCCCTTCCAGGCCGAATTCGGGGTATTCGTTTTTCAGCGTGTTAAACGTGTGCGGACAGGCGGTAACGATCCGGCGAACGCCATATTTGCGGAAGGTGTCGATGTTGTCCGCGCACAGCTGCTGGAACAGCAGCTCGTTTCCCATCCGCCGCGGAGTATCGCCCGAATTTTTTTCCTCGTTGCCGAGAATCGCGAAGTTAACGCCCGCCTCGTGCAGCAGCCGAACGAAGGCGCGCGATATTTTGCGGCTGCGGCTGTCGTACGAGCCCATCGAGCCGACAAAAAACAGGATGTCGAAGCCCGGATTGTCCTTGACCGTCGGCACCGCGATGCCGCCGATCTCTCCGGTCCATCCGGCCCGGTCGTTTCTGCTGATGCCCCACGGATTGCCCTGGCGCTCGATGTTTTGCATCGCGCGCTGCGCCTCCTGCGGCACGCTGCCTTCCGTCAGGACGAGATAACGCCTCAGGTCGACGATCTTGTCGACATGCTCGTTGCCGACGGGACATTGATCCTCGCAGTTGCGGCAGGTCGTGCACGCCCAAATTTCCGACTCGCTTATGACGTTGCCGATGAGCGACACCTCCTCCGGCATGCGATTCATTTCGGCGGTCCAACTTTCCCGCTGCCAGTCCAGCGTCGGCCGAATATCGGTGACCGCGCCGCCGGCTGCGTTTTCCTTCCAACGGGGATTCGGACCAAAGTCCGACGCCGGTGCCCCGGACATGCTGTGAGCGCTTACATGAGAAAACGCAAAAGCGGGCACCCACGGCGACTTGCTCGTGATCGCGGCTCCCTTTTCGGTAAGATGATCCCGCAGCTTCGTGATGAGATGCATCGGCGACAGCGCCTTGCCGGTGCCGGAGGCCGGACACACGTTCGTACACCTGCCGCACTCCACGCACGCGTAAAAATCGAGCATTTGCCCGCTGCGAAAATCTTCGATCCGCCCGACGCCGAACGACTCGGCCGTCTCGTCCTCGAGATCGAGCTTGCTCAGCTTGCCGACGGGCTCGGCCCGGCCGAGGAACAGATTGATCGGCGCGGTAATCAGATGAAAATGCTTCGACTGCGGCACATAAACGAGAAACGTCAGCAAAACGACGAGATGCGCCCACCAGCAGACGTAAAACGAGGCCTTGGCAGCGGCAGGCGTCAGGCCGGACGCGGCTTCGGCGATCAGCGAGGATGCCGGCGCGTACGCAGAAACGCCGAGTCCCTCCCAGGCGCGGTGGAAGCCGAGTGACAGCAGCACGGTCAGCATCAGGGCGCCGATGAGGAGCAGCACGATCGCGGGCTTCCCGCCACGCTTGAGGCGCGCCAGCTTCTCGCCGTATCGGCGGTATGCCGCATATCCGGCTGCGATCAGGACGAACAGCGCGGCGATCTCCTGCGTCAATCCGAAGACGCGGCGACCCGGGATCGGAAGCGGCTCGCCGCCCGACAGCCCGGCGTAGATCAGGTCGAGCGCGCCGAATTGAAGCACGAGGAAGCCGTAAAAGACGACCAGATGCATGATCCCGCTTCGGCGATCCTTCAGCAGCTTCGAGTGTCCGAGCGCCTGCAACAGCGCCTCGCGGATTCGGCCGCGCCAGTCCGGCCGCTTGCCTGAAGGCTTTCCCAGCTCGACGTAGGCGTAGCGGCGAGAGACCGCCTGGCAGAACAAAGTAATGGCATAACCCGTGACGAGCAGAAACAGCGTATAGTGCAGCCAGGACAGCAGCATAAGCCTCCTCCCTCCTTCCTCCTTCCGAGTAGCTCCCTGCATGCGTACCCGCCAGTGTCGGGCGGCGGCGAAGATCCCGGTTCATTTTTCGCCGGCTCTTAAATATAGATCTAGAAATGAATGAGTATTCATTTCATTTTTAGACGCACTTGTTCGGGAGGCGGGCGCATGACGGTCGGCAGGCTGCATAAGTTTGAAGGGATTTTGGACGCGGCCGTGAAGGTATTCGCCGAGCACGGGTATCGCGGATCGCAAATCTCGCGGATCGCGAAGGAAGCCGGGGTCGCTGACGGTACGATCTATTTATATTTCAAAAACAAGGAGGATATCCTCGTTTCGTTGTTCCGGGAACGGCTCGGCGGACTGATCGGCAAGTTCGAAGCATCCGTACGCGCGTCGAAGACGGCCGAGGAGGCGCTGCGCATCTTGTGCGAGCTTCACTTCGCCGAGCTCGAGCGACACCCCCTGCTCGCGCATGTCACGCAGATCGAGCTGCGGCAGAGCGCGATCGAGCTGCGCAAAGAGATCGGCAAGACACTGAAGCCTTACCTGCTCCTCATTGAGAGCGTGCTCGTCCAAGGCATTGCGTCCGGTGCGTTCAGGCCGGAGCTCGACGTGAAGCTGACGCGCCAGCTGATCTTCGGCGCGATGGACGAGGCGGTGTCGTCCTGGCTGCTGTCGGATCGCAAGTATTCGCTGGCGGCGCAGGTCGACGGCACGGTCGATTTTTTTCTGCGCGCGCTGAGGGCCTGAGCGGGTGATGCGCAATGGGCTTTAGACAATCAGTAGGGTCATCCCTTTTCGAGAGGAGCATGTCCGATGCATATCGCGGTACTGCTGAAGCAAACGTTCGATACCGAGGAAAAAATTGTCTTGCAGGGCGGTCTGGTAGTCGAGGAAGGCGTGAAATTCGTCATTAATCCATACGACGAATATGCAGTCGAGGAGGCGATCCGGCTCAAAGAGACCCATGGCGGGCAGGTGACGGCGCTCTCGCTCGGTCCGGCCAGAGTCGCCGAAGCGCTGCGCACGGCGCTTGCGATGGGGGCGGACGAGGCGATCTGGATCGACGATGCCGGCATCCCGCAGGACGAATTCGCATGCGCCGAGGCGATCGCCGCCGCCTTGCGGCAGCTACGCTGCGATCTCGTGCTCGGCGGCAGCTTCTCCGTCGACACCGGCGGCGGCCAGGTCGCCGTCCGCGTCGCGTGCGCGCTCGGTCTGCCGTACGTCACTTCGGTCACGAAGCTGACGGTGAACGGCGGGACGGCAAGCGTCGAGCGGGATGCCGAGGGGGACGTCGAGCGGATCGAAGTCCGCTTGCCGGCGTTGTTCACGGCGCAGCAAGGGTTAAACGAGCCGCGTTATCCGTCGCTGCCCGGCATCATGAAGGCGAAAAAAAAGCCCTTCAAGTCGCTGACAGCGGACGATCTGGGCATGGCGGGATGGCACGATGCGGCGAGAACCGCCCGCGTCTCGTTGTCGCTGCCGCAAGGTCGGCAAGCCGGGCAGCTGCTGCAGGGGGACCCGCGGGTACAGGCGGAAGCGCTCGCCGGTTTGCTGCGCGCCGGGCTCCAAACGAGATGACGCTTTTCGATCCGCCATCGCCATGAAGGAGGAAAAACGGGATGAGCAAAACGTATTTGATCGTGGCGGAGCACCGGGACGGCAAGCTTCGCCGCGTGACGCTGGAAGCGCTCCGGGCGGCTGCGGCCGTCGCGGACGCAGGAGACGCCGTCCATGCCGCACTGCTGGGCGAAAGCTTGGACGGTCTGGCTGAGGAGCTGACCGTCTACCCGCTCGCGCAGGTGCATGCGATCGAGGGCGAGGCGCTGCGGCACTATAATCCGGAAGCGTACGTCCGGGCGCTCGTTCCGCTGCTCGACTCGCTGCGGCCGGACGGCCTGTTCCTCGGGCATACGGCGCTGGGGCGCGACCTGGCGCCTGCGCTTGCGGCCAAATTGTCCGCGGGTCAAATCTCGGACGTGACCGCGATCGAACGGGACGTCGACGAGACGCGGTTCGTGCGTCCCATATATGCAGGGAAGGCGATCGAGCGCAGGACGTTTGCCGCTTATCCGCAGGTGGTGACGATCCGGCCCAACAATATGCCTGCGGCCGAGCCGCGATTGGGCGGCGAAGCCGCAACTATCGTTAAGCGGACGGCGGCGCCCGCGGCGGATCTGCGCACCGTCGTCAGGGATATCGTCCGCAAAACCGCGGGCAGGATCGATCTGACGGAGGCGGCCATCGTCGTCGCGGGCGGGCGCGGCGTAAAAAGCGCGGAAGGCTTCCGGCCGCTCGAAGAGCTGGCGGAGCTGCTGGGCGGCGCCGTCGGGGCGTCGCGCGGCGCCTGCGATGCCGGCTATTGCGACTACGGCCTGCAAATCGGCCAGACGGGCAAAGTCGTCACGCCCGAGATCTACATCGCCTGCGGGATCAGCGGCGCGATCCAGCATCTGGCCGGCATGAGCGGCTCGCGCATCATCGTAGCGATCAACAAAGATCCGGAAGCGCCGATCTTTGGCGTCGCGGACTACGGCATCGTCGGCGATCTGTTCGAAGTCGTGCCGCTGCTTACGGAGGCGCTGCGCGAGGCGATCGCCGGATGAAGCGATGCGCCGTGCCGAAGTCGTCGGCGCGGCGCGTTCGCTTTTTATTTTGCGGGCGAGCTATACCTTCATCCCCGCTCCGGAGCCTGTCCGCAGCAGCCAAAGCTCCAGACCGAGCGTCTTATCCACGCGACCTGTCTTCATCTCGTAGTCAAGCTCGGCGAGGCCGCCGAGGAGCGCGGTCAGCCGCTCGATGGTGAACGCCTTGGCCTGATCCGCCGTTACCTTGACCCCGTAGGGGTGCATGCCAAGCTGGCCCGCCATCTGCTGGGGCGAATAGCCTTGCTTGCCCAGCTCCTTCACGTACAGCATGCTGCGGAACTGCCTGACGAGCAGCGCGGTCAGCTTGATCGGCTCCTCGCGGCGCCTGAGCAGATCATGATACAACGCGATCGCTTTGTCGGTCCGCAGCGACGCGATCTCCTCCGTCAGCTTGAACACGCTCTGCTCGACGCCGGCCGGCACGAGCTCGGCGACGGCGGCTGCCGTCACCGTGCCGCCTCCGCCCGCATGCAGACACAGCTTGTCCGTCTCTGCGGACAGCGCGCCCATCTCCGTGCCCGCGCGGCGAATCAGCTCCTCCGCTGCGGCACGATCCATCGTACGGCCCTGCTTGGCCGCGCGGCCCGAGATCCACTGGAGCAGCTCGTCCGGACCGAGCGGCGCAAAATTAACGGCGATGCCTTCCTGCTTGGCCGACTTCGACGTCTTCTTGCGCTCGTCGAGCTTGTCGTGCGGCACGAAAAAGACGAGCACCGTCGTCTCGAACGGCTGGCGCATATACGAGAGCAGCCGCTCGGGCCGATGCTCCGTCTTCGCGGACTCCTTGGCCGAGCCGAATACGACGCTGTCCCGCACCAGCACCAGCTTGCTCGGCACGAGAAACGGCATCGTTTCCGCCTCTTCCAAAATGACGTCGAGCGAATGCTCCGCCGTATCGAAGCGCACGATCGCCATGTCGCGATGCTCGGGCTCGGCGACTGCGGCTGCGAGCCGCTCCGCGAACTCGTTCATGCGGTAGCTCTCCGTGCCGTAGCATATGTACACGGGACGAATCTGTCCGTCCCGAATTTCCTTAAAAGCTTGTCTCGATTCCATTCCGACCACCTCGCACCCATTATACAGCAAAGAGACCGCACCCGTTAACGGCAGGCGCGATCTCTTTGTCCTTGGAATCTATGTCAACGTTCGACGTGCAAGCCCATGGTGCCTGCGCGAACGATCGTGACTGCGCCTCCAGGGGGCGCGGCGGCTTTTATAATCCCACTATACGCGGCAGCGGCTCGATTGGTGACGACCGTTCAGCGCGCCTGCTCGCGATTTTCTTTGGCGTTCCACCACAGGTCCGTCGCCTTGCCGGAGGCGTCCGTCCAGGTATAATACAAATCCTGTCCGTCCTGCCCCCAGGAGACGTCGGACACCGTGCCGTCGCGCTTGTCGCTCTCGAAAATCGTCCCGGAACCGTCGGTCTTGACGATCCGCAGGCCGCCCTGATACGCAACCGCCGTCAGCTTGCCCTCGGGCGATGCCCATGAAGGCAGGGACTGTTCCGCTGCCGAAAAGGTGACGTTCGGCACGGCGGCAAGCGAGGGCGCTTCCGTAGCGGGAGGCGCGTCGGATGCTGCGCCTTCCGCATTGCGCGTAATTTTATCCGACTTGTCCATTACGTCTGCCGACGCGGCAGCCGAAGCCGAAGGCGAGGGTGCAAGGCCTAGCTGTTCGTCTCCGATCGGCACGTCGTCTCCGCTCGCAACGGGCGGCGCGACGTCCTGATTCGCGTCAGGCGTCTGCGTCTTGATCTTGGCCGTCGGCACGGCGCCGGCTGAACCGTCCGAAGTACCGGACTCGCCGCCGCCGGCGGATCCGTGCATATTCGTGCCGCTGACGGACGCGTTGCTATCGTCCGCCGAGCCCTCGACCGAGTTCGAACTTTGGCTCTGTTCGCTGGAGGCGCTTGCGCCGTCGTCGGCCATTTCCGGCACGGCTTTGTCGTTCATTACGCTTTTGCGCAGCATGCTGGACGGGGCCTCATCCGTCGCGGAACCGGCCGCCGACTCCTGCTGCAGGGCCGCCTTTTGCTGATCCGACTGCAGCGAGAACGGCTGGGCGATCAGCAAGACGCCCGCCACTACGCCGGCCGCGACAACCGCGGCCAGGCCGCGGTAGACGGACTTGCGGCTGCCCGTCCTGCGGGAGCGCGGCTCGTATGCGGCTTCGGCGGCCGGCGCTTCCTCGGCGTCCGGTGCCGGATCCGGCACGAGGCGCTCCAGCTGGGGCAGGATCGCGTCGACCAGGCTGTATTTGGGAGTGACATGCGGCAGCTGTGTCAGTTCCTCGGACAGCCGCGTCAGCCGTTCGAGGAGCGCGGCGCACTCCGGATAGTTCTGCAGGTACATTTGCAAGCGCGACGACTCTTCCTCGTTCAGATCGCCGTCGATCGAACGCTGCACAAGCTCCATCCCCTCTTCGCGGTTCATCCCCGGACACCCCCTTTGCGATAGTCATGAAGCAATGTCTGCAGTTGTTGCCGGGCGCGGAATAAGTAAGACTTGACCGTATTAAGCGGCAAGTTGAGCGAATCGGCGATTTCGTTATAAGAAAAATCCTGCAGATAACGAAGCACGACCACGGTGCGGTGGTGCTCCGGAAGCTTGCCGATCGCTTCGCGAATATCTTCGGAAGCGTAGCCGCTCATCACCTCGGCCTCGACGTCTTCGTTTGCCTGAAATACCAGTTCATGTTCGTCGATCGAAACGGAAGGACGTTTGCGACGAAACTTGTCGATGCATATGTTCGTGACGATGCGCTGAACCCACGTGCGGAATTGCGCCTTTTCTTCGTAGGAATTGATCTTCGTGTATACCCGAATCAATGCTTCCTGCGCGGCGTCCATCGCATCCTGCTCGTGGTTAAGCAAATAATAGGCCGTACGGTAAACCTGGTGTTCGATCTCGCGAAGCAGCGCGACGAGCGCTTCCCGATCGCCGGCCTGCGCAGCTCTGATCAATTCCGGCTCCACCACGGGAGATCCTCCTTCTCTCGCATCCCCTCTGACGCAAGCGCGCGCCAAAAGGTTGCAAAAAACGCTAGGTATAATTTCACAAAAAAAGAAAGGCGTGAACGCCCTTCGAAAACGTATGTGTCCCAAAATTCGGTATTGCTCTATATACTCGGCGGGCAGCCGAAAAGTTGTGAAATAAGTCCCGTTCCAGTCTATCATACGCGGCGCATTTTGTCCTCAGGGACGCTTCGCGCGCCGCTCAAGCCGGCCGTCCGGCCGGATGCGATAGGCGATCTCGCCCTGGATATCGGTCCGCTCGAGCGTGGCGCCGGACCGCAAAATCCGATCGACGACCTCGGCGTGCGGGTGTCCGTACAAATTGTTTTTGCCGGCCGACACGACGACCTCGGACGGCTGCCACCAAGCAAGCCAAGCTGCGGTCGTCGACGTTTTGCTGCCGTGATGCCCTGCCTTCAGCACGTCGACCGCGCGCGCCTCCCCGCCTTGCCGGCGAAGCTCCCCAAGCACCGCGGCTTCGCCGGCCGCCTCCAGATCGCCGGAGAGCATGAACACGCGGCCGTAAATCGCGAGATGCAGCACGACGCTCCTGTCGTTCTGCGCGTCGACCGTCGGTATCCGATCGTCGTCCGGCATCCTCGGCGGATATAGCGCCTCGATCGTGGTGGACGCGTCCGGCTGCCATGCGGCGCCGGCTTGGACCGCATACATCGGAATACCCGCGTCTTGCGCCTCATGATATAGACGAAGGACGTCCTCATCCGGTTTAATCGTTCCGTTGAATAAGATGCGCCCGACCTGCAGCTCTCGGATAATCGCGTGCGCGCCGCCGATGTGATCCGCATCCAGATGCGTCAGCACGAGCGCGTCCAAACGTCGGATGCCCCGCTGCTTCAGCAGCGGAACGAGCGTCTTGCGGCCGACCTCGTAAGGGTCTTTGCGCAGACGCCACGGCTCCTTCGGCGCGCCGAACGCGACCGTGCCGCCCGCGTCGACGAGCACGTGGCGGCCGCTTCCGGTCGTGATCAGAATGCTGTCGCCCTGACCGACGTCGAGAAAGGAGACGGCTGCCGTTCGATCGAGCTTGACGGGCGGCGCTTCCCAGACAAACATGCCGATCCAGCCAAACGCAAGGATCGCTGCGGTCAGTCGTCGACTACGTTGCGCGCTTAACGACGGGCGAATGTCCGACCGTTGCCAGGCAGCCGCCGATGGCGCTCCCGGCAGCCCGATGCGCCGGTCGGAAGCGGCGCCGCCCGAAGCTGCGGCGGCGGACGTTCCGCCGCGCCCGGCGTGCAGCGGCTCCGTCCAGTCGCCTCCCTTCTGCTCGCTCTCGGCATAAGCGGCGATCCGCCCAGCGCGCTCGGCCGGATCGAACGGATCGGCTGCCGCCAGTTGGGCAGCGGCAGCTTCGGACGTCGCTGCAGCCTCGGCGCGTTGCCGGAGCGAGCGGCGGGCGAAGGCCAGCGTCGCCAGCAGCAGCGCATAGAAGGCAAGCACCCAAATCAAGCCGGGTTGCTGCCAAACCGTCGAAAGCGCCTTGACCGCCCCCAGCCCTTCGGTTGCCGCAAAGGTCGCGCGGTTGCATAGCGTCGCAAGCTTGGCGGGAACGAGGCCGATCGGCAGCCAGACGGCGCCCAGCGCCAGCGCCGCCATCCCGAGCGGCATGACGACGAAGCTGATAAAGGGCACGAGCACGAGGTTCGCGAGCAGCGACAGCAGATGCAGCTGGTGAAAATAAAAAGCAGTGACCGGGAATGAAAAAAGCTGGGCGGTCAAAGCGACCGCGAGCGAAGAACGGACGAACGGCGAGCGGATGCGGAGAGCAAGCACCTCCGTCATGACCGGCACGCAGAGCAAAAGGCCCGCGGTCACGATAAAGGAAAGCTGAAAGCTAACGTCCTCCACGACAGCCGGACGCCAGACGACCATGATGAGCGCGGACGCGGCAAGCAAGTGCAGCCCGTCCTTCAGCTTGCCCTGCCGCGCGAGCCACAGGGCGATCATCGACATGAGACAGGCGCGGACGGCCGACGGAGAAGCACCGGTGAGCAGCATGTAGACCGGCATCGCCGACGCCGCGAAAGCAAGCGTTCGCTCCCGGGTCCAGCGCACGAGCTTGCCCAGCATCAATAAAATGTAAACGACGACGGCGACGTGAAGGCCGGATATGGCGAGCACATGCGTTAGCCCGAGCCGGGAAAAGTCGTCGTATTGCTCCGGATCAATGTCGTCCGCGATGCCGGCTACCAGCCCCTTCATATATCCGGCGTCCGCGTCGCCATACAACCGATCCGTCAACCGTCCGATCGCCTCCCGGGATTCGTCGAACCAGCCAAGCGCCCGGTCCTTGAACGACAAGCCGCCCGGCTGCCAAGAGACGGCATCGGCGCCTTTGGCGAATACCGTCCAATAGATATTCTGCCGGTTCAAATACCGTCTGTAGTCGAAGCCGCCGAAATTGCCCGCGTCGGCAGGGAGCTTGAGTTCGCCGGCGACCTCGACGGCGATGCCGCGCTTCCAGGATGCCGCGACAGCAAGCTCGTTTTCGGCGGACAGCCTGACGCGTATCAGCAGCTTCTCGTCGATGCTCACTTCCGCCCCGTCCTCCGATCGGACGAGACGCGCGCGAATCGGAAACGTCACCATATCGCCGTCGATCGCCGCCGGCTCGAGCAGCCGGCCCGTCGCGATCGCCGATCTGCCTTCCGGCGCCGTCCATGCCGCAGTCAGGTTGGAGCCGTTTCCCGCTTCGCTCCATATCCGCAAGCCCGTCGACAGGAGCAAGGCCAGCGCGCACAACGCGCCCGTACGAAGCCGAATTCGCCCCGCAAGGACGAAGGCTGCCAGCGCCGCGACAATACCGATATAGACGAGTACCGCGGGCATGCCCTGCCTGATCGACCAGACGCCGCTGCCCGCGACCCAGAACCCCGCTGCGCATACGAGCGGCCTGCGATCCATCGTTGCACCCTCCTCTCTTAAAAATAAAAGAACCCTGCGCGTTTAAGCAGGGTTCTTCCCATGGCTTGCTTTCGTATTCGGCTATCGATCCGCTAATCGGCTTCCTTAACTTCCGTATCCTGAGGCGGCGCGTAATCCGGTATCGTCCTGAAAACGATGCGGCGCTCGGCCATCAGCGCGGAAACTTTGTCGTGGTCCTTCGGATAGCCGCGGTGGAAAACGATCTCGACGATGCCGCTGTTGGCGAGCATGTTCGCACACGTCCAGCAAGGCTGGTCGGTCACGTAGACAGTCGAGCCTTCCCGGTCGATCCGGTCCGTGAACAGCAGCAGGTTCTGCTCCGCGTGGATCGTGCGGATGCAGCGCTCCTTTTTGACCATGACGCCCGGTTCGCCCGACGGCGCGGGCGCAAATTCTTCGACGATCATGCAACCGGCCTCCGAGCAGTCCGGCACGCCCATCGGCGCGCCGTTGTAGGCCGTACCCAGCAGCTTCTTGCCCTGCACGAGCACGGCGCCCACATGGCGCCTCGGACAGCGCGACCGCGTCGACGCCATGAAGGCGATGTCCATAAAGTAAGTGTCCCAATCCTTGCGAACCGCAAGCGACATCTGGCTTCTCCTCCTGTTGTGTATCCCGGACAGCCGCTCGGCCCTAGCCGGCCTTGATGAGAGGCAGCAGCTTCGCGAGCAGCTTGTCCCCGATTCCTTTGACGTCCGTCAGCGCTTCCGGCGACCCGAAGCGTCCGTGCGCCTTCCGATATTGAACGATCGCTTCGGCCTTGGCCGGCCCGATACCGGGCAGGGCATCCAGCTCTGCGGCGCTCGCCCGGTTGATGTCGAGCCGTCCGTCCGCAGACTCCGCAGCCGGCGACTGCGCTTCTTCTAGCGCGTTCGAGGCGGGACTGGCGGATGACGAGGCAGGCGGAAGCACCGGTGCCGAGCCGCCGGCCGTAGGCTCGGCAGCGCCCTTAGTGTCCGCGGGCCGGACGGTCGCAGCCGATGCTGACGACGCATCCGCAGAGCCGGTCTTCCCGCCCGCTCGCTCCGCCTTGCCGCCCTCCACCTCCGCGTTGGCGACCGCCGCGGCGACCTGCGCGTTCACCGGCTCCCAGCCGGGCACGCTCCCGTCCGCCGGTCTCAGCCATCCCCAAGCAAGCAGGCCGGCCGCGGCCGCGCCTGCCAGCAGAGCCGCCCGGCTGCGCAGCCGGGCGTTCCGCGCCGTATTTCCTCGCATTCGCCTCTCCTCCATGATCTTCACCGGATACGACCGGCATTCATCTCATTTCAAAACGCGTAAAAAATCGAGTCATGTCGGCCAAACCTACTGACATACAATGGAAAGTAGCCATGCATAATGTCAATAGCGGGAGGGGGACCTCAGATGAAGGTCGGCTTCATCGGCGCCGGAAGCATGGGCGGTCTGCTAGCGGGAGCCTTGCTGCGCGCCCGGGCTTTTGAGCCGTCGGAAGTGACGATCGCGACTCGCACCTCCTCCAAAGCGGAACGTCTGGCGCTTCAGTTTCCGGGCCTACGGATCGGGCCGACGAACGCGGCAGCCGTCCGGGACGCGGATATCGTCTTTATCTGCGTGAAGCCGCTCGATTACCGGGCGGTCATCGGCGAAATTCGAGACCTGCTCCGGCCGGAGCAGCTGCTGGTGTCGATTACCAGCCCTGTCACGCTGGAGCAATTGGAGCGACTCACGCCTTGCAAGACGGCGAAAATCATCCCCAGCATCGTCAACGGCGCAGCGAGCGGTGCCTCGCTGTTCATGTACGGCACGCGGCTCGAGCCTGCCGACAAAAAGCTCCTCGTCTCCATGTTCGCGCGCATCAGCGAGCCCATCGAAGTGCCCGAAGACAGCGTGCGCGCCGCTTCGGACCTGTCCAGCTGCGGCCCCGCTTTCATGGCGTACCTGCTGGAGCAATTCGTGGAAGCGACCGTCGAATTCGCGGGACTTACGCCCGAGGTCGCGGCCAAGGTCGGCGCCGAGATGCTGCTCGGCACGGCAAGGCTGCTGGAGCAGGGCTGCACGATGCGCGAACTGCAGGAGCGCGTGTGCGTGCCCGGCGGCATCACGGCGGTAGCGATGGAAGAACTGCGCCAGTCGACCCAAGACGCCTTCCGCAAGGTGATGCGGAAAACGCACGACAAGTTCGCGGAGGATCTGATCAAGGTTGAAGCCTCGCTCTCCGAGCAGTCCTTCCGGTCCGATTAGGCTGACTAATCGAGCCGGAGGCCGGCCGGCGAGCGAGGCGCGGCAACCGCAGAACAGCGCAAAGGGCGGCCCGACGATTCAGACGGGCCGCCCTTGACGTGTCAGTTCGCTACGATGTTGACGAGCTTGCCCTTAACCGCGATGATCTTGCGCACCGTCTTGCCTTCCGTGACCGCCTTCACTTTATCCAGCGCGAGCGCCGCTTCCTGCAGCGCCTCTCCCTCAAGATCCGCCGCGACAGATACGCGATCCACGATCTTGCCGTTGACCTGGACGGCGATCTCGACTTCGGCGTCGACCGTCAGCTCGGCGTCGTAGGACGGCCAAGCCGCATAGGTCACGCTCTCCGTATGGCCGAGCTTCTCCCAGAGCTCCTCGGCGATATGCGGCGCGATCGGCGACAGCATCTGCACAAAGTGCTCCATCGCCTGCTTCGGCAGCTCCTCGACCTTGTACGCCTCGTTGACGAAGATCATGAGCTGGCTGATCGCCGTGTTAAAGCGAAGGCCTTCGTAGTCCTCGGTAATTTTTTTGACCGAACGATGCCACGTTCTGCGGAACGCTTCTTCGCCCGCCGTATCCTTGATCTTTTCGCTAAGCTCGCCATTCTCTCCGACGAACAGGCGCCATACGCGGCCGAGGAAGCGGTACATGCCCTCGACGCCGTTCGTATTCCACGGTTTGGTCGCTTCGAGCGGCCCCATGAACATCTCGTACACGCGCAGCGTATCCGCACCGAACTCGCTGACGATGTCGTCGGGGTTGATGACGTTGCCCCGCGACTTGGACATCTTTTCGTTGTTCGTGCCGAGTATCATACCCTGGTTGACGAGCTTGTGGAACGGCTCCTTGGTGGCCACGACGCCCAGATCGTACAGCACTTTATGCCAGAATCGCGCGTAGAGCAAGTGAAGCACGGCATGCTCGGCGCCGCCGATGTACAGATCGACCGGCAGCCATTCCCGCTGCTTGGCCGGATCGCAGATCGCGTCCGCGTTTTTCGGATCGATGAACCGCAGGTAATACCAGCAGCTGCCCGCCCACTGCGGCATCGTATTCGTCTCCCGGCGCGCCTTGCGGCCGTCCGGCAGCGTCACGTTCACCCAATCCTCGACGGTCGCGAGCGGCGATTCGCCCGTGCCCGACGGCGTGATCGCGTCAACCTCCGGCAGCAGCAGCGGAAGCTCTTCCTCCGGCACCGTCTCCATGCTGCCGTCCTCAAAGTGCAGCACCGGGATCGGCTCGCCCCAATAGCGCTGGCGGCTGAACAGCCAATCGCGCAGCCTGTACGTAACCTTGCCGCGTCCCTTGCCCTGCTCCTCCAGCCAGGCGATGCTCTTGGCGATCGCGTCGGCGGTAGACAGGCCGTTCAGGAAGCCCGAGTTGACGTGCTCTCCTTCTCCGGTATGCGCCGCTTCTTCGACGTTGCCGCCGCTGACGACCTCGACGATCGGCAGCCCGAATTTCTTCGCAAACGCCCAGTCCCGCTCGTCGTGGGCAGGCACGGCCATGATCGCGCCCGTACCGTAACCGCCGAGCACGTAGTCCGCGATCCAGACCGGCACGAGCTCGCCGTTCACCGGGTTGACCGCATAGGCGCCGGTGAACACGCCCGTCTTATCCTTCGCCAGGTCGGTGCGTTCGAGGTCGCTCTTGCGCGCAGCCTGCTCGACATAAGCCTCGACGTCCGCCTTCTGCTCGGGCGAAGCGATCGCCGACACGAGCTCGTGCTCCGGCGCCAGCACGCAATACGTCGCGCCGAACAGCGTATCCGGGCGCGTCGTGAACACCGTGAGGGCGGCGTCCGCGTGGCCGTCGATCGCAAATGTGACCTCGGCCCCCGTCGACTTGCCGATCCAGTTGCGCTGCATGTCCTTGATGCTCTCCGACCAGTCGAGCTCCTCGAGATCCTCGAGCAGCCGTTCGGCGTATTCGGTAATCTTGAGCATCCATTGGCGCATCGGCTTGCGGATGACCGGATGGTTGCCGCGCTCGCTCAGCCCGTTGATGACCTCTTCGTTCGCAAGCACCGTACCGAGCGCCGGGCACCAGTTGACCGGCACTTCGGCGACGTAGGCGAGTCCCTTTTTATACAGCTGGATAAAAATCCACTGGGTCCACTTGTAATAGTCGGGATCGGTCGTGCTGAACTCGCGGTCCCAATCGTACGAGAAGCCGAGCGACTTGATCTGGCGGCGGAAGTTGTCGATATTCTCCACCGTGATCTCGCGCGGATGCCGCCCCGTCTGGAGCGCGTACTGCTCGGCCGGCAGGCCGAACGCGTCCCAGCCCATTGGATGGAGCACGTTGTACCCGCGCATGCGCTTGTAGCGGCTGACGATATCGGTCGCCGTATAGCCTTCGGGATGCCCGACGTGCAGGCCGGCACCGGATGGATACGGGAACATATCGAGCGCGTAAAACTTTTCCTTGCCCGGGTCCTCCGTCGTGCGGAACGTCTTGTGTTCGTCCCAGTAGCGCTGCCACTTGGGCTCCAGCGTCTGCGGCTTGTAGCCGGGTTGATTGTTGTCTTGTACCATGGTCATGCTGCCCCTTCCGTCTGACTGCTCGTTAAAAACCAAAAAACCTCTCGCCCCCAGCGAAATCACGCTAGGGACGAGAGGTTAAACTCGCGGTACCACCCTAGTTGACGTTAGCCCTGCTTGGGCATGCCGTCCACTCTTCCTCCTTAACGCGGAGGGACTCGCCGCGCTTGCCCGCCAAGGCACATGGCCTGGCATGGATTGAACGCGGGGCTCCAAGGCGAGTTCGTCGCTGACGTCAGCCGGCTTGCACCCTCCGCCGGTTCTCTGGGTGACGCTGAGCGATTACTTTTCCTCTTCTTAGCCGTTATTTCCTCGATTATAGCGGTTGCCGTCGATCAATGTCAAGCTCGCGGTCCCGCTCCTTGCCAGAAAAGATCGACGATCCGTTCGGGCAGATCTTCCCTTCGCTCGCCGTCGCCGTCGCGGCCCGCGACCATCAGCAGCGATGAAAAAGCATGCGCCAGCAGAAGCGGATCTTCCCCGCCGCGCATCTCTCCGCTCGCTGCGGCGTCGGCGAAGCACTCCGCCAGCACTTCGTGAATGCGGTGCTCCGCTTCGCGAATGTCGCGCCGCTGCTCCTCGCTGAGCGAGGCGATCGCTTCGCGCATCATCGATTCGAACTCGACGTGCGTGTCCGCCATCTTCGCTGTCGCCACCTTGACCAGCCGTTCCCTAAGCGTGCCCTCCTGCTCGAGAATCCGCCGCGTAAAGACGCAGATGCGCCCCATCATCTCGATGACGGAAGCTGCGAACAGCTCCGGCTTGCCGCTGAAATAATAATAGATCGAAGCCTTGGTCACGCCGGCCCGCTCCGCGATCTGATTCAGCGATACCGGCTCGTAGCCGAATTCCATAAAAAGAGCCGAGGCCGCGCCGAGCAAAACCGCCCTGCTGTCCGTGCTCCCTTTTGGCCGACCCGGGGCCCTTCCCGTACGTTTCTGATTCACATGCCGCGCCTTCCTCTCAAACGTGTTGCAATATTAACCTTCCGGTATATATAATTATTGACGGCAACCATATCACTTATTATAACGCAATCGAATCGCGAGGGGGAGCGCAAGTGAAGGAAGCACGCGTTCATGGAAAAGGGATTACCGGCCCGATCGGCCGCTGGGTGACGCTCGCATTATGGATCGCCGCAGCCGCCCTATTAAGCGTGCTGCTGCCGCAGGTCGGCAAGCACGAGACTAACAACGCGCCGAATCTGTCCGACGGCAGACCCTCCGTTCAGGCGGCCGCCGTCGCCGAGCGGGAGTTCGCGAGCGGCGCGGACGTTCCGGCATTAATCGTATGGCACAGGGAAGGCGGACTTGCTGAAGGCGATTTGGATATTTTGCGCAAGCTGGCGGGACAATGGACGAGCGCGCCGGTTCCTCATCAGACCGCGGTTCCCCCTCTCCATCAACTGCCCGCCGCCGCGCTCAAAGCTCAGCTTTCCGAAGATGGCAGCACGCTCGTTACGCCTGTATTTTTCGACAAGAACGCGGATACGGACCAGCTGAAGGAAGGCGTCGCGGAGCTGAAAAAACAAACAGCGGCCCTGATCGGCAGCGACCCGTTCGAAGCCAAGACCGACCGGGAGGATGCGCTCAGCGCACGCGTCACCGGTCCGGTGGGCATTCAGATCGACGCCACGGGACTTTTCAAGAACGCCGACTTCGCGCTGCTCATGGGCACCGTTCTGCTCGTGCTCATTTTGCTGCTGCTGATTTACCGGTCGCCGATTCTTGCCTTTATCCCGCTTATCGGCGTCGGCTTTGCCTACGGCGTCATCAGTCCGCTCCTCGGCTTCCTCGCCCGCGAAGGCTGGATCGTGGTCGACTCGCAGGGCATATCGATTATGACGGTGCTTCTGTTCGGCGCCGGAACCGATTACTGCCTGTTCCTGATCTCTCGTTTCCGACAGTTGCTGAAGCATGAGCCCGATAGAGGGAAGGCGCTTCGCTCCGCGCTGACGGACGCCTCCGGCGCCGTCGCGATGAGCGGCATCACCGTCGTGATCGCCCTGCTCACGCTGCTGCTCGCCGAATACGGCGCGTTCCGCCGGTTCGCCGCGCCGTTTAGCATCGCGATTTTTATTATGAGCATCGCCAGCCTGACGCTTGTGCCTGCGCTGCTCGCCATCATCGGCCGCACCTCCTTCTGGCCGTTCGTGCCGCGCACGCAGCAGATGCGCGAGGAGCGGGCCGCAAAGCGCGGCAAGCCGAAGCCCGCTCCCGAAGCGGCGCCCCGCTACCGCACAGGCACGCTTGTCGTAAAGCGGCCGGGCCTCATCGCCCTCGTCTCGGTTCTATGCCTTGCGCTGCTCGCGGGCGTATCGAGTCAGATCAAATTCACGTACGACATCCTATCGTCGTTTCCCTCCACGATGGAGTCTCGAGAAGGCTACGCACTAATCGGCTCCCAATTTTCCGAGGGCGAACTTGCGCCGGTCAAAGTTATCGTCGATACGGGAGGTAAAGACACCGGATTGGCGGAAAAGCTGGCTAGCCTGCCCTATGTAAACCGCGTCTCCGACCCCGTCGAAGGGCAGAAAAATGCGCAAATCGTCGCCTATGACGTCGAGCTAGCGCTCAATCCGTACGCGCTGGAGGCGCTGGACAAAATTCCCGAGCTGCGCAAAACCGCAAGCGCGGCGCTCGCCGAGGCGGGAGATGCCAGAGCTGCCGAACATGTATGGATCTCTGGACAAACGGCAGATCAGTACGATACGAAAGAAACCGGCGAACGGGATACGCGGCTGATTTTGCCGGTCGTCATCGCACTGATCGCGCTCCTGCTGCTCCTTTATTTACGCTCCGTCGTCGCGACCGTCTACTTGGTCGGCACCGTCATCCTATCTTATTTTTCCGCGCTCGGACTGGGCTGGCTCGTCATCCATTATCTGTTCGGCGCAGACGCGATCCAGGGCTCCATCCCGTTGTACTCGTTCGTATTCCTGGTGGCGCTCGGAGAAGACTACAACATCTTCATGATCTCCAGCATCTGGCGCAAGCGCAAGGAGTTGCCGCTTCGGGACGCGATCCGCGAAGGCGTGGGCGAAACGGGCGGCGTCATTGCCTCGGCCGGTCTCATCCTGGCCGGCACGTTCGCTGTGCTCGCTACGCTGCCGATCCAGGTGCTTGTGCAGTTCGGCGTCATCACCGCGATCGGCGTGCTGCTGGATACGTTCCTCGTAAGGCCGTTCCTCGTGCCAGCCATCACCGCGCTGCTGGGCGACCGGTCATTCTGGCCGGGACGGAGACATCAGACCGAGAAAGCGAAGCTGCAAGGGTGAAAAAGAGCGGTCCCTGGCGTCAATGACGCTGGGGGCCGCTCTTTTATGGAAACGTTCGTGGGCATGGCGCAGGGTGCATCGCCTTGTCTAAAGCAGGCGATGGCGCTCATGCGCATGCCAACTGACGCATCGCCTTCTATACAGCAGGCGATGGCGCTCATGCGCATGCCAGCTAACGTATCGCCTTCTATACGGCAGGCGATGGCGCTCATGCGCATGCCAGCTGACGCATCGCCTTCTATACAGCAGGCGAAGGCGCTCATGCGCTCGCCAACAGGCGTATCGCCTTCTATACAGCAGGCGATGACGCTTATACGCACGCCAGCTGACGCATCGCCTTCTATACAGCAGGCGATGACGCTCAGGCGCTCGCCAACAGGCGTATCGCCTTCTATACAGCAAGCGATGACGCTTTTGCGCATGCCAGCTGACGAATCGCCTTCTATACAGCAGGCGATGACGTTCCCTCGCTCGACCTCCGACCGGCTCCAACCCGGAAAATTGAAAGACCGCCAGGCGATAGCCTGGCGGTCCCATTCCATCCCGAATCTACGCCGGCCGCCGCGCGACAAAAAATAGTCGCTCGCTTGCAGCCGTAGGCGCATTCCACGAAAAGTCGGCGCAGCGGTGGAGCAGCTCGAAGCCTGTGTCCGCCAGCTGCCCGGCGAGCCAGTCCGGCTCGTACGCGCGCTGCACGTGCCCCTCTTCGAAGCGGCGGTACAAGCCCGCGCCGGAGCCGCCTTCCTCGCGCACGAAGAAGGTGAGCTCGTGCTCCACCTCACGGCGATCGGGATCGTACTCGCACGTCCAAAGGTACGCGATGTCCTTGTCGTCCAGCACGAACGGCTGCTCCTCGCCGTAGCGGGCGAGCTGCGAAGGCGCATGCACGTCAAAAATGAACAGTCCGCCGGGTCTAAGTCCGGCATACGTATGCTTGAACGAGGAGATAACATCCTCGGGTTCGGTCAGATAGTTCAGGCTGTCGCAAAACGACAGCACGCAATCAACCGGATCGGGAATCTCCCAGTCGCGCATATCCTGCTGCAGCCAGCGGATGCCGCCTTCCTCGCCGCTGGAGGCGCGGCCGATGCCGCGTTGAGGGACCGACTCCCACTTGGCGCGGGCGACGGACAGCATGTCCGCCGACAGATCGATGCCGAATATGCGAAAACCTGATTTGGCAAGCGGGATGGCGATATTGCCCGTTCCGCAGCCTAAATCGACGACCGTCCCGGGCATGCCGTATTTCTCCCAGCATCCTCTGGCGAAGCTCAGCCATTCCGGGTACGGCATGTCCTCCATCAGTCGGTCGTAAACCGAGGCAAACTCACGATAGCTGCGCATGGTTGTCTCCTCGTGTTTCGGCCCTGCCAGCCGGTCAAAAACCACGACCTCGGGGCCGGTCTGTTATTCGTTGGCGCGTACGCCTCGCAAGACGCCGCAGGCAAGCCCGGCCACACCCGGCCGGCTCTCCGCCGCCGTTCACTCCGGCGCACGCGCGGAATCCGCGTCGGTCGGAGCTTCCGCATCCGGCGCGCCTCCCTCGGCTGCCGCCAGCCGGGTCCAATTGCCGTCCTGCACGACGAGCCTGTCCTTCATCAGCTTGCCGAGGGCGCGCTTGAAGGCGGACTTGCTGAGCCCGAACCGCTTCTGGATGACATCGGCAGGCGTCGAATCCGAATATGGCATCGCGCCTCCCGGCCTGGCCTGCAAAAAGGCCAAAATGCGGTCCGAATCCTCCAGACGCCCGACCTCCTTGGCCGGCCGCATAGACAGCGTCACTCTGCCGTCGTCCCGCACCTGCGTCACGCGCGCGGTCGTCTTCTCGCCGAGGCGCAGGGGATGGACCATGGACGCGTTCGGCATGTAGCCGAGCGCGCCGTAGCCCAGCACGCCGCCATCCGCAAGCATGAACACGCCGTCCTTGTAAATGTCGGTCACCCAGCATTCGCGCTGCTCGTGATGCCAGGAGGACGGCGCGCGGAACACGACGCGCTCGTAGTCCTCGATCTTGGCGAGCCGTGCCAGCATGCGCCCTTCCTTGTCGTGCTTCATGATGACGTGAAGCTCGTCGCCCGGCTGCGGCCAGCGGTCGCGGTTGTCCGGCAACTCCTTGATCGGCAGCAGCAGCTGACGCCCGATGCCGAGCTCCAGGAAGCAGCCGAAACGCGGATGAAAGTCGGCCATCGCGAGCCTGCCCATTTGCCCGAGCTGCAGCAGCGGTCGGCGGGTCGTCGCCGTCAGACGACCTTTGTCGTCATGGAAAAGGAAGACGTCGGCTGAATCGCCGACCGAAGGACGATTGCCCGCCGCTTCGCCGTAAGGGAGCAGCACTTCAGGCGTATCTTCTCCCTCGTCTTCGGCCAGAAACCAGCCGTAAGGCGGAACTTCGCGCCGCACCAGCAGACTGGCCGTCGTGCCGGCGATGAGCGTCATGCGAATTCGACCGCCTTCGCGTCGGACCACAAGCGTTCGAGCGAATAGTATTCGCGCTCGTCCCGGTGGAAGACGTGCGCGACGACGTCGCCCATGTCGATGAGCACCCATCTCGCCGTATCCATGCCTTCAATCCGAACGCGGGCGCCGGCTTCCTCCGCGCGCTTCTTGATCTCGGTCGAGATCGATTGGACCTGCGTATCCGAATTGCCGTGGCAAATGACGAAGTAATCCGCTACGAGCGATATATGCTGCAAATTAAGCGCGACGATGTCGTTCGCTTTTTTGTCGTCCGCCGCGTCCACGACTTGTCTCATTAACTGTTCCGATCCTGCCATAGGTCAGCCTCCTTCAAGATTCAATCGCTAGCGCGAATTTCCCGGACGAGCGCGTTGCGCGCCAATACCGTCAACGGGAAAATCATCTTGCCTTTTTCCAATAAATGAACGATCGTCGAGTCGAAGCCCGCGACCAGCGCTTCGTTCAGGTTCGTCTCGGCCAGCTTGCGGATTCGCTCCACGCCGGGAAACGCGCGGCTGGGCTCCATATAATCCGCAAGGCAGACGATGCGGTCCAGCAAAGTCATGTTCTCGCGGCCCGACGTATGATAGCGTACGGCATCGAGCACTTCTTCATCCTCGATGCCGAGTTCGTCGCGAACCGCCCAAGCGCCGACGTGCGCGTGCCACAGCTCCTTGTCGTACGCCAGCAGCTCGGGCGGCAAGCCTTGCTCGCGGATGATCCGCTCCATGCGGTCCGTCGGCCATGCCTTGGCATAATCGTGCAGCAGCGCGGCGAGCCAGGCTTTGTCCGGATCGCCGCCGAACCGCTGCGCCAGCACGAACGCCGTATCGACGACGCCGGCGACGTGCCGGTACCGCTTTTCGGGCATCTGGCGCTTGACCGCCTCAATCAACAGTTCGCGATCCATACAGTCCCATCCTTTCGATCTCCGTCCTTACCCGCTCGGGCACCATGTACCGGATCGTTCGGCCTTCGGCGCATCGCCGGCGGATATCCGTGGACGAGATTCCGATCGCCGGCATCTCCCCGCGCACGATCCGGTCCCGCAGGAAGTCGGGCGGCTCGGGCTCCGCGCCGTCCATCGCGCCGCCCGCTCCCGGACGCTCCAGCGCGATGAAGACGACAAGGCGCGCGAGCTCCTCGATGCGCCGCCAGTTCGGCAGATCGTCCCGCATGTCGGAGCCGACGATCCAGTAGAAAGAATCGTCGGGATATCGTTCCCGCAGCTCGAGTACGGTATCGATCGTATATGAGGCACCCTCCCGGTCGAGCTCGGCCGCCTCCGCCCGGAACGACGGATGCTCAGCGATCGCGCTCTCGACGAGCGCCAGGCGCTGCGCGCCGGAAGCGCCGGGCTGCGGCTTGTGGACCGGGACCGAGGTCGGGATGAACCAGACCTCGGACAGATCCGCCGCCTCGCGCGCCGCTTCGGCCGCGAGCAAGTGGCCGATGTGCACGGGGTCGAAGGTGCCGCCCATCAGACCGATGCGTCTCATGCGCGCACCTCCTTTAAGGAAGCTCGATCTGCTTGTTGTCGCGGGATTCCTTGTACAGCACGATCGTCTTGCCGATGACCTGCACCAGCTCGGCGCCGGAGCGCTCGGACAGCTCTTTCGCGACTTCGTACCGGTCGTCGTCGTTGTTGTTCAGGATCGACACTTTGATCAGCTCGCGCACTTCGAGCGCTTCCTCGATATGGCGGATCAGATGATCGTTCGTGCCACCCTTGCCGACCTGGAAGATCGGGGTCAGGTGGTGGGCTTCGGAACGCAAAAATCGTTTTTGTTTGCCGGTCAGCATGCGTATTCCCTGCTCTCTGATAGATAAATGTTCAAACCTTCGCCGCTTCGGAAAAGGAGGCCAGCACTGCCTCGCGCATCGCGGCAGCCGGCGCGGGAAGTCCCGTCCAATATTCGAAGGCATAGGCGCCTTGATAAACGAACATGCCGAGGCCGCCGTGAATGCGGCACCCCTGTCGCTGCGCGCCATGCAAAAAAGCCGTCGTCAGCGGATTGTAAATGAGATCGCTCGCGACCGCGCCCGGGCGGAGCCAGGCCGGATCGGCGGGAACCGCCTCCGTATGAGGGGCCATGCCGACGGACGTCGTATTGATGACGATGTCCGCCGCTCCGCACGCCTCCGCCAGCAAGTGCCACGGCAAAGCCTTCAAGCGTCCGCCGGACTCGAACGCCGCGGCAAGCTCCTCCGCGCGCGCTTCGGTCCGATTGGCGATGAGCACCTCGGCGGGGTTTTCTCGCAGCAGCGCCCAGACGATGCCCCGCGCAGCGCCGCCCGCACCAAGGACGAGGATGCGCTTGCCGGACAGATCCGGCTCCGCTTCTTCCTTGAGCGAACGGACATAGCCGATGCCGTCCGTATTGTAGCCGGTGAGCCTGCCGCCCTCGTTCACGATCGTGTTGACCGCGCCGATCGCCTTGGCGCTCTCGTCGATCTCGTCCAAAAATGCCATAACTTCAATCTTGTGCGGGATCGTCACGTTCAGGCCGCGGAAGCCTAGCGCGCGAATGCCACGAATCGCGTCGCCGAGCCGTTCGGGCGCCACATGGAAGGCGCCGTAAGCCCCGTTCACGCCGCTTTCTTTAAATGCCCTGCCCAGCATAACGGGCGATCTGGAATGGCGGATCGGATCTCCGATGACGCCGTATAAAATCGTATGACTGTCCATGCCAGCGGCTTCCTCCCGACTCACAACATGCAATCCCTGAGCAACACCTTGACGCCTTTGGGCGCGTAGACGTCCACGACGGCGCCGGTCGAGCCGTTCGCCTTGATCCAGCCGAGCCCGGAGACGAATATATCCTTCGGTCCGCCCGGCGGAACGCGCAGATTGTGCCGTACGAGCGGCGGCATGTCCGCCAATTCCTCGCGGGAAGGCGGCGCCAGCATCTCGCCGCCATGATTTTCATACAGCTCGTCCGCCCGCTCTTGCTTCGTACGGTGCACAGGAATGCCGGACGACAGGTACGCGGTGAACGACTGGCGCTCGCCGGCCGTGAAGTCAAAGCGGGCCAGCCCGCCGAAAAACAGCGTCTGCTTTTCGTAAAACTGATACGTCAAAGGCTTAAGCGGCTTGTCCGGCAGCAGTGCATGCAGCGTCTCGCGCGGCACGATCTCCGACAAGCGCGACTTGTATACGATGCCCGGCATGTCGATGATGCTGCGACCGTCGTCCAGTGGAATGCTGATCGCGTCGAGCGTCGTGCCCGGATAACGCGATACCGTCAATTCCCTGCGCAGGTCGCTGTAATCGGCGATAAGCCGATTGACGAGCGTGCTCTTGCCGACGTTGGTCGCGCCCACGACGTAGACGTCGCGATCGCCCCGCAGCTGCCCGATCGCCTCAACGACCCGGTCGAAGCCGATGTTGCGGCGCGCGCTGCACAGCACGACGTCGACCACGCGCAGGCCGCCGGCTTTGGCTTGCTTTTGCACCCAGTTGCGCAGACGGTTCCAATTGGTCACCTTGGGCAGCAGGTCGATCTTGTTCACGACGAGCAGCACCGGGTTGTTGCCCACGAAGCGCTGCAGGCCCGAGATCATCGAGCCCTCGAAGTCGAACAGGTCGACGATATGCACGACGAGACTGCGGGTCGAACCGATGCCGCCGAGCAAACGCAAAAAATCGTCCTGATCGATGGCGACCGACGAGGCGTCGTTGTAATGTTTGATTCGGAAGCAGCGCTGGCAGATGATCGGCTCGCGCTCGCGGGCCGCTTCGGGCACGAAGCCCGGCCGCGATGCGTCCTGAATCTGCAGCTTCACGCCGCAGCCCGCGCAATTTTGCGTACTCCAGTTATCCTCAATGGTCGGCAATGCTACTTGTCCCCCTTATCCGGCCACAAGCCCTGCTTGGTCAGCCTTGACAGCGCGATCTTCTCGATGCGGCGGTTCATCCGCGTGCCCCAGCCTTCCTCCGCTCTCGCGATCGGCGTCACGAGTATCGTATGAAGGCCCATCCGGCGCCCGCCGAGCACGTCGGTCATCATCTGGTCGCCGACGACGACGGCCTGCTCGGCCTTTAGCTCCAGCAGGTTCAATGCCTGCTTGAACGCCTTGTTGAACGGCTTGCGCGCCGCCGGGATGAACGGGATGCCGAGCGGCTCGGCGAACTTCGCCACGCGCATCAGGTTGTTGTTCGATAAAATGACGACCTTGAACCCGAGCGACTTGACCTTGTCCAGCCAAGCGATCAGCTCGGGCGTCGCGAGCGCGGTTCCCGCGCTGACGAGCGTATTGTCCAGATCGGTAATGATGCCGCGTACGCCCATGTCAGACAGCGACGCCAGATCTATATCGAAGACGGTGCCCACGAGTTGATGGGGCAGCAATCGTTCAAACATGCCGCAGTGCTCCAGTCTTTATCGGATTGTTCAAAATATACCACACCCGCCCCGGCCTTGCAAAAGGAGCGCCGCAGCGCGGCGCTCCCTTGCAAGGCAAACTTTATAGCGATTTGCGGATCTTGTCGGCCATCGCGTTGAATTGCTCCACGTCGCTCTCGCCTCCGGCCTGGCCGCCGTAGCGGGCAGACTCGAACTTGCGCAGCACGCCTTCGAATTCGGGCTTCAGCGAGGCGAAGCGTCCGCTCCAGGCGGCGAACGACTCGCGCAGCGTATCGTGCTGGCTGCGCTTCAGGCCGCGCCTGCCGAGGAACGCGATCAGGCGCTCCATCTCGCGCACGATCCGCTGGTTCGGCGTCGTCCCGCGGTAGCGGACGCGGCGCCATACCGTCGCCGTCCAGGCCCGCCGGCGTACGAGCAGCGCGGCGACGCCGACGACAAGCAGCGAGCCGCCCGTGATCGTCCAGGCAGCGGCATCCCAGCCGCCGCTCTGCGCAGCCGTCTCCGTCTCCGGGGCGGCCTCATCTCCTGCGTCGACCGGCACATCCGGCGTCGCGACCGGTGCGGCTTCGGCGATCGGCTGCGGGACGGTGAAGCCGGACGTCGGCTCGAACGGAACCCAGCCTACGCCTTCGAAGTACACCTCGGCCCAGGAATGGGCGTCCGCGTTGCGGACGGTATACGTCCCCGCGCCGTTCGGATCGGCGACGTACCCGAATCCGTTGCGGATGCCTTCCTCGTCGATCCGGTTGGAGCCGGTGGCGTAGCCCTTGACCCACCGCGTCGGCAAGCCCAGAGAGCGGGCCAGCACGACAAACGCGGTGGAATAGTAATCGCAGTAACCTTCCTTGATCTCGAACAGGAAGGCGTCGGCGATATCTTTGCTTTTCTGAAGGCTTACGTCCGGCGTATTCGTGTACGGGTACGTATTTCTAAGATAACTCTCAAGCGCCTTGGCGGCATCGTAATCGTTGTCCGCGTCCGCCGCAATCGTGGCTGCCAGCTCCGAAACCCGGCTCGGAATCTCGGGCAGCTGCTCGTAGGGAGACAGGTCGAACGGCGCTGCGGCCGCCTTGGCCCGCGTCGCACGCAGCTTGTCTTCGTCGATGACGATCATATCGGAGACGACCGTATAGGACTCCACCGACGCGGACCGCTGAAACTTGAGCTCCTGCTCTTCTTTGTTCCACGTCAGCCTGGCGTTGCCGTTCACGCCCTCCCATTCGGCAAGGCCGTCGATCGGGCCAGCGCCGAACAGGACGGGCAGCCGGTCCTTGCGCAAAATGTGGAACGTCTGCGTGACCCGCCTCGTCTCGATGCCTTCCAGCGTAGGTTTATTCGACGGCAATTCGTCTTCGCCGGGCGATGCCGGAGTCGTTTCCATGCCTTTGCGGTCGTTCCATCCTTGGCCGGTATAAATCGCCTTCGTCTCGCCGCGCCAGTAAGCCTTCTGGCTCGTGTCCACCGTCATGACGGGCGAATAGTCGAATTCGAAGCCGCCGCCGATCTTGGTGTCGCTTCGTCCGTAGCCCGACTTGGACGAGGGTCCCGAGCCCGAGCCGTTGGTGTCGCCGCCGATATAGCCGCCTTCCCCGGAAAACGCCGGCACCTCCTTGTTCTGTGCCTGGAGCCAGAGCGTGTACGGATCCTCCAGCAGCACCGGAGCGCGCGGAACCGCGATGCCCGCGAGCATGAGCAATCCGATGACGATGATCGCCGGCACCGCGAGCTCGAACGGACGCTCGGCGAGCGCGCTCCAGCTATCGAAGTGCCGGTCTCTCAGCTGCCTGAGATGCAGCACGACGAGCCAGCCTAACCCGGCCACCACGGCCCAGGCGATGTTCGTCCACAGCTCGAGCGGAAAAAAAGAATCGATAATGGCCAGCGTGGCGATCGACATCAGAATAAAGCCGATGGCTCTGAACTTGTTCGTGCCCAAATACGCCATATAATGAATGACCAGCACGACGCCTGCGGCGATTTCGAAAAACGGGTGAAGCGGCTTGCCGTTCACGATCGCGAACTCGCGAAGCGCTTCCCATCCCTTCAAGCCGTCCGGCCAGCCGGACCATTCGTAAGGCGCTAGGAGCATGACGGCTGCCAGCACCGCGGCCATCTGCAAAACGAGCCTGAGCGCGAACGCACGGCTGACCAGCAGCTCGATCGCAGCCGCCGCCGCGACGGAGGCGTAGACGACCGCGTACGTTTCCGGCCACCAGTAATCTTTGAAAACTTGTATGAGCTGCAGCACGATCACGATAACGAACAGTCGGTGGAGCCGCTCCAGCACGAGTTTCCGGAAGTAGCCGGTCTCCACCCGACGTCCTGCGTTTGCGATCATCGTATTCAAGCGGTGCCCGCCTCCAATGCCTTCGGAAGATCTTCCAGGCGCGTAATCGAGCAGAGCTCCCATTGCCTGCCGCGGAAAGTGCGGGACCATTGCAGCAGACGCTCGGACGGATCAAGCTGCGGCGTCCGCTCCGCGATATGGATGTGGCTTGGTCCCGTGCGTCTGGCCGACAGTCCCTCGAGCGCGAACAGCGTCTCGTCCTCCATGGAAGGACTGACGAGCACGAAGCTCGCTCCGGCCTCGAACTTTTCTGCGGTCTTGCGGAGCACGCGATCGAGCGCCTCCTCTCCGTCGGCTTCGACGTCGATGAGATGCTCCAGCAGCAGCTCCCGGTTCACCGGCATTCTGCCGGCGCCGAACCAGGCCGTCTCCTTGCCTGCCGATACGAAGCCGACGGGCATGCCCCTTCGCAGCGCGAGATTCAGCAGCGAGGAAGCGGTCGACACAGCCAGCTCGAACGCGTCGGCGCTGCGGTACGCGCCCGCCCGCCGGTCCAGGACGATGACGAAGCGGGGCAGCGCCTCGCGCTCGAATTCCTTCGACTTCCATTCCCCCGTCCGGGCGGTCGCGTTCCAATGAATACGCGACATGCGGTCGCCGTGGATGTACTCTCTGACGCCGTCGATCTGCGTCGTCTCCCGCGCCCAGAGCGAGCTGGCGCGCTGCTCGATCTGCCCGGTTCGCGCCTTTCTGAGATGACGCCATTCCTGCAGCTCGATCGTTCGGGGGAGCACCTTGATCTGCAGCTCCTCCCGGAACGCGCCTTGATGCTCGAACAGCCCGAAGATGTCCCGGGTCGAGCACTTCGTCTCCAGAAACTTGTAGCGTCCGCGCCGCAGCGGCGCGGATTCGTATTCGATCTGGCCGCGCCGCTTGTAATCGGGCACGAACGACAGCTCGTACTCCTGAAGATCGGAGCCGCTCAAGCGGACCAGCCGCTCGCGCACGATC
This sequence comes from Cohnella sp. GbtcB17, assembly GCF_019091135.1. Lineage (GTDB taxonomy): Bacteria > Bacillota > Bacilli > Paenibacillales > Paenibacillaceae > Cohnella. The sequence continues at coordinate 35,714 of NZ_JAGXJW010000028.1, read as the reverse complement.
ACGTACGGCAGCGGCCAGAAGCCGGGCACATGCATCTGCAGCCGTACCTTGAGCCGCGAGCCGGCCGCAAACAGGCCGCCCTGGCCCGAAGCCGCGCCAAGCTCGCGCTTGCCCTGGATGCCGCCGATACCGCTCCACCGGCCAAGGAGCAAATACAGACCGAGGCCGTTCATGATGACGAACAGCATCAACGAAGTTTTGCCGCCCTGGAAAACGACGAATGATAAGGACATTAAGTACAAGATTCCGCAGAACCAGCCGAAACGGATCTGTGGCAGGCCCTTCATGCTCAGCGCTCCAGCGCCACCGGAACCGGCAGCTGCTTAAGTACTTCCTGCAGGACGCCTCCGGCCGTAGCGCCCTGCATACGGGCTTCGGACCGAAGGTGAAGACGGTGCGCGAGGACGAACGGCGCGGATATCTTGATGTCGTCCGGGATGACGTAACTGCGGTGCTGAAGGAACGCGTACGCCTTCGCGCAGGCCGCGAGCGCCACCGACGCGCGGGGGCTGGCGCCGAGCAGCACCGAAGGATGCTTGCGCGTCGCGCGGATGAGCTGCACCAGGTAATCGGCCACGCCGCCGTCCAAGTGGCAGCCTGCCGCAAGGCGCTGAACGCTCACGATGTCCTCCGCCGTGGCCACGGATTCAAGCAGGTCCGCGGCGCGCGACGTGCCGGGCTCGAGCACGAGCCGCTTCTCCGATTCTTCGTCCGGGTAGCCGAGCGAGATTTTCATCAGAAAACGGTCCAGCTGCGCCTCCGGCAAATTGTAGGTGCCTTCGAACTCGATCGGGTTCTGCGTGGCGAATAAAATAAACGGCTGCGGCAGCGGATAAGTAACGCCGTCTACGGACACGTGCCGCTCCTCCATCGCTTCGAGCAGCGCGGACTGCGTCTTGGTCGTCGCCCGGTTGATCTCGTCGGCTAGCAGCAGGTTGGACATGACCGGACCCGGCCTGAATACGAATTGCTCCTGCTTCGGATGATAAATGGACACACCGGTGATGTCGGTGGGCAGCAGATCGGGATTGCATTGGATCCGATGGAACGAACCGCCGATCGATCGGGCGAGCGCCTTGACGAGCTGCGTCTTGCCGGTGCCCGGCACGTCCTCGATCAGCACGTGTCCCCCCGCGACCAGCGCGGTCAGCAGCCAGGCGATCTCGTCTTTTTTTCCGTATATGCAAGATTCCATATTGCGTCTGATCGAATCTAACAATTGCATGGCGGTCTGTTGTTCCATTGAGGTCCCTCCTAATGGGATCTGACGGTAGTCGTACGGTAGTCGGACGCTACTCTACTATTATACTTGATGGGGATTCGGGACTACAATTTTGCAAAACTCCAAATAATCATAGAAAAAAAGCCAATTCGCGCTAGGCGAACCGGCCGCTGGAAATAGGCCTGGCGTCTTCGAAAGCGATACGGAGCGCGGCAAAACGCGCCTGCAGACGAATCGGCGGAATCGCATGCAGGCGCGTTTGATCGCGAACAGCGCCTTGTCTCCGGCGCCTAAAATTTACCTAAAATGTCGTTCAGCCCTTCGGTTTGACCGCCAGCGCCGCCAAAAACGAGAAAATAATCGCCGCCGATATGCCGGCGCTCGTAATCTGGAAGATGCCGGTAATGATCCCGATCCACCCGACCTCCTGCAGCTCGCTCAGCGCGCCGTGGACGAGCGCGTTGCCGAAGCTGGTGATCGGGACGGTGGCGCCCGCGCCCGCGAAGTCGACGAGCGGATCGTACAGGCCTAGTCCGTCCAGCACCGCGCCCGCGACGACCAGCGTTGCCATCGTATGGGCCGGCGTCAGCTTGGCGACGTCGAACAGCAGCTGGCCGACGATGCAGATCGCTCCGCCGACCACAAAAGCCCATAAATATTGCATCGGTATGTCCTCCTTCTGGTCGGATAAGTTAGCTTTCGATGGATACGGCGTGCGCGATGCACGGAATGCTCTCGCCCTGCTGAAAGGACAGCGGCGAGAGCAGCGCGCCCGTCGCCACGACGAGCAGCCGCTTCAGCTGTCCGCTCGCAAGCCGCTTGAGCAGATGGCCGTAGGTGACGGTCGCGGAGCAGGCACACCCGCTGCCTCCCGCCTGAACCTTCTGCTTGGCGATGTCGTACACGAGCAGGCCGCAGTCATTGAACTGCGTCTCCGCGATCGGCACGCCATGCCGTTTGAGCAGGTCGGCGGCGATCGGATGGCCGACCGACGCCAGGTCGCCGGTCACGATCATGTCGTAGTAGCCGGGATCGCGCCCGGTCTCCTGCAGATGCGCCTGAATCGTATCCACCGCGGCCGGCGCCATTGCCGAGCCCATGTCGAACGGGTCCTTGAGCCCGAGGTCCATAATCCGTCCGACGGTGGCCGAGGTAATCCGAGGCCCGTCTCCCTCCGTCGCTACGACGGCGGCGCCGGCTCCTGTCACCGTATATTGCGCGGTCGGCGGCTTCTGGGAGCCGTACTCGGTGGGATAGCGGAACTGCTTCTCGGCGGTGCAATTGTGGCTGCTCGTTCCCGCCATCGCGTAGCGGGCCGCCCCCGTCGACACCAGCAGCGCCGCCAGCGCGAGCGACTCCATCGAGGTCGAGCAGGCGCCGAAGACGCCGAGGTACGGCGCGCCGAGCGTGCGGGCGGCGAACGTGCTGCTGATGATCTGGTTGATCAAATCGCCGCCCACGTAAAAATTGATCTTGTCCTTCGACAGCGCCGCCTTGGAGAGCGCGATATCGGAGGCTTGCTCGAGCATGAGGCGCTCCGCCTTCTCCCAGCTCGGCTGCTGGATCGTCATGTCCGGATGCACGAGGTCGAAGTCGCCGGCCAATGGGCCTTCGCCCTCGTCGGGACCGACGACGGTGCCCGTGCCGACGATGACCGGGGGCTTGTCGAAAATCCAGGTGCGCCTGCCCTGCAGCATCAGTGGCTCACCCCCAGGATCCAGTAGACGATCCCGACGAAAAAGGCCGCGACGGTTCCGAAAACGATGACGGAGCCCGCCAGCTTGAACATGTTGGCGCCGACGCCGAGCACGAGCCCCTCGCTGCGATGCTCGATCGCCGCCGAGCACATCGAATTGGCGAAGCCGGTGACGGGAACCGCCGTCCCCGCGCCCGCCCATTGCGCGATTTTGTCGTATACGCCAAGGCAGGTCAAGATGACCGAGATCAAGATCATGACCGCGACGGTCGGATTGCCCGCCTGCCTGCTTGTCATATCGAAGGCGGCCATAAAAAAGCGTTGCACGCCTTCGCCGATGAAGCAGATGAACCCCCCGACCAAAAACGCGCGGACGCAATTGGCGAATACGGGCCGGGAAGGCTGCCTGCTTTTCGCGAATTGCTGGTATTCCTTCGGCGACATGGACAACGGCTTGTAAGAAGCGGGGCCTCTTCCAGCCTCTTTGGTCGCCATGGCTGCCATCCCCCTTTCAGGCTCGGACTGTAGTCCCAATCATTATTTGCCGCGGGCGTGCAGGTTATGGATGGGAAAAGGTGGGGAGGCAAGCGGCGAAGCGACAGTCGGCGTCGACCTTTTTCTCCCTCTGACAGGCACGGATGGGCGCCGGCCTACATACAATGGTAAGGGTCGCGCATCAACCTGAACGAACAACCGGAGGAGGCCGTCACGTGCCCGGATTCTTTACCTCGATTGCGCTCTTCATCAAGCAGCTTTCCCTGCTCGTTTCCTATGTCAAAAACAACGCTTTTCCCCAGCCCTTATCCGAGCAGGAAGAAAGCCGATACTTGGGACTTATGGCGGAAGGCGACGCCAGAGCGCGCAACCTGCTGATCGAGCACAACCTGCGGCTGGTCGCGCATATCGTCAAAAAGTTCGACAATACCGGCGAGGATCTTGAAGACCTGATCTCGATCGGCACGATCGGCCTCATCAAGGCAATCGAGAGCTTTCAGGTCGGCAAGGGCACGAAGCTCGCCACGTTCGCGGCGCGGTGCATAGAGAACGAAATTCTGATGCACCTCAGGTCGCTCAAAAAAACGCGCAAAGATGTATCCCTTCACGATCCGATCGGAACCGATAAAGAAGGCAACGAAATTACTTTGCAAGATATTCTCGGCAGCGAGCCCGACGACGTCGTCGAGAAGGTGCAGCTAAAAATCGAGAAAAGCAAAATCTATCAAAATCTCGACATTCTCGACGAGCGGGAACAGGAAGTCATCCGGGGCCGGTTCGGCCTGGACGGCAAGGGCGGGGACGAACGCACCCAGCGAGAGATCGCGCGGGAGCTAGGCATCAGCCGCAGCTACGTGTCGCGGATTGAAAAGCGGGCGCTGATGAAGCTGTATCATGAGTTTTATAAGGCTAAAAAATAGCACGCTTGCTTGATGTGCCGCGTCTCAAAGCAGAATGCGCCAGAAAGCGCCTGACGCATTTGAAAAGCCGCCTGGCCTTTGTTGCACAATGGCTTGAAGCGTACGGACTGAGGAGCCCTTATTTATATTCCTATCGCGCTTTCCAGCGTGCTCGTGGACCCAGGAGCCTCTATTGCGGGATTGGGGATCTTTTATAGCCTGAATCTGGGAGAATAACGACTTTCCGGTCCGAAATAGTCGCAATTGCACTGTTTTGTACGAAATAGCGTCAACTGAGTCCGGTATCCTTGCTCGGCTTGCATTCGGCTGCCCAGCAGTGCTCATTTGCATCCCACGCTTACCTTGCCGCCTCGAATGCCTGCATAAGATTCCGCCTCTTCTCGTCCAATCGGCTGAAAATCCTGCGTTATCCCCTTTCTAGCCTCGCGCGACGATGCGAGAGGGGGGCGATATGGCGCTGTACAGCGTTACCTGTCGATTTTATACGTTCTATGCATTCGACAAAGGCGCCGGTCGTCGCGACCGGCGCCTTTGTCGTTGGGGAGAGATGACGGGCCTCGGGGTCCCTCCTCTACTCCCGCTCCACGTGAACAAGCGCGATTTTTTTTAACGCATACGTACCGAACAGCTGCTCTTCTTTGAGAACGTTCAGCTTGACAAGCCCCGCGAGCTTCGCCCCGTCCGCGCGGGAGACGAGCCGCCACAGCTCGTCGTCCGGAAGCGCGGCCTTCAGCTTTTCGTCGTCGTATTCCCTGCGCTCCTGCTGCACAATTTTGACGTTGTAGCCGCCGATCTCCGCCTGCGACAGCCCTTCGGCCTCGCAATAAGCGAGAATTTGTCCGCGCAGCTCCGACAGCTCTTTTTCGATTTCCTTCTGCTTGCTTTTCAAGTCGTAAAACCGTTTGACCGCAGCCTTGTCCAAGCGCCCCACGCCTTCCGTCTTTTTGAATCATGTATATGACGCGAGGCGCCCGGATAGACAGAAGTGTTCAGGATGCTGCCGAAAGAGGGTTAGCCGATGCGAAAATTCGTATAGCTGCATCCGTCGGCCGACTTTTTCACCTCGAGCACGGCCGGGATCGCCTGTTTGAGCTCCTGCACGTGGGAGATGATGCCGATCATGCGCCCGGTCTGCTGAAGCTGCACGAGGGTATCGACCGCCTTGCTCAGCGATTCCTCGTCGAGCGAGCCGAAGCCTTCGTCGATGAACATCGTCTCGAGCGACACGCCGCCTTCATACGCCTGGATGACGTCGGCCATGCCAAGCGCCAGGCAGAGCGAGGCGTTAAACTTCTCGCCGCCGGACAGCGTCTTTACGTCCCGCAGCTGGCCGGTGTAGTTGTCGAAGACGTCGAGGCCGAGACCGCTCTGCTTGCCGTGCTTTTCCCGGCGGTCGCTGCGCACAAGATAGAACTGTCCGCCGGATATCGTACGCAGACGCAGGTTGGCGGCGGATAAGATGCGATCGAGAAATTCGACGAGCAGGTAGCGCTCGAATGAAATCTTATGCCGGTTGTCGCCGCGCACAACATCGTACAAATCTTTGACGAGCTGGAATTCACGCTCGGCCTTCCGCCACTTGCCTTCCGCTTCAAGCAATTTGGCGCGGCCCTCGGCACCCTTCTCCAGATGCGTCTGCGCTTCGCGCAGCGATGCGCGCGTCTCCTCGGCCTGCCGCTCCATCCGCTCGGCTTCCTCTGCGAGCGCGGCCAGATCGGCCCGCTCCTTCCCTTGCAGCTGAAGGCCCAGCTCCTCGAGCTGCCGGACGACCGCGGCAAGCGCCGCCAGAAATCGCTCGATCTCCGCCTTCGTGTCCGTCATCTCCCGCTCAGGCAGCTTGGCCGCGCGGTAGTCCGCCTCCGCGGCGAAGCCCGCGCGGGCCAGCTCCGCGGCAAAGTCGCGTTGCGCCTCCGCTTCGCGCGCCGCCGCCTCCGCCAACTGACGCAACGCGCCGTCCAGATGAGCCGCCGCCGCCGCGTAGCGTTCCCCCGCTTGCCTCAGTTGCTCCTGCGCCAGGCGCCATGCCGCATCGAGGCGCTCCTTTTCCTGCTGCCTCTCCGCAAGCAGCCGCTGCAGCGCCTCGAGCGTCCGATGTCCCTCCGGCAGGCTGGCCAGCGTCTGCTCGTAGACCGCTTGCGCTGCGGCGTGCGCCGTCCGCCGCTCCTGCGTGATGCCCGCTAGCCGCTCCTTGTCCGACGCCGCAGCTTCCAGCGCGGACTCCGCCTCCGCCAGCTTGCGCCGCAGGTCGTCCAGCGACGCCTGCTCCGCCTTGAGCCCGTCCACCTGGACGCGCATGCGCTTGCCGTTGTCCACGAGCTCCGCGTAATCCTTCTCCGCCTGACCGGGGTCGCGCCCGCCCCGCTCGATCTCTGCGGCCTTGTCCCGCAGCTGCGCATCCATATGCTCGCGCTTGGCCCTTGCCGCCAAATACAGTGTCTCCCGCTCGCCTTTGTCCGCGCGCGCACGATCGAGCGCCTCGCGCGTCGGCATGTCCGCAGGCGGCTCCGCCGGACGGGGATGCGCCTCGCTGCCGCATACGGGGCAAGGCTTGCCGTCGTGCAGATGCGCGGCGAGCTGCCCCGCCTGGCTCTCCAGCCATCCCGCCTCAAGCGACAGATAGCCCCGCGCGGCCTCCTCGTGCGCGAGGCGCAGCCCCGCCTCTTCCTCCGCCTGCGCGGCGGCCGCGCGGCCGAGCAGCACGTATTCGCGCAGCAGCGTCGCCTCCTGCAGCATGCGCTCGAAGCGCTCGGCGAGCTCCGGCAGCCCGCGCACCGCTTCCTCGGCCTGCCGCGCGCGCTCGGCCAGCGCCTTGCGCGCTTCCTGCCGGGACGCGACCGCCGCCTCCGCCGCCTGCTGCTCACGCAGCGCCCCCGCAGCCTCGCGCTCCAGCCGGCCGAGCGCCGCCCGGCGCTCCTCCAGCTCGCGTACGGCCGGCAAGTCGCGGGAGAGGCGCTCGAGCTCGCGCACGAGCGCTTCTCTCCGCTCGCCGCGCCCCTCCTCCTGGGCATGGCGCTCCCGCGCGGCGGCAAGCTCGGCAGCCGCGCGCCCGGACGCTTCTTCGGCCGCCCGCCGAAGCTCCGCGGCCGCCTTCGCCTGCGCCTGGACGCTCTCGCGCAGCCGCTCCCGAACCTCGATCGGCAGCGTCTTTTCGGCCAGGGCAAGCCGCCGCTTTTTTGCTTCGATCTCCGGGATACGCGACTCGAGCGCCGTCCGTTCCGCCGTCTTACGGTCGAGCTCGCCGTACAGCTCGTTCACGCGCGCCGCCGCATGGTAGCGCTCGACGAGCGCCTTATGCCGCCGGCTGTCTTCCTCGAGACGAATCTGCCGGACCGCCCTTTCGCCTTCGTAATGCGCCATCTCCTCGTCCAGCGCCTCGAGCACCTGATGGACGTTGAAGTGCTCCTGGCCGAACACGCGCGCGAGCGCCGAGCCTTCCCGCTGCGCCAGGGAAAGCTTCAGGTTCGCCGCCTGCATGTCCAGCTCGCGCCTTGCCAGCTCCCATTCGGACTGCGACGCTTTGCGCTTCTCGTTCAAATGCTCGGCGACGAACTTGAACAGATGCGTGCGGAAAATACGCCGCATGATCTCCTCTTTGTTCTCGGTATCCGACGTGAGCAACTTGCGGAATTCGCCCTGCGGCAGCATGACGATCTGGCTGAACTGCTCCTTGGTCAGACCGAGCAGCGTCTGCATCCGTTCGTTGATCTGCCGGACGGCGTGCCGGTCGACCATCATCGTCTCCGTGCCGCCGGTCGTCTCGACGAACTCGTACTTTTCGCCGGTCGCGCTCTTGTTGCCCGTCTTCACATGGGCCAGCTGCCGCAGGATGCGGTACGTCCGGCGCTTCAGCTCGAACTCGAACTCGACGGACGTGTACAGGTCGTCCGACGCGAACTGGCTGCGCAGCATGCGGACGTCGCTGCGGTCCTCGCCGCTCGCCTCGCCGTACAGCGCGAAGCAGATCGCGTCGAAGATCGACGTCTTGCCCGCGCCCGTATTGCCCGACACGAGGAAAAGACGGTTGCCCGACAGCTCCGCGAAGTCGATGACTTCCTTGTCCTTATACGGCCCGAACGCCGTCATCGTCAGCCGCACCGGCATCATGACGCTCAACCTCCCCGTTTTCGATCTCCCGCAGCGCGGCAAGGAACAGGCGCTCCGTCTCCTCAGAAGCCTCGCCGCCCTTCGCCTCCAGGTAAAACGCGCGGAACAGCGTCAGCATGTCCATGCCGGCTTTGGCCCCGGCCGAAGTCCCCTCTTCGGCGGCGGCCGCGACCTGCTGCATCGCCAGCTCCCGCTCCACGTGCATCGCGTTCGGATAGACCGACCTGACGCGCTCCATCGGAGACAGCACCGGCTGCTCGTCCAGCAGCCTGACGTATATGTAATCCTCGCTCGGCGTCTGCCGCTCGATTTCCTCGATATAGCCTCTTACCGTTCGCATGTCGCGCCGCGGGAAGAGCAGTCGCTTTTCGACCGAGGCGTTGCCATCTCCGTCCAGCTCCACGATCAGATAGCCCTTCTGATGGCGCTCCTCGGAGATCGAGTACTTCAACGGCGAGCCCGCGTAGCGGACCGTCTCCGAGCCGACGAAGTGCGCCTGGTGCAAATGGCCGAGCGCCGTATAGTGGAAGCCGCGGAAATGCGCCGCGCTCACATGCTCCGTGCCGCCGATCGAGAGCGGACGCTCGGAGTCGCTCGTATTCGGCTCCGCCTCGCCGCGCGGCGTCACGAAGGCATGCCCGACGAGCACGTGCCGCGCCGCGGGATCCATGGAAACGCGAATCCGCTCCGCGATCGCGGCCATCGCGCCGTCGTACGAGCGGATCGTCTCGTCGCGCAGCGCGAGGCGCACGGCGGCCGGATCCGCGAACGGCACGAGGTGAAAATGTACCGGTCCGTGCGCGTCGCGAAGGACGACGGGGCCCGCCGAAGGGTCGAATTCGCCAGCCATATGCAGGCCAGCCGCCTTCATGAGTCCGCTCCCGAAATTCAGCCGGCTCGGGCTGTCGTGATTGCCGGAGATGGCGATGACCGGCGTCTTCAGCTCCAGCACGATGCGCTGCAGCGTGCGATCCAGCAGGCTGACGGCGTCCGTCGGCGGCACGGCGCGGTCATACAGATCGCCCGCGATCACGACGGCGTCGGGCCGCTCCGCCTCGATGTCGCGCATCAATTGCTCGAGCATGTATTGCTGGTCTTCGGTCATATATACGTTCTGGATCAATTTCCCGAGATGCCAATCCGCCGTATGGAAAAATTTCAAAGAGAAACACCTTCTTGTCATTCTTTTTGTTCATTATACAACACCATCGGGCGTGCGAGCGTCGCGGAAAGGATTTCAAATCCGTGACATTCCGGCCACGGCGTCGCTATGGAAGACATGACTCGTCATAGGGGATTGTCATGCAAAATCGTGACAGCCGGGCGAAAAATACCGTGCTAGCATGGGATTATTCCGTTGAAACGAGAGGAGAACGAACAAAAAATGTCGTTAACAGGGTACGCTTACTTGGAGGAAAATTGGCTCGGCATCCTGGTCGCGATTCACGTCATCTCCGCGGTCGTCGGCATTGGACCGACGTACTTCGGCCATGTTCTGCTGCGCAAAGGCCAGACGCTCGGGCAGCTGCGGGATTCGCTAAGTCTGTCCGCCAAGCTCGAGATGTTCCCCAAAATTCTCGGCTCTCTCGCCGTGCTGTCCGGCCTGCTGCTCGTCTGGCTCGGCGACTATGGCTGGGACCAGCTGTGGATCATCGCCGCCATCGTAGATTATGTGCTTATCCAGATCGTCGTCATCGCCTTTATGGGGCGGGCGGCGGCCGATGTCGCTGCCAAGGCGCAAGCCGATAAAGGTCCGACCGAGCGGCCAGCTTCGGCGGAGCTGCAAGCCGGCGTCGCCAAGGTCAACGCGATCAATTACGTGGCAACCGTCCTCGGCATCGTCCTTTTTCTGCTTATGTTTTTCAAGCCCACGCTTTAAAGCTTGTTTTCCGTTCGGCCACGATGCCGGCGATCGTCCCTTTTGCGGGACGGCCGCCGGCATTTTTGCCGTTAATACCATGACAAATAATTGACGGAGGTCTATAATACGTAAAGCCGGACCAATAACTACGCGAAGCTCCGCGCGGCGAAGCCCGAGCGGACGGCCCGAGGTGTGATTCCTTGACTTACATTGTATATGACCTGGAGATGACCGTTCGCCGGAAAAAGGGACAGATTGCCGAGATCATCGAGATCGGCGCGGCCAAGATCGGCCTTGTCGACGGCGTGCCCGGCATTCTCGATACGTTTCAGGCGTTCGTCCGGCCGACCGTCGTGCCGACGCTTTCTACCGATACGACGGCCTTCACCGGCATCACCCAGGACGACGTCGACGCCGCGAGCCGTCTTCCCGAGGCGCTGTCCGCCTTCGTCTCCTGGATCGGTCCCGACGACTATTATTTGTGCGCCTGGGGGCCGGACGACCTGCGACAGCTGCTGCAGGAATGCCGCCAGATGCAGATCGATACGAAGTGGATGGTTAACCACAACAATTTGCAGAAAATGCTGTCCAAGGTGTTCAAGCTGGAAAAGCACCAGCAAATGGGACTCAAGGCGGCGCTCGAGATGCTCGAGATTCCGTTCTCCGGCTCCCATCACCGCGCGCTCGACGACGCGCTTAATACGGCGCAGGTGCTCGTGAAGCTGTACGACCGGCTGTCGTTCCGGCGCAACAAGCCGGCCGAGGAGCCGCAGACCGAATCCGAAGTCGTCTACAAGACGGGCCACTTCGAGAATTTGCCCTTCGCGGCGCTGTCCGGCCTGCTGCCTCCCGATTCGGATCGATGACGACGCGCCATTCATCAAGCGCCTCCTGCCTGCCGGCAGGGGGCGTTCGCGCAGCCGCGATCCGCGCGGCAACCGGCCTGCGAACGCCTTGGAGGCACAGTAGCCGTTAGACGTCATGATGTGATAAAATTGATTCTATTCGCACTTGTCCTACCAGGTTCCAGCACGGCATTCATAAGAAACGGGGGAATATCATCATGGCTTCCAAAATGCGCTCCGACATGATCAAAAAAGGCTTCGACCGCGCGCCCCACCGCAGCTTGCTGCGCGCTGCCGGCGTCAAGGAAGAAGATTTCGGCAAACCGTTCATCGCCGTCTGCAACTCCTACCTCGACATCGTTCCGGGTCACGTTCACTTGCAGGAATTCGGCAAAATCGTCAAAGAAGCGATCCGCGAAGCGGGCGGCGTCCCGTTCGAGTTCAATACGATCGGCGTCGACGACGGCATCGCGATGGGACATATCGGCATGCGCTATTCGCTCGCGAGCCGCGAGATCATCGCCGATTCCGTCGAGACGATGGTCAACGCCCACTGGTTTGACGGCATGGTCTGCATCCCGAACTGCGACAAGATCACGCCCGGGATGATGATGGCCGCGCTGCGCGTCAACATCCCGACCGTATTCGTCAGCGGCGGCCCGATGAAGGCCGGTCGCACGAAGGACGGGCGCGCCATCTCGCTCACTTCGGTGTTCGAAGGCGTCGGCGCCTACATGACGGGCAAGATCGACGAGCAAAGCCTGACCGAGCTCGAACAGTACGGCTGTCCGACCTGCGGCTCCTGCTCCGGCATGTTCACGGCGAACTCCATGAACTGCCTGGCCGAAGTGCTCGGCCTCGCCCTGCCGGGCAACGGCACGATTCTGGCCGTCGCGCCTGAGCGTCGCGACTTCGTTCGCAAGTCCGCCGCCCAGCTGATGGAGCTCATCAAGAAGGACATCAAGCCGCGCGATATCGTCACGCTCGACTCCATCGACAACGCGTTCGCGCTCGACATGGCGATGGGCGGCTCGACCAACACCGTCCTGCATACGCTCGCCCTGGCGCACGAAGCCGGCATCGAATATCCGATCGAGCGCATCAACGAAGTGGCCAAGCGTACGCCGTACCTGTCCAAGCTGGCGCCGGCCTCCGACCACCATATCGAGGACCTGCACAACGCGGGCGGCGTGAGCGCCATCATCAACGAGCTGTTCAAGAAGGAAGGCACGCTCAAGGGCGACGTCCTGACGGTGTCCGCCAAGACGCTCCGCGAGAACGTGGAAGGCGCCGAGATCACGGATCACGCCGTCATCCGTCCGATCGACGATCCGCATACGAAGGAAGGCGGCTTGTCCGTTATGTTCGGCAACCTGGCGCCCGGCGGCTCGATCATTAAAGTCGGCGCGGTGGACAAGTCGGTGGGCGGCTATCACCGCGGCCCGGCGATCTGCTTCGACTCCCAGGACGACGTGCTGCGCGGCCTGGCTGAGGGCAAGGTCAAGGAAGGCCACGTCGTCGTCATCCGCTACGAAGGTCCGAAGGGCGGCCCAGGCATGCCCGAGATGCTCGCGCCGACGTCGCAGATCGTCGGCATGGGTCTCGGCACGAAGGTCGGCCTGATCACCGACGGCCGTTTCTCCGGCGCCTCCCGCGGCATCGCCATCGGCCACATCTCGCCGGAAGCCGCCGAAGGCGGTCCGATCGCGTTCGTCGAGGACGGCGACATGATCGAGCTCGACATGAACAACCGCACGATCACCCTCGAGGTGAGCGACGAGGAGCTGGATCGCCGCCGCGCGAACTGGCAGGGCTTCGAGCCGAAGATCAAGCGCGGCTACCTGGCCCGCTACTCCGCGATGGTCACCAACGCCAGCCGCGGCGGCGTTATGAAAATGTAACGAAAGCTAAGCGAATCCGATATATATACGATTCACCCGAAGAAGCGGGAGCCGACGGCTCCCGCTTTTTTTGCGTTTCAGCTGCTCTATTTGCTTGCCAGCAACTCTCCTTTGCTTGTCGACCGTTTATCTTTGCTTGTCAACCGCTCTCCTTTGCTAGTCAACCACACTCCTTGTTGTCATCCTCTTCCACCGATCGCCTTCCTCTTCGTCGCCTTCTTCTCCTTTCGCGCTTCCTCCGTCATCGCCTGAATTTGGACATCACCCATACGTTTTAGACCTCCGCCGCATCCCTTATAGCATCACAACGAAGGTGGTGGCGGCGGATGCCCAAGATCAGTCGAACGATCCGTTTGCAGCGTCCCTGCAAGTTCGTCCGCTCGGACAAAGTACAAGGATCGGCTGTCGGATGGACGTCCGGCAACTGGAGCGGCTATGCGTTGTCTGGACGCAAAGGCACATTCAATCGCGTGTCCGCAAATTGGACCGTTCCATTTGTTTTCCCGTCGGCGCAGCCTGTGTACTCGTCCGCCTGGATCGGCATCGACGGCTACAACAACGGCAGCTTGATCCAGACCGGCACGGCGCACGACTTCGCGAACGGCGCGGCGAGCTATTACGCTTGGTGGGAGATTCTGCCAGCCGAGGAGACAATTATCCCCTATCCTGTCCGTCCGGGAGATCGCATGCGCGCGGTCATTGCAAATCAAGGGCACGGCAAGTGGTCGATCTCGCTGCGCAACCTGACGCGGGGATGGCGGTTTCGCACCGTCCAAACCTACAAAGGGCCACAGACGTCCGTAGAATGGATCGTCGAAGCCCCGCAGGTCGGCGGGTCGATCAGCCGGCTCGCGCGACTGACGCCCGCCGTTTTCTCCTGCTGCCGCGCGAACGGGCGAAACCCCCGGCTTAAACCGTCCCAACGCGGCATTATGATTCAAAACGGCCAAAGGGTGTCCATACCTTCGTCCCCCAACCGGGCGGGCGACGCCTTTCTCGTCCGAGCAAGACGGATCAAGCCACGCTAGAACGTAAAAAACCGCAGAGAGAAGGCGTTCAGCCTTTTCCCTGCGGTCGGTTGAAGTCCATGCTCGCCCGACTGCGATCGACGATTGTTCAGGCACGGTCGCCGGTTCGCCCCTCGCCGCCGAGCGTGACTTCGGCAGCGTCGTAGCCCGCCGCTCCCACTGACGCCATGCCCTGCTCGATCTCGGCCTTCGATGCGCGCTCCTTGGCGGGTGAATACGTCCCGTTTTCCCACACCATCAGCTTGCGACGCTGGAGGATCAGCATGCGCGGCTCCATCCGCTCGCCGTGCGACTTGACCCGCGTCCGGCCTTGCGGATGAATGATGGCGGTCAACAGTCGGAGATAGCGGTTCGTAAACCAGGCAAAAATGCCCTTGCGCAGCGCGAATGTCTCGAAGCCGAGGCCCTCGGATCCGCGGTTGATCATCGAGATGCCGTAAAGCGCCTTGATGTCTTCGCCGTCGGGCAACGAACGAAGCTCCTTGGCCAAAAGCGGAAGCGACTTTTTGACGGTCTGGATGAGCCGAATGGCGATCTGCATCTCCGAACGGGACCCCATGCCGATATCGAGCATCATCTTGTTGACGAAATGCAGCTCGATCACGCGATCGCCTTTGACAATCCGCTCCCCGTCTTCAAGCGTGAGATCCGGCCCGCCGTAACGAATGATCCGGTAATGGAACGACTTGCCGTCTCCGACCGGGCGCAGCCGGAACAGCCAGCCGAACACGTCCTCCCATAGCATCCAGGCGGCTACGACCGCTCGTTTGAGCGGACCGGTCTGCGGCATAGCGTCAGACTTGGCCGGACCCTGCGGGACGATTCCTTCGGTCGGCGCCGCGCTCGCCCCGTAGCGCCTTGCCTTGGCCTCGTCCTTGTTCAGCTTGGTCTGCCGCATCATCTCCCCGATGCCGACGAATCGCAGCCCTTCGCGCTTGCCGTCCTCAAGGATGCGGCCGACGGCGTCGATCGTATTCGCCGGCGCGTCGGGGTCGGCGCCGAACGTGTCGCCGCGATCGTGCAGCAGCAGCACCGCGCCCGGCTGAAGCTTGCTTCTAATCTTGCCGTAAAGGCGTTCGGCGCCCACCTTCAGCTTCCAGTCGCCGAACAGCGCGGTCCACAGGACGATCTGCGGCTTGCCTCGTCCGATGAAGTCGAAGACGTTCACGATGCCCCAGGGCGGCCGATAGTATCTCGGGCGCGTCCCCGTAATCCGCTCCACGATATCGCCGGTCCGCACGACATGCCGCCGGACGCTGACCGGACCCATGATCCAGTTGCTGCGGTGCACGTAGTTGTGGATGCCGATGTCGTGCCCCTCCTCGTGCATGCGGCGTACGATGTCCGGATGCTTCTCCGCATGTGCGCCGACGACAAAAAAAGTCGCATGCGCGCCATGCGCCTTTAGCAGGTCGAGCAGTCTCGGCGTGTAGACCGGGTGCGGCCCGTCATCGAACGTCAGCGCGATCTCGCGCTCGGCGACGCCTTTGGAGAAGACGCGAAATCCGAACATCCGGCTGATGAATCCCGGCAAAAATGCGTAAAAGGTCAAAAAATAAAAGCCCCACCAAAGGATGACGTCCATGCCTTTACCACCAACTTGCTTTCTGTTATGAATGTTGCCGCCGTTCAACTTCTATTATTTTAACATACGTCGTGCGAAAATTGACGATGCGCCGTATTTTTTTGAAGACGGCCGCCGCCGGACAAGGTGGCTTCCGGACAAAGGAGGCTGCCGATTTTGAGACGACGTAGCCATGTCCGCGTATTATCGGTTAATATAGTTACCGTAGCCGCTTATAACCAAAAAAAGGAGAAGTACATAATGCTCTCGTTGTATCAAAAATATTGGAGAACTGCGTTCGACATCGCGTTGGTCGTACTGACCGTCTGGCTTATCATGTTCGCTTTTAGTTATTTGTATAAGATTGCTACGCCGGTATTCCTTTCCTTTATTATTTTTCTCTGCATCGAGCCGCTCGCCCGCAGGCTGCACAAGCTTGGCATCCGCAAGGCGATCGCGTCGGGCATCAGCGTGCTGCTGTTCACGGGCGTACTGCTCGCCGCCCTTGCGGGCATCGGATTCATGTTCTACCACCAAACGTCCGAGCTCGTCGAGAAGCTGCCCAAATACCAGGATCAAGTGCAAGCGCAAATCCAATCGATTACGGCCGAGATCCAGCAGCGTTCGGACAGCCTGCCCGACGGCCTTGCGGACAAGCTGCAGGGTGCCGCCGAAAACATCGTCAAGTTCGGCACCAAGCTGGCAACCAATCTGTTCAACGGCACGGTCGGCTTCGTCAGCTCCTTTTCCTCGTTCGTGCTGAACTTCTCGATCGCCCTGATCTTGGCTTACTTCTTAAGCGTCGAGATCGACATGTGGAAAAGGCTGGCCGGCCAGCGCTCGCCCAAAACGCTGAAAACCGCGTTTTCCTTTTTGCGCGAGAACGTGTTCAAGGGCATCGGGGCTTATCTGAAGTCCCAGCTTAAGCTGATCAGCATCACCTTCCTGGTCATTCTGATCGCCCTGCTCGCGCTTCAGGTGAACAACGCGCTGACGATCGCGTTGCTGGCCGCCTTCTTCGACGTCCTGCCGCTGCTCGGCGTCAGCACGTTGTTTATCCCCTGGATATTGTACTTGTTCATCGTCGGGCAAACGGGCCTCGCCATCTGGCTCACCGCGCTGCTGCTCGTCGTGACGCTGACCCGTCAATTTCTGGAGCCGCGCATCACGGGCCAGACCGTCGGCGTTTCCGCCTTTACGATGCTCGCCTTCATGATGGTGTCGCTGTCCTTCTTCGGCTTCGCGGGCCTCATCTTGGCGCCGATCCTCATGATCCTGCTCAAGGCGCTGTACGATCAAGGCTATTTCCACCGTTGGATCCGCTGGCCCAAGGAGGAGTTCATCGTCGCGCCCTTTAATCCGGTCGCGGATGCGACGACCGTACCGGGAGGACCTAGTCCGGCCGCTCCAGTCGACGAAGCGCGTCCATAACGTCGCCGAACACGGCCGGCGCCGCATTGCGGGCGCCGGCCGTCCGATTTTCGAGCAGCACGGCAACCGCGTACCGGGGGCGGCCCTTGGCCGGCCCGTAGCCGACAAACCATTGATCGTTCATCGCCGGCCGCTTGCCGGCAAGCTCCGCCGTGCCGGACTTGCCCGCGAGCGGCCATTCGTTTGCCCCGAGTGCCTGCTCGGCCGTGCCTGCCGTGACGACTGCGCGCATCGCTTCGCGCAGCGCGGCCGCCGTAGCCGGCTTGATGCCGCCGAATTCGGACGGCGCCCTGCTGGCGGACACGCTCGCGAGCAGCCCGCCGTCGGCGTAGCGGATTTCCGAGACGATCCGCGGCGACTGCACGCGTCCGCCGTGCAGCAAGGTCACGACCAGATTGGCCGCCTGCAGCGGCGTCACCCTGACGTCACGCTGGCCAATGCCCGTTCCCGTCCGCACGCCGCCGTCCTTGCCGGCTTCCGGCGAGGCGAATATCGCGCCCGGCTGCTCCTCCTCCAGCAGGCGCAGCGGCTTGCCGTCGACGAACGCGCCGGTTTGCCAGCCGATCTGCCGGCCAAGCCCCAGCTTGTCCGCCGTCTCCGTCAGCAGCGCCGGATCGAGTCGCTCCGCGAGCGCGGCGAATACGACGTTGCACGATTCCGCGAACGCCTCCTTGACCGTAAGCACGCCGTGACCGCCGTGCAGCCAGCAATTCAGGCCGTACCTGCCGTACGTCCCCGTGCAGCGGAACGTCTCGTCCAGCGTCGTGACGCCCGCTTCGAGCGCCGCGGCAAGCGTCACAATCTTGAACACCGAGCCCGGCGGAACCGCGATGAGCGCATGGTTGCGCTCGTCCGTGCCGGCGATACCGATATGCGCCGGATTGTACGCAGGCAGCGACAGCATGCCAACGATGTCCGCGCTGTCAGCGTCCAGCACGACGACGGCCCCTTCCTTGATGCCATGCTTTTTCATTGCCGCCTCTGCCGCCTGCTGGACATCCGAGTCGATCGTCGTCCTGACCTGAAGCGGAAAGTGCGGATTCTCCGGTCCCGAGATGCGCATGCCGATGCCGGCGAGCGGACGCCGCGCGCCGTCCGTCGTCGCGACCGCGTAGGTGCTGCCGACGCCTCGGATCAGCCGTTCGAGCGACAGCTCGAGACCGGCCTCTCCGATCAGGTCGGTCGTCTTTACTTTTCCCGCAGCCAGCTCCTTGCCGTACAGCTTCTTCAATCGCGAGGGATCCTGCGCCGTATAGCCGATCGCGTGCAACGGCAAGACGGGCTCCTGCACCGCGGCGCCGTAACGGTCCACATAGGGCACCACGGCTACGCCTGTCAGCCCGAGCGCGCGGATTTGCTTCTCCTGCGCCTCCGTTAGCGTCGCGGCCGTGCCCGTCTTCTCCGCCTTCCAGACGAGCGGCTCTCTAATCGCATCGAGCCAGGCTTCCAGCCGATTGGCGCTCGTCCCCAGCGCCTTCGCCAGCGCCTGCAGCTGAACGTCCGTGCCGCGGGGCATCCCCCCTGTCGGGAATGCCGCCAGCGCGCGGATCGTCCTGCCGGTCAACGGCCGTCCTTCGCGATCAAGAAACCGTCCGCGACCGCTGTCCAGCGTAAGCGAATCCGAATGCTGCAAGTAGGCTTGCTCGGACAGGCCTGCGGCCGCGTTCTCGCTTCTGCCGCCGCCTCCCAGCTGCACCCACGCCAGCCTCGCTTCCATGACGCCGAAGACAGCGGCAAGCGAGATCATCAATTTAAAAATGCGAGCGGTCACCCGATCGTTCAACAGCCATCCCATCCCCGTTCACGTCATATAACGCCGTTATTTTCCATTGTTGCCCGGCCTCCCGTCCGTTAACCTGTCGCGTCGCCAAGCCAGAGCACCCAGCCCATATAAAATAAAAAAGCCGCCCCCAAACGCGGGAGCGGCATCCGATGCGATATAACGTTCCGTGTCGATTAAGCCACGGTGAATTGAGACAACGATTGACGAAGCTGCTGCGATACCGTCTCGAGCTTGTTGGACAGCTGTACGAGGCCGTCGCTGATCCCGAGCTGCTCGTTGCTGAGCGACGCGACCTGCTCGCTCGTGGCCGAAGCCTGCTGCGCGACGGCGCTGACATTCGTCATCGTCAGCGTCAGCGTCTCCTGCGCCTTCTCAAGCTGCGATACCGACGCGGTAGCGGCATTGAGACGATCGTTGAAGTCGCTCATGTGGGATTGCACGTTCTCGAAAATTTTGTTGGCATCGCGTACGGCTTCGATCTGCTCCCTGAACAGCGGATAGGCGTCGGAGAGCACGGATACCGTCTCGTCGATCTCCTGGCCGATCCGATCGACGATCTCGCCGACGACGCCGATCGATTGGCGAGATTGGTCCGCAAGCTTGCGGATCTCGTCCGCAACGACCATGAAGCCTCTGCCGGCGGCGCCTGCGCGTGCCGCTTCGATCGTTGCGTTAAGCGACAAAATGTTCGTTTGTTTCGTCATGTTGCCGAGCACGTCGAGAATTTTGCTGATTGAGCCGGTGCTTTCCTTGAGCTTGTCGACTTTGTCGACCATGGAACGCGTCATCTCTTCGGTATGCCCGGTCTTCTCCATCAGGCCGGCCATGTACTGCGTGCCCTTGCGACCGGCTTCCTCGACCTCGTAAGCCGACTTGCCCATCTCCACGTTGGAATCGATGACGGAGACGACCTTGTCGCCGATCTGACCCGTCATCTCGCTGCCGCGCTCGGATTCGACGGCCAGGTTCGTGGCGCCGCCCGCGATCTCTTCGGTCGCCACGGCGATCTCCTTGGCCGCGCTCGCCGTCTTCGTCGACGCAAGCGTCAGCGAGCTGGCGGTCTCCAGCACTTCCTGCGCGGATTGGTTGGTCTGGCGCACGAGCTCCGTGATGCGCTCCATCATCCGGTTGAAGCTGTCGGACACTTGGCCGATCTCGTCCTTCTGCCGGATCGAGCTGCGCACCGTCAGGTTGCCGCGCTCGCCCTCGTTCATAAGCGTGCGCAGCTTGCCAAGAGGCTTGCCGACCGTCCACATGATGAAAAGACCGATAAGCGCCGCGATAAGCACGGACAATCCGCACATCAGGTAAGTCAGGTTGCGGATAACCTTCGCGTCCTTGACGAGCGAGGAGGTCGGGATGTTGCCGACGACGGTCCACTCGCTGGAACCGGTCGATTTGGAACCGACCGAGAGCATCTGGCGGCCTTCGGACTTGATCTTGACTTCGCCCGATTCGTCCGGCAGCTTTTCCGTGTACTTCTGGCCCATCAGGGCGGCATCCGCCGCGTAGACGATCGTGCCGTCCGGCGCGACGATATACGTCGAGCTGTCGTCGCCGAAGCTGACGTTCGCCAGCATGTCCTGCAGCGCCTTGATGTTAAGCTCGATGACCAGCAAGTAAGGATTGCCCGAATTGACGTTCATCAAGGCGCGCCCGATCGCGATCGTCGGCGCCGTCTGCTTGCCGCTGATGCCCGTCTGCATCGTCGGAATCCAGACGACCTTCCCTGCCGCCTGCTTCATCGTGTCGAGGAATGCGGGCGGATTCGCCTTCATATCGGGAACGCCGCCCGAATTGGAAGAGCCGATAACGGCCATGGACGGATCGGTCGGCAACAGGAAAATGCCGGCAATCGCGCTGTCCGAAATCATGACGTTGGACAGCTTCGTCGTAATCGTGCGCTGGTTGTCGAACCGCTCGAAGTCGTCCTTCGACGAGATCGCCGATCCGACCTGGGAGATAAACTCCGAGTCGGACAAAAATTCCATCGACTTGCGCTCATAACCGGAGAGCAGAAGATCCATCCGCCCGGATACCTGCTTCGCCGTCTCCATGCTCGATTCGGATACTTTGTTTTCGATGACGGAACGAGACTTGGAATAGGAGAAAAGTCCCAGTGACACGACGCACAGCAGGATCCCGCAGAATACAAGAATGAACAGCTTTACGCCGACAGAACGGATCGGGCTTTCCAGCTTCGTGTCTTTCATTTGTTGCCCGAATTTTTTCGCGTACCCTCCCAGCGTGCCGGCTCCTTGCTTCCACTCCACCGACTTGACACGATCGCGCCAACTTTGTTTCATCTGATACACCCTCCGAGACTTAGTTAAATGACTCCTGGCCGCCGAGATTGCGACGATCGACGCATCGAATCTCGAACGGGAACACGATAACACGTACCATCGCGAATGCGGGCAAACCAAAAAGCTTGCCGAACATCAGACAGCGCAGAATCATCTCCGAATATATATCGGCCATCTGCACTATCTGTGTTAATTCGACAAGCTGATTTAATATCCTGTTTAAACGCTTTCTGGGCCAAATTATTTATTTTTTTGGCAAAATCAGACCGATCCGATTTTTTTGCGCATCATATCGAGCGGCGCGACAGGTTCGGAGGTCCGAATCCGGAGCAGCTGAAGCGGATGTCTGGCGACATCTACGGCCGCCCCGTCCATATCGGTCAGCGGTCCCGCGATCTGCTTGAAGCTGCGCCCGCCGGGACCTACGAATTCGACTTCCGTGTTCGGCCGGAAGGGACTCCGCTGTTCGACGACGGCGATGCCGGTCTCCGGATCGTACTCCCGGACGATGGCGGCGAAGTCGTAAGGCGCGGGCTTCTCCTCCGGCTCGTAAATATGCTCCGAAGCGCCGGGCGTGGTGTAGAAAAAGCCGGTATTGAGCGGACGGTTCGCCGCCTTGCCGATCTCGTCTTCCCATTCGGGGCGTAGCGAGTAGCCTTCGGGATCAGCCATATAAGCGTCGATGGCTTGACGGTAGGCGCCGACGACGGATGCGACATAGTGAATGCTCTTCATCCGCCCTTCGATCTTGAAGCTGTCCACGCCCGCCTCGATCAGATCCGGAATATGCCGGATCATGCACAGATCCTTGCTGCCCATCGTGAACATATGATCGCCCGGATCGCCGACCGGACCGTGCTCCTGGTGCAGGTCGTACTTCCAGCGGCACGACTGGCAGCAGCCGCCGCGATTCGAATCGCGATCGGTGAAATGATTGGACAGCACGCAGCGCCCCGATACCGAGGAGCACATCGCCCCGTGAATGAACACTTCAAGCTCAAGGTCCACGTTCGCCTTGATCTCGCGGATCTCTTCCATCGACGTCTCTCTTGCGAGCACGACGCGGGGCAAGCCGACTTCCTTCCAGAACTTCACAGCCTGCCAGTTCATCGTCGACTGCTGCGTGCTCAGATGGACTTCAAGCCCGGGCGCATGCGTCATCGCCGTCTCGACGATCGCGGGATCGGCCGTGATGATGGCTGCGATGCCTGCGGCTTCAAGCTGCTTCAAATAGTCGGCGATGCCCGGGAGATCCTCCTGGTGGGCGTAAATATTGGTCGCCACAAAAACTTTGGCGCCGTATCGGGCGGCAAATTCAACGCCTTCGCGCATTTCCTCGAAGCTGAAGTTGTCCGCGTTCGAGCGCAAGCCGTAGCTCTGTCCGCCGATATAGACGGCGTCCGCGCCGTAGTGCACGGCAAACTTCAGCTTCTCTAGATTGCCGGCGGGCGCGAGCAGTTCGGGCCGGTCTAGCCGGTATCGACGCCCCTTCCCGGCAGCGGCTTCGGCGGCATGGACGGCAGTGCCGTTCATCGTCAACACCTCCATTAGTAGACTTGCTCCTTGTATAAAAAGCCGAAGCTGAGCTCGCGGCCCGGATCCTGCAGCGCCCGAATCGGCTCCAGCCATTCTTCGTCGAATTGATAGCCTTCCGGATCCCGATGCCAGGCATCGATCGCGAGCCTGTAGCTGCGAAGCGCAGCAACGTTGTAGGCTTCGGACTTCAGCAGCGGCTCGATATAAAAGCTGTCGATGCCCGCTTCCAGCAGCTCCGGCAGCGCCTCGAGCAGACAAATGTCGTCCGCGCTCATCACATGCGTGCCGTCCGCGTCCTCGTAGACGGGCAGGCGCTCGTCGGGACGTTCCGCTTCGATCAGAAATCGGCCTTCGCTCGGTCCGAGATCGACGAGGCTCGCTTCTCTGCCCAGATAGTCCATATAGCTCTGCAGCAGGTTGCGCTGCGAATGATAAATATTCGTCATGCCGTGCACCTGAACCTGCACTTCGATCGTGCCGCTCCGCTTAAAATCGGCGATCTCCTCGCCGTTCAGCTCGCGCGCCAGGACGGCCCTCGTTACGCCGCGCTTGGCCCAGAAGGCCGCTGCGGCAGAATTCGTGCCCGTCATCTCGACGTTCCAATGCAGCGCGATGCCCGGCGCGGCGTCGCGGGCCGCCATCCATACGGCCGGATCGCCGAACGTCACGCCGTCCGCCCCCGCCTCTGCAGCCGCGCGAATATACGCCGGCAGTCCGGGCAGCTCATGGTTGCGCAGCAGCTTGCCCGCAGAGATATATGCCTTGACGCCAAGTCCATGCGCGCAGGCGACCGCTTCTTTAAGATCTGCCTCCGGGATGGAGCCAGGCAGGCGCGCCCCGAATCTGGCATCTCCGATGAGCACGGCGTTCGCGCCGGCTTCGGCATAAACTTTGATCTGGGCAAGCGAGCCGGCCGCAATCAACAGCTCCGTTGTCATTTCCTCACCTCATCCAAAACTTGAGGCCCGGCGCCTGCTGTCGCACGGTGCGCATCCGCAAAGGATTGCGCGCCGCGCGATTGCCGCCGCCGGGCCGTAATGTCGGCGCTCGCCTGATGCCGGCGCCGCTTTACTTTTCGTTCTTCTCGCTTTCGCGAATGTTCCGCTGATGCTGCTTGTACGTCTCTGCGAACAGATGCGTGTTAGAGCCGTCCTTTTTGGTTACGTAATACAGGTAGTCGGTATCGGCCGGATACAGCACCGCTTCGATCGACTTGAGGCTCGGACTCGAGATCGGCCCCGGTGGAAGCCCCTTGTTCTGATAAGTATTGTACGGGCTGTCGACCTTCAAGTCGTCGTTCGTCAGCTTTTCTTTTTGTTTGTCCAGCAAATACTGGATCGTCGCGTCGATCTGCAGCGGCATTTTCTTGTCCAGACGGTTCAAAATAATGCCGGCCACGATCGGCCGCTCTTCGTCCACGACCACCTCTCGCTCGACGAGCGACGCGGCGGTCAGCAGCTCGTGAAGCGTCCAGCCGCGCTCCTCCAGCACGCTCTGCCAATCCTCCGGCAGCGTCCCGAGCTTGCGGTCAAGCTCGGCGAGCATCCGGTCGATGATGTCGGACTCCGTGCTCCCCTTTTTCATTTCGTACGTCTCCGGGAACAAGTAGCCTTCGATCGGATAACGCAGGTCTTTGTTTGTCGGGATTTGCTTGGTCCAGGTCGAATTCGCGAACTGGGTCGGGTTGCGGACCGCGTTCATGAATTTGTCCTTGTCGACGATGCCTTCCTTCGCCAGACGATCCGCGATCTGCACGACCGTGAACCCTTCGGGAATCGTGAACCGAAGCGTCGCGGCGGCGACCGTCTCGCCGTTGTTCAGCTTGGCTACGATCTCGCCGTTCGTCATGCCGGGCTTGAAGTCGTAGTCGCCGGCCTGGAACCTGGAGCCTTCGTTTTTATATTTAAGCCACATGCTGAACAAAAAGGTGTTGCGGATCAGTCCGTGCGTTTCGAGCGTCTCGCCGACCTTCTTGGCGCCCATGCCCTTGCTGATGGTGACCCGTACCGTCTGGTCAGAGGACGCGGGCGGCCGAAGTCCGTTCCATACGTAAAAAAGGATCGAGGCCGCGGCGATGACGACAAGTCCCAGCGCGATCAGGAAGGACCAAAGCGCGGCGTGCCCCTTCTTCGGCGGCTCGTCGTCTTCTTCGGCCTCTTCCTCAGCGGAATCCGGCGCGATATCGGGCTTGCCGGCAGCGGTGGCGTTGCGCGCAGGCGCAGGCGCCGCCGACGGCCGCGCGGGCGGCGAGGCCGGTCGCGTCCGCGGCGGCAGCGGCGCGATCGCCGGCAGCTCCTCTCCGCCTTGCGCCCGGGCGCGCTCCGCTTCGGGCTCTTCGCGGTTTTCCGAAAGATTGCCCGAATAAACGGATTTCCACCCGTTGTTGTCGTCGTCTTTGCTCACGCTCTCGTCCCTCCTGCTTGAATAAAAAGCGGCCGAATAGCCGTGAAGAGCGGTTGCCCGCTCTTCACGAATGCCGCGCTCTCGGCCATTAAGGCCGGTCGTCCGATCCGAATTGCAAGTCGTCGTACGCCTCGGCGACGTCTTCCCACTCCTCGTCGTCGTCCACCGACTCGAGCTTCGGCTCGGCGGCGTCCTCGGACAAGACGCGGAACACTTCGATCTCGCCTTCCTTGCGCATCGCGTCGCTCTGCAGCACGGCGTACGGCCTGCCGTTCACGCTAAGCTCGGCCAGGATCCGGTAGACCTGCACCGACCCGCTCTCGCCGGTCAGCTCGATCTCGGCGCCGAACGCCTGCTGCAGCGCGCCTCCGGCAGAAGCCTGGCTCCGCTTCCCGGCTTCGCTCATCGCTCTTCACTGCCGCCGAACTCGGCTGCCAGCGTGTTGAACGTCTCTTCGACGATGTCCCACTCTTCTTCGCTCTCGATCGGATACAGCTTGATCTCGTCGTCCTCTTCGTCGAAGCGGAACGCGTATACCTCTTGCTCCTCGTCCTCGGCGTCGGCAGGCACGACCATCATATACTTGCGGTCGGTGCCGTCGTCGAGCTCGAAGCGCATGATCACCTCGAACGCCTCGTCGTTGCCTTCGTCGTCCGGGATATAAATAATCTCCGCTTCGTCTTCAGGGCGGATCGTATCGTCAGCCATGCAGGTTAGCCCCTCTCGATCTGGAATCCAAATAGCTCTGAAGCAAGATAGCCGCGGCCATCTTGTCGATGACCTGCTTGCGCTTCGCCCTGCTCACGTCGGCCTCGAGCAGCGCGCGCTCCGCGGCGACGGTCGTGAGCCGCTCGTCCCACAGCTTGACGGGGAGCTTCAGCGTCTCCTCGAGCCTGGCCGCGAAGGCGATGCACAGTTCGCCTCTCGGGCCGACGGAGCCGTTCATGTTCTTCGGAAGGCCGAGGACGATCTCCTCGGCCTCGAGCTCCGCCGCCAGCTCGACGACTCTGCGAAGGCAAGCGTCCTCGGTCTTGTGCTGGATGACCTCGACGCCCTGGGCCGTCCAGCCGAACGCGTCACTGACGGCCACGCCGGTGCGTCTGTCTCCGTAGTCCAACGCCATGATCCTCGCCATCAGCGGTGCTGCTGAAGATAAAAGCGGACCATCTCTTCGATGAGTTCGTCGCGTTCTTTCTTCCGGATCAGACTTCTGGCGTTGTTGTGCCGCGGAATGTAGGCCGGGTCGCCGGACAGCAGATAGCCTACGATTTGATTGATGGGATGGTACTCCTTCTCCACCAGCGCGTCGTGCACCGTCAGCAGGATATCCTTCGCGGAGATCTCCTCCGGATCGGGCATGACGTCGAATTTGACCGTCTTATCCATTTGATTTTTGTCGGACGAGCTCATTTTCGCAGCACCTCGCTTTATGCCAACATCATATCATATTCTCAGCTGGATCGGAAATGGAAGCGCACTCTCCGCCCGAAGCGAAGGACGCGCGTCCGGCTCCGGCGAGCGATCGCTTCGGCGCCGTTCAGCCGCCGAAGCGATCGAGCTCCCTTTAGGCGCCTGCTCCCGCCGCCGCCACGAGGCCTTCGGCCGCGCGAAGCGCTTCGCCGAGCTTCGCCGGGTCCTTGCCGCCGGCTTGCGCAAGCTCCGGCTTGCCGCCGCCGCCGCCGCCGCAGATCGCGGCCAGCTCCTTGATCAGCTTGCCGGCGTGCAGGCCGCGCTTCACGAGCGCCGGCGATACGGAGACGACGAGGCTCACCTTGTCGTCGTGCACCGCGCCCAGCACCAGTACGGCCTCCGGCAGCTTCGCCTTCAGCTCGTCGGCGACGCCGCGCAGCGCGTCCATGCCGCCGACGTTCACTTGGGCGGCGAGCAGCGTCAGGCCGCCCACTTCCTTGGCGCTGCCGAGCAGCTCGGCGGCCTCCAGCCGGCCGAGCCGGCCTTGCAGCGACTCCACCTCGCGCTGCGTCTGGCGCAGCTCGCCCTGCAGCGCCTCGACGCGGCGCGGCACCTCGGCCACGCCCGTCTTGAGCAGCGCGGCGGCGCCCTTCAGCAGGCCGATCTGCTCGTCCATGTACGCGTAAGCGTGACGGCCGGTCACGGCTTCGATCCGGCGGACGCCGGAACCGATGCCGCTCTCCGCCACGAGGCGGAACAAGCCGATCTGCGCGGTATTCGATACGTGGCAGCCGCCGCACAACTCCAGGCTGTAGTCGCCGACGCGCACGACGCGAACGATGTCGCCGTATTTCTCGCCGAACAGCGCCATCGCGCCGAGCGACTTGGCTTCGTCGATCGGCTTCAGGCTGATGTCGACGTCGGTGCCGAGCCAGATTTGCTCATTGACCCTGCGCTCGACGTCCGCCAGCTCGGCTTCCGTGATCGCGCCGAAGTGCGAGAAGTCGAAGCGAAGCCGGCCGGGCTCGACGAGCGAGCCCGCTTGGTTGACGTGCTCGCCCAACACCTGCTTGAGCGCCTTGTGGAGCAAGTGCGTGGCCGTATGGTTGCGCACGATGTCGGCGCGATCGACCGCGTCGACGCTCGCCGTCACCTTGTCGCCGACCTTCAGGGTGCCCGAGGTGACGGTCACTTGATGCAGCGGCTGACCGTGCGGCGCCTTGCTCATGCCGGAGACGGCCGCGACCAGGCCGCCTTCGCCGACCAGCATCCCGGTGTCGCTCACCTGTCCGCCGCTCTCGGCGTAGAACGGCGTCCGGTCAAGGATGACCGACACCGTCTCGTCCGCGCCCGCCGCGTCGACGAACCGGTCGCCGGACACGATCGCCGCGACGGTCGCGCCGAGCGTCAGCGCGCCATAGCCGTCGAACTCGCTCTTGACGGTGTAGTCGGCCAGCGGCCCGCCCTGCACCTTCATGCTCTCCGTCTCCTGACGGGCCGCACGCGCCCGCTGGCGCTGTTCGTCCATCGCCGTGTCGAAGCCTTCGCGGTCGACCGTCATGCCTTGCTCGGCGGCATAGTCCTCCGTCAGGTCGAACGGGAACCCGTACGTGTCGTACAGCTTGAACGCGTCCGCGCCGGCGATCGTCTTCTGGCCGGCCGCCGCAGCCTTCGCGCATAGGTCCGCCAGCAGGGAGAGGCCTTCGCTCAGCGTCTCGTGGAAACGCTCCTCCTCGGTGCGAATGACGCGCTCGATGAATTCAGCCTTCTCGACGACGGTCGAGTAGTAGCCGCCCATGATCTCGCCGACCGTCGGGACGAGCTCCCACAGGAACGGACGGTCCACGCCGATGACCTTGCCGTAGCGAACCGCGCGCCGCAGCAAGCGGCGGATAATGTAGCCGCGGCCTTCGTTCGACGGCATGACGCCGTCGCCTACGGCGAAGGCGACCGTGCGGATATGGTCCGCGATCACCTTAAGAGCGACGTCGTGGTCCGCATTGGACTTGTAAGTTACGCCGGCGATTGCGGCCGCCCGCGAGATAATCGGCTGGAACAGGTCGGTATCGAAGTTCGAGTCGACGTCCTGGACGATCGAAGCGAAGCGCTCGAGGCCGGCGCCGGTATCGATGTTCTTGTTCGGCAGCGGCGTGTAGCTGCCATCCTTGTTGTGGTTGAATTGCGAGAAGACGAGGTTCCACACCTCGAGGAAGCGCTCGTTTTCACCGCCCGGGTAGCATTCTGGATCGGACAGATCACCGTAGGCGTCGCCGCGGTCGTAGAAGATCTCGGTGCAAGGACCGCAAGGGCCTTCGCCGATGTCCCAGAAGTTGTCCGTCAGCTTGACGATACGCTCGGCCGGAATGCCGATCTTTTCGTTCCAGAACTTGAACGCTTCCTCGTCCTCCGGATGCACGGTGACGGACAGGCGCTCAGGCGCGAAGCCGATCCATTCCGGGCCGGTCAGAAATTCCCAAGCCCAGGTGATCGCTTCTTCCTTGAAGTAGTCGCCGATCGAAAAGTTGCCAAGCATTTCGAAAAACGTGTGGTGGCGGCGCGTCTTGCCGACGTTCTCGATGTCGTTCGTGCGGATGCACTTTTGCGAGTTCGCGATGCGCGGGTTTTCCGGCTTTTCGCGGCCGTCGAAGTATGCCTTCAGCGGCGCCATACCGGCGTTGATCCACAGCAGCGACGGATCGTTGTGCGGAACGAGCGAGGCGCTGGGCTCGACGCGGTGTCCTTTGGAAGCGAAAAATCGAAGCCATCTGTCGCGGATCTCGGCGGCTTTTAACGGTTGCATAGTGAGGTTCCTCCCTTTGTCGTTGCGGCCGTTCGGCCTTCTTTACCGGTAAAAAAATAAAAAACGCCCCTGAAATTCAGGGACGAATCGATCGCGGTACCACCCTGGTTATTCCGCCGGACGCCGGCCGGCAGCCGGGAATCGCGCGGAATCGCCTTATTCAGGCTGTAACGGGCCTGCCCGTCGGATTCGGTCCGAAGCTCGGAAGCCGGCTTCCCCCGCCCTTCGCACGAAGACGCTCGCAGCCAAGCCGGATATCGCTTGCCCGCGAAGCCGCGAGGCTCGGGGGCGATTCTGGCAAGGCGTCTTCTCTCTGCACTGCGGACTCTCGGGGTACTCTTGCTTCTTCAACGCTCGATAGCTATGATTCGTTCGCGCTTTTGCATGCGACGTTATCATTATAGAGTTGCGCTTTCGGCGGTGTCAAACGGTTTTTCGCCGGATGTAATACGCGAACAGATGCTGGACGACGACGCGCAGCGCCGCATAGAAGGGCACCGCCAGCAGCAGCCCGACGACGCCGGCCAGCTCGCCGCCGATGAGCAGGACGAAAATGATCGTGAGCGGATGCATTTTCATCGACCGGCCCACGACCTGCGGGCTGATGACGTTGCTCTCGAGCGTCTGGCACAGCGTATTGACGATGACGACGAACAGCGCCATTTTCCACGAGATCGTGCTCGCCATAACGAGCGCCGGCAACGCGCCGAGGAACGGTCCGAGGTACGGGATAATGTCGAACAGCGCGACGAAGGCGGCCATGAGCAGCGGATAAGGCATGCCGATGATCAAATAGCCGATATAAGCGGCGAGTCCGATGCAGAGCGACACGATGAACTGTCCCCGGATGTAGCTGCCCAGCGCCATGTCGATCTCTTTGAACAGCCGGATCGTGCCCTGCCTTCTGGCGCGCGGCAAATACTTGAGCACGGCCCGTTCGAAGACGTCCATATCCTTCAAAATGTAGAAAACAAGAAAAGGAACGATCATCAGCAGAAAAATGACGTTGACGACGGCTCCGATATTGTTCAGAAAATCGGATATGCGCACGGAGATTTGCTTTTCCAGCCCGAAGACGGCCCGGTTGATGCCGCTTCGCACCGTATCGGGCAGCGAGTCGTTTTTGTTAAAGTTGTCCACCAGGCTTTGCGCCCGCATCGTCAGCTCCGGCATATGCTCGTTCAACTCGCGTACCTGCGCGGCGAACATCGGGGTCACGTTCACGAGCACGACGACGCTGCTGCAGACGAAGACGGCATAGATCAGCAGCACCGCTGCGGTCCGCGGCATTCTCCGGTGATGCAGCATGGCGACGATCGGATTGAGCACATAAGCGATGATCATCGCGATGAGAAAAGGCGCGGACACGGCTTTGACGAATCGCCATACCGACAGCAGCATCGGCCTGACGAGCGTCGCCAGATACAGCGCGAGCAGCGCCAGCACGATATAGACGAGCACCGCCAGCAGACGGCTTTGCGACAGCCGGTTCATCTTGATCACCCCCCGACCGATCTTGTCCGGTCCACCCTCCAGTATATGTACAACCGTGCCTGCATAAACCTGTATTAAAGGACGAACCCGACGATCCGGACGCACAAAAAAGCCCCCTGCGCTCCGAATGAGCGCGGGGGGCCGTCAGGGGGGTGATGATAATCCGATCGCCCGGAATGAATCGTCACATGCCGCCTGCGTGAATGTGCGGGGGAATCGGCTCGCCGAAGAACAGATCGTCGAGCGAGCTCAGCGTGCCGTCCTCCTCGACCTGATAAACGGACATCTTGTCCCCGTTTACCGTCAATTCAATGAAGCAGCTCCAGCAGTAAAACTGATGCGATCCGATCTTGCCGATATCTTTGGAATTGCAGTTCGGGCATCTCATCATCGGTTATCACCATTCACTTTCCGCGTTAGGGTCTCTATCCATAATTCGCTCATAAGATACGGGTACGAGGATCGCGTCCTCGCCCAATGTCAAGTCCTTCGGGCCGTCCGGCAGGTACATGCGCCGTCGTCCTTCGAACACGTCCGCGAGTAATCCGTCCGTCAACTCATAGCCTGCTATTTGTGTACCCGCGGTCTTGCGAAAATAAACATCGGAAATGCGGCCGAGTTCGTGGCCCTCCAACGTATAGACGGGAAGCTCTCTCATTCGGATCAATCCCGTATGAAACGTCCGCTGCAAGCTCTTGCGAGGCATGCTGCGAATCGCTTCCTTATCCTTGACGACCAGGGCGTCTTCGCCAGTCGTAAGAACATCCGTCCACTTCGCGATGCGGACCGTGCGCCGGAATCCGAACCCGCCGTCCAGAACGACGTACTCGGCCTCCCAAAACTCGTCGAAGCCGATGTCCAGCACCCGGCCAACGCGCTTGCCGCTGGGAAGCAGTACCGGCAATCCGATCATCTGCTGCAGGCTACGATTCATATAGACCTCTTGTGTATAGGCGTCTGCCTGTTATCTCTTACGCAAGCGGGCGACAATGGTTGCAATTATTTCTGCCGTTTTGTCCGCTTGAGAGATAGTATTGCCCATTCCGAAGCTAAATCTTACCGAATTTTTGCAAAAATGAGGCGAAAGCCCCATCGCCGTCAGCACATGCGACGGCTGCAGCGAACCGGACGTACATGCCGATCCGCCGGATGCGGCAATTCCCTGCAAATCTAAATTCATCAGCAAAGTCTCATTAGAAACGCCCTCGATGCCGATATTCAAAATATGAGGCAGCCGCCCTGCCGGGTCGGGATCGCCATTCACGGTCAGGGCATTAGGACCGAGCCGCTCGAGCAGGCCCGACAGCAGCGCGTCGCGAACGGAAGCGACATGCTCGCGCCGCTCTTCGACCGCATGAGACACGAGCGAAGCGGCGGCGCCGAACGCGGCGATGCCCGCCACGTTCTCGGTGCCTGCGCGCCTGCGGCGCTCTTGCGATCCGCCGTATAGCAGCGGCTGCCACGGCGTGCCCGCGCGCACGAACAGCGCGCCGACGCCCTGCGGTCCGCCGATCTTGTGGGCGGACAGGCTGAGCAGGTCGACGGGCAGCGCGCCGACGTCGATGGACACGTAGCCGAGCGCCTGAACGGCATCGACGTGCATAACGGCGTCATGGCGGCGCGCCAGCTCGCCGATCTCGGCGACCGGCTGCAGCGTGCCGGTCTCGTTGTTCCCGTACATAACGCTGACGACCGCGGTCGAATCGTCGATCGCGGCTTCGGCGTCCCGTACGGAAACGCGCCCGAGGCGATCGACCGGCAGCACCGTAAGCGCGAAGCCTTCGGCCGCGAGCCGCTCGGCGGCGTGCAGCACCGCGTGATGCTCGACGGCCGTCGTCACGATGCCGGTTCGGCGCGGGTCCTTGGCACGCTGCGCCCGGGCCGCGCCGAACAGCGCGGCATTGTCGCTCTCGGTGCCGCCGCCGGTGAACGTCAGTTCGTCCGGCCGGCAGCCGATCGCGCGCGACAGCGCATCCCGCGCCTCGGTCACGCGGCTGCGGGCGCCGCGTCCGAATGCGTGCAGGCTCGAAGGGTTGCCCGGGGCATCGCCGGCCGCCGCTACGTAAGCGGCGAGCGCCTCCGGCAGCATCGGCGCGGTGGCGGCATAATCCATATAAATGCGTTCCATATCCATCACCGGCTACATCTAAATGTAGAACATGTAGCTGTCGGGCTTGCCCTCATCCTTGAAGTTGATGAGATCCGACAGCGTCGTGGAATCCAGCACGCTCGCGATGCTGTCTCGGATGCGCAGCCACAGGTCGCGCTTGGCGGCATCATCCTCTTCGGTGAAGTCGACCGGGCTGATCGGCCCTTCGAGGATGCGAATAATGTCCCCCGCCGTGATTCCTTCCGGATCCTTCGAGAGCACATAGCCGCCGTATGCGCCGCGAATGCTCTTCACCAATCCCGCGTTGCGAAGCGGTGCGATCAGCTGCTCCAAATAATGCTCGGACAAACCGTTTTTCTCGGCGATGCTTTTCAGGGAGATCGGGCCCTCGCCGAACTTGGAGGCCAGTTCCATCATAATCGTCAGTCCGTATCGACCCTTCGTCGAAATCTTCAAATCGGCACCTCGTTCCACGCAGACAGCGGCGCAGTCGTCTCTTTTTATATTGATAGATCCGTATCATGGATGCAAAAATAGGGAGTATCCCCATATCACATCTATGTTATCACATCATCCATCGTTGTGGTCAAAAAATCGGTGACATATTCATGTTATTTAGTATGCGCCTTCTTTTCGACCGAATCTCCCCCGCGCTAGCGCCTCCCCGTTTCCGCTCGGCGCATGCGGCAAACTTGTGCTACAATGGGGGATGCCGGTTCGGCCCTATCCCATTCGCTTGCGCAGGAGTGATTATTATAATGAAAGATTTAAGGTTTGCCAACCCCGCGGGCACCCGCGTCGTCGTCGGCATGTCCGGCGGCGTGGACCCTACGGTCACGGCGCCGCTGCTGAAGGAGCAGGGCCTCGACGTGATCGGCGTGTTCATGAAAAACTGGGACGATACGGACGAATCCGGGGTGTGCACCGCCGACCTGGATGCAGAAGACGTGCGGCGCGTCTGCGACCAGATCGGAATCCCCTACTACACCGTCAACTTCGAGGAGGAATACAAGGACAAAGTATTCGCCTACTTCCTCGACGAGTATCGCAGAGGCCGCACGCCGAATCCCGACGTCATGTGCAATCGCGAGATCAAGTTCGGCGAATTTCTGCAGAAGGCGCTCGATCTCGGCGCGGACGTCATCGCCACGGGCCACTACGCCCGCGTCGTGTTCGAGGACGGCGAGTACAAGCTGCTGCGCGGCGTCGACGCGGGCAAGGATCAGACTTACTTCCTGCACGCGCTCGACCAGGACCAGCTGTCCCGCGCGATGTTCCCGATCGGCCACCTGCCGAAGTCCGAAGTCCGGCGCATTGCCGAGGCCGCAGGCCTCGCCACCGCCAAGAAAAAGGACAGCACGGGCGTCTGCTTCATCGGAGAGCGCAACTTCAAGCAATTTTTAAGCCAGTACCTCCCCGCCCGTCCCGGAGATATGATCGACGCGACGACCGGCGAAGTCAAAGGGCGCCACGACGGCTTGATGTACTACACGCTCGGACAGCGCCAGGGCCTCGGCATCGGCGGCTCCGGCACGGGCGAGCCGTGGTTCGTCGCGGACAAGGATCTGGAGCGCAACGTGCTGTACGTCGTGCAAGGAGAGCGGGATCCGATCCTTTATTCGCATGGCCTAACCGCGGGACAGGTCAACTGGATCGCGCCCGCCAAGCTCGAAGCGCCGCTGCGCTGCACCGCCAAGTTCCGCTATCGCCAGCCGGATCAAGGCGTGACGCTGACGCCGCGAGCCGACGGAACGGTCGAGGTCGCCTTCGATTCGCCGCAGAAGGCGATCACGCCCGGCCAAGCCGTCGTCTTCTACGACGGGGAAACCTGCCTGGGCGGCGGCACGATCGAAGCCGTACACAAAGCGGCACTGCCTTCGCGCAGCTAACACGGCGACACGCCTCGCGGCATGTCATGAAAAACCCCGGCGCCTTGTCTAAATAGACGAGGCAGCCGGGGTTTTGGTTTGCCGGAATTTTTGCGAAATGCGTAAAAATCGCTCGGGGCCTTCTTGCTGGCACTGCCGCGCATAGCAAACGGACTGAGGAGCCCTTATCGTTGTTCCAATGGCGCTTTGCGGCCCGATGGTGGACTCAGTGGTCGTTAATGCGGGATTGCTGGCTTTGTTTAGCTATGATCGGGGTTCATAACGTCCCCCCAGTCCGAAATCGATCGCAATCAGGCTGTTTTTTACGAAATAGCGCCCCCTGAGTCCGATCCTCGCACCCTCCGCCCGACTTGCGTTCTATTGCTAACGTTGCAGCTGCAGTTGCGCCGACCTTTCCGGCAGACAGTAAGAAAAATTGTGTGGCGTGTTCCGAGCCGAAGAGCGCTGTACAGGGTCACCTGTCAGGCGTGCGGCGTGCTCCGAGCCAAAGTGGCGTTGCACAGCGTCACATGTCGGGAGTGCGGCGTATTCCGAACCGAAGAGGCGCTGCACAGCGTTACCTGTCAGGCGTGCGACGTATTCCGAGCCGAAGAGGCGCTGTACAGCGTTACCTGTCGGGCGTGCGGTGTATTCCGAGCCGAAGAGGCGTTGTGCAGCGTTACCTGTCGGGCGTGTGGTGTGTTCCAAGCCGAAGAGGCGCTGTACAGCGTTACCTGTCGGGAGTGCGGCGTGTTCCGAGCCGAGGAGGCGCTGTACAGCGTCACCTGTCGGTTTTTTTACTTTCTATGCATGAAAAAAGAACCTTCGGCATAGCCGGAGGCTCTTCAATAGACTGTCGTGCTATAATGAGCGGCCGCGCGGGCGGTGCTTACAGCTTAACGACGTTGGATGCTTGCGGTCCGCGGTTGCCGTCGGT
>NZ_JAGXJW010000277.1 GCF_019091135.1 Cohnella sp. GbtcB17 | reverse complement strand
GTTTCTCCATGACTTGGCAAATCCACATCTATGTTTAGAGTTGTAATTAGATTTTAATTAATTCGAAAAGAGTCGTAAGGTTTTCACTTAGTGAAAGGAAGAGATTAGAAAATTTAGATGTTCTTCTTGAGAGGGAGTACAATGAGTTTGGATTAATTTAGGGAAGAGTAATTCCTCGTATCGGTTTACTTTTAGACATAAAAGAAAGTTATCATATTTATTTTTTTATGTTAATTTTTAAATATATTTTTTATATTATTACTTTTA
>NZ_JAGXJW010000276.1 GCF_019091135.1 Cohnella sp. GbtcB17 | reverse complement strand
ACTTACAAGTAACAGAGTCAAAATCAAGGTGCATGCTTTGTTAGTTGATATAATTTTCTTTTTTGGCTGTGAATTTTAGTTGATATAATTGAAAGTTGAAACTTGTTGTCATTTGTCAACTTTACTATGCAAACTAATTTCTTTTACATATATTATTTATTTGGGATTTATTCGAGTTCATTTATAGCTAGTTTGGTATAAGCAACACTGATGTAGTAGCCTAAAATATGAAGTAGTATTTGGAATGAGGCTGGTTAGTTAGAAAGA
>NZ_JAGXJW010000275.1 GCF_019091135.1 Cohnella sp. GbtcB17 | reverse complement strand
AGTCACATTAAGTGATTTCTGATGATCAACAGGTAGCAACTTTTGTTTGCCTTTAACATCATGGTTCAGATGCAAAGGTTGACTCAAGGGAAGGCTAGTAGTAACCGAAAGAGTAGGGTGAGATGGTAAAAGGCTGCTGTTGGAGATAAGTTGAGGGGAGTGCAAGTTGCAGAGAGTATTTGGGGATGGATGTGTAAGAGCTTGTACAGTTGGTGAGGATAGAGTATGTGGGACGGGAGGGCTGCAATCAGAACTACCAGGGATAAC
>NZ_JAGXJW010000274.1 GCF_019091135.1 Cohnella sp. GbtcB17 | reverse complement strand
GAAGAAGTGTTCTTTTAGAGTCTCCTCGATAAAAATTCTGGGTTTCATAGTTAATGCGAGGGGAATTGAAGCAAATCCAAAAAAAATCAAGGCCCTAATAGAGATGCCTTCACCAACGAAGTCGAAAGAAGTCCAAGCCTTAACAGTAAAAATGATAGCATTAAACAGATTTATTTCAAATCAACTGATAAATGTCTACAATTCTTTAATGTTATACGAGGCAATAAGAAGTTCGAATGGACAGAAGAATGTGAGGAAGCTTTTAAAA
>NZ_JAGXJW010000273.1 GCF_019091135.1 Cohnella sp. GbtcB17 | reverse complement strand
CGTAAGCAGCTTTTTATAATATTTGGGAATACCGTTTGTGAAGAACATCATGGTTAAAAGGCTGAATATGAGAACACAAACTCGGAAAAATAATACCTTCCCGCTTTCACCTTTTAAGAACGGCGCAGTTGGTTTGACCTGCTGTGGTACTACCATTGTATATATCCTTCCTCCCGGATTAGCATCTAGACAAATTATATCAACCCTAAAAATTCCTGTATATAATTTATGCACTTATTTTATGGATCCCTACTCCTGATATTCCCTA
>NZ_JAGXJW010000272.1 GCF_019091135.1 Cohnella sp. GbtcB17 | reverse complement strand
AAGACAATATGGGAAGAACTCACTAATTACAGGCCCTCATGCACCTGCAATGGCTGTACTTGCGGTGGAGTCAAAAAGCTCCAAGATCACTACCATATGGAGTATATTATGTCATTCTTAATGGGGCTTTCAGACTCTTACTCTCAAGTCCGAGGAAGTATCTTGCTGATGGATCCTTTGCCCGAAGTTAATAGAGTATTCCATCTTGTGACTCAAGAGGAACATCAAAGAGGTGCTAATTCTACCCTCAATCCTAGTAACACAAATC
>NZ_JAGXJW010000271.1 GCF_019091135.1 Cohnella sp. GbtcB17 | reverse complement strand
GCATTTCCGTGCAAAACAACATCGAGTAGAGAACTTCAAGAATGCATCAGCATGCAAAAAGCGTCCACCTGATGTAAAAGAAGAGTTGATAGCTTATATAACTAAAAAAAGATGCAAAAGAATAAATCTTATACGATTTTATCCGAGGATAATGTTCAATATATTAGAGATGATGGTGAAGAAAAAGATTATTCAAAAAGTGGCAATTCCTATGAGAAAAGAATATATAACAGAAAAGGAAAAGAAGCTATGATTCTTAAAAAGAGTA
>NZ_JAGXJW010000270.1 GCF_019091135.1 Cohnella sp. GbtcB17 | reverse complement strand
TTGTAGCCCACCAATGCGCCCTTAAAGTCACTCGCGCCTGTGATATTAACCTCGATAGCAGGCACGTTCGCATACACGCCGGATAAAATTCCGTCGTTGTATCCGGCGAATCCACCAGTATACGAGCGTGTCGATCCTTTAACACCGGAGGCAGACACAACAGACAGGATAGCGTATGATTTTACGATATTACCATCGCGCTCGCCGTTGGCTGCGAAGCCTCCCGTCCGTGTATCCATGCCCGTGTTGGACACGGTGCCGGAAGCAT
>NZ_JAGXJW010000269.1 GCF_019091135.1 Cohnella sp. GbtcB17 | reverse complement strand
CATTTTCTGGCGGAAACGGACATACAATTCTATCATCGTATCGTGCGAGACGAAGCGCTCGGGGCGGTCGAGCTGTGGGTCGCGCGCGACGCGCATGGTGCCCCGGTCGGCTTCATGGGACTTGACGGCGAACGAACCGAGATGCTGTTCGCCGATCCCGATTATCATGGACAGAGAATCGGCAGCGAGCTGATCCGGCATGCAGAGCGCATGAAGGGCCCGGGACTGGAGGTCGACGTGAACGAGCAGAATGAAGGCGCGTATGCCT